>NZ_JAYDZX010000001.1:0-837993 GCF_035607535.1 Salinimicrobium aquimaris
CGTTGATAGGTCACAGGTGTAAAGGCAGTAATGTCATAGCCGAGTGATACTAATAATCCGTATAGCTTAGTGCACTTCCCGGCCTGCAAAGGCCGGGAGGAACAACCTAAAGCTTTATAGCCTTGCTCAAAGTGTTTTCTTATATTATTATTTTCCAAATATGTCAACTCATTAGGTATGACATCTAGTAAGTAATCAAGAGGCTACTGCCAACTGATCACTGAACACTGCATACTAAAGACTTAAGGTGGTTATAGCAACGGGGCTCACCTCTTCCCATTCCGAACAGAGAAGTTAAGCCCGTTAGCGCAGATGGTACTGCTATCTTGTGGGAGAGTATGTCGCCGCCTTTTTTATAGAAGACCCTTACAGCAATGTAAGGGTCTTTTTTTTGGTCTAAATTTAAAACTCAAAACAGCTCTCAGCTTCCCCTCCTTGGCAGGAAAACGAAAACTCCAGATTTGTGTAGCCGGGGAGGGTCTACTTTTCCGAATTTCACTTCAAGATATCGGTCCCATGCACCACCCCGACCTGCGGCCACCCCTCCTCAGGGAGGAGGGAAACGTCAGCGCCAAAGGAAGGTCCATTCCCTCCACTTCTGATTGGGAAGGAATTTCAGTACAAAAGCTAAATCTGGAAACAAATCTAAGCACCCCTCCCTTCCAGGGAGGGGAAGGCACCGCCATAGCGGAGACGGGGAGGGTCTTCTTTTCCGAATTTCACTTCAAGATATCAGTCCTATGCACCACCCCGACCTGCGGCCACCCCTCCTCAGGGAGGAGGGGAACATCAGGGCCAAAGGAAAGTCCATTCCCTCCACTTCTGGTTGGGAAGGAATTTCAGTACAAAAGTTAAATCTGGAAACAAATCTAAGCACCCCTCCCTTCCAGGGAGGGGAAGGCTCCGCCATAGCGGAGACGGGGAGGGTCTTCTTTTCCGAATTTCACTTCAAGATATCGGTCCTATGCACCACCCCGGCCTGCGGCCACCCCTCCTCAGGGAGGAGGGGAATATTTCAACGAGAAACTTTCTTAGGATACAACTCTCAGCTCCCCACCCTCTCAGGGAGGGGAAGGCTCCGCAATAGCGGAGACGGGCAGGGTCTATTTCCCTGGATCCAAGTCAAGGAGCAGGACGGGGAGGGTCTGTCTTCAGGAATTCATGTCATCTATTACCAACAAAAAAAACCGGCACTGCCCCTACACCAGTACCGGCTTCAACAATCTCTTAAAAAGAGATTTCTGTTATTTTTTTCCTCCTACCTCAAACTCATGGTAATAACCACTGGCCATCGAATCAGGCCATTCAGCTATAAAGGCATATTTTCCGGGTTTTAGCAATGCCTGAAAATATGTGGTTCCTCCTGCAGACAATTCCTGAGCACCGCCTAAGAAAGTAAATCCTGCTGGTGCCGGAGTCATCATTCCTTCGTTTGGGGCTCCAAGATTATTCATCCAGAACATCCAGGTATTTAATAGTGCTAAATTCTCTTCATTTCCATCATCAAACCTTATCAGATGTACATCTGCAGTTAGTGCACCTTCATTGTTAACGGCAAAAGTATGTAATCCAGGACGGTTAATTTCCTTATCTATGACATAGCCATTGTTAGTTGTAACATCAATAGTAATATTTGCCTTTGGTTCTTTTTGCTTAGCTTTTTCTGTGGTAACTGTCAATTGCTTTACCATTCCAGTAGTTTCATTAACAGGAAAAGAATGAAATACTCCCCCTGGTCTCTCAAATCCACCACCGGGCATCTTTATATAACATTCCATGATGTAATTTCCTGGAGGTAAATTTATTGAAGTTACAGCAGTTTGGCCCGGATCCACTATACCTGATCCTCCATAATTCAATGTCTGACCAAACCAGTCCGGAAAATCTGGAATAGCCTCTGGATTGTCGATTAATTCCCATAACCACTCGTTAAACGGTATGGTTAACTCTGTACTATAGCGTTCAAGAGTTATATTTTCTGGTACTTTTACGAGGAGAAAGAAGTGAGGTGCAGCGGAATTATTAGTGTATTCAAAAGTATTCCATCCCGAAGGAATCTCATCGGGTGCAAAAAAGTTCATACCCGTGGAGGTGATTTTCACCGTATTCATTGATTTTAAACTGGCATTTGCAACTTCTAAATTCGTAGTGTCCACTTCTTCTTTTTCACAACTCATGGTAAAAGTTGCCAATAAAAAACATAAGAAGGTCTTGGCCAACAAGCCTTCGGTAAATACATGTAATTCTTTCATAATCTGACGTTTTTAATGGTTAACGTTATAAAAATATATTGGTATCATGGGTTCGTTTGAGGCTAATGTATAGAGGTGGCCTCTCTATTTATAATTGGTAATCCTTCAGGTTTTGAGAGATTATGAACCATTTATACAATAGAATTTGTCACTCATAAAGAAGGTCGCCTGCCATTACATTCTTTTTTGTAATTTAAATTGCAATCTATTCCTATGATACGATCGGTAATTGTTGATGACGAAGTAAGTGCGATAAAGAGCCTGCAATGGGAGATCAATGCTTTTTGTCCCTGGATAGAAGTCTGTGCCACTTATTTAAGTCCAAATGAAGCTATAAAAGGAATAGACCTTATAAAGCCCGACTGTGTTTTTCTCGACATTGAGATGCCGCAAATGGACGGTTTTCAATTGCTGCATAGTTTAAAGTTTCGAAATTTCGAATTGATATTTACCACAGCTTATGATAATTATGCTTTGCAGGCATTTAGAGAGAATGCAGTAGATTATTTGCTAAAACCTATAGACTCAGATGATCTTAAAGTTGCTGCCGAAAGGGTGTTGGACAGAAAAAAGAACAACCGCCTGGGTGAGCAACTGCGAAATATCATGCAGGACATGAGGAAGCAACCGGCTCCCAGGAAGATCCCATTGTCCTTCGTTGATAAAACGCTATATGTACCGAGCGAGGATATCATCTATTGCAAATCTGACGGCAACTATACGGAAGTCTATATGAACGACGGAAAAAAAGAAGTGCTGTCAAAGAAGATTAAAGAAGTGGAGGCGCTTATAGATAACCCATCTTTCTACCGCACTCATCATTCTTTTTTAGTCAACTTGAGCTGTGTCACCGAATTCGTTAAAAGTGATGGACAGTACCTTATCCTTAAAGATGGTTCTAGCATTCCGGTCTCCCGCTCAAAAAAGCCCCATTTACTAGAACTGCTTGGAAACTGAAACCTTGGAAGTAATCTTAGATATTATACGTCAACCTTTTACAAGCGGGCTACTCACTTTTTTTGCCGGGGTTCTTTCCATTCTGGCCATTTATCACTTCCTTCTTTATTTTCAGCAAAAGATAAGATCCTACCTTTTCTACAGTCTCTATCTTTTTCTTGTCCTGTTTTCGATACTTAGGTTTAGTAGTGGAAGATATCAGGAGATTTATATTGCTTATTTCAGGGATTTCATGTATCTCCTTACAGAAATCATCTTTGTGGTTTATCTTTTCTTTGCCTACAGCTTTCTGGAAATGAAAAAGTATGAGCCTCGCTGGAACAAATATGTTCTACGTGCCAACTGGATTTTCCTGTGCATAGCACTTTTTGTGCACTTTGTCTCTTACCTGGTGGGTGGTACTTATTTGCGGTACCTGGGCTATAACTTCTTTCTTTTCTACATGCCGATACTGGCAGCATTAGCATATTATCCAATCCTAAAGAAGCCAATCCCCTTAAGATTTTATCTTATTCTTGGTTCCTTGATCCTTTTCCTGGGATGGCTCGGTCCGGTCCTTATATATCAGCTTAACCTGGGTAAGGAAAATTTCAGGATAGCTTCAGGATTCTTTTTGCTTGCAGGAATAGTAGAGAATCTATTGTTCTCATTAGGACTTGGGCATAAGCAGAAATTGCTGTTGCAGGAAAATAGGCAGGCCAAACTTGAACTAATAAGGCAGAATGAGGAAAATGAAAGACTAAGAGCAAGAGTTCAGCAAAAACTGGAAGAGAATGTCGAAATTTTGAGTAAACAGGTAGAAAGGGATAAGCTCGAAAAACTAACTGCGCAGTATGAAAGAGAGCTCGCGGAATTGAAGGTCAATTTTCTGCGTAGTCAAATGAATCCGCATTTTATTTTCAATTCCCTTAATAGCATCAAACTATATATTATAAACAATGAAAAGGAAAATGCTGTTTACTATCTCAACAAGTTCTCAAAGTTCATCCGGAAGGTACTTGACGCGACCAGGGAGAAAGTAAGTACTCTGGCAGAAGAGATCGAAACAATTCAGCTTTATGTAAATATTGAGAACATCAGGTTTGAAAACCAGATCAAGTTTAATGTGAAGATCGGGGAAGGATTGGATTTGCAAGGGATAAAAGTTCCTTCTCTCATCCTACAATCCTTTGTGGAAAACGCAATTTGGCACGGTCTCTCTCCTGTACCCGATAAGCAGCTTTCAATTCTTATTGAAAAGCACTCTGAAAAAGAAATATCGATAGCAATTGAAGACAATGGCATTGGGATGAAGAGATCCAAAGAAAAAAACCGACAAAAGTTTCACCGTAGAAGGTCTGTAGGACTACAGATCACCAGGGAAAGACTTCAAATTTTCTATAAAGATTATGAAGGAAATTATTCTTTGAATTATGCCGTTCTTTATCCCGAAAAAGTCAATACGGGTACCCGGGTGGAGCTACGAATTCCTCTTAAGTAGGATCATTGCTCAATAAAATCCCTGTATTCAACAAAAAAAGCTTCCAGGGCACTCATTTTTTCAGCCAGCCACTCCTGTACTTCAGGCCATTGCTTTTTGTTGTGAATATTCACTCCCTTCAGGGTGACATAGATGCGGGAGATGATCTTTCCGCTCTCCAGTTCATATTCTTCAGCGAAAACAGCGTCGGGTAAAAATTCCCCTTTCAGGATATTTTGCAGGCTCTGAAGCTTTTCGAAGTAATATTGCCTCATGATCTCATCGGAAGCATCAAGATCTATAGATACTTCAGCAATTCTGCGGGTAAAAGTGAATTTCAGGGCAAGATCTTTTATCCTGGTATTGTATAAGAGCCATTTTCGGGGATAATTTTTTCCGAAGCTGGTCCAGAATTCCTGGCGAACCTTTTTACTTTCTTCGCGGCTGTACATTTTTTATAGGAAATATGCTATAAGGATCCCGGCAATGACCACTGCAAGTTTGGTGGCATTAAAACTGTGGTTTTTGGAAGCTTCAAAAAGTATTGTGGTGGAGACGTGTAGAAAGATCCCAATTACCATAGCGTTTATATAGGCAGTTTGAGCTTCAGAAATTGCAAAATTGGCATTAATAAAACTTCCCAGCGGGGTCATCAATCCAAAGATGATAAGAAAAAGAAAGGCTTTTATTTTTCCTATTTTCGAATGGAATAGAAAAGCTGCAAGTATTGCCGCTACCGGGATCTTGTGAATTACGACCCCGTGAAGCAAGTCGCTGCTGCGGGTAAGGGGAAAACCTTCCAGCAAAGCGTGTATGGACAAACTAAAGAGTAACAGAAAGGGAAACTTCACCGAATCCCGGTTATGATGCATGTGCCCGTGTTCCACGCCTTTGGAAAGGAATTCCAGAAAGATCTGCAAAAGTAATCCTGCCATAATAAAGATCCCAACCTTGTCAAAACCTGAATTATACACTTCCGGCAACATTTCAAAAACGGTAACCGAAAGCAGGAAAGCTCCGCTAAAGGAAAGCAGTAACTGGAAACCCGTTGAAGAGGAAGGTTTGAGAAATAGAGATATCACATATCCTATGACTACCGCTAACAATGGCAGTAAATACAGCATTATCTAAAAACTAGTATTAGTCGGTCAGAAGTATCTTCGTCGTAAGGTTGCAGGTCGTAGTTTCCAAAGGTGTGAACCAGTTCAATACCGGCCTTGAAAAAATATAACCGGAACTTCTCCAGCGTAAGGGCCATCACTTTCTCAGTAAAGGCATGATCTTCTCCCTGATCCTCGAACTCGATATCTTTAAGAATAAAGCCATTTTCGACACGACGGGTGATATGAAAATCAATTCCTTTCACTGTTTTAACTTCTGAAGGTACAAGATTCTTTATCACCTTTTTTACGTTCATAAAATCTATAACTCCCCAGCCACCTTCTTTAAGTTCTTCCTTAATGGCAAAAATACTTTCAAGATTCTCCTTTTCCTCATCAAAGTATCCAAAGCTTGTAAAAAGGTTGAAAACGGCATCGAATTTCTGTTCCAGGGGAGCACACATACAGTGTGTGTGAAAATGCAAATGCTCATTTTCGAACTGTTTTGCGTAGGAAATGCTGTTTTGTGAAAGATCAACTCCCGTGACATCATAGCCCAGCTTATTGAGAAAAACAGAGTGCCTTCCTTTGCCGCAGGCCAGGTCAAGAATACTGGCGCCTTTTGGTAACTTTAAAAAATCAACCAGATTTTGCATGAATTCTCTGGCTTCTTCGTCACCTCTGTTCTTGTATAAAATGTGGTAGTAAGGAGTGTCAAACCACGAAGTGAACCACCTGTTTTCTGCTAATTCCATATCCTGCAAAATTAATGTATTTTTGCCTCTCACAGAAACTGAGAAATGGGAAATAACTTTAAAATGGTAGCCAAAACTCTTTTTGGCTTTGAACCATTGCTGGCAAAGGAACTACGGAATTTAGGAGCGATAGATGTAAAGGAGGGAGTGCGTTCTGTTTCCTTTTACGGGGATAAAGGTTTTATGTACAAATCCAATCTATCCCTGCGCACCGCCATAAAGGTGCTGAAGCCCGTTACCACCTTTAAAGTTTTTTCTGAAGATGATCTGTACCGGGAGATCAGGAATATTGCCTGGGAAAAATGGATGGACGCCAATCAAACTTTGGCCATAGATGCCACTGTGCATTCAGACAGGTTCACTCATTCCAAGTATGTGGCCCTTAAATCGAAAGACGCAATAGTCGACAGGTTTAGGGACCGGACCGGGGAACGCCCGGGAATTGACCTGGATTATCCCACCTTAAGGATCAACATCCATATAGAAAAGGAATTCTGTACAGTTTCCCTGGACAGTTCAGGACAATCCCTTCACAAGAGGGGTTATAAGTCGGCCACCAATATCGCACCTATTAATGAAGTTCTGGCTGCAGGAATGCTTTTGCATTCAGGTTGGGACGGGCAATGTGATTTTATGGACCCAATGTGTGGTAGTGGAACTATCCTTATTGAGGCTGCAATGATTGCATGTAATATTCCGCCGAATATCAACCGAAAGGAATTCGGATTTGAAAAGTGGAAGGACTGGGATGAAGATCTTTTTGAGAAGATCCAGGAGTCGGTGCTGAAAAAGGTCAGGGAATTCCATTTTACGATAAAGGGATATGATAAGGCTCCTTCGGCAGTTCAAAAAGCTAAGGATAACATTGAGAATGCAAATCTTGCAGAATTTATATCGGTAGAGCACGAGGATTTTTTTAAGACTGAAAAGCAAACCGAAAGGCAATTGCATATGGTGTTCAATCCGCCATACGGAGAGCGATTAAACATCGATATGCCTGAATTTTATAAAGCAATTGGAGATACTCTGAAGCAAAGTTACCCGGGAACTCATGCCTGGTTCATCACCTCAAATCTTGAAGCTATTAAACATGTGGGGCTGAGACCTTCCAGAAAGATCAAGTTATTCAATGGTTCCCTGGAGTCCAAACTTCTTAAATACGAGATCTACGAAGGTTCCAAAAAGGCCAAAAAACAGGAAGCTTGATCTATTTCTTATAAAGAGGGATCAAATAGGAAATGGAATAGCCATAGCCCACTCCAACGCTGCTGCCGTCATAGGTGCGGTTGAAGCCGGGAATGTAAAGATTGTCGAAATTAGTAGGCTCGGTTTCATTGACCATCCGCTTTAGCTGAACATGAACGCCAAGGTAAAGATTGTTCAGGACTTCAACCTTGGTGCCTAGCTGTAACTCCAGCCAACCTGCAGTAAGATTGGAATATTCACGATCCTCGGTCCTAACATCTGGTTCAAAATAAGGGTCACGGTCATAGATGGAAAACTCCCGCAGTTCATTTGAGAAGGTGGCAAAACCGTAGCGTGCACCAATGAAAATCAGGTTTTGCATCCCGGTCCAGTTTTCATAGAAGTTATAGTTTCCACCCAATTTGATGTAGCTGCCTTTTGAAAACGCTGTCACATTGGGTTCAGAAATTACATTCTGTTCATTTCCTATTTCTCCTGCCAGGTAGATATCCTCGTACAACCTGTAATCTGCCGTGAGTTCTAACCCTTGATAATCTTTTTCAATAAAGGTCCTTGCCGGTTTGCTAAGGTCGATTCCTACCCGCAGACCATATTTCTCACGGACATCAACAGTGTCAACTGCCTGAGCCTGCTGAGCAAAAATTGCAGAAGAATGAAACCCAAGATTAATGAGTAAAATAAATATGAGCTGTTGTTTCATTTTCTACGCTTTCTTGTAAAACAGTTTCTGAAAGGATCCAATTGTCCCCATCTCCGGTCACAGCCACGTCCAAACTGTTGTAGTTCACCTTGAATCCACAGGCGCGGTTGAGATATTGAGGATCTGGAGAATAGGTGAAGGAGACAACATCTTCGTTCTCTTCATCACCCCCCGAATCATAGGTAAAAACATATTCTGTAAAATTTTCATCTGTTCTTAGCGGAATACTTACGGTATTGACGGTTGAAGGTCCCAATAGTACTTCTTCCTTTCCGCTGGCGCGAACCATGAGATTGGGAACAGCCTTTAAACGGGTAGGGTCCAGAGGGTCATAGAATTCTATCACCAGCAGGGGAGTGGTCTCAGTCCCTTCGGGGCAAATATCATCTTTTTGACACCCTAAAGCGACAAAAATAAACCCTGCTAAAAAAAGCCATTTTTGGAACCTGTTCATGATCTTCTTTCTAAGCACACCACGTTCTCAACATGGAAAGTTTGTGGGAACATATCTACTGCCTGTGTACGGGTAACTTTGTAATGTTCATCCAGCAATGCAAGATCTCTGGCCTGTGTGGCCGAATTACAGCTCACATACACAATTCGCTGAGGCAAGATACCAATTATTTGTGCAACTACATCCTTGTGCATTCCATCCCGGGGAGGATCGGTTATAAGCACATCGGGATGCCCGTGTTTATTTACAAATTCACTCGTAAACACCTTCTTCATGTCACCAACATAAAATTCGGTATTACTGATATTGTTATTTCTGGCGTTCTCTTTGGCGTCTTCAATAGCTTCGGTCACAGCTTCCACACCTACAACTTTAGCTGCTTTTGCAGCTACAAATTGAGCGATTGTTCCTGTACCTGTATACAGGTCGTAAACGAGTTCGTTCCCTGTCAATCCGGCGAAATCCCTGGTAATCTTATACAGCTCGTAGGCTTGAGCGGAATTTGTTTGATAAAAAGATTTCGCGTTGATCTTGAATTTCAAACCTTCCATTTCTTCAAAAATGTGATCTCGGCCTTTATAGCAAATCACTTCCTGATCGTAGATAGTATCATTACCTTTAGGATTGATCACATACTGAAGGCTGGTGATCTCGGGGAATTCTTCAGCTACGAAATCGAGCAGCAATTCCCGCTTTTCTTTATTTTCTTCAAAGAACTGAAGCAGCACCATGATCTCTCCTGTAGAAGCAGTCCTTATCATTAGCGTGCGCAGCATTCCTTTTTGATCCCGCGTATTGAAGAAAGGGATCTCATTTTCAATGGCAAATTTCTTAATGCTGTTCCGAATGCCGTTACTTGGCGCCTGCTGAAGGTGACATTCCTTTATATCCAAAATTTTGTCCCACATCCCCGGAATGTGAAATCCCAGAGCGTTGCGATCTTCAATATCCTTCCCACTTTGGATCTCTTCCTGTGTTAACCATCGGCTGTCGCTAAAGGAAAATTCCATTTTATTTCGGTAGAAATAGATCTCTTTGCTGCCAAGAATGGGAGTGACTTCGGGTAGTTCTATTTTTCCAAGGCGGGTAAGATTGTTCAGCACCTCTTTTTGTTTATAGTACAACTGGTGCTCATAGCCCATGAATTGCCATTTACAGCCGCCGCAAACACTAAAGTGGATGCAAGGCGGCTCAACACGTTTATCTGAAAACTCATGGATCTTCGTGGCCGTTCCTTCGTAATATGCCCGTTTTTTCTTAGTGGTCTGCACATCTACCACATCTCCCGGCACTGCATTCCCAATAAAGACCACCTTCCCATCGGGCGCTTTGGCAATGCTCTTTCCTTTTGCACCTGCATCAATGACCTCCAGGCCTTTAAATTCTTTATTTCTGTTCTTTCTTGCCATGCCGCAAAAATAGGATAAATGCCAAGAATTAATAGGCGCTGGCTTTAAAAAATCAGGAAACATTTAGTAATTTGCGACTTCTGAATTCAGGATGATTTCTCTCCTCAAAATACCTTTTTTACAGGTATTTCCGGAAAGCAGGAATTTCTTTTTTAGTAACTGTAAATAAATTGAAAATGAAGATTTCAGAAAAAATTTCTTCCCGCGAGGCTATTGAACTGGAAGACAAATATGGGGCTCACAACTATCATCCGCTTCCGGTTGTTCTGGAAAGAGGGGAAGGAGTGCATGTTTGGGATGTAGAAGGGAAAAAATATTACGATTTCCTTTCGGCTTATTCGGCCGTGAACCAGGGGCATTGTCACCCGCGAATTGTTGGAGCAATGACCGAGCAGGCGCAAAAACTAACGCTTACTTCAAGAGCTTTCCATAATGACATTTTAGGGAAGTATGAAAAATACGCGACAGAATATTTTGGTTTTGACAAGCTGCTACCAATGAATACGGGTGCAGAGGCTGTGGAAACGGCTATAAAGATCGCCAGGAAATGGGCTTATGAGAAAAAAGGAGTGGCAGAGACAGAGGCACAAATTGTGGTATGTGAGAATAACTTCCACGGAAGGACAACCACCATTATCTCTTTTTCAAATGACGAAGGTGCCCGCAAGAACTTTGGTCCTTACACCCCCGGTTTCCTGAAGATCCCTTACAATAATACTGAAGCGCTTGAAGAGGTGCTCAAGAACAATGATAATATAGCCGGTTTCCTTGTAGAACCAATCCAGGGTGAAGCCGGAGTCTATGTTCCTTCTGAAGGTTTCCTTAAGCGTGCAAAAGAACTGTGTGAACAGCATAATGTACTTTTCATAGCCGATGAAGTGCAGACGGGAATTGCGCGTACAGGAAAGTTGCTTGCCGTGGAGCATGAAGAGGTAAAACCAGATATGCTTATCCTTGGAAAAGCAATTTCCGGCGGAGTTTATCCTGTTTCGGCTGTACTTGCCAATGACGAGGTTATGAACGTTATCAAGCCGGGGCAACACGGTTCGACCTTTGGAGGAAACCCCGTAGCCTGTGCTGTTGCCATGGCCGCGCTTGAGGTGATAAAGGATGAAAAGCTGGCCGAAAATGCCGAGAAACTTGGGAACCTCTTTAGAAGAAAGATGAATGACTACATTCGCAGTTCAAATATCGTAAACCTTGTAAGAGGTAAAGGATTACTGAATGCTATTGTCATCAATGATTCAGAAGACAGTTCAACTGCCTGGGATATTTGTATGAAGCTAAAGGAAAACGGCCTTTTGGCAAAACCAACTCACGGTAATATCATAAGATTTGCACCTCCACTGGTGATGAATGAAGAACAGCTCCTCGACTGTGTGAATATTATAACCAGGACCCTGCAGGAATTTGAAAAATAACAACCTGTAGAAAGTTTAGAAAAAAAGGGCTGTCAAAAATGACAGCCCTTTTGTTTTTGGTTCAGGAAGGCCTAGTAACCGGCCCCACCACCGTATTCTCTCATCATTTCCTCCTGCATTTCCTGCAATCCTTCAATTCCGTAGAAGGCCAGCCCAACTATAGTCAGGATAAGATAAATAGCAGAAAGAACGATTCCAATGATTGCCAGGATCCTTCCCGTTTTCACATTGCTGTATCCGGAGTACAATTCCGGTTCTGCCAGATATTGTTGTTTGGCTTTTTTTGCCATCACCAGGGCCACGATTCCGAAGATTAGGCCAAGAATTCCGTAGCAACAGCAAGTAACAATCGAGAGAATCCCGAAAATGAGGATTAAAGTCGAATTGGGTAAAGTTTGTCTTTCCATAATTATGTTGGTTAGTTGATCAAAAAACTCATCTTATAAAAGTATGCGGCAACAATAGTTGTAGCGCTAATTATTATTAATCCTGCTTTCACGTACCAGTCTCCTTTAAACTTAAAGAATAAATTAATTATAAGAAAAAAGAGGAGGAGAAGAATAGGATAAATGGCAGGGAACATTTTGAAAGCTGCTATGAACTCACCCTTGAAAACAAGTACAAAAGCGCGTTGTGCACCACAGCCAAGGCAGTCTATGCCAAAAAGTTGTTTGTTTAGACAGGGAAGCATGAACTCTTCCATAGAAACTAGTTGTTGTATATAGAGATTTTTTTCACCGTTTTTTGATTGTCCATTCCCGTCACCTTTACAATATAAACTCCGTTAGGCCAGGGTAGGGTTGAGATCTCAATAGATCGCCTGTTGTCAAAGTTGCTGCGATACAATATTCTTTTACCCTGCAGGTCAAAGATTCCGATCGCCTTCACCGGAAAATAATCGTTGCCAATGATCTGAAGTTCTCCCTGCCGGTTATTCTGAAAAATATCAAACTTTGGAGCCACCGTTTCATCTTCAAAAAACTTCTGTGGCAACTCTTCCTGCGGAATCTTTTCGGCAAATGCTACCTTATAACGGCCGTGATAGGTTCCGGGTTCCAGCTCTAAAGTTAAGGGTTCTTTAGAAATAGAAAAATAATCGTTGGATTGAGTGTCTACTATGAAGATTTCGCGGTTTGTAGCGTTCGTAGCATTACCTTCTGAAAATGTCATTTTTGGAAGCTGTTCTTCCACCTGTATAAACAGCGGGATCTCTTCAAGAATGTCAAAAGGCCTCACATCGATCACAAAACTTTTGTCATCTAGCAGCCAACCGGCATCTGTAGGTGCAACTTCAAAAGTTTCGGCGTCCATGCCGGGATCTATGCCGGGTGTGGCTTCATTCCAGAAGGCGAGGCTCAAGCTCCTCTCGTATTGATCATTTACTGAAACGTTTATTCTTAGAACCGATAATTGCCGATTTTCCTCTGAATGTAAATGTTTCTTTTCTGAATTTGCCGGAATTGAACTGCTTTTTACAGAAGCATCCGGGATGAACCTTCTGTGAGCATTTCTGAAGATCATTTTACCGTTTTCCGCTCCCTGAACCATGAATCCCTGTGCTACGGGAAGATCTCTGCGATGGAAATATTTTCCTTTGCTGCCATCTTCGGCTCCGCTGATCTTCTTAAAAACAGGCGGTTCATAAACTCCGGTGGTACAGGGATCGATGGGGCTAAAGGCTCCATACCCGCCCATGTAATCCTCCAGGTAATGAGAATTTCCATCTTTTTTGGAATCCCAGAAGTACGCGATACCTGTGGTGACATTTCTCCTGTCAAGCTCTGCATAACAATTTGATTTCAGTACTCCCGTACCCGAATTTTCCAATAGGAACAGACTTAGATCAAAAGCTGAAGGATAAGGATTACCTACCAGCACAAAATTTTCGGGAGAAATAGGGATCTCAATAACCCCTGAATTCGGTTTTCCGCGGAAGTCATAGCGCTGCGCGTTTCCCGGATTGTTAGGCCGGCCATCAACAGAAACAGGGTCTTGCCCGTCTGTACCTTTCATAGTAAAGCCATAGGCAGGAGGGATGCCGGTGCTACCGCCAATAAAATTCCAGTTGGAATATTGATTTCCGGTAAAGGTGTAGATCCAGCGGGTCGAAATGGTGAGGGGATTTGCTGTTCCATTCAATGCGGTAGTAATTTGCGCCGGTTTACTAATGATATCCGAAACAGGAGCGTGCAACAGAGAGATTCCAAAAAGGTCATTTGCGGGTGCTGTTACAGGAGAGCTCCAGTAGTTATAGTCATAGGCGTTGGTACTGCCTTCCGCAAAAATGGAAATACTTCCGGTACCGGAATTGGCCTTTGTTTGCTGTTCGCCCTGTAAAAGTTGGGCTCCGCCTCGCAAATATATTGAGGACTCACTTCCCGGCTCCGGATTTTTCATTAACCGTATATCATTCTGAACATATAGTACATCTCCCTTGACGTAGAGGTAATTACTTTTTTGCCCATTTCCGGAAGGATTTACATTTAATTGAGCAAAGAACGGTTCAAAAACAAATAATAAGGCAGTAACTAAGAATATTCCTCTCATTTTCCCGAAATTTGCAGCTCGAATATTGAAGTTAATATTCTTTCCTGAGTTTAACCTGCTGGTAAACATAATATTATGAAAAAACCTTCTGCTCAATTTATCAACTCCATGCTTATTTTAGTGGGTGGTGCGATCCTGCTTTACGAAATTTCGGGTGAAGAGAGAAATGTGTACTCAATGATCGTAGGACTGGTGTTGTTAATGTACGGGCTTTTTAAAGCCACCAATTTTTGGGTGGAAACGAAGGATGACCACAAGGAAGAGCCGAAAGATGACAACCTGGACAACAAACTTTGATCATGCTAAAGCCGGGAGATAGAGTAGAGGTGCTTGATGAAGATCTGGAAGGGAAGGTGCTATCTGTTTCAGGACCTGAAGTTGAGATTGAAACTACCGAAGGTTTTGTCTTGTCTTTTAATGCTAAAGATCTCGTCAAGACAGGTGGTTCTCTACCCGATATCCTGCCGCCCGAGGTAGATAGTATTTCAGAAGTTATAAAGGAAAAGGAATCCTCAAAAAAGAGGAAATCTGTACGGGTGAAGCCAAAGGAGCGCACTCAACCTCCAATGGAAGTAGATCTTCACATAGGAAAACTGGTTGCTAAAACCGGCGGCCTTTCAAATTTCGAAATGCTTAATATCCAGATGGAAACCGCCAGGCGACAACTGGAATTCGCCATGAAAAAAAGAATTCAGAAAGTAGTTTTTATTCATGGAGTAGGAGAAGGAGTCCTGAAAGCTGAGTTGGAAACTCTTTTTCACAGGTATGAAAATCTGAAATTTTACGACGCCGATTATCAGAAATACGGCTTAGGGGCTACCGAGGTTTATATTTTCCAGAATTATTGATCTTCTTCTTCCTCTTCCCCGCCGTTTTCACCACCGGTAGGTTCGAGAACAATATTCTGTGTGGGGGAAGTGATCACTCCCAATTCATAATCCTGTAAACGAATTTGTTCCCCGTCTCCTCCCTGGTTCACGAGAGTTAAATTATTTACTGTGACGAGGTATCTAAAGCTTCTGCTAATACTGTTCTCACGTACTCCTTCAACTTCAAAAGAATCTGTGATAGCGGGATTCAAATAGTAGGCTAAACCTTCAGTATCCTGATCATCTGCCGGGTTCAGGTTTAGGTTCCAGTCTTCATTTCGGGTAGGTACGCCATCGTCGTCATCATCGGGATCCAGGTAATCTGGAATCCCATCGTTGTCAGAGTCTGGATAAGTATTTACAAAGTTTTCTGCCTCTACAGCTCTTTCCACGCGAGTCAATATATTGTCACCATCATCGTCGATGTCGAGGTAATCGGGTATTCCATCATCATCAGTATCCTGTTCAGAAGCCATATTTTCGGTTGTTGATGGCACACCATCCCCGTCATGATCTGTAGCGTTGGCAATAGTGGAAGTAATTATAACCTCACCTCCCGTCGTGCTCCTAAACTCCCTGGTGACCTGTGGCGAAACCGGCGGAATCTTATTACAAAAATAATCCCTGTTTACTTCCCCGTCAAAAACCCGGTAAACCACCTGATTTGTAGTAGAATTCAGCGGAATTCTTACCTGGCCTTCTTCAGCCAGAAAAAACTGAGGGGCGGTTGTGGTAAGATCAAATCTAAAGGCGATGGCTTCATTAACGCCGCTGTTGTTGATCTTGAACAGTACCTGCGACTGGTTATCCCCACACCAGCTAAGCTGCGGATCCTCAAAATTAAAGTCGGTCACAATAATATCCCCGTCATTACACGAAAACAGCAGCAAGGCTGCAATAGAAAGAGTCAGAAATTTTCTCATAAGACGGGTTTTGGGCAAAATTAAAAGTAATATATAATTTAACAGAGACTTCTTTAAATAATTTTAAATCTGCTATTTTTGTGGACCATGAAGAAAGTCTATTTTGATAATGCTGCAACCACGCAGATTCGCGAGGAAGTGGTCGACCGTATTTCAGAGGTAATGCGGGAAGTGTATGGGAATCCTTCTTCCAGTCATGCCTTTGGTCGCAGTGCAAAAACTCTTATAGAACAGGCTCGCAAAACTGTTGCAAAAATTCTAAATGTTGCTACTTCTGAAATTATATTCACCTCGGGAGGTACAGAAGCCGACAATCTTATTCTTAATTCGGCTGTAAGAGACCTGGGAGTGAAGCGAATCATCACCTCCAGGATCGAACATCACGCGGTTTTGTACACGCTGAATAAGCTGCACGATGTTTTTGGTGTGGAACTGCTTTATGTAGATCTTGATGACTGCGGAAGAGTAGACCTGAAGCATTTGGAGGAGTTGCTATCGGCTTCTGAAGAGAAGACCCTGGTAAGCCTTATGCACGTGAACAACGAGGTAGGGAATCTTCTGGATATCAAAAAAACGGGAGATATTTGCAGAAAGTATAATGCTTTATTTCATTCCGACACTGTGCAATCTATAGGTCATTACGAGCTGGATCTTTCTGAAATTCCGGTGGATTTCACTGCTGTTAGCGCACATAAGTTCCACGGACCGAAAGGAGTTGGCTTTGCTTATATCCGAAAGAACAGTGGCCTGCAGCCATTGATCTTTGGGGGAGAGCAGGAGCGTGGCTTTAGGGCAGGGACCGAATCTGTGCACAATATCGTAGGACTTGAGGAAGCTTTGAAGCTTGCCTATCAAAATCTCGATGAAGAGCGGGAATATATTACCTCTCTAAAAAGGCATTTTACAGACCTTTTAAAAAAGGAAATTCCGGAAGTTAAGTTCAATGGGGAGTGTGATGATTTCGAAAACAGTACCTACACCTTAATAAACGTGTGCCTGCCTATGTCCCAGGAAAAGGCTTTAATGTTGTTGTTCCAGCTGGATCTTCACGGGATCGCCTGTTCAAAAGGAAGTGCCTGTCAAAGCGGAAGCGACCAGGGATCACATGTTCTAAGCGCATTTTTATCTGAAGATGACCTGAAAAAACCTTCTTTAAGATTTTCTTTTTCACATTATAACACCAAAGAAGAGGTAGAGTATGTGGTCAAGGTGCTGAAGGAGTTTATTGAGAAATAAAAGTGTCAGAGCACAGAACTCAAGCTCCAAAATTCTAAGCACCAAATTCCAGGCCCCAAATTCCAGGCACCAAAATTCAAGCACCAAAATTCAAGCACCAAATTCCAAGCACCAAAATCCTTTTTCACAATAAATTGTTTTGCAAACTGTATTGTTGTAGATGGGGATGAGCAGGAATATGCCGCTCCTCCGGAGCTCTTAACTCTTCCAATTTTTATTCTATAAACATTCCGCTCCTCCGGAGCTGATTTGCCCTTTGTTCCCAGCCTTACAGGCTGTGGAGTACCGAATTACTGATCCCGGAGCGTTGCTCCGGGCTAAAATTTTTAAGGCCTTCAGCCTTTTCTGGGAGTGGCATCAGTTCGAAATGCTGCTCTTATTTTGTAGAAGGCCTTCAGCCTCATTTTGGCAAGGTAGGGTGATTTAAAGTTCGCCTCAAATTTTAGAACAGCTATAGAAGTTGAGCCTGGAAGGCTCTAATGACATAGCCACGGGCAGCGCCCGTGGTTATGTCATGGATGTACTACCAGCCTGTAAGGCTGGAAGAGCACCTTATTCTTGCCAGCCACCCCACCTAAGTTTTTTTCTTCCCTTTGAATTCGTTTTTGTCCCAGCCTACAGGCTGTGGAGTGCCGAATCACTGATCCCGGAGCGTTGCTCCGGGCTAAGATTTTTAAGGCCTTCAGCTTTTTTTTGGGAGTGACATCAGCTGGAAATGTTGTTCTTATGTTGTAGAAGGACTTCAGCCTCATTTTGGCAAGGTAGGGTGATTTGAAGTTCGTCTCAAATTAATTAGAACAGCTATAGAAGTTGAGCCTGAAAGGCTCTAATGACATAGCCACGGGCAGCGCCCGTGGTTATGACATGGATGTACTACCAGGCTGTAAGGCTGGAACAATCCTAAAGCTCAATTCCTATTCTCAGATTGTAGATTCTGGGGGTGAGGTAGTTGGGGACTGCATATTGTGTTTTTGTATATACATCCCTCACAAAAGTATTGGTAATGGAATTCTGTGTGTCAAAAATGTTGAAGATCTCCAGACCAATGGAGACTTCCTTAAAACCCCTTAAAAATTCTTCCCGGGATCTGTCACTTTTGACCAGGTAAAAAAGGCCGAGATCTGCTCGTTTGTAATCGGGCAGGCGGGATTGGTACAGGTAAGGATCGGCGTAGGCGGGAGATCCTCCTGGAAGTCCGGTGTTGTAGATCAGGTTGAGGTACATCTTGAGATCGGGAATGGTTGGGACATAATCCTGGAACAGAACAGCAAATTTTAACCGCTGATCTGTCGGCCGTGCGATAAAACCTCTGTCATTAATATTTTCTTCCGTTTTCAAATATCCAAAGCTCAGCCAGCTTTCGGTGCCGGTAACGAATTCTCCATTTAGGCGCATATCAAGTCCGTAAGCATAGGCTTCCGCGTTATTTTCAGCTGCATAACGTATTCTCACATTCTCCAGTGTGTAAGGATTTACCTTGTTGACATCCTTATAATAGAGCTCGGAGGTAAGTTTGAATGGCCTGTCAAACATCTCAAAACTAAAGTCATTTCCAACCACTACGTGCAATGCCTGCTGCGCCTCCACCTCAGGATTCAATTCTCCCGAATAATTGCGGAGCTCCCTGTAGAACGGAGGCTGATGATAAATACCTCCGGCCAGGCGAAAAAGCATATCCAGCTTCCATGAAGGTTTATAGGCTAATTGAGCTCTGGGACTTATCACCGTTTGTGCATCAAAAGAATTTCCTTCAGAAGAAACTGTCCAGGTGTGACTACGTACTCCCGCATTGAACCAGAGAGCATCACTTCCCACGTCCAGGCGGCGGCTCCACTGAAGATATCCCTGGAAACGGTTGATCTGCGTTTCATTATATCCTCTTATGGAAGTAAAGGGTTCAAGAGGAGCATCATAAGGTTCATAAGGCTCATTATTCCGGAAATCGGGCAGGGGAGGCCGCAGGGAAAATCCGGCAGAATCTATGATCTCATATTCCCGTATTCTGCCCCGAATGTCTTCATGGGTGAATTTAAATCCGTAGTTGAAGTTATTCTCCTTAAGATTAAGATTTCCGGTATGTTCAGCATTGAAGATCAAAGCATCCAGCTTATTGCGGGCGTGGGTGAGTTGAGCTCCCACACCTTCCGAAAATTCTACTTTTCCAAAGTCTTTGCCACCAATGTCCATATTAATCTCTCCAAGCCTGTATTGAGCGACTATATCATAATATTCCTGCTCCCGGGTGTTGTAGCCCGAAGCGGTAAAATGAGCCGTGTAGGAAGGGTTTACCTTGTAGGAGGCCTTAAGAGCTCCAAAAAGGGTCTTATAGATATCTTCTTCCCTTCCATTATAGAATACCAGTAAAGCACGAGGATCCTGCAGGGTCCCAAAATTAGTTTGGCGGGTTAAGGGGCGATAACTGTAGTCATTCAGGGAGGCATTTCCCAGGAAGCTGACCTCAAGATGGGGAGCAAAGCGGTAGATTAAATTCACCTGAGCATCAGCAAAAAGAGGCTCAAAATTGGTTTCAGTTTCCCGGGCGCCAACAAGTAAGCTGTTGTCCCGGTACCTTACTCCTCCAAGAGCACTTAATTTTTCGTTTTTTGAGATCCCTTCAGCAGCCATGTTTATTCCCAGAAAGCCGGCGTCAAGAGAAGCTTTAAAATTCACCGGTCGCCGGTAAGTAATATCCAGAACAGAGGAGAGCTTATCTCCGTATTTAGCCTGAAATCCTCCGGCAGAGAAGTGGATGTTGTGAACAAGATCGGGATTAACAAAGCTTAGTCCTTCCTGTTGACCCGAACGCACGAGAAATGGCCGGTAAACCTCAATGCCATTCACGTAGACGAGGTTCTCGTCGTAATTTCCGCCACGAACCGCATACTGGGTGCTCAATTCATTATTCGAGTTTACTCCGGGAAGCGTCTTTAGCAGGTTTTCAACTCCCGCATTGGCACCCGGGAGCTTGCGAATAACCTCGGGATCTACTGTGGTAATTCCTCTTAGGATCTCCCGGTTTTCCGTCTGAATAACGACTTCCCCGATTTGCTCGACCCTTGGATTGAGGACGGGGTTGAATTCCAGTACTTCCCCGGGTGCTAAAAGGGTTCTAAAAATGACCTTTTTGAAACCAATATGTGAAACCGTTAGCTCGATTTCCCGGTTTGCCGGAATTTCAAGAGAATAAAATCCGTTCCTGTTGCTTTGAACGCCTCCTTTTTTCCAGGAAATAGTGGCGTTATGGATAGGTGATTCGGCTTCATTAAGAATTATTCCCTGGACCACTGCTGTCTGTGCCTGGGTGCCGGTGAGGCAAAACAGGCAGCACAGTAGTAAAGGGAGCAGTATTCTCAACCGTAGATCTATTTTCTAAAGAAGGTACTCTCAAAGATAGTAGTATTTCCAACATTATCTTTCACTTCTATTCTCAAGAGGTTTTCTGTATCGGTCACCACCCCGTCTGAGAAGTCGTGAGTAAGCAGGTTTTGCTTGTATTCATATTCCATGAGGATGAACTTTCCATTGACGGTTGCCCGATAACTGTTAATGCCCGAAAGATCGTCGGATATCTTCACTTTAAGATCTTTATTCCCTGAGATCCACTGGCCATCCCTAAAGTTGACTGGAGTGACTCTTGGAGCCTGTGTATCCCTGGCAAGGGTATAGGTGCCAAAAGTGCGGGTTTTAGTAGTAAATCTTTCCCCGTCTTTTGTCGTGGTAGAGTAGTTAGGCCTATTCCATTTGTTAAGGCGGGCAATGAACATTTGTTCCCGGTCTTCGGGCTTGTATTTACTGACGTCAAAACCAATGGTAATATTAGTGTGTATAGGAATGATATCTTCATGAAGGATCACTTTCTCATCCTCAAAACTAATATCGAGATAGGCATCCTGGTAAAGGCTGTTCTTTGGAATATAAACATCTATGCCATTCCCTTCAAATTGTGCTCCCGAACCGGCAGGAACAAAGAAGTCGGTTATTTTAGAAGGGTTTTCTTTTACTTCACTTCGCTGTTTGCCTTCGATAGGAATATTTACAATGCGTTCGTTTCCTGCAAAGTCGCTTACCTTGATCGTATAATTGTATGACAGGGAATCCTGAACATTTAAATAGCCTTCATTGCTCACATTGCTGTAGATGCTTAAAGGATTGGATGGCTCTACAAACAACTTCTGAATACGGCTGTTGTTTTGTGTGTAGTAGGCATAATCTATGAGCTGATTAAGGTGCCGGGTTTCGGCAAATGAAAATTTTTCAAAGTTGGCCTGAAACAAATTATCTCCATTTGCTGAAGTTTCTATGCGATAGACGCCATTGTGATTTGGCGCTGCATTTAATTGATCTACAGTGTTGATCCCGAAGCCAATTTTGCCGCAAGCTTCAATCTTTTCTGCTCTAAAAGATCCATCTTGCTGCGGAATAAGTCGTAATTTCTGTCTTTGAGCAGAACCATTTACATGCGCTTCTTCTCCTGAAGGATAAACATAGACACCAGAAACTATCGGTGCCCGCGTATCTTCCAGATCGATTCCGAACATCAAGGGATTCATTGGCCGTTGTTCTCCATCCCGTATCTCAAAGTGAAGGTGTGGCCCACCGCTCCCACCGGTATTACCGCTGTTGGCGACCAGTTCTCCCCGTTCTACAGGTAATTCTGAAGCTGTGGGATAAACTTCCACTTCATAGCTCTCTTTTTGATATTGAAGTTTCTTGATATATTCTTCGATCCTGGGAGAAAAATTCTTCAGGTGGGCATAAACCGTGGTGTACCCGTTTGGGTGTTGGATATACAAAGCTTTTCCGTAGCCATAATGGGCAACATTGATACGACTCACGAAGCCTTCGGCAGATGCATAGACCGGAAGACCTTCCCGTTGTTGGGTCTTGATGTCAAGGCCACTGTGAAAATGATTGGAACGCAATTCTCCAAAAGTACCTGCAAGAGCAAGGGGAACCTGCAAGGGGTCATCGAAATAATCTGTTGGAACATTTGGAGCTTGAGCACCTGCAACGAGGCTTAATAGAAATAGAAGAGGGGCAAGGAACCTTTTCATAAAGATTTAAATTTTACTTTTTTATAGCGGGTTTAAAGATACCAAACCAACGTTGAAAATTAAACCCTTATTTTTGAGGAGGTTAAAATTATTTTAAAATCCGCATCTAAAATAGAGTCCAAAATATTGGGATATTTCGGTAGGTATATTAACTTTGTGAGGGTAAGCAGCAGGTTAGGCTTTAATGAGCGATTTAACAGAAATAGTTGAAAATCTTGAAGATAGGATTGAGAAGTTGCTTCAGAATTACAAGAAACTGGAGCAGAGTCAACAGAACCTTCAGGAGGAATTAACTACTCTCAGGGTCCAGAAGCAGGAATTGCAGAAAAGCCTTGAAGCTTCTGAAAATCGGGTTCAAACCCTTAAAGCCGCCAATGCGTTGCTTGGCAGTAATGATTATAAAAAAGAAACCAAGCTTAAGATAAATAGCTTGATCAGGGAAATAGATCAATGTATTGTTCACCTCTCTGAATAGAAGAATAAACAAATGTCAAATCAGCTTAAAATAAAGATCTCTATTGCAGACAGGGTTTATCCCATGACCATACTTCCAGAGCAGGAAGAGGGACTGCGAAAGGCTGCAAAAAAAATAGAGTTCATGATTAAGCAATTTGAACAAAGTTATGCCGTTAGGGATAAGCAGGATGTATTGGCAATGTGCGCCTTGCAGTTTGCAGCCCAGACCGAGCAAAAAGCAATTGACCGTAGCAGCGATGTAGTATTGGCTGAAGATAGATTGAAGGCGCTCAATGATCTGCTTGAAAAGCATTTGGTTTAACTGTTCTTTGAATTAGAAATAAAGGTTACTGC
Organism: Salinimicrobium aquimaris; assembly: GCF_035607535.1. Lineage (NCBI taxonomy): Bacteria > Pseudomonadati > Bacteroidota > Flavobacteriia > Flavobacteriales > Flavobacteriaceae > Salinimicrobium > Salinimicrobium aquimaris. The sequence goes on from NZ_JAYDZX010000001.1 coordinate 23,153, forward strand.
CTGTATTAGTTAATTTATTTTGATAAACTCAACACCAATTCTTTAAAAAGGGTGAGTTTAAGTTGTAAAAGCAAGCCGCCTTTGAGCGGATCCTTGATCAGCTTGTTAGCCCTAAACGTGATTTAAAGAGTTTATGCAAATCAACAACTAATACAGGCTTTTTTTTTACATAAAAACTAACTAATGGATACACTAACTATAGCGCTCATTATTATTTCACTTGTCCTGGGTCTTGCAATTGGATTTGGCCTGGCAAAATACTTTGAGAAGCAGAATGCTTCAAAGATCATTCAAAGAGCGAAGAAATCGGCTGCCGGCATTCTAAAAGAGGCCAAACAGGAAGCTGAAGGAATTAAGAAAGACAAGATCCTGCAGGCCAAGGAGAAATTCATTGAACTTAAATCTGAACACGAAAAAGTTATTCTTTCCCGTGATAAGAAGATTGCAGATGCCGAGAAAAGGATCAGGGATAAAGAGTCTCAGGTTTCCAGCGAACTGGCCAGGAACAAAAATTTAAACAAGGATCTCGAAGATAAGATTGCCGATTACAATCACCGCAATGAAGTGCTGGAAAAGAAGCAGGAGGAGGTTGATAAACTTCACAACAGTAAGGTACAGCAGCTGGAAGTGATCTCGGGACTTTCGGCCGAAGACGCAAAGGCACAACTTATAGAATCCTTAAAAGATACGGCCAAGGCAGACGCTATGGCCATGGTACAGGATACCATTGAAGAAGCCAAGCTCACTGCGCAGCAGGAAGCTAAGAAGATCATCGTTAATACCATTCAGCGGATAGGAACAGAGGAGGCGATCGACAACTGCGTTTCGGTCTTTAATCTTGAAAGCGATGACGTGAAAGGACGCATCATTGGTAGGGAAGGAAGGAACATTCGCGCTATTGAAGCTGCAACAGGAGTGGAGATCATTGTGGATGATACGCCGGAAGCTATTATTCTTTCCTGCTTTGACTCGGTAAGAAGAGAAGTAGCAAGATTGTCTCTTCATAAGCTGGTGACCGACGGAAGGATACATCCAGCACGAATTGAAGAGGTGGTGAAGAAAACTACCAAACAGATCGAAGAAGAGATCATTGAAGTAGGTAAGAGAACCGTGATTGATCTCGGAATTCACGGATTACACCCGGAATTGATCCGAATCGTGGGACGTATGAAATATCGTTCCTCTTATGGTCAAAACCTGCTACAACACTCGAGAGAGGTAGCAAAACTTTGTGGCGTAATGGCTGCAGAACTCGGGTTGAATGCAAAACTCGCCAAGCGCGCCGGACTGCTCCACGACATTGGAAAAGTGCCTGATTCAGAAACCGAAGTTCCACACGCTATCCTGGGGATGCAATGGGCCGAAAAATATGGTGAAAAACCTGAGGTTTGTAACGCTATCGGAGCTCACCATGACGAGATCGAAATGACCTCTCTTTTATCTCCAATAGTTCAGGTATGTGATGCCATAAGCGGGGCCAGACCGGGAGCAAGAAGACAGGTGCTGGATTCTTATATCCAGAGACTGAAAGATCTTGAAGATATTGCCTTTGGTTTTGGCGGGGTGAAGAAAGCCTATGCGATACAGGCAGGAAGAGAGTTGAGGGTGATTGTGGAAAGTGAGAAGGTGAGCGATGAAAAAGCTTCAAATCTTTCTTTCGAAATTTCTCAGAAGATACAGACAGATATGACCTATCCGGGTCAGGTAAAGATCACCGTGATCAGGGAAACCCGTGCAGTGAATATTGCCAAATAAATTTTAATAAAGACAGAACTTTACTCCCGCTCTCAAAAGAGGCGGGAGTTTTCTATTAGTACCGGTTTTGTTTTTGTAAATTAAAGGTTGCGAACTATACCGGCTATGCGAAAAAAAAATATCCTGAATTTCCTCTTTTTGGTAATCCTGCTTTACCCCATTTTCACTCTTTTCAATGCGGTAGGGCAGCTCAATGGACCCGAAGAGCTTGAAAGTGCAATGGATGCGGTACTGCACTACCAGATTAGCATCTGGGTAAGCTGGCTGGTACTGGTTTCGGCTTCTGTTTACTTCAAATGGACGAAGCAAAGGAATTTCTTTTTCTTTTTTACCTATGCCTTTCTCGTTGTCGCTTTCAGTTTTCTGGGGTACCTCAGTCAAGAGTTGGTAACAGATTACGAATTACCGAATAAATTCAGGGATGAATATTCCTTCGGAATTTTACATGCCTTGCAACACATTATCACTTCTGTAGTGTTGACAGCCTTTCTTCAAGCCGCGGTATGGTGGTTCACCCGCAGGTGGCACCGGAGATAGTTGATCAGTTAGTTGTTAGTAGTTAATAGTTCGGAGAAGCAACAAGGGTCAAAAATGACATTTTTCAGACCTCTGTTGAATGAGTGATCCTACCGCCATGGGAAATGATATCCTCCCGAATTCTGTTAAACGTTTCCGGAATTAGAGGAACGGCCGCATCTTCAATAAGAGTGGCTTTAAATCCTTCTTTTAGAGCATCAAGAAGAGTGTAATAAACGCAGATATCAGCTGCCAGTCCGCAGAAGTAGATATCTACGGCTCCTCTTTCCCTCAGATATCCGCTAAGACCGGTGATCTTTTTGTGACCGTTGTCGTAAAAGCCGCTGTAGCTGTCGATTTCCCGGTCCATACCTTTTCTGAAAATGGCTTCTACTGCCTTGATATTAAGATCGGGGTGAAAATCTGCTCCTTTTGTTCCCTGTACACAATGTGGAGGCCAAAGCTTTTGTTCCAGGCCGTTGAGATCAATCACTTCGAATTCTCTTTTACCGGGATGATTTACTGCAAAGCTTTTATGCTCCTGCGGGTGCCAGTCCTGGGTGGCAACTACCAGTTCAAATCGAGACAACATGTTGTTGATCACAGGTATGATCTTGTCTCCATGCTTCACTTCAAGAGCTCCGCCGGGCATGAAATCAATTTGGGCATCTACAATGACAAGCGTCTTCATGATCTTTTGTTTTTGTGTTCTGCAATTAATCGATCCCTTTCATCTCTTAGCTCCTCGCTTATCCCCACTTTGTAAAGGTGTGGATTGAAAAACCTCTTGTATTCCGGTGGAAGCTGGTTCAGGCGTTGTTTGCTGAACTTTTTAATTTCTGCAATGGTTCTCGCTTTTTCTACCCTTTTCTGATCCTCCAGGACGAGATGCAGAAGTTTTTCCTTTTTAGCATCTTTGATATAGCGGAATTTTAGAGGGTCGTAAGGATGGTACATCATTTCCGGATTTTCTTCCCCTTCAAGACAGACTACATCTGCTCCAAGAAACAGATCTGAACCGTCCAGAAGTCGATACACCTGTTTTTGGTGTGGTAAGGTAACTTTGGAGATGGTTTCCGATAATTTGATTCTGGGTTGCCCCTTGAAAAAGGACAGTTTATATACTCCGTCAAGGGCTGCATCAGGTTTTCCGGTGACCAGACTTGTACCTACTCCAAAAATATCTATAGGAGCTTCCTGGTCCAGCAAACTTTTTATTAAGTGTTCATCGAGCTGATTGGATACAGAAATTTTTACGTACTCCAACCCGGCTTTGTCGAGCATTTCCCGGGACTTTCGTGCGAGATAAGCGAGATCGCCGCTGTCAAGTCTAATTCCTTTAAGCTTATGACCACGGCTTTCCATTTCCTTTCCAACCTGAATGGCATTTGGAAGACCGCTTTTTAAGGTGTCATAAGTATCGACGAGTAAGATCGTATTTTCAGGATGGGCTTCGGCAAAATCTCTGAACGCCTCCAGTTCATGTTCGTAGCTTTGGATAAAAGAATGCGCCATGGTGCCCGATACTGCAAAGCCAAAATCCTTGCCGGCGCGCGTATTACTGGTGGCTTCAAAACCACCAATTGCTGCAGCCCTGCTGGCGTGGTAGCCTCCAAAGCCTTGAGACCTTCTCAAACCAAAGTCTATTAAGGTCCTCCCTTTTGCCTGGATGGACATTCTGGCTGCTTTTGTTGCTATCAATGTCTGGAAGTTCAGAACATTCAGAAGTAAAGTTTCAATGATCTGTGCCTCTATAATACCGGCCTCAACTCGTACCACAGGTTCTCCGGGAAAAACGAGATCTCCTTCTTTTAAGCTGTAGATCTTTCCGCGAAAGCGAAATTCCTTCAGGTAATCGAGATATTCAGAAGAGAAATTCTGGGTTTTAAGAAAATCCAGGTCCTTTTCGGTGAACTTAAAATCTTCAAGAAGATCCAGCAGCGTCTCCAGTCCGGCAAATACTGCAAATCCTCCTTCAAAAGGTAATTTCCGGAAGAAATAATCAAAGATCGCTACGTCATTGGCTTCTCCTTTTTGGAAGTAGACCTGCCCCATTGTGAGCTGATACTGATCGGTATAAGTACCGCTAATGTCTATCATACTATTAAGCTTTTGGCGGCATAGTTATTAAAGGTCTTCCTGAGCCTCCAGGTATTCATCCTGCTTATGCCAGTCAAACCTATAGGAAAGTCCGCCGGCAACCTGCCAACGGGAAGGGGTGTCCTTGAAGTTGATCAATCCGGAAATATCGGCCTGAAAATTTTTATGAAACAGATAAGCAAAGCCACCGCGGGCTATTTCGTCACTGTAGATGTCACTTATGAGGGTCTGGAATTCTCCAAACATTGCAAATTTTTTGGAAAAAGAATGCGTGAGGGTTGCAATGCCGGAATAGCTGGGGTACTCATCTCCAATACGATCGGCCATTACATTAAGAACAAGCACCCAGGGCCCCCAGTTGTTCTGAGAAATTATGGCTGCACGTGGAGAAAAGTCTTTTTGTCCTTCATAGATATAGGGATTGTTCCCAAACGAAAAATTTGCACCTGCATAAACAGCCACTGCCGGAATGAAAACACTCCAGTCAAAACGTTGATTGGCCTTCCAGCTGTAGAGGTTCGGTTTCTTTTCTTTTGCATTCTTGTTAGGGTCGTAAACCAGGTATTTTACTCCAATGGCATTGGAATTAAAGTTGCTCACTCCGTAGGTTTGGGTGTTTGCACCAACTACGTAACTGGTAGATTGATCCAGAAAAGAACCCATTAGGTTGATCTCCAGTTCTTCAAACAGGAAACCAAATCTTACTGCGTAATCTACTCCCCAGAGTTCAGTGTCCGTTTGCAGCAACTCATGATCATCGTTTCCAAACATTCCACCTGCTTCAACCTGCAATACCATAGGTCCAACCGCAAAGGCACCCTGGGAATTTCCGGGGCGGTTAGAATTTATGGTTTCAGTATATTGAGCAAAGACAGAAAAACTTCCGAAGAAGAACAGAAGAAAAAAACTCGCGTAGATCCTCATATTTGGGCTGATTGGTTCTAACCAAATATAGAGATTTTATCATTTTTTTCGGCTGCAGCAATGGTTTTCTTTAAGCAGAATGGTAATTTTACCAAAACTTTTAGAATGCATGAAGCTTCATTGACCCAGGTGTTAAAAGTGGTATTAATTGTACTGCTTATCTACTTTGGTCTTAAACTTTTCATCCGCTGGTTTGGCCCTATACTTTTGCGCTGGGTACTAAAGAAGATAGGGAAGAAGTTTGAGCAACGATTCAGTCAGTTCGACCCAAACAGGACGCAGAAGCGAACAGAAGGTGAAGTAACCATAGATAAAAAACCCAAAAACGGCCGGAAATCGAAGAATGACGTGGGAGAGTACATCGATTATGAAGAAATTGACTAATTTCCGCTCCAAAATCCTCTCTTTATGAATTTTTCCCTGAAGAAAGTTCTTCCGCACCTTTTTGTATTCCTGGGTTTCATTGTTATATCTCTGGCATATTTTTATCCTGTGCTGCAGGGAAAGGAGATCTTTCAAAGTGATATTGCGCAGTATATTGGAATGGCCCGGCAGCAGAATGAATTTAGGGCAGAGACAGGGGAGGAGCCCTATTGGACCGATGCTGCTTTTGGGGGAATGCCTACTTACCAGTTGGGCGCGAACTATCCGCACAATTATGTGAAGGAACTTGACAGGGCCCTGCGATTCCTACCACGTCCTGCCGATTATCTTTTCCTGTATTTCATTGGGATCTACATTTTGTTACTGGTCCTAAAAATTGATTACAGACTGGCATTTTTGGGAGCTCTGGCATTTGGTTTTTCTACCTATCTAATAATAATTCTCGGCGTTGGGCATAATGCCAAGGCACATGCCATTGCCTACATGCCATGGGTGCTTGGCGGAATTCTCCTGTGTTTCCGGCAAAGATGGATTCCCGGATTTTTACTGCTGGCCTTCGGAATGGCGCTGGAAATTAGTGCGAACCACTTCCAGATGACCTTCTACCTGCTCCTGCTGGTGATCGTCATTGGGATCGTTTATCTTATTGATGCTTTTAAAAAGAAAGCCCTGCCTCAATATTTTAAGGCGCTTGGAGTTATGCTTGCTGCTGTCATCCTTGCTATCGGTGCAAATGCTACCAATTTGATGGCTACGCAGGAATATGCCGACTTTAGTACCCGCGGTGACACCGGACTTACAATTACTCCTGAAGGAGCGGCAGAAAAGACCGACGGCCTTGACTATAATTATATTACCGAATACAGCTATGGGATTATGGAAAGCTTTAACCTTTTCATTCCCCGCTTTATGGGTGGTTCCAGTGCAGAGAATGTAGGGACAGATTCGGCTATTTATTCCCAGTTGATCCAACTCGGTGCCAATCCAATGCAGGCGGCACAATTTGCAGAATCGGCTCCAACTTATTGGGGAGATCAGCCGTTTGTGGGCGCTCCGGCTTATATTGGGGCTACAGTGCTTTTTCTGTTTGTGTTTGCCCTTTACCTGGTTCGTGGCAGGCTTAAGTGGTGGATCGTTGGTGGATCTCTGCTCGCTCTTGTCCTTTCATGGGGAAAGAACTTCGGGTTTTTGACCGATTTCTTTATCGAATATGTTCCGCTGTACAACAAATTCAGGGCGGTTTCATCCATACAGGTAATTCTGGAATTATGTATTCCGGTTTTTGCTATTGCAGGGCTATCCAGGTTGTTATTCAGGGAAGAATCAGAAGAAAGTAAGCTGCACGCTCTCAAGCTGGCAACATTGATTACAGGAGGTATTGCTTTATTATTCCTGCTGTTCAAAGGTATGTTCTTCAGCTTTACAGGTGCCAATGACGGAGTTTTGATCCAGCAGCTGGGGCCTGAATTCGTCAGGGCGCTTAAGGAAGACAGAAAAGCGGTTTTCACTGCCGATGCTATCAGGTCTCTGGTCCTGGTCCTTTTAACGGCTGCTGTCCTGTGGTTCTACCTGAAGAAAAAACTTACCCGAAATATTGCATTTTTGGGACTGGGTGTTCTCATCCTTTTCGACCTCGTAGGCGTGGACAAACGCTATGTCGATGCTGAAGATTTTGTTCGCTCCAGTGTAGTGAACAGGCCCTTTGAAGCTACGGAAGCCGACCGGGAGATCATGAAAGATGATTCTCATTACAGGGTTTTTGATCTTAGCGGAAGCCCGTTCAATACTGCACGCACATCTTTTTTCCATAATTCAATTGGAGGCTACCACGCTGCCAAACCCGGCAGAATGCAGGAGTTGTATGACTTTTACCTGTCCCGTAATAACCTGCAGGTACTCAATATGCTGAACACCAAATATTTCATTATCCCTACCGAAGAAGGTCCCGTTGCGCAGGAAAACCCTGAAACCAACGGCAATGCCTGGTTTGTACAGGAAGTAAAAATGGTAGAAAATGCAAATGAGGCTATTCAGGCACTTGATGGAATCAACACTAAAAAAGTGGCCGTTGTAGATAATGATTTCGCGGAATTCCTTCCAAAAAAGCAATTTGAAGCCGATACTACTGCTACTATTGAACTCATTTCTTATCAGCCGAACGAGCTTGTCTATAGGTTTTCTTCTGAAAAGGACCGGATGGCGGTGTTTTCAGAAATCTATTATCCTCATGGCTGGCAGGCCTATATTGACGGGGAAGAGGTACCGCATTTCAGGGCAAATTATGTGCTTAGGGCAATGATGGTACCTGCAGGCGAGCATGAGATCAGCTTTAAATTTGAACCACAGGTTGTGAAAACCGGAAGTTCAATTGCACTTGCAAGTTCGATCCTTTTAGGGCTGCTGCTTCTTGGGGGAATTGTTTGGGGAATAAGGAAAAGGTAATTTCCATTGTTAAGCAGGGCTATGAAAAAAGTACTCATCGTTACTTATTACTGGCCCCCGGCCGGTGGCCCGGGAGTGCAGCGCTGGCTAAAATTCATCAAATACCTGCCGGAAAATGGAATTGTACCCATAGTTTATGTTCCCAAGAATCCACATTATCCCTTAAAAGATGCTTCTCTTGAAGCTGAAATTCCTTCAGAAATAGAGGTGCTCAAAAATGACATTTTTGAGCCCTATGCTTTTGCCGGATTTCTTTCCAAAAAAGATACTGCCACAATTAGTTCGGGTATAATTCCGAAGGAACAGAAGCAGGGATTTCTGCAAAGGCTCATGCTGTTCATCCGCGGAAATTTTTTCATTCCCGATGCACGCAAGTTCTGGATCAAACCTTCGGTAAGATTTCTTTCAGAATATCTGAAGGAAAATGATGTTGATGCCGTCATTACTACCGGTCCGCCACATAGCATGCACCTGATAGGCCTGCATCTAAAAAGAAAGACAGGAGTGAAATGGATCGCCGATTTTCGGGATCCCTGGACGCAGATTGGCTATCACAGTAAACTTAAGCTCTTGGCCCGCTCGAAAAAGAAGCATGAAAAACTGGAAAAGGAAGTGCTGCAGTCGGCAGACACAATCCTAACCACCAGCTTTACCACCCGCGAAGAATTTGTTGGTAAGACCGGCAGACCTGTAGAAGTGATCACCAATGGTTATGACGTGGAACAGGTAGAAAAACTGCCCATGGATGAAAAATTCAGTCTGGCTCATATTGGTTCCCTGCTTTCCGGAAGAAATCCTGAAAACCTGTGGAAAGCCCTTGCCGAATTAGTTGCTGAAAATGAAAATTTTGCAGCCGATTTTCAGCTGAAACTGATAGGTGCAGTGGGAGAACCTGTGTTGGAGAGCATCCAAAAATGGGATTTAAAGGAGTTTCTTCAGATAAAGAATTACGTGTCTCATTCTGAGGCCTTACAGTTGCAGAGAAGTTCGCAGCTACTATTGTTGATTGAAATTGACAGTGAAGAAACAAAAGGAATTATTCCGGGGAAATTATTCGAATACATGGTGAGTGAAAGGCCCGTCCTGGCTGTGGGACCTGCCGGAGCAGATATCGAAAAGATCCTTAGAGAGACCAATACAGGAGCTTTTTACCTGTACTCTCAAAAAGGGGAAATTAAGAACTTCCTTTTGGAAAAGTATGAGCTGTTCAAAAAGGGAGAATTGAAGTCTTCCCCCGTGGGTCTTCAAAAATATAGCCGAAAGAATTTGACCAGGGAATTGGCAAAACAAATAAAGGAGCTTTAATGGGGATCATCGTTAGCCAGTCGGCCAAAAATCTTACCACGACCTATGCAGGTTTTGGGATTGGTGCTATAAATACGCTGTTCCTGTACACAAACTTTCTTACGCCGGAATATTACGGGCTGGTGGGGTTTCTACTTTCGGCGGCAAATCTTATCTGGCCTTTAATGGCTTTTGGGGTGCATAATACGCTGGTGAAATTTTACACCTCTTACGATTCACAGGAACAAAAGGATAAACTCCTGAACGTGATCCTGTTCCTGCCACTGGTAATTTCGTTGATCCTTGGGTTGATGGGATATTTCTTCTACGACCTGCTTCTCGATTATTTTTCTGATGGGGAAGGGCTGGTGCAGCCTTATATCTGGCTGATCTTTCTTATAGCTTTGGCTACATCATATTTCGAAATTTTCTTTTCGTGGGCAAAGATCCATTACAAAAGCGTTTTTGGAAACTTCATGAAGGAGGTTTTTCACAGGGCCTGTATCTCTTTGTTGTTGCTTACAGTTTACTTCAGCTATATCTCCATAGAGAATTTCGTCTATGCGATAGGTGGCGTTTTTTTGCTGAGGCTGCTAATTATGATGCTGTACGCTTTTAGGCTCTATGTTCCGCGCTTTCATTTTTCTTTTCCGCACAACAAATCATTTATTCTTAAATATTCGGCTTTGATCCTCATAGCTGGATCGGTGGCAATGGTGCTGCTGGATTTGGACAAGGTGATGATCGAAAAATATCTTCCCATTGAAATGGTGGCGGTCTACGGAATTGCAGTTTATATTTCTTCCGTTATTGCAGTGCCTTCAAGGGCTATGCATCAAATTACCTATCCTATGACAGCAACCCTGCTGAACAAGAAGGATAAAAAAGGGCTTTTAGAGCTGTATGAAAAAAGCTCTTTGAACCTGTTGATCATTAGTGGTCTCATTTTCCTGTTGATCATCACTAACATTTCCCAGCTGTACGCTTTAATTCCGGAGGAATACCAGATTAGTTATTCCATTGTCATTTTGATTAGCAGCGTCAAACTTTACGACAACCTGCTGGGGAATAATAACAGTATTCTTTTTAATTCAGATTATTACCGGTTGGTGCTGGCAATAGGGGTTTTTCTTGCAGTGCTGGCCTTCGTCTTTAATATTATTTTCATTCCAAGGTTTGAGCTGCTGGGAGCGGCTTTGGCAACTTTTTTAGCCTTCGCGTGCTACAACACAGCGAAACTGGTGATAGTTCATAAAAAATTCAGGATACATCCTTTTACTAAAGAAACTGCTTACAGCCTGCTGATAATCCTGTTGTTTAGCTTCCTGTTTTACTTCTGGGATTTCCCCTGGCATCCCGTAGTGAATATTGTACTAAAGTCGGGTGTGATAGGTTTGCTTTATGTGCTGGTAATTTATCTGCTGAAGTTGTCCCCGGATATCAATGGAATTATTGAAAAAACCCTGAAGCTTCGGCCCAGGTAATAGCTTCGGTATTCATGTTAAAAAAGATCCCCGGCGCTTTCGCAACCGGAGACCTAACCAACTAACCAACCAAAATTAAAAACTAATTATTTCCACTTGAACTTCTACTGCTGCGGACAGGAGTAGAAGAATTTTCTTCTGAATTTACAGTAGCCGAAGGTTCTGTGCGCCTGCTCTCTACCCTGGCTGCCCTTGGGGGAGCTGTGGTAACAGGAGACCTTCTGCTTTCCTGCTGAACATTGTTTTGAGCTGCACTCCGCGCCGAACGGTTCTCGCGAACAGTTCTACGCTGTTCAATTCTTTGTTGTTCCACTTCCCTTTGTACAGTTCTTTGCTGCTCAGTTCTTTGCTGTACAGAAGGAACGGATGTTCTCCTGGATGTACGGGTACTCATTTCTGATCTTTGAGTAGCAGAAGGAGTTCTTCTAATATCTCTCTGTTCAAGCCTTTGGCTCGAACTCACCTGATTACGGGGAAAATTTGATTGTCTTCTCACCTCCCTAGGTTCTTCAACTCTTCTTCCTCTTTGATAGGAAGTCACTCTTTCACCCGGCCTGTAATAGCTTTTTCGGAAAGAATCATTGTTGTAATAATTCTTTTGATAATATCTTTTGTAGGCGTTGTACTTCATCCTGTTTGGGTGATAATACAACCTGTAGGGTTCATTATAGACTATACTGAAATGAGAATAGGGTCTCATGTAGTAATCGTGCCACGGGCGATACGTATACCTTACATTCCTGTTGTTGATAAAGCCCGAAGTATGTGTGTAACGGTGGTAAGGATCATAATGAACAAACATGTTCCCAATCCTGTTTACCATTCCAAAGGCGTTGTATCTTATCTGCACCCGGCCTGCCTGAATGATCCTTCCGTAGTAATCATAATAAACCGGGACATGTTCTATTTGAATCACTGCCCCAAAATCATCATACTGCACAAAGGGTCCATAGTTGTACCCGGAGTTAAAACTGTAATTAATATGTGAAGGTATCCCCCTGAAGTTACCGCGGGGATCAAAAAAGAAATCAAACTGTCCGTCAAGGAAAACGGCAAATTCAACCCCTCTTTCCACAAAAATAAAGGCTTCGCTATAACTGCGGCGGTCAAAACCTACCTCGGCTACAGGTGCAGCTTTAGTAGAAACTCCAGCCACAAGAAAAGCGAGAAGAAAGTAAAGCTTTTTCATAATAAGGGGAATTAAGATTTAAACTGTTGACCAAGCTATTTGGTCTGTTAATCTATATTCAAACGGCGTGCCATAAATTAGAAAACCCCTGAAGCTCAAAGCTTCACGGGGTTTCCAAACTAACCAACCAAAAAATTATTAATTACAACTAATTATGTAACACGTAATCTTGCAATACTGTATTTAATTCAAAGGTTGTGCCAAGAATAATATAATTGTAATTTTTACTGTTAAAAATTAGGGTTCAAAAATGACATTTTTTACAACTTTTCTTTCAGAAATGGTGCGGTATAAGATTCCTCATTTTCAGCTACTTCCTCCGGAGTGCCGGCAGCAATGAGTCGGCCGCCAGCTTCCCCACCTTCAAGACCCAGATCGATCACATGATCGGCACATTTCACCAGGTCCATGTTGTGTTCAATAACAATTACAGAGTGGCCTTTTTTTAGAAGAGCATTAAAAGATTTCAGCAATTTTTGAATGTCGTGGAAATGCAATCCTGTAGTAGGTTCATCAAAAATAAAAAGTGCCTTCTCTTTTGATGTACCTTTGACCAGGAAAGAAGCCAGCTTTATTCTTTGGGCTTCGCCACCCGAAAGGGTAGAGGAGCTTTGCCCCAGCTGCACATAACCCAATCCAACATCTTGCAGAGGCTTCAGTTTTGACATTATCTTTTCCTCTCCATTTTCTGCAAAGAACTCCACTGCGTCATCAATGGTCATGTTAAGGACATCATCAATATTTTTTCCTGCAAAATTTACCTCTAAGATCTCTTTTTTGAAGCGTTTACCGTTACAGGTTTCACACACCAGGTGAACATCGGCCATGAACTGCATTTCGATGGTCACTTCTCCTTCACCTTTACAGGTCTCGCAGCGCCCGCCATCAACATTAAAAGAAAAATGCTTGGGTTTATATCCTCTTATATCGCTAAGTTTCTGATTTGAAAACAAGTTCCTGATATCATCATAAGCTTTTATGTAAGTCACGGGATTAGAGCGGGAAGAACGACCGATGGGATTTTGATCTACAAATTCTACCGAAGTCACATTGCTGTATTTCCCTTCGATCTTGCTGAACTGACCTGCCTTTTCTCCATAACCTCCAATTTCCTTGCACATGGCAGGATAGAGTATCCTTTTTATCAAAGTACTTTTTCCACTTCCCGAAACTCCGGTCACAGCTGAAAAGACCCCAAGCGGAAACCTTACATCAATGTTCTTCAGGTTATTTTCCCGCGCTCCAATGACATCGACATAATTTTTGTATTCCCGACGTTTGGAAGGCACCTCTATTTGTAGTGAGTTATTAAGGTATTTTGAGGTAAGGGAATCGGAAACCAGGATGTCGCTATAGGTTCCGGAGGCTACAACTTCCCCGCCATGGGTTCCGGCTTCGGGGCCTATGTCAATGATCTCATCTGCCGCTTTCATGATATCTTCGTCGTGCTCGACCACAATAACCGTGTTACCAAGATCTCTCAGGGACTTTAGAACCTCGATTAGCTTGAGGGTATCCCGCGGGTGCAGACCAATAGAAGGCTCATCCAGAATATACATGGAACCTACAAGGCTGCTTCCCAGGGAAGTTGCCAAATTAATACGTTGAGATTCCCCTCCCGACAAGGTATTGGATTTCCGGTTGAGGGTAAGGTAGGTGAGTCCCACTTTGGATAGAAAGCCAAGCCTGTTCCTGATTTCCGTTAAAAGCCTTTTTGCAATGGCAGCATCAGATTCGCTAAGCTCCAGTTGATCAAAGAAAGCGGCTACTTTGTTGATCGGCATTTCAACCAGATCGGTGATTGTAGTCCCGCCTACCTTCACGTAATTCGCCTCGGGACGCAATCTTTTCCCTTTACAAACGGAACATCGGGTCTTTCCGCGGTAGCGGGAAAGCATCACCCTGTTTTGAATTTTATAGGCTTTGGATTCCAGAAAAGCAAAGAACTGGTTAAGTCCTTCAAAATATTTGTTTCCGTTCCAAATGAGATCTTTTTGTTCCTGAGTCAGTTCAAAATAAGGTTTATGAATTGGAAAATTGAACTTATGGCTGTTGTTCACCAGCTGATCTCTGTACCAACTCATACTTTCCCCGCGCCAGGGAAAAATTGCATTTTCATAGACCGATAATCCCGTGTTGGGAATTACAAGATCTTCGTCAATTCCTATAACATCTCCGTAACCTTCACATTTAGGACAGGCACCATATGGATTATTGAAGCTGAAAAGATGCACATTGGGCTCCAGAAATGTCATGCCATCCAACTCAAATTTGTTGCTGAACTGCCTCAGCTTCTTATCGGAAAGGGTTTCAACAAAAAGTTCTCCTTTCCCTTCAAAAAAGGCAGTTTGAACGGCATCTGCCAGGCGGTTCAGGAAATCTTCATCTTCTTTGGTAACGATCCTGTCCACAACCAGAAAGAGGTTTTTTTCTTCTATTTTTGAAAGGTCAGTTTCATCTATCCGCAGTACTTCGTCCTTCCACTTTATGCGGCTGTAACCCTGCTGCAACAGTACTTTCAGTTTTTCTTCGGGCGTACGGCTCTGTTCCACATGAACAGGTGCCAAAAGAAGCATTTTTGAACCCTCAGGAAATGACTTTACATAATTCACCACATCGGTCACCGTATCTTTCTTAACCTCGTCTCCAGAAACCGGGGAGTAGGTTTTCCCTATGCGGGCAAAGAGCAACTTCAGGTAATCATAAATTTCCGTAGAAGTCCCTACGGTTGAACGCGGATTGGTAGAATTTACCTTCTGCTCTATAGCAATGGCAGGTGCGATCCCCTTAATGGATTCTACCTGGGGCTTGTTCAGTCTTCCTAAAAATTGCCTGGCATAAGAGGAAAGACTTTCCACGTAACGCCGCTGACCTTCAGCATAAAGTGTATCAAAAGCCAGGGAAGATTTACCCGACCCTGAGAGACCGGTAAGTACTACCAGCTTGTTACGCGGAATTACAACATTTATATTCTTAAGGTTGTGGAGACGGGCTCCCTTTATAATAATATTCTCCTTTGGATCAACTCCCGAGATGTCTACTTGCATACTAAAATTTATGATGAATTTGCAAAGGTACTTAAACTTCAAATTTTTTTCTTTGGCTATCACTTTTTATAACTACCTGAAGCTGTTTCTGTTAAAAACATTAACCTTTTATTTGTTTATGTGAAAATTTTGCTGTTATATTTGCTATAGCTAAACCTAAATCTGAATTGCCTATAGCATAAAGTTACTTTTGAACCTGTCTTAACTAACCACCAGGCCTACCCCAACAGCCTGTTAAAAGTAACTCTTATGAACTACACCGAGGCAAATGATGCTCTTCTCGTGAAGAGCTATATTGAAGGCGATGAGCAGTCACTTTCAATTTTGATCAACAGACATCAGCAACGCATTTACAGTTTTATTTTTTCCAAAGTCTTTGATAAAGACATTGCAGAAGACATTTTTCAGGACACCTTTATTAAGGTGATCAGGACCCTTAAAAGAGGGAAGTATAATGAAGAGGGCAAATTCCTTCCATGGGTGATGAGGATAGCTCATAACCTGGTGATAGATCATTTTAGGAAGAACAAAAGAATGCCGAAGTTTGAGAACAGCGGTGACTTCAACATTTTTTCTGTGCTTTGTGATTCTGATCTTAATGCTGAAAAACAAATCATTAAAGATCAAATCGAAGCCGATGTGCAGGAGTTGATCAAAGAACTGCCTGAAGATCAGCTGGAAGTACTTGTAATGAGAATTTATAAGGATATGAGCTTTAAAGAAATATCAGAAAGAACGGGGGTTAGCATCAACACAGCATTGGGAAGGATGAGGTATGCGCTGATCAATCTTAGAAAGGTCATTGAAAAGCATAAATTAGTTTTAACTAATTAGCACAATAAGTTTAGAGTAAAGCCGTTATTAAGTTACAACCTTAAATAACCCATAATGGCAAAACTTTACTCAGAAAAAAAATTGAAGAAAATGACCCCAAGAAAGGAAACAATAGATTTCCTTTTGAACTACTCTAAGGCTTTGAGAATAAGCACTTATAAAAAGTTACAGTTCGAGAGTATTTTGAATTAGTTAATGAGAAGCCCGCGATTTTAGCGGGTTTTTCTTTTATAGTACTCATCCAGCACCTTTTTGCGGCCAATTGTTTTGGTTATGATATCTTTTTCAAGATCCCAGCCTCTTGCGGGAGAATATTCCCGGCCGTACCAAATGATCTGCAGGTGAAGCTCATTCCATAATTCCTTTGGAAAAAGCCTTTTTGCATCCTTCTCTGTCTGTACTACATTTTTACCGTTAGAAAGATTCCAGCGATACATGAGCCTGTGGATATGAGTATCTACAGGAAAAGCCGGAATATTAAACGCCTGCGACATCACCACGCTGGCGGTTTTGTGCCCTACAGCCGGAAGTTCCTCGAGCGCATCAATATCGGCCGGAACTTCGCCATTGTATTTTTCTATCAGGATCTTCGAGAGTCCATAGATCCCTTTTGCCTTCATTGGCGAAAGCCCAACAGGTTTTATGATCTCCCTGATTTCTTCTTCCGAAAGTTTGACCATGGCGTATGGATTGTCGGCTTTTGCGAACAGGAGAGGAGTGATCTGGTTGACTCTCACATCTGTACTTTGTGCAGAGAGCAATACAGCAATCAACAGCGTATAGGGGTCTTTGTGGTCTAAGGGAATGGGAACATTGGGATAAATATCGGCGAGAGTGTCTATAACGAACTGAACTTTTTCCTGCTTGGTCATTAATGCTTAAATTTGAGACAAAAGTACTAATTATGACAACACTACAACCGGGCGACAAGGCGCCACAATTTTCTGCAAAAGATCAGGATGGAAATCTACATAAACTGGAAGACTATAAAGGGAAGAAGCTGGTAGTTTTCTTTTATCCCAAAGCCAGTACTCCCGGCTGCACGGCCGAAGCCTGTAATCTAAGGGATAATTACGAAGCTTTTCAAGCCAAAGGATTTGAGATCCTGGGAGTGAGTGCCGATTCCCCAAAACGTCAGCAAAATTTCAAAAATAAGTATGAACTTCCTTTTCCACTTTTGGCTGATGAGGACAAAGAGGTGATCAATGCCTTTCAGGTTTGGGGGCCAAAGAAATTCATGGGGAAAGAGTACGACGGAATTCACCGTACGACTTTTGTTATAGATGAGGAGGGAAAGATCTCTGACGTTATTTCCAAAGTGAAGACCAAGGAACATGCTGGACAAATCCTGTAAAGGGTTAAGGTTTAAGGATTAACGGATAAGTATTATTCTTTTTTCCATATTTTCTGAAGGGTGGCAGTGGAGTCGCAGTTTTCGAAGAGCATTTCCAACTCTCCGGACTGCGAATTTCCAGTGACCAAATAGATCTTGCAGGAGTCAAGGTCTGTATTACTTCGGCTGAAGTCTACATCACCTTTTTTGAGAATAGTGGTAATTGAGGCAGTATCTATTTGGAGCCGTTGGAGTTGTTCAGCGGCTTCTTTAGAATATGCTCTTTCTTTGTTCCTGATATTTTTAAGTACCCTGGCATCCGGTCCATAAGCGCAGGATGTTTTCTTTCCGCTAAGGAAAAAAGCCAGAATGACTAAACCAATGGCAAAACCTCCCAGGTAATAGCCAAGTCTGTGAATAAATTTCATGAAGGATTAAAATATGAGGAGGTTGATGTCCCGGTAGGAGAGATCGAACCAGTCTGCAATAGATTTATTGGTTAAAATTCCGTGGTAAAAGTACAAACCATTTCGCAGACCTCTGTCAAATCTCAGGGTATTTTCCAGTCCGCCCTGCTCGGCTATATGCAGCAGGTAAGGAGTAAAAATATTACTGATGGAGAGCGAAGCAGTTCGGGCATAACGGGAAGGAATGTTGGGTACGCAGTAATGCACCACTCCGTGCTTTACAAACGTAGGTTTGTCATGAGTGGTGATCTCACTGGTTTCAAAGCAGCCGCCCATATCTATACTTACATCAATGACCACGGCGCCTTTCTTCATGTGTTCCACCATGGTTTCGGTGACCAGGATCGGTGACCGGTTCTTGCCTCTAACCGCACCAATGACCACATCACTACGTTTTAAAGCCTTTATAAGGTTCTTTGGTTGAATGGTAGAAGTGTGAAGAGGTCTTCCAAGATTTGCCTGGACTTCCCGAAGCCGGGTAAGGGAATTGTCGAAGATCTTTATGTTTGCACCTAACCCCAGAGCAGAGCGCGCTGCGAATTCACCAACAGTTCCGGCTCCAAGAATAACAACCTCAATGGGAGGAACTCCGCTAATATTCCCGAACATTAATCCGTTCCCTGCCGGATTGTTACTCATGATCTCCGAAGCAATGAGAATAGAAGCTGTACCTGCAATTTCACTCAAAGCTCTGACGGCAGGGTAGGAGCCGTCATCATCTTTAATGAATTCAAATGCGAGAGCGGTGATCCTTTTTGAAGCGAGTTTTTGGAAGTAATCCTTTTTCTGGGTCTTAAGCTGAAGTGCCGAAATAATGGTGGTTTGCGGATTTACCAGGTCCAGCTCCTCCATGGTAGGTGGCTCCACCTTTAGGATCACGGGACAGGAAAAAACCTTTTTGGTGTCTTTGGTAATTTCGGCTCCGGCCTCGGAATAATCCCTGTCGCTGAATTTTGCTCCCTCTCCCGCACCAGATTCTATCATTACCCGGTGCCCATGAGCTGTCATTGCTGCTACAGCATCGGGGCTAAGGCAGACCCTCTTTTCCTGGTAGGCGTTTTCTTTAGGAATACCAAGAAACAGCTGACCTTTATGTTTATAAACCTCCAGGGTTTCTTCCTGCGGAATCAATTGTTCCTTTGTAAAGGGAGATACGTGCTCTGTCATAATTTGTGGGTCACAAAGATAAAATTACGACATTTTTAAGGAGTAACAGTATTAGAGCTTTACGTAGTATTCTTCCTGGACCTCTGCCTCAGGTATCTGACCGTCCCTAAATTCTTTAATTTCAGAATATTCCTTATCTGAAAAAGGGGAAAAGGGAGAGATGTTTTCGCGTTCAATTTCAGTCAGGTCAATACCGTAGATACGATCAAATATTTTAATTCGTATTAAATAAACAATGGATAAGATGATAATAAAGAATGGAGCTAAATATATCAATTGGTTTACATCAATAACGCCTTCCCCATAAAAATCTTCATAAACAGCAGATGCTAGTTGGTATGCATACATCACTACAGGAACCAGTATAACGTGATACCACCAATGTTTACAGGTGAAAAACCAAATCAATAATAGAAATAAAGGAGTTATTTTTCCAAAGAAAGTCCAGGCTGCAGTTAAAACATCTTTATAGTATTTACTCTCGTAGACAAAAAAAGAATTTTCCCAAACGGGACCGCTTGGGAAAATTTCATATAAGTAGAATAAATAAGGTGAAAATGCTATGCAGACAGCAATAATACTACCCGTTAGTAGGAACGCGGATGAGCCTTGTGTCGACAGCTGTTTTCTTAATTTCATTTTTCTTGTCGTTATCAGTGTTGGAAGTTACAAAGAAAGTTGCTCCAAAAATAGATACTGCTAGAAATAAGGCTTTAATTTTCATGATATAGTTTTTTAAGGTTGTGTGTGTTTCGATTTGTTGATACAAACCTATAGAAAACTAAATCTCTAATTATTAATGCATTATTCGTACTTTTGCCGCCTTTTTGAAAGAAATTTCTTTGACTTCTTAAATTATTTAATTCCTATTAAAATAGTTAAAATAAATTTTATTTCGTCCAGTTGCTCCTGGTCAATCAGAATCTGTTAACAAAAGCTTAAATGCGAAAGAGATTTCGTACATGAGCTTTTATTTTAAAAACAGAATTTTTCCTGTAAAATTAACAAAACTTTAACTTTCTTTTCTCATTATCAAGAACAAATATCTCCACTTTTTGATGCTCTTCCTCTATAAAATTTGAAATTTTTTGAGGCCATTCTATTAAATTCCAGTTTCCGGAATCCAAATATTCCTCAAATCCCATGTCCCAGGCTTCAGATTCCTCTTTGATCCTGTAGAAATCAAAGTGATTTACTGTTCCATTTTCAGTTTCATATACATTTACCAGGGAAAAAGTAGGACTGGCGCCAGTATCTACGGCACCTAAGGCTTTAAGAATGGCTTTAATTAAAGTCGTTTTACCTGCGCCCATTACACCATAGAACAACAAGGTCTTGCTCCTGGTTTTTTCCAGAAGTTCGCGCGCAACAGTATCAATTTCAGACAGAAGGTAGGTTACTTCCATTCAAAAGTATTACGATTTGGGACGATAAAGATAGTTAATTTCTTGTTATCTAGGAGATAAGACGCTAAAAGGAATGATCATCTCCTCCATAGAAACCCCTCCATGCTGAAAAGTGTTCCGGTAATAACTCACATAATGATTGTAATTATTTGGATAGGCAAAGAAGAGATCTCCCTTGGCAAAAATAAAGGAAGAACTCATATTTATGGCAGGTAGATGTATTGTCTTAGGATTTGGGGCAGCCAGCACATCTTTATCCTCATAGGTAAGGCTCTTTCCTGTTTTGTACCTCAGGTTAAGGCTAGTTTGTTTGTCTCCAATAACTTTTGAAGGATTTTTTACATTGATAGTACCGTGGTCTGTAGTCAGGATCAATTTAAATCCTAAATTTTGTGCCTGCTGAATGATCTCCAGTAAAGGAGAATTCTTAAACCAGCTATGGGTAAGCGAACGATAGGATTTATTGGTAGAAGCCAATTCTTTGATAACCTCCATTTCAGTTTTTGAATGGGAGAGCATATCCACAAAATTGTAGACTACCACTGTAAGGTCATTTTCTTTTTGGCTCCTAAAGTTCTCAACCAGCTTTTTGCCCGCTTTTAAACTGCTTATTTTATGGTACTCGTGCCTGATGTTTGCCCCTAATCTTTTTAGTTGGGCCTGCAAAAATTCAGCTTCATGTAAATTCTTTCCGCCTTCATCTGTGTCGTTTTTCCAAAGGTTGGGATATAACTTCTCCATTTCACTGGGCATTAGCCCCGAAAAAATGGCATTACGGGCATATTGTGTTGCAGTAGGCAGGATGCTGTAAAAGGGAATTTCCTGTTCTTTTTTATAGTAGTTATTGATAACCGGTTCAAAGGCCTTCCATTGGTCGTACCTCATATTATCGATCACCACCAAAAGAGTAGGTTGTTCTTTGCTCACTTCGGGCAATATCTTTTCCTTAAATAAGGTGTGGGACATAATAGGAGCATCTGCATTTTTCTCAAACCATCCGGGATAGTTCTTGTCTATAAATTTGCAGAACTGCGAATTAGCTTCAGTCTTTTGGGATTCTAGGATCTCAAACATGCCGCTGTCTTCTATATTTTCCAGTTCCAGTTCCCAATAAATAAGCTTCTGATACAGTTCAGCCCAACCCTCATAAGAATTGATCATCGCCATATCCATCGCGATCTTTCTAAATTCCTGTTGATAGCTTGAAGTGGTTTTTTCAGAAACAAGCCGGGAATGATCAAGATTCTTTTTAATGCTCAGCAGGATCTGGTTTGGATTTACAGGTTTTATAAGGTAATCTGCTATTTTAGAGCCTATAGCTTCTTCCATTATATATTCCTCTTCACTTTTGGTGATCATCACCACCGGAATATTAGCCTGTTTCTCCTTAATTTCTGAAAGCGTTTCAAGCCCCGAAAGTCCGGGCATATTTTCGTCCAGAAAAACAATATCAAAATTCTCCTTTTCTATTTCTTCCAAAGCTTCGGTGCCGCTTTGGCAGGTGTAGACTTTGTAGTTCTTGCTTTCGAGGAATAGAATGTGAGGTTTAAGCAGATCGATCTCGTCATCTACCCACAGTATTTTGATATCATTCATATATGTATCTTTGTTGACATTAATAAATAAAAGACCAGGCTTGCTTCAAGGAAACAAACTCAAGATTTTAAACGATCCAATTTACGGATTTATTACTATTCCCAATGAGCTGCTCTTTAACATCATTGAGCATAAATACTTTCAAAGACTACGGCGTATTTCTCAAATGGGGTTGTCTTACCTGGTCTATCCCGGAGCCCACCACACCCGCTTTCATCATGCTCTAGGCTGTCTTCATCTTATGCAGAAAGCTATAAGGGTATTGAGGCTTAAGGGGATAGAAATTTCTGAAAATGAGGAAGAAGCTTTGCAGATCGCTATTCTCCTCCATGATATTGGCCACGGACCTTTCTCCCATGCCATGGAACACAGTATAGTTGAAGGGGTGAGTCATGAGACCATTTCTTTTCTCTTTATGGAAGAAATGAACCGTGAGTTTAACCAAAAATTAACTTTGGCCATTGAAATTTTCCGCGGAAAGTATCCCCGGAAATTTCTTTGTCAGCTTATCTCGAGTCAGCTTGATATGGACCGGATGGACTATCTCAAGCGGGATAGTTTCTATACCGGTGTGGCTGAAGGCAACATCAACAGCGAGAGACTTATTAGTATGCTCACTGTGGTTGACAATGAGCTGATGGTAGAGGAGAAGGGAATTTATTCGGTTGAAAAATTCCTTCTGGCGCGTAGACTTATGTACTGGCAGGTCTATTTGCATAAAACCGGGGTAGTAGCCGAACAACTATTGATCAGAGTGCTTCAGCGGGCTAAGGAACTGGTTAATTCCGGTAGGACTCTTTTCGCAAGCACCGCTTTGAATTACTTTTTAAAGCAGCAGGTTACTGCCGATAATTTTTCCGAAGAAACCCTGCAGGTGTTTGCCCGTCTTGATGATTACGATATACTTTCAGCAATGAAAGAATGGGCGCATGATGAGGACTTTGTGCTTAGTAAACTGTGCCAGATGATCATAAACAGAGACCTGTTGAAGGTGAAGCTAAAAAAACGACCTGTTTCTGAGGAAAAACTCGAAAGCCAGGTACAAAAGGCTATGAAGCGTTACAATTTGAGCAGGGAAGAAGCCGGTTATTTCGTTTTCAGCGGTGATATTAGTAACCTCGCCTATAAGCGGGAAGACGAGAAGATACATATCCTCTTTAAAAGTGGAAAAATCACCGATGTTATTAAAGCTTCAGATCATTTCAACCTCAAGGCTCTGTCCCGGCCGGTGACCAAATATTATATCTGTTACCCCAAACATCAAGATTAACTCATTTTTTTTACTTTTGCCAGAATGAAGTTTACAGCAGCTCAAATAGCAGGTATTTTGGATGGGGAGGTCGAAGGAAATCCCCAGGCAGAAGTTGACAGGCTTGCAAAGATCGAGGAAGGGACAGAAGGTTCCATTACTTTTTTGGCCAATCCAAAGTACACCTCCTTTATATATTCCACAAAGGCAACAATTACTATAGTTAGCAGCAATTTTAAAGCGGAACATGATCTAACTACAACGCTTATTAAGGTTGATGATCCATACAACGCTTTTTCTAAACTTCTGGAATATTACAACCAGGTAAAGTTGAATAAATCGGGAATTGAACAACCTAATTTTATATCAGACTCAGCTTCCTACGGTGAAAATCTTTATTTAGGAGCCTTTTCATATATAGGAGACCAGGTTAAAATAGGGGACAATGTTAAGATCTTTCCCAACACTTATATAGGGGACAATGTGCAGATCGGGAATCATGTGACTATTTTCCCGGGAGCCAAGATCTATTCTGAAACCATTATTGGTAATAATTGTGTGATCCATGGCGGAGTGGTAATTGGTGCCGACGGATTTGGTTTTTCACCAAACCAGGAAGGGGTGTATTCAAAAGTTCCTCAGATTGGAAATGTTATTATTGAAGATAATGTCGATATTGGGGCCGGTACTACTATAGATAGAGCCACCTTAGGTTCTACCATTATTAGAAAAGGAGCTAAACTCGATAACCAGATCCAGATAGCTCATAATGTAGAGGTTGGTGAAAATACTGCCATTGCAGCGCAAACCGGAATTGCCGGATCCACAAAAATCGGCAAAAATTGCCTCATCGGCGGCCAGGTAGGAATTGCCGGCCATATACAAATCGGTAATGGCGTTAAGATTCAGGCGCAGTCGGGAATCGGCCGTAATATTAAGGACGGCGAAATGATCCAGGGAACCCCGGCAATAGGCTATAGTGAATACAATAAGGCCTATGTACATTTTAAACACTTACCCAAAATAGAAGATCGCTTAACCAAACTAGAAAAAAAACATTCAGATAATGGCTAAACAACGCACCATAAGTAAAGAAGTTTCTTTACAGGGAGTGGGGCTTCATACAGGTAATGAAGTCACTCTTACTTTTAAACCGGCTCCAAACAACACCGGTTACTGTTTTGTGAGAACAGATCTTGAGGGTAACCCTATGGTGGAAGCCGATGCCAACTATGTGGTGAACACCCAGCGCGGCACAAATCTGGAAAAGGATGGAGTGACCATTCAAACTTCCGAACACGTTCTTGCCGCCTGTGTGGGGCTTGAGATCGACAACCTGATCATCGAGCTAAATGCTTCTGAACCGCCAATTATGGACGGTTCTTCCAAATTCTTCATCGAAGCTTTGGAAGAAGCCGGTATTGAAGAGCAGGAATGTGATAGAGAGGAATTTGTGGTTACTGATGTTATTCGCTACCACGACGAAAAAACTGGCAGTGAGATCATCTTAATGCCTGCAGATGAGTACCAGGTGACAACCATGGTCGATTTTGGAACAAAAGTTTTGGGAACTCAGAATGCTTCCCTTCAAAAACTTTCAGATTTTAAAGCTGAAATTGCCGATGCCCGTACCTTCAGCTTTCTTCATGAACTTGAAACTCTGTTGGAGCATGGTCTTATAAAGGGAGGGGATCTAAATAATGCTATTGTTTACGTAGATAAGGAGTTGAGTCCTGAAACCATGGACAAACTAAGAGTAGCATTTAAAAAAGACAATATTGCTGTAAAACCTAACGGTATCCTCGATAACCTGACTTTACATTATCCCAATGAAGCAGCAAGACATAAGCTTCTTGACGTCATTGGAGATCTTGCTTTAGTGGGAACCAGGATCCGCGGAAAAGTTATTGCCAATAAACCCGGTCACCACGTCAATACGCAGTTCGCCAAGAAACTTTCCAAGATCATCAAGACCGAAAAAAGGAACAATGTTCCCAAATATGATCTGGACCAGGAGCCTTTAATGGATGTGAATGAGATCATGAACATCCTGCCTCACAGACCTCCATTTGTTCTGGTTGACAAGATCATTGAGCTTACCAGTGAGACTGTTGTAGGTGTCAAAAATGTCACTATGAACGAACCATTCTTTGTAGGTCATTTTCCCGGAAAACCTGTAATGCCCGGAGTCCTGCAGGTAGAGGCTATGGCACAAACCGGTGGTATCCTGGCATTAAAATCAGTGCCCGATCCTGAAAATTACCTCACCTTCTTCATGAAGATTGACAATGTAAAATTTAAAAGACAGGTAGTTCCCGGGGATACCCTCATTTTCAAGCTGGAACTGCTGGCACCTATTAGAAGAGGGATCTGCCAGATGCAGGGATATGCCTATGCCAATGGAAAATTGGTAACAGAAGCCATTTTAATGGCTCAAATTGTAAAACAAAAATAAAAATTATGAATCAACCCTTAGCATACGTACATCCCGGAGCCAAGATTGCAAAAAATGTTGTTATTGAACCATTTACTACAATTCACAATAATGTGGTAATTGGAGAAGGAACCTGGATTGGCTCGAATGTTACTATTATGGAAGGGGCAAGGATTGGTAAAAATTGCAATATTTTTCCCGGAGCAGTAATTTCTGCAGTGCCACAGGATAAAAAATTTAATGACGAAGACACCATTACCGAGATAGGTGACAACACCACAATTAGAGAGTGCGTTACCATAAACCGTGGTACTACCGACAGGATGAAGACCAAAATTGGTAGCAACTGCTGGATCATGGCTTACTGTCATATTGCGCATGACTGCGTGGTGGGTGACAATTGTATTTTCTCAAACAACAGTACCCTTGCTGGTCACATTAACGTAGGGGATTATGTGGTTCTAGCCGGAATGGCAGCCATTCAGCAGTTTTGTAGCATTGGGAGCCACGCCTTTGTGACCGGTGGTTCACTGGTGCGTAAAGATGTTCCGCCGTTCGTTAAAGCCGGTAGAGAGCCACTTTCCTATGTTGGTGTGAATTCCATCGGGTTGAGACGTCGCGGTTTTACTACTGAAAAGATCCGCGAGATCCAAGATATCTACAGGATATTGTATCAAAAGAATTATAATAACAGCCAGGCAGTTGCTATTATTGAAGCCGAAATGGAAGCAACATCCGAAAGGGATGATATTTTAGAGTTTATAAAGAATTCCCAGCGCGGAATTATGAAAGGATATATTAGTTCAAATTAATCAAGTCGTAAAATGGCAAGTACAAGCGATATTAGAAATGGGTTGTGTATAAGATACAACCATGATATTTACAAGATCATTGAATTTCTTCATGTTAAACCGGGTAAAGGTCCTGCTTTTGTAAGAACAAAACTTAAAAGCGTTACCACCGGAAAGGTGATTGACAATACATTCTCTGCAGGTCACAAGATCGATGATGTAAGGGTTGAGACTCACAAATTCCAGTTCCTTTATAATGACGGGGAATTTTACCACTTTATGAACACCGAAGATTACACGCAGATAAGGCTTACAGAAAATGCGCTTGATGCTCCCGGACTTCTTAAAGAAGGAGAAGTGGTGACTATTCTTATCAACACCGAGGATCAAATGCCTTTATCTGTAGAAATGCCTGCAAGTGTGATTCTTGAGGTAACACATACAGAACCCGGAGTAAAAGGAAATACTGCAACTAACGCCACTAAGCCCGCAACAGTAGAAACTGGAGCCGAAGTGAACGTTCCGCTTTTCATCAATGAGGGAGACAAGATCAAGATCGAAACCGAAAAAGGAACTTACAAGGAAAGAATTAAGGAGTGATCAGTGATCAGTGTTCAGTGATCAGAAAAAATCTCACATCTCACATCTCATATCTCATATCTAAATGAAGTTTCCTCAGCAACATACTCTTGAGCAGATCGCGACCATCATTTCTTCGGAATTTGTTGGTCCGGCAGATTTTCCTGTTTTTGGAATGAACGAGATTCATGTGGTGACACCGGGAGATATTGTGTTTGTGGATCATCCTAAGTATTACGACAAGGCATTGAATTCGGCGGCCACGGTTGTTTTGATCAACAAAAAGGTGGAATGTCCTGAAGGAAAAGCGCTGTTGATTTCAGACGACCCTTTCAGGGATTTTAATAAGCTCACAAAGTACTTTAAGCCGTTTGAAAAGGCAACATCAAATATTTCAGCATCGGCAGAGATAGGAGAGGGAACTGTGGTGCAGCCGGGAGCTTTTGTGGGCAACAATGTAAAGATTGGGAAGAATTGTCTGATTCATTCCAATGTAAGTCTTTATGACAATACAGTGATAGGTGACAATGTTACTATTCATTCAGGTTCAGTTTTGGGTGGCGATGCTTTTTACTACAAAAAACGTCCTGAAGGATATGACAAGCTTATTTCCGGTGGTAGGGTAGTTATTAAAAATCACGTTGATATTGGTGCTAATTGTACTATTGATAAAGGGGTTACGGGAGACACTACTATTGGAAAGGGGACAAAGCTGGATAATCTTATTCAGGTGGGGCATGATACCGTGATTGGAGAGAATTGCCTTATTGCTTCCCAGGTGGGAATTGCAGGTGCAGTTGTAATTGAAGATGATGTGACGATCTGGGGACAGGCAGGATTCCGTAGTGGTATTGTAGTCAAAAAAGGAACTGTGGTTATGGGACAGGCCGGGATCACAAAATCAACAAAAGAAAATACTGTATATTCGGGAAATCCTGCAATGGAATCGCGGGAGTGGCTCAAGGAGTTGGCTCTTTTGCGCCGTTTGCCTAAATTAATGGAAAAAATAAACAGTTGATATGGAACCAAAAGACTGCGTTGCAAAATTCTATTCTTCAGATTTCTACAAGAACCCAGATTCAGTAAAGGAATATCTGCATCCCGAAGCACAACTTTTCTGGAACAGTAGCGCAGGTTTTCACAAGCTTTCCTATTCAGAGATTGCCGATATGTCCAAAGAACTTTCCCAGTCCTTTGAACATCTAAGGGCAGACATAAGCCACCTTCTTAGTGACGGCAATACTGTGACAATTAGGTTCACCTATTATGTTCGCACGGTGGAGAATCCCGATGAGGAACTTCCTATGGCACATTTTATTGCCATTTGGGAATGCAGGAACGGCAAAATGTACAAGGGCCATCAAATTAGTCAGCAGGCCGATGACAGCCCTGAAAATCTCGATTCTTTCCTTCCAATTAATTAGTAAAAACACTTTAGGTTTCTTTTATAAAAACCTAATTTTGCAACTGAAAAATCAAATAATCAACTATGAGCGTTTTAGTCAATAAAGATTCAAAAATAATTGTACAAGGATTTACCGGAAGTGAAGGTACTTTTCATGCCGGCCAAATGATAGAATATGGAACAAATGTAGTAGGTGGAGTTACTCCGGGAAAAGGAGGACAAAAGCACCTTGAAAAGCCTGTTTTTAACACCGTATCTGATGCTGTGAAAGAAACAGGAGCCGATGTTTCAATTATTTTTGTACCGCCGGCATTCGCAGCCGATGCTATTATGGAAGCTGCCGATGCAGGGATCAAAGTAATTATCACTATTACTGAAGGAATTCCTGTTGCCGATATGATTAAAGCCGCCGATTATATTAAAGATAAAGATTGTCGACTTGTGGGGCCTAACTGTCCCGGAGTGATCACTCCGGAAGAGGCGAAAGTGGGAATTATGCCTGGCTTTGTCTTCAAAAAAGGTAATGTTGGTATCGTTTCTAAATCCGGGACGCTTACTTACGAAGCAGCCGATCAGGTTGTAAAGCAGGGACTTGGAATCACAACTGCAATTGGAATTGGAGGAGACCCAATTATTGGAACTACTACCAAAGAAGCTGTTGAGCTGTTGATGAACGACGATGAGACAGAATGCATCGTTATGATTGGAGAGATTGGTGGACAACTTGAAGCCGATGCTGCACGTTGGATTAAAGAGAATGGGAACAAAAAACCTGTTGTTGGTTTTATTGCAGGTGAAACTGCGCCAAAAGGAAGAACAATGGGACACGCCGGAGCTATTGTTGGTGGAAGCGAAGATACCGCGGAAGCTAAGAAAGCCATCATGCGCGAGTGCGGAATCAATGTAGTTGATTCTCCTGCCGAAATTGGTAAAAAGGTTAAAGAAGTTATGGGATAAGCATTCCCGTACAGGATAGATAAAACCTCCGTTACCTGTCAAAAATGGCAGTTTCCGGAGGTTTTTTAGTCTTGACCGTTGTTTTAGTATATTTGAACGAATAAAAACCACACCAGGAAAACAGATATTTAATCATGAAATTACTAGAAGGAAAAAATGCCATTATCACCGGTGCCAGTAGAGGGATTGGGAAAGGAATAGCCGAAGTATTTGCAAAACACGGCGCCAATGTCGCCTTTACATACAGCTCTTCTGCCGAAGCTGCTAACCAGCTTGAAAAGGAGCTTCAGGAACTGGGAGTTAAAGCAAAAGGTTATAAATCTAACGCGGCCGACTTTAAAGAAGCTGAAGAACTCGTGAAAAATGTTCTTGAAGACTTCGGAAGCATTGACGTACTTGTAAATAATGCCGGAATTACAAAAGATAACCTGCTTATGCGAATGAGCGAGGAAGATTTTGACAAGGTGATCGAGGTAAACCTGAAGTCTGTTTTCAACATGACAAAAGCTGTTCAAAGAACCATGCTTAAACAGCGCCAGGGAAGCATTATCAACATGAGCAGTGTAGTTGGAGTGAAAGGTAATGCCGGCCAGGCAAACTATGCCGCCTCTAAAGCCGGAATGATTGGTTTCTCTAAATCTATGGCTCTTGAACTTGGTTCCCGAAACATTCGTACGAACGTAATCGCACCGGGCTTCATTGAAACCGAGATGACCGGAAAACTGGATGAAAAAGTTGTTGAAGGTTGGAGAGAGGCTATCCCGCTTAAACGTGGCGGTACGCCCGAAGATATTGCAAATACCTGCGTCTTCCTGGCAAGTGACCTTAGTGCCTATATTACCGGACAGGTCATCAATGTTGACGGCGGAATGCTCACCTAATTCTATATTGAATATTGAGAATTTGAAATTAAGGCTGCTTAAAAAGGGCATTTTAGAATGAACTTTTTGAGCAGCCTTTTTCACTTGGCATTATTTGCGTATTTTTCTTTCTCTAATCAATCCCATGCCTGCT
Source organism: Salinimicrobium aquimaris (assembly GCF_035607535.1). NCBI lineage: Bacteria > Pseudomonadati > Bacteroidota > Flavobacteriia > Flavobacteriales > Flavobacteriaceae > Salinimicrobium > Salinimicrobium aquimaris. The sequence goes on from NZ_JAYDZX010000001.1 coordinate 53,510, forward strand.
TCAACGATTTTTCTACTCCTTCTTTCCTTTGTGCTTGCACTAGCCCTGGCGTTATTCCAGTATTTCTATAAGGCAAAAAAAAGAGGTTCCAAAAATGCCATTTTTGCGGCCCTTCGTTTTGTCACAATTTTTTCACTTCTGGTCCTGCTCATCAATCCAAAGATCAGCAGTACAGAATACTACAATGAGAAACCATCGCTTGTACTTGCTGTAGATAATTCTTCATCAATTAAGGAATTCGGGGCAGGAGAAGAGGTGAAAGAGCTGGTGGATCAAATACAACAGGACCCGCAGCTGAGGAATAATTTCGACATTGAAGCTTATAGCTTTGGAAGTGAATTGCAGCAATTTGATACTCTTAATTTTGAAGAAGGGCAAACCAATTTACCTTCGGTTTTTAAGGATCTTTCGGGTTTGTATGAAAATAAGGTCGCTCCGGTGATCTTCATAACCGATGGAAACCAAACTTTGGGCGAGGACTTCACATTTGTCGCAGATCGTTTCCGGCAGCCGATCTTGCCTGTGGTTGTGGGTGATACAGCAAAGTATCAGGATCTTAGTATTTCCAGGATCAATGTCAATAAATATGCTTTTTTAAATAACCGCTTTCCGGTGGAGATATTTGCGAATTACTCCGGAAATACTTCCGCAGAGACCAGGTTGGAAATTCGCAGGGGAAATGCAGTGGTCTATTCTAAAGCTGTTTCATTTTCTTCGGAAAAGAATTCGGAAGTAATTCAGGTTCAACTACCTGCAAATTCTATAGGAGTTCATATTTATGAGGTACGACTGTTGCCGCTTGAAGCCGAAAAGAATATTCTGAACAATAGCCGCGAATTTGCGGTGAGGGTAATTGATGAACGCACCAAAGTCCTGGTGGCGTATTCGATCCTGCATCCCGATCTGGGAACGCTTAAAAGTTCTATTGAAAGCAACCAGCAGCGTGAGGTAGAACTAAAGCCAGTTTCTGAGGTTTCAGGTTTAGATGAATATCAGCTTGTCATTTTGTATCAGCCAGATGGTAGATTCAAAGCTTTAATAAATCAGCTTGTGGCTCAAAACCGAAACTATTTTCTTATTACCGGCCCCGAAACAGATTTCTCATTTCTTAACAGACAACAGGAGATTTTTCAGCAGGAGATCACTAATCAGTCAGAAGAATATTTCCCGGTGTGGAATGAGAATTTCAAGGCATTTCAAACGGAGGATATTGGATATTCAGATTTTCCGCCGCTGGAAGGTAGCTTTGGAAATCTCAACTTCCCCCAAACACTCGACGTTCTTCTTTACAGAGAGGTGCAAGGAATAAAAACCAATGTTCCGCTTTTAGGACTTGCCACTAGTGGAGATTCAAAAATGGCATTTTTGTTCGGTGCTAATATCTGGCGGTGGAGGGGAGTTGTTTACCGGGAAACAGGTTCCTTTCAGAAATTTGATGATCTAATGGGGAAGTTCGTACAATTCCTTGCCTCCAAAAGCAGACAGGAGTGGCTTCTGGTCGAATATGAGCCTCTCTATGCAGGTAGTGAAGCTGTGATTATAAGTGCGGACTACTTTGACCAGAGCTATAATTTTGATCCCCGTGCAAATCTTGAACTTCAGCTTGAGAACATCGAGACGGGGGAGCAGCGACAGGTTCCATTTTTGTTGAAGGGAAACTCGTTTGAGGTGGATCTTAGCAGCCTACAGGCAGGAAATTATTCGTTCGAAGTAAAGGTAGCCGGAGAAAATATTTCCCGTTCCGGCAGTTTCAGGATCTTAGATTTCAATGTTGAACAACAATTTGCCCGGGCCAACCTTGAAGGGCTTCAGCAAATAGCTGCTCAAAAAGGGCAGGAGATTTATTTTTTATCGGAATTCAGCAGGCTCAAAAATGAGCTTTTGTCCTCCAATTCTTACGCAACAATTCAAAAAAGCCGTCAAAAGGACGTATCTTTGATCGACTGGAAATATTTGCTGGGAATCATCATTTTAGCCCTGAGTGCAGAATGGTTTCTCAGAAAATACTACGGCCTTATTTAACTATTTATTTATTTTTTATGGAAAGATTACCCAAAATAGGCCTGCCTATTCTGTTTGCAGGTATTATTTTAATTATCCTCATTGCCAAGTCGACGATTACTATTGATTCGGGAGAAGCCGGAGTTCTCTATCAAACCTTTGGTGGAGGAGTTGTTGTAGATGAACCACCCCTGGGGGAAGGTTTTCACTTTGTAGCTCCCTGGAACAAAGTTTATGTTTATGAAGTTCGCCAGCAATCCCTCGATGAAAGAATGCAGGTTTTGTCCTCCAACGGTCTCGAGATCGAAGTAGATGCTTCGGTGTGGTTTCAACCGGACTATGAGGATCTTGGAGCCTTACACAAGGAAAAGGGAGAAGCATACATTCAGAGGGTGTTGCAGCCTGCGGTGCGCTCGGCTGCCCGTGCGGTAGTGGGAAGATACAATCCGGAGCAGCTTTATGCCAGCAAACGTGAGGCTATTCAGAAGGAGATCTTTGAAGAAACTCAGTTGCTGCTTAAAGATCAATACGTGCAGATCAACGAGGTGTTGGTAAGGGATGTTTCTCTGCCTTCCACTATTAAGGAAGCGATCGAGAGAAAACTGAGACAGGAACAGGAGTCACTGGAATACGAATACCGTCTTACTAAAGCTGAACAGGAAGCCGAAAGACAGCGAATTGACGCCGAAGGAAAGGCGCGTGCTAACCAGATCCTGGCTGCTTCTCTTACTGATAAAGTCCTGGAAGAAAAAGGAATTCAGGCTACCCTGGAACTAGCAAGATCTCCTAACGCGAAAGTTGTGGTGATAGGTGGAGAAAATGGAATGCCATTGATCCTTGGAAATAACTAAAACTTTATTTAAATATTTCCGTTTTTCAAATAAAACTGTATTTTTGCAGTAGTAAAATGAAAACACAACAACTACATCATCATCATTCTCATACGTTCGCTCTTGCGAGGTGAGATTGATATGTGTATAAACCATATTTTTAAAACCCGTTTGAGCAGCTCAAACGGGTTTTTTTATTTCCCTTTGTGCTGTCCAGACCAAAAATGAAAAACATGAAGAGAATAAGAATTGCAGTTCAAAAGTCGGGAAGGTTACACGATGACTCCCTCAAACTACTAAAGGATGCCGGAATTTCAATCGACAACGGGAGAGAGCAATTGAAAGCTACCTCCGGAAATTTTCCGCTGGAGGTTTTTTACCTCCGCAATGGGGACATTCCGCAGTACCTAAGAGATGGTGTTGTTGATGCTGCGATCATTGGAGAGAATGTGCTGGTTGAAAAAGGCGAGGACATTAGAATGGCCGAAAAACTTGGCTTTTCCAAGTGCCGGGTTTCCCTGGCTGTTCCCAAGACGGCAAAGTACACAGGGGTAGAAGGGCTGGAAGGGGCAAGGATCGCAACTTCTTACCCAAACACGGTTCGGAATTACCTCTCAAAAAAGGGAGTTACAGCCGACCTCCATATTATCAACGGCTCGGTAGAGATCGCGCCAAATATTGGACTGGCCGATGCAATTTGTGATATAGTATCCAGCGGTAGCACCCTTTTTAAAAATAATTTGAAGGAGGTAGAGGTAATGCTCAAAAGTGAAGCTGTGCTTGCCGTTTCTCCAAAAATTTCTTCGGAAGTTGACGAGATCCTGAAGAAACTTCAGTTCAGGATCAAAGCTGTATTGCGAGCCCGTAATTCAAAGTACATTTTGATGAACGTTCCCAATTCGAAAATAGATGCTGTAGTTAAGTTATTGCCGGGCATGAGAAGTCCCACCGTTCTGCCACTGGCTGAAGAAGGCTGGAGCTCTCTGCACACCGTAATTTCTGAAGAAAAGTTCTGGGAAGTTATCGATGAACTTAAGTCCAACGGCGCCGAGGGAATACTCGTTGCTCCAATAGAAAAAATGGTACTCTAAAAGCTGAAACAATGAAAAAATTCTTTGATCCGGAGCAACAGGAATGGGAAGCGATCCTTGAGCGACCAACCAAAACTGTTGCCGATATCGAGCAGATCGTAGAACAGATCTTTAGGGAAGTCAAAACCGGTGGTGATTCATCGGTCCGGAAGTACGCCGAATTATTTGACGGTTTCAATTCTGAAACCTTTGAAGTTTCCTCTGAAGAGATTGAAGCAGCAACCGGCAAGGTTTCAAAAGAGCTTAAAGCTGCTATAGCTCTTGCTAAAGAGAACATCGGGAAATTCCACGCGGTTCAGAAAACGGAAAAAGTTTCCGTAGAAACTGTAGCCGGAGTCCAATGCTGGCAGGAAAAACGACCTATTCAAAAAGTAGGGCTGTATATCCCCGGCGGTACTGCGCCTCTGTTTTCAACCATTTTAATGCTTGCTGTCCCTGCACAAATTGCAGGATGTAAGGAAGTGATCCTATGTACACCCCCGGCTAAAGACGGTTCTGTTAATCCTGCGATCCTTTACACTGCAAAACTTTGTGGTATAGACAAGATATACAAGGTTGGAGGAATCCAGGCGGTTGCCGCCATGACCTTTGGAACCGAAACTATTGAAAAGGTCTCCAAGATCTTTGGACCGGGAAACCAGTATGTCACGGTTGCAAAGCAAATGGCCACCAAATACAATGTTGCTATCGACATGCCTGCAGGTCCTTCTGAACTACTTGTTGTAGCCGATGATACTGCCGATGCTGCCTTTGTAGCTTCCGATCTGCTTTCCCAAGCCGAACATGGTGTTGATAGTCAGGTGGTGCTGGTCTCCCTTTCAAAGCAATTGCTGGAAGATGTGGAGACCGAAATTCACGCTCAGATAAAGGAGCTTCCCCGAAAAGAGATCGCAGAGGCGGCAATAGAAAATTCCCGGTTTATCTATATGAGTTCTGCGGAAAAAGCTCTGGATCTCATCAATGAATATGCCCCGGAGCACTTTATTGTATGTACCTCCAAAAATGACTTTTTTGTGCAGAATATCATGAATGCGGGATCTGTGTTTATAGGGAATTATACTCCCGAAAGTGCCGGAGATTATGCATCGGGCACCAACCACACCTTACCCACAAATGGATATGCCAAACAATATAGCGGCGTGAATCTAGATAGTTTTACCAAGGCCATCACTTTTCAGGAGATCTCTTCTGAAGGAATCCGGAATATTGGGAAATCCATTGAGCTCATGGCCGAAGCTGAAGGTTTACAGGCTCACAAGAATGCCGTTACTTTAAGATTAAACAAGCTGAAATCTTCGGGAAATGAATAAGAATTTTGATCTGGAGCGCCTGGTGCGACCGAATGTCCTTCAAATGAAGCCGTATTCTTCGGCAAGGGACGAGTACAAAACAGACGGCCGAAAAATGACATTTTTGGATGCCAATGAAAATCCGTTCGAAAACGGAGTGAACCGCTATCCAGACCCGCAGCAGGGAAAAGTGAAGCAGGTGCTTGCCTCTCAAAAAGGGGTTTCTGAAACAAAAATATTGTTGGGTAACGGCAGTGACGAAGTCCTTGACTTGATCTATCGCGCATTTTGCCGGCCGCAGGTTGATAATGTCATTACGCTGCCGCCAACCTATGGAATGTACAAGGTACTGGCAGGTCTTAATGAGGTGGAAGACCGGGAAGTAGTTTTGAAGTCAAACTTTCAACCAGATGTGGAGGCAATTCTGGCGGAAGTGAATGAGCAGACAAAGATCATCTTTCTTTGCTCTCCTAATAATCCTACAGGGAATTCATTTTCAGAAGCTTCCGTAGAAAAGATACTAAAAGACTTCAGCGGATTGGTAGTAATTGACGAAGCCTACATCGATTTTTCGGCTGAAAATAGCTGGCTGGAGCGGCTTGAAGAATTCCCAAATCTGGTGATCACCCAAACGCTTTCCAAGGCTTATGGCATGGCAGGGATCAGGTTAGGGATCTGTTATGCTTCCGAAGAAATTATTGCGGTTCTCAATAAGATCAAGCCGCCCTACAATGTGAATGAGCTTACGCAGCAAAGAGCTTTGGAGCGGCTTTCAAAACCGGAGGAGGTGAACAGGGAAGTGCAGCTTATCCTTGAGGAAAGGGATCTGCTCGCAGCTAACCTCTCAAAAATGGCATTTGTGAAGGAGATTTTTCCATCAGACGCAAATTTTCTTTTAGCTAGAGTTGAGAATGCCGGCGAAAAATATGAGCAGCTAATCAAGGCCGGCGTGGTGGTACGAAATCGCAGCAATCAACAGCTGTGTGAGAACACTTTGAGGTTTACGGTAGGTACGCCCACAGAAAATCAGGAATTATTAAAGAAATTAAAAGAACTTGAAGCATGAAAAAGGTTTTATTCATAGATCGTGATGGTACAATAGTATTAGAGCCGGAAGATTTTCAACTTGATCATTTTGACAAGCTGGAATTTTATCCTGAAGTTTTTCAATACCTCTCAAAAATTGCACGGGAACTGGATTATGAGCTGGTGATGGTCACAAATCAGGATGGATTGGGAACAGATTCTTTTCCGGAAGATACTTTTTGGCCCGTGCAAAACTTTGTGCTGAAAGCCTTGGAAAATGAAGGAGTGAAATTTTCGGAAGTGGTTATTGACCGCACTTTTCCGGAAGACAATGCACCTACCCGAAAACCGGGCACAGGTCTGCTAAAGGCCTACTTTGATTCAGAAAAATATGATCTTCAAAACTCATTCGTGCTTGGCGACCGACTCACCGATATGGAGCTGGCAAAGAATCTTGGAGCGAAGGGAATATTTATTACCGGGCATGAAGAGCTGGGGAGTAATGAACTTTCAGTCAGGAAAGAGGAGCTTGAAAAATGTATAAAACTGGAGACTAACAGCTGGAAGGATATCTATGAATTCCTGAAACTGGAGGAGCGCACTGCTTCCATAAACAGGAAAACTAATGAAACAGATATTTCTATCGCTTTGAACCTCGATGGCACCGGGAAAAGCAAGATCGATACAGGAATTAAATTCTTTGATCACATGCTGGACCAGATCGCCCGTCACGGACAAATGGACCTGGAGATTAAAGTTAAGGGTGACCTTGAGGTTGATGAGCACCACACCATTGAAGATACTGCGATCGCCCTCGGAGAAGTTTTTTCAAAAGCTTTTGGAAATAAACTCGGAATTGAACGCTATGGATTTGCACTACCAATGGATGATTGCCTGGCACAGGTAGCCATTGATTTCGGCGGAAGGAACTGGCTGGTTTGGGAAGCCGATTTTAAAAGGGAGATGATTGGAGCAATGCCCACAGAAATGTTCTACCACTTCTTCAAATCCTTCACAGACGGAGCAAGAGCCAATTTGAACGTTAAAGCCGAAGGCACTAATGAACACCATAAGATAGAAGCCATTTTTAAAGCTTTTGCAAAAGCTATAAAAGTTGCGGTAAAAAGAGATCCCGATAAAATGATCCTGCCGTCAACCAAGGGAATGTTGTAGTAGACATTAGACATTAGACGGTAGACGGTAGACGGTGGACGGGAGACTTTAAATTTTAGACAAAGTTTAAACATGAAAATTGTAATTATAGATTACGGAGCGGGGAATATCCAAAGCATCAAATTTGCCCTGGAACGACTTGGCTACACGGGAATTTTAAGTAGCGATGCAGAAGAAATAAAGGCTGCCGATAAGGTCATTTTTCCGGGAGTGGGAGAGGCTAGTTCGGCGATGCGGAAGTTGAGAAGTACAGGATTGGATAAAGTAATTCCGCAGTTGAAGCAGCCGGTTCTGGGAATTTGCCTGGGAATGCAGTTAATGTGCAACTGGTCTGAAGAAGGGGATACTAAAGGATTGGGAATCTTTGATGTCGATGTGATCCATTTTGAAAAGACACTCAAAGTGCCGCATATCGGCTGGAACCGAATAAAGGACCTGAAAACTGACCTTTTTGAAGGGATAGCTGAAAGTGAGTTTGTTTACCTGGTGCACAGTTTTTACGCGCCCGTTTGTTCTGAGACCATAGCCAAATGTGACTACGGAGTGAATTATTCATCTGCCCTGCAAAAAGATAATTTCTACGGAGTTCAGTTTCATCCGGAGAAAAGCAGTGAAGCCGGGGAGAATATTCTGGGAAATTTTTTGAAGATTGGATAATTTGAAGATTTGGAAATTTGAAGATTTGAAGATGTAAATTAAGGACCTCTCGACTCCGCTCGAGGTGACAAATTGCACTATAACAATTAACAACTAACAAATAACAATGCGTATAATTCCGGCAATAGACATCATCGACGGGAAGTGTGTAAGGCTTTCCCAGGGCGATTATAATTCAAAGAAAATTTACAATGAAAATCCGTTGGAGGTGGCGAAGCAATTTGAGGATCATGGGATAAAGTATTTACACCTGGTAGATTTGGACGGAGCCAAGTCAAAGCACATTGTGAATTATAAAGTTCTGGAACAGATCGCTTCAGGCACCGATCTCCGGATCGATTTTGGCGGCGGACTGAAATCTGACAAGGATCTGGAAATCGCTTTTAACAGCGGAGCTGCCCAGATCACCGGCGGAAGTATAGCGGTAAAGGATAGGGAAACTTTTCTTTCGTGGCTCGAGAAATATGGCAGCGAAAAGATCATTTTAGGAGCCGATGCAAAGGATGAAAAAGTAGCGGTAAGTGGCTGGCTGGAGGACTCGAAGGAAGAACTGCTACCGTTTATAAAGAATTATTCTGAGAACGGAATAAGTTATGTGATCTGCACAGACATTGCTAAAGACGGCATGTTAGAAGGTCCGTCTTTTGACCTGTATCAAAAGATACTTGAGGAACTGCCAGATGTGAAACTGATAGCCTCCGGAGGAATTGCAGAATTTGATGATCTTCCGAAGCTTCAGGAAATTGGATGTGAAGGAGCCATTTTAGGAAAGGCGATCTATGAGAATAAGATTAGCTTAAAGCAGCTGGAGAAATTTGTTTTTTGAGAGACAAGAACCAAGAGCCAAGAGCCAAGACTATAAAAGCACCAAATCCCAAGCACCAAATTCCAATGATAACAAGCACCAAATTTCAATAATTAAATGAGAAGATGTATTAGCAAAAAGAATCCCACATCTCACATCTCACATCTCAAGTCTAATATCTAAATAATGCTGACAAAAAGAATAATTCCCTGTCTGGATATCAAAGACGGAAGAACAGTGAAAGGAGTCAATTTTGTGAGTCTGCGGGATGCAGGTGATCCTGTGGAGCTGGCGGAGATCTACTCAAAGTCGGGCGCAGATGAGCTGGTGTTCCTGGATATTTCGGCTACCGAAGAAAAGAGGAAAACCCTTGCAGAACTTGTGCGAAGGGTGGCAGCTACAATAAATATCCCATTTACGGTAGGGGGAGGAGTCTCCTCTGTGGAAGATGTGGATGTACTGCTTCAAAATGGTGCCGATAAAGTGGCTATTAATTCTTCTGCCGTAAAGAATCCGGAATTGATCAATGAATTGGCAGCCAAGTTTGGAAGGCAGTGTATCGTCGTGGCAATAGATGCGAAACAAGTAAGAAATAAATGGCTGGTGCACTTGGTAGGTGGAAAAGTCCCCACAGAAATCGACCTTTTTGACTGGGTAGTGGAAGTAGAAAAACGTGGAGCAGGAGAGATCCTTTTCACCTCTATGGATCACGACGGAACTAAAGCCGGATTTGCGAATGAGGCTTTGGAGAAAATTTCAAAACTGGTGAGAATACCTGTTATTGCTTCGGGCGGTGCGGGAAATAAAGAACATTTTTGCGAGGCCTTTAAGAAAGGGAAAGCGGATGCTGCCTTGGCTGCAAGTGTTTTTCATTTCAAGGAAATAGAAATAAAAGACCTGAAACAGGAGATGAAGGAGCAGGGAATTGAAGTACGGATCTAGTGTTCAGTGGTAGGTGGTCAGTGATCAGTGGTCAGTGGTCAGTGATCAGTGATCAGTGATGTTTAATTTGAAATCTGCGAAGATCTGCGGCATCTGCGGGAAATATTATTGGAGGTTGGGTTAATTAGGACTCGCATTTAGTAAGGTCCGGATCTTTATGAGAAGTATGTCCAACCAGACCACCACGCAGTTAATATCACTTGACAAAAATTGAAATTAAATGTAAAAAACAGGAGTATGAAGATAGATTTTAGTAAAGATAGGGACGGATTAGTTCCGGCGATAATACAGGATGCAGAGACAAAGAATGTTCTTATGCTGGGCTATATGAATGAAGAGGCATTCAGGAAAACGCAGGAGACCCGAAAAGTGACCTTTTTCAGCAGGAGCAAGCAGAGGCTTTGGACCAAAGGAGAGGAAAGTGGTAATTTTCTTCACCTTGAGGACATGAAGATAGATTGCGATAATGATACGCTGTTGGTCTTCGTGAATCCTGAAGGACCTACCTGTCATAAAGGAACTGACACCTGCTGGGGAGAAAAAAATGATTCAGAAATGTCATTTTTGACACAGCTGGAAACGGTGATCTCCGATAGAAAAATTAACCTGGAGAATGAAAAAAGTTATGTGGCCTCTCTGTTTAGAAGCGGAATCAATAAAGTGGCTCAAAAAGTAGGTGAGGAGGCTGTTGAAGTGGTCATAGAGTCCAAGGATGACAACGATGACCTTTTTCTAAATGAAAGCGCTGATCTTTTATTTCACTATTTGATCCTGTTGCAGGCCAAAGGCTTTAAGTTGGCAGATGTTACAAAGATCCTGGAGTCCAGGCACAGCACAAAATAAAAAAGAGCCTGTCTGAAAAGTGCATTTCGTCAAGCTGAACTTGTTTCAGCTTCCAATTTATTTTTCTTTTAAATTGGTTTTGATCCTGAAATAAATTCAAGATGACGTATTACATGCTTTTCAGACAGACTCTTTACAAATCTAATCTTCAAATTATTATTTAGAATCTTCGGAATTGGTTTCCTTTTTGGCCTTTTCAACCTTGATGGTCAATTCCTTCTTCTCTTCATCCAGATCCATGAAAACCTTGTCTCCTTCAGAAATATGGGAGGTGATAATCTCTTCGGCGAGAGCATCCTCGATATATTTCTGGATTGCTCTGTTCAAAGGTCTTGCACCGTACTGCTTGTCGAAGCCTTTTTCAGCTATATAATCTTTTGCTTTTTTGCTCAATTCAAGATCATAACCAAGAGCTCCAATTCTTCCGAAGAGTTTTTCCAGCTCGATATCGATGATCTTGTGAATATCTTCCTGCTCAAGCGGATTAAAGATCACAACGTCATCAACACGGTTCAGGAATTCTGGTGCGAAGGCTTTTTTCAATGCACTTTCTATCACTCCGCGGGCATTCTCGTCCATCTGGTTCTTTCTTGCAGAAGTTCCAAATCCAACTCCCTGTCCAAAATCCTTTAGTTTTCTCGCTCCAATATTGGAGGTCATAATGATGATGGTATTTCTGAAATCGATCTTGCGACCTAAACTATCTGTCAAATATCCGTCATCAAGGACTTGAAGCAGCATGTTGAAAACATCCGGGTGCGCCTTCTCAACCTCGTCCAGCAGGATCACCGCGTAAGGCTTTCTGCGGACTTTCTCGGTCAGCTGTCCGCCCTCTTCATAGCCTACGTATCCCGGAGGTGCTCCTATCAACCTGCTCACCGCAAATTTTTCCATGTATTCGCTCATGTCAATGCGTATCAACGCATCTTCATTGTCGAACAGCTCACGGGAAAGGATCTTCGCCAGCTGAGTCTTACCAACCCCGGTTTGCCCCAGGAAGATAAAGGAACCAATTGGTTTGTTCGGATCTTTAAGTCCGGCACGATTTCGCTGGATTGCCTTCACAACCTTGCCGACAGCTTCATCCTGGCCAATCACTTTGCCTTTGATCAATTCTGGCAGAAGAGCTAGTTTGTTGATTTCAGTTTGTGCAATTCTGTTAACAGGAACTCCTGTCATCATTGACACAACATCGGCAACATTATCCTCTGTGACCGTTTCACGGTGCATTTTGCTTTCTTCTTCCCAACGGGCCTGTGCCTGGGCAAGATCTTTCTCAATATTCTTCTCGTCATCACGAAGTTTTGCAGCCTCTTCGTATTTCTGCTTTTTGACCACAGTATTTTTAAGCTCCCTTACTTCCTCCAGTTTTCGCTCGAGTTCAAGGATCTGCTTAGGTACATCGATGTTCGTGATGTGCACCCTGGATCCTGCTTCATCAAGGGCATCGATAGCCTTGTCTGGCAGGAACCTGTCGGTCATATATCTGCTGGTAAGCTTAACACAAGCCTGAATGGCTTCATCTGTATAGGTAACGTTGTGGTGTTCTTCGTATTTGTCCTTTATATTGTTTAAGATCTCGATAGTTTCCTCAATCGAAGTTGGTTCGACAATCACTTTTTGGAAACGTCTTTCCAAAGCTCCGTCCTTTTCAATGTATTGCCTGTACTCGTCAAGCGTGGTAGCACCAATACATTGAATTTCACCCCTTGCAAGGGCTGGTTTGAACATGTTACTTGCGTCCAGACTTCCTGTTGCACCACCGGCACCAACGATTGTGTGGATCTCATCGATGAAAAGGATGATATCATCATTCTTTTCCAGCTCGTTCATGACGGCTTTCATACGCTCCTCGAACTGTCCGCGGTACTTTGTTCCTGCCACTAAACTGGCAAGATCAAGAGTGACGACACGCTTATCAAAAAGAATCCTTGATACTTTACGCTTTACAATTCTAAGGGCAAGACCTTCAGCAATTGCAGATTTACCAACACCCGGTTCCCCGATAAGAAGCGGATTGTTCTTTTTTCTTCGGCTTAAGATTTGCGAAACGCGCTCGATTTCTTTCTCACGCCCAACAACAGGATCAAGCTTATCGAGCTCTGCCAGGGCAGTTAGATCCCTTCCGAAGTTATCCAGAACGGGAGTCTTCGACTTCTTGGTGGATTTTCCGGGAGTACCGGCAAAAGGATTGCTTTTTCCGGAGTCATCCGAACTGGAATCCTCATCTGAAAATGATTCAGATGTTGGAGAGTCGATATAATCGTCGTCGTTAGTGATCATATATTTGAACTGATCTTTTACCCCATCATAGTCTACCTTCAGCTTATTTAGAAGCTTGGTAGTGGGGTCATTCTCATTTCTCAATATACACAACAGCAGGTGTGCTGTGTTAATGGAAGTACTTTGAAAAAGCTTGGCTTCCAAAAATGTCGTCTTCAAAGCTCTTTCTGCCTGTCTTGTTAAATGCAGGTTCCTTTTTTCATTAGATTCTACAGCTACATTGGGATTGGCGGGGCTTAGGATCTCGACCTTTCTTCTCAAATGAGTGAGGTCCACATCCAGGGCATTAAGTATATTAATGGCTTTACCATCACCATCTCTTAGAAGACCAAGCATTAAATGCTCGGTACCAATAAAGTCATGGCCAAGCCTTAGTGCTTCTTCCTTGCTATAGGCAATCACGTCTTTTACTCTTGGTGAAAAATTATCATCCATGTTAATTCCTTTCTCTCTTGTTATTTATGTACAGGTTTCAAAAACCGTACCCGATTCTCTGAACTGTGTTTATCTGAAGTAAAGCTAATTGACGAATTTGTGTCAATAAAACAAAGCAGAATGTAATGAACTTATTAACCAAGCACAACTAAAAATTTGTTAATAAAATACAAGAAAACCTCAATGTAGAGTGCCTGTAGGTGGGCTAAAATGCGTAAATTGGCACGTTAGATTTTTGAACCAAAATAATAGATATTTATGGCTGAAGGAGAAAAGTTAATTCCTATCAATATTGAAGATGAGATGAAGTCGGCTTACATTGATTATTCAATGTCGGTCATTGTGTCACGTGCCCTGCCAGACGTGCGTGACGGATTAAAACCGGTACACCGCCGGGTATTATATGGAATGTACGAGCTTGGAGTTCTTTCCAACAGGGCTCATAAAAAATCTGCAAGAATTGTAGGGGAAGTTTTAGGTAAGTTTCACCCTCACGGAGATTCTTCCGTTTATGACACTATGGTGCGTATGGCCCAGGAGTGGAGTTTACGTTATATGCTCGTTGACGGCCAGGGTAACTTTGGTTCTATTGATGGGGACAGTCCTGCAGCAATGCGTTACACCGAGGCCAGAATGCGCAAGATCAGTGAAGATATGTTGGCAGATATCGATAAGGAAACAGTCGATATGCAGCTTAACTTCGATGATACTATTCATGAACCTACTGTATTACCAACGCGTATTCCTAACCTTCTCGTCAACGGGGCAAGTGGGATCGCAGTAGGTATGGCTACGAATATGCCGCCTCACAACCTTTCCGAAGTTATTGACGGAGTTGTAGCTTATATCGACAACCACGACATAGAAATAGATGAACTTATTGAACATGTAAAAGCTCCCGATTTTCCTACCGGAGGTATCATTTACGGTTATGACGGAGTTCGTGAAGCCTTCAAAACTGGCCGCGGAAGGATTGTAATGAGAGCAAAGGCACAGACTGAAGAAGTGGCCGGAAAAGAAGCTATAGTTGTTACTGAAATTCCTTACCAGGTCAACAAAGCCGAAATGATCAAGAAAACCGCCGATCTTGTTAATGAGAAGAAGATCGAAGGTATTTCTCTTATCAGGGATGAATCTGACCGTAATGGAATGCGCATCGTGTATATTCTTAAAAGAGATGCTATTCCAAATATCGTATTGAATTTATTGTACAAGCACACTGCGCTGCAAAGTTCTTTTAGTGTCAATAATATTGCACTTGTAAATGGTCGTCCTCAAATGCTGAATTTGAAGGATATGATCTACCACTTTGTAGAGCATCGTCATGAGGTGGTGGTTCGCCGAACCGAATATGAGCTAAGAAAAGCTGAAGAACGTGCACATATTTTAGAAGGACTTATCATTGCTTCAGATAATATTGATGAGGTCATTGCACTGATAAGAGCTTCCGGCAATGCTGATGAAGCCCGCGTGAAGTTGATCGAACGCTTCGAGCTTTCTGAAATACAGGCCAAGGCAATTGTAGAAATGCGATTAAGACAACTTACAGGTCTTGAGCAGGATAAACTACGTGCCGAGTTTGAAGAGATCATGAAGACCATCGAAGATCTTAAAGATATTCTTGCACGCAAGGAGAGAAGAATGCAGGTGATCAAAGATGAGATGCTTGAGATCAAAGAGAAATACGGTGATGAAAGACGCTCCACAATTGAATATTCGGGTGGCGATCTCAGTATGGAAGATATGATCCCAGATGAGCAGGTAGTGATCACTATTTCACATGCCGGTTATATTAAGAGAACATCTCTTACAGAATATAAAACCCAGAACAGGGGAGGAGTAGGCCAAAAAGGATCTACAACAAGGAACGAAGATTTCCTTGAGAACCTCTTTATCGGTACCAACCACCAGTATATGTTATTCTTTACTGAAAAAGGTAAGTGTTTCTGGATGAGAGTGTTCGAGATACCGGAAGGAAGTAAAACTTCAAAAGGAAGAGCGATCCAGAACCTGATAAATCTGGAGCCGGATGATAAGCTTAAAGCCTTTATATGTACCAAGGACCTTAAGGACGAGGAGTACATCAACAGTCACTATGTCATGATGGCTACCAAGAAAGGTCAGGTCAAGAAGACTTCGTTGGAGCAGTACTCCAGACCAAGAACCAATGGAATTAATGCAATCACCATTCGCGAGGGGGATGAACTACTGGAAGCAAGGTTGACAACTGGTGAAAGCCAGGTAATGCTTGCACTAAAAAGCGGAAAAGCAATTCGTTTCGACGAAAGCAAGACCCGTCCTATGGGTAGAAATGCTTCCGGGGTGAGAGGTATTACTTTAGCAGATGACAAGGACGAAGTGGTAGGAATGATCACCATAGAAAATCCTATGGAAGAAACTGTGCTTGTAGTTTCTGAGAATGGATATGGAAAACGTACCTATATTGATGACCCCGAAGATGGGGAACCAATCTACAGGATCACCAACCGTGGAGGTAAAGGTGTGAAAACCATATCTATTACATCTAAAACAGGAAGTTTAGTTTCTATAAAAAGTGTGACCGATCTTGATGACCTTATGATCATCAATAAATCTGGTCTTGCAATTAGAACATCTGTTTCTAATTTACGTGTAATGGGACGTGCAACTCAAGGGGTGAGGTTGATAAACCTAAAGAATAATGACTCTATTGCTGCTGTGGCGAAAGTGATCAATGAAGAAGAGGATGTAGAGGACGTGGCAGGAGATGCAACCCCCGAGATCACTGATCAAAACCAGGATGGCACAACTATTGCAAACGATAGTGAGGAATAATTTTAATCAAAACCACAAAAGATGAAAACCAGAATTTTAACGGCAGCATTAGCTATGTTTTCTGTCGTATCATTTGCTCAAAAGAAGGAAATAAAACGAGCCGGAAAAGCGGTTGATAAAGGAGAATATCAGGAGGCTAAGAATTACCTTCAGCAAGCAGAAGCAAAATTGGCTAACGCCGATGAAGATGAAAAGGCCGACTACTACCTTTATAAGGGATATGCATTGGTAGGAACCGGAGAAAACGTACCAACCGCCGATCTTATGGCTGCGGCCGAGGCTATGAAAAAAGCCAAGGAGCTGGGGCATGATGAAGTTCAGCAGGGAATGGACGCTGTGAGTAATGCACTTGTTAATTCGGCAATTGCAGACCAGAATGCACAAAAATTTGGTGAAGCTTCTCAAAAACTGGAAGCCAGTTATAGAATGAACAACAGGGATACTGTTTATCTTTACTATGCAGCTTCAAACGCAGTAAATTCTCAGAATTATGATGAAGCTCTAAGATATTACACCGAGCTTCAGGATCTTGGTTTTACCGGGGAGGAGACTCTTTACCTTGCTGTGAATAAGGAAACAGGTGAGGAAGAGAGAATGGCTTCAAAAGAGCAGAGAGATCTTTTTGTAAAGTCAGGTTCTTACACTAATCCACGAGATGAAAAGGCTGAATCCAAAGAAGGGGAAATCGCCAAGAACATTGCTTTGATCTACATCGAAAAAGGTGAGAATGAGAAGGCAGTTGCTGCAATGGAGAGAGCTAAAGAAGCAAACCCAAACGATGCCAGCCTAATGCAGGCTGAGGCCGACATGTACTACCGTATGGGAGACATGAACAAGTATCGTGAAATTCTTGAAGAAGTTGTAAGGCAAAATCCTAATGATGCTACCTTGTATTATAACATGGGAGTAAGCTCTGCTCAACTTGGTGAGAACGATCGTGCAATAGAGTACTATAAGAAAGCTATTGAGCTTGATCCTGAAATGCACAATGCAAGAATCAATATCGCCTTTGTAATTCTTTCTAAAGAGGCACCTCTTGTAGAGGAAATGAACAAGCTTGGAATGAGCAAAGCAGATCAAAAGAAGTATGATGAACTTGCAGAAGAGCGTCAGGGAATCTATAGAGAAGCCTTACCACACCTTGAAAAAGTGATGGTTAACGATCCCGACAATGTTGAAGCTGCAAGAACGATGATGAACATCTACTACCAGTTGAACAACACTGCCAAGGCAGAGGAAATGAAAGAAAAAGTAGCTCAACTTGAAGCTAATGCTTCAGCTACTCCTAAGCAGTAAAGATTAGGAAATTGAAAATAAATTTAAGCCCGCTCATTTGAGCGGGCTTTTTTTATATCACTTTTTTGATAACTCTTAACTGGTGAGTATGACGCCTGAGTTCAGAATTGTAAATGCCGGAATGATCAATCCGGTCTAAACGGACCTTCCCGTCGGCATGCAGAATGTAATTGTCTCTCATCATTATTCCCACATGGTTTATTACTCCGTCGGGACCATCAAAGAATGCCAGGTCGCCGGGTTCACTTTCTTCAATAAAGCTCAGAGATTCTCCCTGCCGGGCCTGCTCTGCAGCATTTCTTGCCAGTTTATAGCCGTTGAGCTTATAAACCATTTGTGTAAAGCCACTGGCATCGATGCCCATTGGTGTTTTTCCACCCCACATATACGGAGCATTAAGGTAGAGGAAAGCAGTTTCAATGAGTTTTTCCTTTGGCTGATTTCCTCTTGCGGTAGTTCCTGAATGCTTATGAGCCAGGAGGGCTACTCCCTGTATTTCTGAACCCAGTGGAATTGGGATAAGTTGTTCTCCCGCTGTCACGAATTCCATAAGATCTGCAGCAAGTACTGATTGGCTCATTTGCAGATTCTCATATTCTGATTCAGAGATCTTGAAGATCTGGTTATTTTCTACCCATGCTTCCAGGGCATCAAATGAAGTCCGGATCCTGGACCATTTTGCTCTTGCCTCGAGGATCTTATAGGATTCGCCATAGAGCAACTGGCTTACCATTTCTGCGGTATGTGCAGGTTCTGCTCTTAATGGGACAACTCCCATGTTACAAATGGCATATTGCATTTAAAAAGGGGCTTACAAACCAGGTTTTATGGACGTTCTATGATCATTGCAGAAGCTCCTCCGCCACCGTTACAAACCGCAGCTGCACCTATCTTCCCGTTATTTTGTTTAAGTACATTGAGCAAAGTCACAATAATACGTGCGCCTGAACATCCCAGCGGGTGTCCAAGAGAAACGGCACCTCCGTTCACGTTGACATTCCTGTCCTCAAGACCCAATATCTTCATGTTTACCAATCCTACTACAGAAAAGGCTTCGTTAAACTCGAAGTAATCTACTTTGTCAATAGAAAGTCCGGCTTTATCCAAAGCTTTAGGCAAGGCCCTGGCAGGAGCTGTGGTGAACCAAATAGGTTCTGTGGCAGCATCTGCAAAGCTCTTAATGCTGGCAAGAACTTCAAGTCCAAGTTCGTCGGCCTTTTCACGGCTCATTAAAACCAGGGCTGCAGCACCGTCGTTGATTGTAGAGGCATTTGCTGCAGTTACAGTACCATCCTTGCTGAAAGCGGGACGTAAAGAGGCTATTTTATCCATCTTTACGTTCTTGTATTCTTCATCTTCCTTTACAACAACAGGATCTCCTTTTCTCTGAGGCACCTCTACAGGTACTACTTCGTCATTGAATCTTCCTTCTTCCCAGGCTTTTCTGGATCTTTCATAAGACTGAACAGCAAATTTATCCTGTTCTTCCCTGGAATAGTTGTGCTCTTTTGCACAATGATCTGCAGCGACTCCCATGGCATTGTGATCATAGGCATCTACAAGACCGTCCTTTTGCATACCGTCTTCCATTTGAGCCGGTCCGAATTTTTGTCCGTTTCTAAGGTGTAAGTAATGAGGGATAAGACTCATATTTTCCATACCCCCGGCTACAACAATGTTGGCATCCCCAAGAGCAATAGCCTGTGCTGCCTGCATGACAGCCTTCATTCCACTCGCACATACCTTGTTTACAGTGGTACAGGGAACACTTGTCGGGATTCCTGCACCCAGGGCCGCCTGTCTTGCAGGAGCCTGTCCTACACCGGCCTGTACCACATTTCCCATGAGAACTTCATCTACCATTTCGGGTTTGAGATCAATTTTATCAAGAGCTCCTTTTATTGCTATTGATCCCAGCCTGGTAGCGGGAACAGACGATAAGCTGCCCAAGAAACTTCCTATTGGAGTTCTTACTGCGCTTACTATAACTACTTCCTTATTCATGGTTTTGCGGATTTAAATTTCACTTTCGCGAATTTAATCATTTTATGAGGAAGAAACCAACGACTTCTCGACAGCCGGCTTTTTTTAGTACTTTTGAAAAGAATAGTCCCTGTATGAAATCTTTTATCAACAGCCTTTATAAAAATCAGGATCTCTTTTATAAGGTTTTTTTATTTCTCCTTACCACTTTTATAATAGTCTATTTGTTCCCTAAAGGAGGTAAGTTCAAGTATGAAATCCCTAAAGGAAAGCCCTGGCAATATGAAAACCTTTATGCCCCCTTTGATTTTGCCATTTTAAAGACCCCTGAAGAACTGGCTGCCGAAAAAGAGGAGATCAATAAGACTCACGTTCCATATTATGATTATAATCCGGAGGTTGTTCAGGATGTGGAAGCAGCTCTTGAGGAGCAATATGTCAGCATTTTTCCCGATACGCTTTCCCGCAGGGACAACAACAGGCTCAAAGCTTTTATAGCAGATACATTTGAGGAGATCTATGACGCCGGAGTGCTTCAGGAGATAGTACCGCTAAGCCCCGATCAACTGGTATATCTTAGAGAAGGAAATGAGGTGACAGAGGTAACCTATAAAAGTATTCTGAAACAGAATCAGCTGCGCGATTTTCTCAATCGCAGAATTGATCAGGCGCAGCTTCAAAATTACAGGGAAGAACTTATCAGTCTTTTTTTTGATACTGTAAAAACGAACGTTACCTATAATGAGGCCTTGACCCAAAGCGATCTGGAAAGCAAATACAACCAGATCTCCTACACCCGCGGGAATGTGGAAAGAGGTACTATCATTGTCGCCAAAGGAGAGGTAGTGGAGGGAGATAAACTCCAGATCCTCAATTCTCTCAAAGCCGAATATGAATCTCAGGTTTGGAGTGAGGCCAATTATAACTGGGTCATAGTAGGTTATGCATTACTCGTCTTCCTGGCCCTGTTAATGCTAATGCTCTTTATAAGGAAGTACAGGTATGACATTTTTCAGAACAATATAAAGGTGACCTTTATTTTCTTTAATGTCACTCTTATGGTGCTGCTCACAGTGCTTGTAATAAGATTTAATGTTGAATACGTTTACGTTGTACCGCTGTGTATCCTTCCGCTTACCATAAAAGGATTCTTTGATTCCCGGTTGGGTCTTTTTACCCATGTGATCACTGTCTTGCTGCTCGGGTTCATTGTGCCGGATAGCTATGAATATATGTTCCTGCAGATCATCGCCGGTATTGTTACCATCCTCACGGTTTCAGAACTCTATAAAAGAGCAAATTTGTTTATCACTGTTGGGCAAATAACTCTTGTTTATATAGTATCTTATTTTGCTTTTACCGTGATCCAGGAAGGATCGATTTACGAAGTGGAACCCGAAATATTTCTCATGTTCCTCCTGGGTGGACTGGCAACTCTTTTCGTACAGCCACTTATTTATGCTTACGAAAAGATCTTTGGTCTAATTTCCGACATGTCCCTGCTGGAACTTTCGGATACCAATACCAAGCTTCTTAAAGAGCTTTCAGATAAAGCCCCCGGTACTTTTCACCATTCTCTCAATGTGGCCAACCTGGCCGAGGCCGCAGCAAATGAGATTGGTGCGAATGCAATGCTGGTAAGGGTGGGAGCTCTTTATCACGACATTGGAAAAATGAGGAATCCTACCTATTTCACCGAAAACCAGACCACCTCTGTCAACTCTCACGACGAACTCTCACCAAAAGAAAGCGCAGATATAATTATCGAGCATGTAATTAACGGAATAGAAATAGCCAAGAAACGGAACCTGCCCGATCGAGTTATCGACTTTATACGCACCCACCATGGTACCACCACGGTTTACTATTTTCTCAAAAAAGCCATGGAAAATGACAGCGATGTCAATGAAGATGATTTTCGCTATCCCGGGCCCATGCCTTTTAGCAAGGAAACAGCTATTCTTATGATGTGTGATAGTGTGGAGGCGGCGAGCAGGAGTATAAAAGAACCTACCGCCAAAACAATTGATGAATTTGTCGAAAAGATCATCAGCAAACAAATGGAGGATGGGCAATTCCTCAATTCCAACATTACTTTTATGGAAATTCAGCAGGTCAAAAAGATCCTGAAGCGCAAGCTAAAGAACATTTATCACCTTAGGATCGAATATCCCGAATAGTGCTAGTGCACCTTAACTATGTCCACTTTTCCATCTCTGAAATTAAAGGAATCTCCGGCTTTTTTACCTTCCATTTCCTTGTAAATAGGAGCATCTGTTGAAATAGCATAGACCTTACTTCCGCTTTCCATATCTACTTCCCCTAAAGGGACAGAAACAAAATAGTAGCCATTTTCGGTTTCTACAACACTACCCGCTCGCACCACTTCACTTCGATGTTCAATATCAAGATTTGCCAGTGTTTCTTTCATGCTGCGCACCCTGTCAAGATAGGTGGCATTCTTTTCATACTCAGTAAGCATTTCTCCTTTATTACCGTACTCATCAAAGTCTGGATGGAATTTATGCTGCTCATTCTGGCCGCTGATGGTATCCATTTTTTCATTGTACTGGTCAATTCTATCGTTGACCATATCAAGACATTTGTTGAATAATTCTTCTTTGTTAATGCTCATTTTTTTTGCGTTTTCCTTAAAATTAGCCAACGCAGGATTCATAAAAGAACAATTAGCAAAAGTTTAATAAATACGAGGTTTTAACGCTGAATCAGACCGCCGGAAGGGAGTCCAGAAGCTGAATATTGCTCTGCAGTCTTTCCTTTACCAGGTTCATCATTCTTTTGTTCAAAGCCGAAGAATTCGTGATATAGTAAGTGTACTCTTCAATGGTGAACTGGCCAATGACCATTCCTTTAAGGCTGTTGCGGAATTTAATATCCTTCTGAATAGAATTTTCTATATAGGCCATTCTTTTTTCGATGCTCATTTCGTAGAAAACATTCTTATGTTTTTGCACGTAGTTCCTGAAGGCTTCCAGTAAAAGATCATTTTGAAGAAGTATTACAGGGCGTAGCGTTCGGTTTTGGAACTGCTCATCGGGAAGGGTCGAAGCATTGACTGTAGCAGATTCTATTTGCGGCCGTAAATCGAGGAGGAATTGATCGCGATCTTTCATAACGGGGGTTTTATTTAAATATACAAAAAGAAAGATCAATTCAGCTTTAGGTGTTCAGGACTTATAAACGTCTTGTGAACAACCTTACTTCAGTTAAAATCCTTTTAATAATTTCACCTGCTTATGAGTTCTTTTTACCTTTAAAAAAAGCCAATTTTATGATTGTTTCCAAAAATCCCTATTCCGGAGAGACCCTTCAGGAACATAGGGAATCATCCTCTGAAGATATTGACCAGGCCCTCGAAAAAGCAACAGCCGTTTTTAAGGAATGGAGAACCACGTCGTTTTCTTTTAGATCTCAACTTATGCTAAAAGCTGCGGAAGAGCTTCAAAAGAACAAGCAGGAATATGCCACAGTCATAACCCGGGAAATGGGTAAGCCTATACAGCAATCTATTGCTGAAGTAGAAAAGTGTGCATGGGTTTGTGAATACTATGCAGAAAATGCAGAGGAACATTTAGCTTCTGAAGAGATCAAAACAGATGCAGGAAAAAGCTATGTCAACTATGCTCCACTTGGGGTGGTCATGGCCATCATGCCCTGGAATTACCCTTTTTGGCAGGTATTCCGCTTTGCTGCTCCTGCGTTGATGGCAGGGAACGTTGGGGTTTTAAAGCATGCGAGCAACGTGATGATGTGCGGAAAAAACCTGGAAAAGGTTTTCATAAGAGCCGGCTTTCCTGAAGGTTGTTTTCAGAACCTGGTCATTGGTAGTAAAAAGGTTGAGGAGGTAGTAAAGGACGACAGAGTCAAGGCAGTTACTCTTACCGGAAGTGAGGGAGCAGGAAGCGCGGTAGCTGCAACAGCCGGTAAGGAAATCAAAAAATCTGTTCTGGAGTTGGGGGGAAGCAATGCTTTGGTGGTTTTCGATGATGCAGATATGGAAGAGACAGTAAAAACCTGCGTGCAGGCCCGGTTCCAAAATACAGGACAAAGTTGTATTGCCGGAAAAAGGCTATTGTTGCACCAAAACATTGCAGAAGAGTTCACTCAAAAATTTGTTGACAAAGTGAGGGAATTGAAATCTGGAGATCCTATGGATGAAAAAACATTTATAGGAGTGCAGGCACGCGAAGACCTGGCCGAGGATCTCGAGAAACAGGTGAAAAAATCGGTGGAAATGGGAGCTAAGATCTTAATAGGAGCGGAGCGAAAAAAGGCATTTTACGCACCTACTGTATTAGCCGACGTGACGCCGGAAATGCCCATGTTCAGGGAGGAAACCTTTGGGCCTGCTATTGGAATTACAACTTTTAGGTCCTATGATGAGGCCATTGAACTCATCAATGGTACCAAGTTCGGTCTCGGGGTTTCTCTGTTTACTAAAGATGCACAAAAAGCTCAAAAATTGATCCCACGAATAGAAGACGGAGCTGTTTTCGTGAACGAACTGGTAAAAAGCGACCCTCGGCTACCGTTCGGTGGTACAAAGAGATCGGGTTACGGAAGGGAATTGTCTAAGTTCGGCATCAGGGAATTTGTAAATATTCAGACAGTGTATTTTAAGTAGAGCATTTATGGCGAAACAAAATATTTCAGTAACTACAGATTGTGTGATATTTTTCGAAAATGAGAATAAGCCTAAAATATTACTGGTAAAGCGAAAAAAAGATCCTTATAAAGATCAATGGGCGCTACCCGGTGGCTTTCTGGAAGAGGATGAGCCACTGGAAGCAGGGGCAAAAAGAGAGCTGCAGGAAGAAACAGGTTTACGGGTAGAGAGGCTGGAACAATTACACACTTTTGGCACTCCGGGAAGAGATCCACGGGGCAGGACCATTAGCATTACCTATTGGGGAAAGGTGGACAGGCAGGAAGAGGTTAAGGGCAATGACGATGCAGCAGAAGCCTCCTGGTTTGAACTGAACGATTTGCCGGAGCTTGCTTTTGATCATTCAGAAATTATTCAGCTGGCTCAAAAAGTGTATTTTTCGAAACATCCTTAGAAAATAAATTTTATGAGATTTCATACCCGAAAATGGATTAAACCCCAGGACCTTAATCCAAACAGGACCTTATTTGGTGGCCGACTATTAGAATGGATCGATGAAGAAGCTGCTCTCTATGCTATCATTCAGCTGGAGAATCCCAGAACGGTGACCAAGTACATTAGCGAAATAGATTTTAAAAGCTCGGCAAAGGAAGGGGATATTGTGGAGATTGGAATGGATGTAGTGAAATTTGGAACCGCCTCTATTACCCTGCGCTGCGAAGTGCGGAATAAAATGACCCGGGAAGTCATCATTAGTATTGAGAAGATCGTGATGGTGTCTCTGGATGAAAATGGAAAGGCAAAGCCCCATGGAAAAACTCAAATAGAATTTGTAAAGGACCGGCTTAAGGATTGATTATTCCTTACCTTCAGCTTTTTCTTTCTTGTCCTTTTTGTCCTCTTTTTCTATCTGTTTTTCTGCTTCCTTCAACTCTTTTTCACTGGCAGGTTTAGCAGTCTGGACTGCTCTTACACCCGGCTCCAGGCTTAATTTTGCATAAAGAGGAAAGTGATCGGATTCTACGTCATCCCCCACTTCCATGGTTACCAGGCGGAATTCATCTGAAACAAATAAATGGTCCAGGGGCCATCTCATTAACCAGCTGTTAGCATTATAGGTGTTATAGAAGCCTCTCCCAATACGCGGATCCAGGAGCCCGCTTACATCCTTGAAGAGTTGGGTAGTCTCAGACCAGGCCACATCATTGAAATCTCCGGCAACTACTACAGGTAATTTGGATTCTTTTGCCATTTTAGCAACTATCATCATTTGAGCATCCCTGTCTGTTGAAGACGCGTCGTGTGGAGGCATGGGAGGTGTGGGGTGTATAACGTGTAGTTGAACAAGCTCTCTTGAGGGCATCACCAGCTTTGCGTGCATGGATGGAATACTATCTTCTAATAAAAACTTTATTTTAGGATTAAGTAGTTCCAACTTCGAGTACACCAGCATTCCGTAAGTGTTATCGAGCGGCATTTCCATCCGGTAATTGTAGTCATACTTTTTGAGCCGCTCTCGGAGTTCGTTTTGCCATACCGTATTTGTTTCAGTAAAAATGAGAAGATCGGGATCATATTTAAAGATCTCCCCAACCACCTTATCATACTCCTCATTCTTCTGCAACACATTCGTGGCAAGTATGCTCAACCCTTGCTGTGGATTGGCAGCAGTATGATACCTCACTTCAATCTCTGCAAAAGGAGTATAAGGGTAGATCTTTGAGAGCTGGAGGAGAAAACACACAGCCAGAACAATAACAAAGGTATAGTCTCTCCAGTTACGCAGGTCGAACCTAAAGAAATATACCAACAATGCTACAAGGGTGAGAACGGTGAGCTGTACGTGGGGAAAATCGAACATTCTAATCCACCAGTAATCGGCAGCCACAAATGGGAAAAGTGAGAGAATTACAGCAATGATCCCAAATGCCTGAAGAAATCCTTTAAGTTTCATTTAATTTACCTCAAATTGATCGTCTAAATTAGGCTTTTCAGGATTAACAGGAGCCACAGATTACAATTTTGCTTTTCCCTCGGTCCTTTGAGATTATCTTCCAAAAAAGTCATTTTTTGAACCTCTTTGTTCAATTCAATTGTAGTGGCTTAAGAGCTTTTATGATGTCGTCACCCGAGGGGGATTCGAACAGTTGCAGGTCAAAATAGGGAACTGCGGCTATGAGGTGATCAAATATATCTGCAGTTATAGCTTCGTAGAATTCCCACCGTTTGTCTGCGCTAAAGCAGTAGATTTCGATAGGAATACCTTGTGTGGTTGGAGCGAGATGGCGTACCATCATGGTCATTTCCTGGTGGATCTTTGGGTGAGATTTCAAATAGGAAAGTGCATACTGCCGGAAGACCCCCAGGTTGGTTTGATGTCTCCCATTGATAAGGTGTTTTTTATTTATTCCTAATTTCTGGTTATAGGTATTGATTTCTTCCTGCCGTTCCTTGATGTAAGGCGCAATTAAACCGAATTCTTCAAATTTCTCAATATCCTCATCATTGACAAACCTAATAGAATTCTGCTTGATATTGAGGGAACGCTTTATACGTCTCCCCGGAGATTCCTGCATTCCGCGCCAGTTGTGGAATGAATCTGAAATAAGATTATAGGTGGGAATAGTGGTGTAAGTGTTGTCCCAATTCTGAACTCTTACTGTCGCCAGATTGATTTCAGTTACAAACCCGTCGGCTCCATATTTGCTGAAGGTGATCCAGTCACCTATGCGTACGATGTCATTTACTGAAACCTGAATGGAGGCTACAAAGCCCAGGATCGTATCTTTAAAGATCAACAGTATAACTGCTGAAGCTGCTCCCAGGGTAAACAGAAATCCAACAATAGACCTTCCTGTAATTTCTGAAAAAATGAACATGAAACCTATTGCCCAGAAGACGATCATCAAAACCTGGGTATAGCTCTCGATTGGTTTATCGTGATAGCGCTCATGCCTCTTCATATACTCGGTAGTAGTACGCAGAAGGCTTCGGCAGATGAATACTATAAGAACAATAATGTAGATATCTACCAGCTTTTCAAAAATATTGAGCAGTTTGGGGTAATCCTCAAATACTACCGGAATGGTAAGGATGAGAAGGAGTAGCGGCAGAATATTGCTTACGTAACGTGGAAAATTACTTTTGACCAGGTAATCGTCAAAAGTAGTTTTTGTTTTATTAGTAAAGTTTTGAAACGAAGTGAGAACAAGCTTCTTAGTGATGTAGTGAATGACATACCACAGTACAGAGACCACGGCAATGTTGATGAGCATGTTGAGGAAATGGGCAAGATCCACGTCCATTCCCTGCTCAATGAAATAATTAGCTAAATAACCTCCCAGATCCCTTATCTGTTCTCTCATGGTCTAGAGATATTTTTTCTCTACATAAAATGGTCCTAAAGGCAAAACCGAACTTAAACATACAATAGCCAAAGTTTTGGTTTTCCATTTTAAAGGTTTGAATAAGTAAAAAGCTCCGAATATATAAGCTACAAACAACCAGCCATGAGCCATACCTACAATTCGTACCATTTCGGGCGCGTCCCAGATGTATTTTAACGGCATTGCGATCAGTAATAGTACGAGGAAAGATATTCCCTCAAAAATGCTGATCCATCTAAAGATTTTTACCTGTAATTCCAGTGACATATTCTTCTTTTTTCTGGGTGCAAATATACTTCAAAAGCAACCAAATACAGGTGGGATTACCATGAAATTTTGCTAGAAATATAATCCCTAATTCAGCTTAAATGATGAGTATGAGTACTATACCTTAAGCAAGTAATCATCTGCCATAAATTGCGGTAAACTCCCTTTTTACTCAATGTTAATTTCTTAAATTGCGGAAGATTCAGAAAAAAAGAAAATGAGCAAGAAAATACTGGTCACAGGCGGCCTGGGATATATTGGATCTCATACCGTGGTGGCACTTCAGGAGAAGGGTTTCGAGGTAGTAATTATTGATAATCTTTCTAACTCTTCTATAGAGGTATTGGGTGGGATCACAAAAATTACCCGTATCTCTCCACAATTTGAAAATTTTGATCTCAGGGATAAACAGGCTGTAAAGCAATTTTTCGAGAAATATCCCGAAATTGAAGGAGTGATCCATTTTGCGGCATCAAAGGCAGTGGGTGAGAGTGTTGAGAATCCTTTATTATACTACGAGAACAACCTGAATACGCTTATTTATTTACTGCAACAGTTGAAGGAGAAAGAAGCTCCAAAGTTCATTTTTAGCTCTTCCTGTACGGTATACGGACAGGCAGATGAATTGCCAATTACCGAAAATGCCCCGGTTAAAAAAGCAGAATCTCCCTATGGAAATACAAAACAGATAGGGGAAGAGATCATTTTTGACACCTGTAAAGTAGTACCCAATTTAAAAGCTATCTCTCTTCGGTATTTTAATCCAATTGGAGCACATCCTTCTGCCAATATTGGGGAATTGCCAATAGGTACTCCGCAGAACCTGGTGCCATTCATTACCCAGACAGCTGCAGGCAAAAGAGAAAAGTTATCGGTTTGGGGTAATGATTATCCCACTCCCGATGGTACCTGTATAAGAGATTATATTCATGTAATGGATCTTGCTAGGGCTCACGTGGTAGCTCTTGAACGATTGCTTGACAATGAGCAGTCCGGTAATTATGAAGTATTCAATCTTGGTACCGGAGAAGGTAATTCGGTTCTTGAAGCGATAAAAGCTTTTGAAAAAGTTTCAGGCAAAGAGCTTCCATATAGTTTTGCCGATCGAAGGGAAGGGGATGTCATAGCTGCTTATGCCGATACTACTAAAGCTAACGAAGTACTTAAGTGGAAGGCCGAGTACAACATTGAAGATGCTTTAGAAAGTGCATGGAAGTGGCAACAAAAGCTTGAAGAAAAGACAGAGGAAGAATAAATAAAAAACTGTCTAAAATATAAGCTTAAAGGCTAAT
This sequence comes from Salinimicrobium aquimaris, assembly GCF_035607535.1. Classification (NCBI taxonomy): domain Bacteria; kingdom Pseudomonadati; phylum Bacteroidota; class Flavobacteriia; order Flavobacteriales; family Flavobacteriaceae; genus Salinimicrobium; species Salinimicrobium aquimaris. The sequence continues at coordinate 82,550 of NZ_JAYDZX010000001.1, forward strand.
TCAAACTTAGTGGATACCTTCTCGGAGAGAAGGTCGATGCTTCCAATTTCTCACCTTGGAAACATTGAGGGGATTTACATTTTAGACAGTTTTTACTTCTACTAGTTCACTATAAACGCATGGATCACTCCAGGCAACCAACCAATTAATGTAAGGATTATGCTTATCAACAGTGTGGTTCCTACTCCGTGGTTTAGATATACGGCTAAAGGTGGTAATAGGATATTCAAAATGATAGTCAGCATGTTTCTTTTTTTAGTGGTTATACAACCAAATTAATGATAAATTCTCAATTTTTTATATTGATATATTTGCTTTAGCTTCAATTTAACATGCAGATTATTAATCTCTTAAGAGCTTTGTAATTTGAGGCAAGAACGGGCGCGGCTTTGGGATATCTTTGACGTTCCCAAAGGCTGTTAATGATTATACCTTATCTTCGCAAAAAATTTGATGATGACATTTAAAGAGTTGGGAGTATCTGAAGACCTGATCAAAGGCTTAAAAGAAATGGGGATAATCAATCCCACAAAGATCCAGGAGGCGGCCATTCCCGTGCTAACGGAAGGAGGTGTTGACTTTGTAGGTCAGGCCCAGACAGGTACCGGAAAAACTGCGGCTTTTGGTCTTCCTATTCTCGCACAAATTGATCCTGCGAAAGACGAAGTGCAGGCTTTGATCCTTGCTCCAACCAGAGAGCTTGGACAGCAAATAGCAAAACAGCTTTTTAAATTCACAAAATACACCGACAAGGTATTTACAGAAGCAGTTTATGGTGGAGAAAAGATCGACATACAGATCGCCCGACTCAACAGGCCAACCCAGATCATTGTGGCTACTCCGGGTAGATTGATCGACCTAATGAAGCGTAAAGCTGTGGATATTAGAAGTATAAAAACCCTGGTGCTCGATGAGGCAGATGAAATGTTGAGCATGGGCTTCAAACAGGATCTAACAAACATTCTTGAAGCTACTGCTTCCAAAGAAAGGAATGTCTGGTTGTTCTCTGCCACCATTCCGCAGGAACTTAATGAGATCATTAATAAGTATGTCAACAAAGGAGCCCGACGGGTTAGTATAGATAAACAGGACGCAGTAAATACCGGGATCCAGCATCAGTTCGTTTCAGGAGATGACAACAGTAAACTAGATACCCTCGCCTACTTCCTGAAGAGTCAGGGAAAGAAACGTGGTATTATTTTTACGAAAACCAAGACAGCTGCACGAACTTTGGCCAAGCAGCTCATCGCCAAGAATCACGAAGTAGGCCTGTTGGAAGGGGATATGCTCCAAAAGGATCGCGATAAAGTGATGAGAGCTTTTAAGAGTAAGAAGCTGCGACTTCTGGTTTCTACAGATGTTGCTGCCAGAGGTATCGATGTGGCCAATTTAGCTTTTGTAGTTCACTACCAGTTACCAGACCAAACAGAGTACTACACTCACAGGAGTGGCCGTACAGCAAGAGCGGGTAATACAGGATTGTCTCTTGCTCTTGTCAACCAGTATGAGTTGAAAAAGCTTCGTCAAATTGAAAGGGAACTAAATATTAGGTTCAGCCAGATCCGTTGATCTTTTACAGGAGATCACAGGATTCTTCATCAAGTTCGGTTTCGATTGTATAGTGGTCGAACCTGTACTCCTGCAGTACATTCTTTACAGAACGCTTTACATCCAGCAACTGCTGGAAGTGGGTAATGTTCTTTAGCTTAATATGAGTGGTGAAAACGTGGTCTGTCCCTTCAAGGGACCATAAATGGGTGTGATGAAGGGAGGTAATTTCAGGAATGGCCTTTAATTTTTGCTCAATCTCCTCGAGATTGATTTCCTTAGGAACTCCCTGTAAAAATATGAACAGGGTTTCGTTAAGGCGCTTAAAAACATTGTACAGAATGTAAAGGGTGATCAACAGGGATAGTGCGGGATCAAGGTAAGGAGTGCTGTAAAAATGCAGTACGATAGCGACAATTAATACTGCCACCCAGCCAAGTACATCCTCAATGAGGTGCCAGGACACTACTTTTTCGTTTATTGAAGTTCCTTTTGATAGCTTCCATGCTGCAAAGCCATTTACGGCTACTCCAACAAGAGCGAATATGAGCATTCCCCCGGCATCAGAATATTCAGGTTCAACAAGCCGGCTAATGGCTTCGCTGATCACATATACCGAACCCGCCAAAAGAACCAGGCTATTGATCAAAGCCCCGAGCAGGGAAAATCTTTTGTAACCAAAACTGAATTTATAATTTCTGCCTTTTCGGGATTTATTCTGCAGGTACCATGAAGTGCCCAGAGATAATGTATCTCCCAGGTCGTGAACTGCATCTGAAATTATTGCGACACTATTGACATAAAATCCGCCGATGATCTCGAAAACGGTAAAGGCAGCATTGAGGAAAAAAGCAAGTTTAAGGTTGTTACTTGTTCCGTGGTGATGATGGTGATCATGGCCCATAAAAAATCCCATATTTAAGGTCTCTCAAAAATACGGGATTTCTTACTATTTGTAGTAGTTACTACAAATTATACGATCTTGAATATGACCAGGGCGTATCCATAGAACCTGATAAACCTTAAAAGTCCGAAAAGTAAATAGTATCTGAATCTGTAATTAATGATTCCGGCTGCTACACTTGTAATTGAAAAGGGAATTGGTAAAAGAGCACCTACAACAATTAAAAATCCACCCCATTTTTGGGTGTTCTTAATGTGTTTGGCCATCTTAGTCTCCATAGCATCATGTACAGCAGGGATCTTTGTAATTGCTTTTCCCATCCAGTATGAAATAATTCCACCAAGGTAGGATGCAAGGGCGAGCAGGCTTAAATAACCTACCGGCATGGCAGATTTACCTGCCCAGGCTATAAAAAGTTCGGGTGGAACAATTCCGAGGAAAATGGATTCCGAAGCAAGAAAAACAGCAAGAATACCAAAAGGAGAATAAGTCTCAGTTACAGTTACCAGAATGCTGTTGATATTGATTACATACTCGTTAATGGCAACGATAGCTGCAATAAAAAGAACAATGGGCAAGATGGCCTTTTTGACACTCTTACCTACAAATTTGTAAAATCCTGTGTAGTTATAATATTGGTGAAGTAATTTCCAGCGGGGTTTTTTATTCAAGACAACCTCATTTTTCTTTTTCATATTCTTTTCCTTCATTAAAAGCTTGCAATAATATATTCAATTATTGAGCCACTCCAGCAAAACAAAAGGTTAATTCTCTTCGGCGTAGGCAATAAGGCTGTTGCTATACTCTCTTAATTCGAGAGCATTGATCTTGTTCTTGGCTTCTGCCATTAGTGAAAGAAGATAATCAAGACTTTCTGCAGGATCGAAATCGTTGTTTTCTTCTGTTTCTTCTTCAAATCCCTCAACAGGCTCATCTTCAGGAATTGGAATATCAAAGGTTTGGTAAGTTTCGATGTGCTCATATGTGAGCCTTATTACCTTTGCGAGTAAAGGACTTTTTTCCTCTACGGCATATGGCCTTAACTCCTTCAAATCTTCTACTATGGTATTAGTGATAATGCCATTACGCATTAGATCGCGTTGTATTTTATTCAGAAGTTTTTGTGCCTTAGGATTTTCCAATGTGTTGAATGTTTTTTAAAAGATTAAACCAAAACTTCCTGAAAAGCCTCACATTTAGCTCTTTTTGGAAGGTGGGCAAAGATAATTGATTCTCTCTGTAATTTGTGTTAGTAATTTTAAAGATTTTCTCTACGGAAGTTAAAATTTTTCTGAAGACATCTGCTTCCGAAGAATTAACAATATCTTAAAAGGTTTCGATCGTCAATTGCATCACATAATTGGTAGCTTTAAATCTTAAAAATTATTACCAATGAAGAATTTAGAGAATAAAGTAGCCTTTGTTACCGGCGGAAGCAAAGGAATTGGATATGGGGTGGCAGCTGCCCTCTCTTCTATGGGAGTCAGGGTTGGGATCACCAGCAGGCATCGCAATGAGGCTGAAAAAGCGGCAAAGGAGATCACTGAAAACGGAAAAGGTGAGGTGATAGGAATCGAAGCCGATGTGCGCGATTTTGAAAGCCAGCAGGCTGCCATTAAACATTTAACCGATAAATGGGGGCAACTGGATGTGCTGGTGGCAAACGCAGGTGTCGGGCATTTTGGATCCATTGAAGAGCTTACCCCCGAACAATGGCAGCAAACTATTGACACCAATCTCACCGGCGTCTTTTACAGCTTAAAGGCAGCCATTCCCGAACTAAAGAAAAGTAAAGGTTATATTTTCACTATTTCCAGTTTGGCAGGTACAAATTTCTTTGCAGGAGGTTCTGCCTACAATGCCAGTAAATTTGGTGTGACAGGATTTACTCAGGCAGCTATGCTTGATCTGCGGAATTATGATATCAAAGTAACTACCATCATGCCGGGTTCTGTTGCCACCCATTTTAACGATCATACTCCCGGGGACGCCGATTCCTGGAAAATTCAGATCGAAGATATTGGAGAACTGGTGGTAGATCTTCTGAAAATGAATCAGCGGGCGCTGCCAAGTAAGATCGAGATCCGGCCAACAAAGCCACCTCAAAAATAATTTAATAATTAATAAATAGAGTGTCAAAAAGGAGGTTTTTAACCCTCCTTTTTTTGTGTCTTCAGGTGAACAGATTTGGCAAGATCCACAACTTTATCTGCTATACCCAACCAGGCCTCCTCCTGTAGGAAATGGCGTGATCTCAAGGTGTGGATCTCTTTTAACCCACCCACTTTTTTGATTTCCTCCCCATAGGTCTCCAGCTGTAGCGCAGGATCTTTGGCACCCCAAATGGCCTGTACCGGATAATCCTTACTCTGTATCGCTTTATAACATTCCTCCCGAAATTGAGGGGAATGATCAAAACTTCTCATGATCTTCAAAAATGCCTTTCCGTGGTCTTTTCTTTTTAGAAGGTCAACATAGGCATTGATCTCCGACAGACTGATTCGGGATGAGTTTTCCACACCCATTTGCTTGAACATAACCGGCCAGGTGAGGTGCGTGATCATTTTAAGTTCGGCTTCCCCGAGGACTTTCTTCTCAAATGGCCTCATTACAACAGGCTTTTTGAAATTCACTACATCTGCCCAGGTATTCAGAATAGTGAGTGACATAATCCTGTTCGCATGTCTTGCGGCTAGAGCAAAACCAATTGGGCCTCCCACATCGTGAACCACAAGATGGAACTTTTTTAATTTGAGTGCTTTGGCTGCTTTATAGAGAAAATCGGCCAGATTTGAGAAAGAGTAGTCAAAATCTTCAGGACGATCTGTAAGACCTAATCCGGGCATATCTATACTTACTCCTTTGTAGCCTTTTTTTTCCAGTGACCGCAGCACTTTTCGATACAAAAAGGAAGAGGTTGGCACCCCGTGCAGGCACAGGACGGTTTCTCCCCGGCCATACTTTAAGGCAAAGGTCTTTATTCCATCAACGTCAAAATAGGTGCCCGAAGCTTCATGTTCCTTTATCACCTGGGCTACAGATCTTTCTTTTTCGGCCATATAAACAGGTGGTTACTTTTGAAGTAAACGGAGCAATTCTCTTGCTGCCTTTTCAGAAGAGGCAGGATTTTGTCCGGTAATTAATTTTCCATCAACCAGAACATAAGAGCTCCAGTCTTCTCCTTTGCTATAATTTGCTCCCAATTGATTCATCTTATCTTCAACAAGGAATGGAACAACATTGGTCAAGCCTACAGCGTCTTCTTCAGAATTTGCAAATCCCGTAACGTTTTTGCCTCTAACCAGTGGTTCCTTGTGATCTTCAACATTGGCCAGTACCCCCGGAGCGTGACACACAAATGCCATGGGTTTCATTTGGCTATTGAACTTCTCTATGAGGGAAATTGATTTGAGGTCATTTGCCAGATCCCAAAGCGGACCATGGCCACCCGGATAAAATACCCCATCATAATCTGAAGCATCTGTTTCCTCAAGTTTTATAGTGTTTGCCAGCTTTTTCTTCAACTCTTCATCTTTGTCAAATCTTTTGGTGGCTTCAGTTTGAGCATCTTCTGTGGTACTTGAAGGGTCGATAGGGGGTTGCCCTCCTTTAGGAGAAGCCAGAGTAATCTCGGCACCTGCATCTGAAAGGACATAGTATGGAGCGGCAAATTCTTCAACCCAAAATCCGGTTTTTTTCCCGGTATCTCCCAGTTTATCATGAGAGGTGAGAACCATTAATATTTTCATAGTCATTTTATTTATTTAATGTTCCAAAGGCCTGTTGCTACAGGTCTTTTCGTAAAACTTAAAATTACAACCAGAAGAGGGGCTCACCAAAGTTGAGATACTAATTAAAGGTTAAATTCTCTTGAAGGGAATAATTTTTCTAACATGGAACTGCCATTACTCGTTGAAGCCGTTAACTTTGTGAGAAAATTACTTTCATTGTATTTATACCGGCAACTACTATCCTTTTATGAACTTTTAAAGACTGCCGAGTTCTCTAAAGGTCTTCGTTTTGCAGGGGCTGCCATTATTCCGCTTGGCATTACAGGTTTTCTGGAGCGTATAGACATTGGGATAGCCATGGCCGTGGGAGTATTATTGACCTCTCCCAGTGATGTTCCGGGGAGCCTGCGGCGAAGAGTCATCGGGATCGGCTTTTCAATTGTAATAGCTGTTCTCGCGACTGTAATAACCGGTTTTGCACTTATAGATCCAATTCTCTTTGTGCCTGTGTTGATCCTCCAAATTTTTCACATTTCCATGATCTCGGTATTTGGCTTTAGGGCCTCCCTTATTTCCTTTTCAGGCTTACTTGCTGTGGTTTTGAGTATGGCCCAGGTCGCTTCTGATGGTGGTATTATTGTGCACGCTTTATGGATAGGTGTGGGAGGTGTTTGGTTCCTGCTATTTACGCTTCTGCTGCATTATCTTTTTCAAAGACGTGAGACAGATGCTCTCTTAGCTGAAACTTTTGAGCTCACAGCAAGATATCTGGAAATAAAGTCTCAGCTTCTCGGTCCTGAACACCATCAGAGGGAAGAGAGGGAAAAGGAATTGTTTGAGCTCCAGACAACACTCAATGAAAAACACGAAATAATACGGGAGCTGGTGATTAATCGCAGGAAGAATTTTGGAAGGTCTGGAATGGTTAGAAAGAGGCTCCTGATATTTATGGAGCTGGTGGATATTCTGGAATTAGGCATGGCCAACCCTCTCAATTATCCTGAGATGCAGAAGCTTTTTGATGATCATGAGCGAAAGATACACCTTATTCAGGAATGGAATAAAATAATGGCTGCCCATCTCAGAGCAATTGGAGAAAGCCTGTTGCATAAAACTCATCACTTAGATAAAACAGATCTCAGCGAAAAAAGAGAGGAAGCTCTGAGGTACTTAAAAGAATATGAATTGTCTAAAGGGATAGATACTGAAAAGGATGTGCTCCCGGTTTTGATCAACTTATTTAACTTTAAAGATAAACAGCATCAAAAGGTACTATCCCTTGACAGGTTGATGAAGGAATGGGAGGGAAGTGAAGACCTGAAGCTAAGATTAAAAGATGCTACCCGGTTTTTAACTACCCCAGATTATAACTTCAAAACCTTACAGGACAATCTGGATTTCAAATCTCCCATTTTCAGGCATTCCTTGAGATTAACGGCTGTCATGGTCTTGGGATTCGCAGCAGGGGAATTCTTTTCTATGCAGAATGCCTACTGGATCCTTCTTACTACGGTTGTCATCATGCGACCCGGCTATGCTCTTACCCGCGACAGGTTTAAACAAAGGCTTTATGGCACACTCATAGGTGGGGCGGTGGCAGTTGTGCTGGTCCTTCTCATTCGAAACCCGATTTTTTACGGAATTTTGGCAGTGATCTTCCTGGTTTTAGCCCACTCCATGATCCAGAGAAATTATAAAACGGCAGCTGCTTTTATTACTTTAAATGTGGTTTTTGTCTATAGCCTCTTACGATCTGATGTGCTTGAGGTAATAGAGTACCGGGTATTGGATACGGTTATTGGTGCAGGTCTGGCTTTTCTTGGTACTAAATTCCTTTGGCCTACCTGGGAGTACTATACTATAGAGAATTTCCTTAAGAAAAGTATAGAGGCTAATGCCAACTTTTTAAAGGAAGTAGAATCGTTTTATTACAGTAAGGCCACCTTACCCGTTTCCTACAGGCTGGCCCGTAAAAAGGCATTTTTGGCTATTGGAGATCTCAATGCAGCTTTCCAAAGGATGGCACAGGAGCCGAAGACGAACAAAGTAATGTTGGAAAAATATTTCAGGCTTGTCTCGCTTAATCAGGAGTTTTTGTCGGCCACAGCTTCGCTAGGTACCTTCATAAGATCACATCCTACAACAAAGCCATCAGAACATTTTCAGAATTATATGTATAATATTCAGGCTAATCTTTCCGCTTTATCAAATGTAGAAGCAAGAATTGGTGTTGATGGTAAAAACATTAAAGAAGCTACTCTCTTTTACGAAAATCTCTATCGGGAACTTCTGGACCTGCACTCCGGGAGAGACAATGAAAAAGAAAATGTCAAGGAGAGGTTACAGGAAGTTCAGATCATAAGGGACCGACTCAAGTGGCTGCTTGAAATCACTGAAGGACTGAAACGAATAATGCTCAGGAATGAAAAAAGCCACCCTTTTGAGGTGGCCTGAAAACATACTAAAATGTAATATTTAGACAACTTACTTTTTAGTCTGTTGTCTTCCTTTTTGATCTGATTTTTGATCTTGCTTCTTAGCAGAATCCTGCTTTTGGTTCGATTTTTTTTGGTCTTGAGCCATGATAATAAGTTTTTGATTAATAACAATTTAAATTTACAACACCTTGAAAAACAACGGCTTTAAGAAGGGCATTTTTAACCTTTCTTTTATAGTTAAAGTTTTTAATACGAAATAGACTTTAAACATCGGTCTGCTTGAGATCCTATTTATTAATTTTACGAAAGAAGCTACGTGTATGGATCATTTGGAAATTATCAAACAAATTGAAGCCCAAAAGCAACATCTCAATTTAAGGTTTAAGATCAGGGAAAAAGCAGAAGCTTTTACTCAGAAATTATTTTACACCCTTTTTGATAAAGATTCTCCTGTCGAGGGAAATCTTGAAAGATTAAAAGTGGACTTTAAAGAATTGGGAGACCTGGTTTGCTGGGAGCCCGGAAAATCCTGTTCAGAGATATGGGAGGAATATTGCGCTAAACTTCCAGATCTTTTACAAAGGATCAATCTTGATGCTGTAGCTATAGCAAATAATGATCCTGCAGCTAACTCGGTTGAAGAGGTTTATCTTTCATACCCGGGATTTTTTGCTATTGCGGTTTACCGGCTTAGCCATGAGTTCTATAAAATGAACCTGCCCCTGGTTCCCCGGCTAATGACAGAATGTGCTCATAAACTGACGGGAACAGATATAAATCCCGGGGCGCGAATTGGGGATTCATTTTTTATTGATCATGCTACCGGGGTGGTGATAGGAGAAACAACCGTAATAAGGAACAATGTCAAGATTTATCAGGGGGTAACCCTGGGAGCATTATATGTGGAACGTGGCCTGCGGAATAAAAAACGACACCCTACCATTGAGGATAATGTCACAATTTACGCCAACGCCACCATTCTGGGAGGAGAAACAGTGATTGGAGCAAACAGCATCATTGGCGGGAATGCATGGCTCACGAGCTCAGTTCCGCCGAATTCTTTTGTTACGCATGACCCGGTGATCAAAATAAAAAATCTTCAAAAATGAATCAAACAGTACTAGATCTAATAGGTAACACCCCTCTGGTGAGAGCTCAAAACCTCGTAGAAAATTCGCAGGTCGAATTATATTTGAAGCTGGAAGGTCAAAATCCGGGAGGAAGTGTAAAAGACCGGCCCGCTTACAACATGATCAAAAATGCGCTGGAAAGAGGAGAGATCACCCGGGAGACAAAATTAATTGAAGCTACCAGTGGGAACACAGGTATAGCATTGGCGATGGTGGCGAGGCTGCTAAAACTCGATATTGAGCTTATAATGCCCGAAAACTCAACTGCAGAAAGGGTACAGACCATGAGGGCCTATGGTGCCAAAGTTATTCTCACAAGTGCAGAGGGTGGAATTGAAGGTTCCAGGGATTTTGCCGCTGCCAGAGTTCAAGAAGGGAATTATTTTATGCTCAATCAGTTTGGAAACGATGATAACTGGAAGGCTCACTATAATTCAACCGGCCCGGAAATATGGAAAGACACAAATAAAAAGATCACTCACTTTGTTTCTTCAATGGGTACTACAGGTACCATCATGGGCACTTCTACCTTTTTGAAAGAACAGAATCCCGATGTACAGATCGTAGGTGTACAGCCAGATGATGAGGCGCGTATTCCCGGCATCAGGAAGTGGCCACAGGAGTATTTGCCCACCATTTTTGACAGAAACAAGGTTGACAGGATCCTGGAGGTGACAGAGGCCGAAGCTCGTGCCATGACCGCAAGATTGGCCGAAGAAGAGGGGATTTTTGCAGGAATGAGTAGCGGTGGTGCAACCGCAGCTGCGGTAAGATTGTGTAATGAATTGGAAAAAGGGGTAGTGGTGAGTATAATCTGCGACAGAGGAGACCGTTATCTATCGTCAGACCTGTTTACAAAAAGATAGGGACAACCTATGACTACTTTTTTATTTCAGCTTTTGGATCTTTTAAACAAACCGATAAGTTTAAAGTTACCAAAGTCTCCAAAAAGTAATCTTAGGTGTCCCTTTGCCTTTTAAGACAGTAACCTCACAGACCAGCTATAGAGAGGCGGTCGTTCTTTCTATCGATACGAACTCTTCTGGTTCTTTCACCGTCATCCAGTTTTATTCTGTAATATTCTTTGTCAATAACCCATCCTTTAGAATGCGCAAATGATTTTGTTCCCAATACAGTAGCTCCATTGTAGAGCTGGGCTATTTCTAATTGGACATCATGAGGTAATCTCATATTTTTAAACTTCTGCTGAGAAGAAATAAGATCGCCATCTTTATTGAATCTTGCGGTCAAATGTCCTTTATCGCTAAGGAAATTCACTTGAAATTCAGCATAATCTTGATCTGCATTATCTTTTACGAATGATTCAATGTCAAAATTATTTTTCATGAAAACCAATGCGTCGTTCCCAAATTCTCCCACTTTTTTTTCCGGAATCTGAATAACCAGAGTCTGAGTTGCGGGATCCAGTTTCATAGAAGCTTTTTTGTACTCTACTTTAGCCTCATCTAATAAGATCTGTGAATTACCTGTTGCAATAAAAGCTAGCAGGAAAACTCCAACAATTAATTTTTTCATAGCACATGTATTTTAGATTAATATATGGTAAAGTTACTATGAGAAAATAATTTAAAATACTACCCAGGTAGCATATCGTGTTAAATGCTAATGTGCTGAAGCCCCGTTATTGTTGGCTTTAGAGAGCAACAGGTCCAGATCTTTGATCTCAACCTTATTCCTTCCCAGGCTTATAATGCCATCATTTTTGAACTCCTGTAAGTGACGGTTCACTACGGCCCTGGTAGATCCTATTAGATTTGCCAGCTCTTCGTTGGAGAGGTCATTGATCAATTCAAGTTCCTGAGATTCTGCATTGATATTGCTTAAGATCAATCTGGCCAGTCTGGTGGAAATATCTATTAGTGTTACGTTGGAAGCATAGGTTTCCAACGTTCTCATTTGATTACTTAGGTAAGGCAGCAGATTTTTGTTGATTTGAGGATGTTCCTGAACCCAGCTTTTCATTCTGTTCATTGGAAGGGAAAGAAGGACCACCCGGTCGAGGGTCTCATAGTATACATCATGCTCGTTGCCGTCCAGGAGACAAAGCGTGTCAAAGGCATCGTTTTTCTTCAGCAGGAAAAAAGTAAACTCCCTGCCGCTGTGCAGATCGATCTGATAAACCTTCAACCGGCCCGAAATTATGAAATGAAAAAAATTGGACGTCCGCTGTTTATAAATATTACAGGTGCTCTTTGGCCAAATGACCTCTTCGAGTTCATCTAAAAGTTTCAACAACTCATTTTCAGGAAGATCTTTAAGCAATTTGTTGCCGGCGAGATTACCTGCATATTTCCTCCTTTTTCTTTCAGTCAACATACTTCCAACTTTTATTCAAATCTGGTAAAAGGGGGTGGTATACAGCTTTCACAAAGTTAACTATTTTAAAATCAGCTGATTGTTAAAAGTCCAATTTTGTTTTTTTTCATTTTCTGATGGTTTATTTTGCTTCAACCTTTATTTCAGCTATTTTTGCAAAATTGCAATCGAAAGAAAAATTGAATGGCGCAGGATACATTTGGGATAGTTGAGAAGAAAATAGATAAGGAACTTTATGAGTACCAGCAACAGGATATCAATAAGATATTCAAGGTGCTTGAGGCACACCCGGAACGTTACAACCTCCTTTACCAGTTGCCCACCGGTGGCGGTAAAACAGTAATCTTTTCCCAGATCGTTCGCGAATACATTCAGCGTACCAATAAAAAGGTGCTTATTCTTACCCACCGTATAGAATTGTGCAAGCAAACCTCCCGCATGCTTACCGGCTTTGGGGTCCACAACAAGATCATAAATTCCAGCATCAAGGAGCTTCCAGATCAAAACGAGTATATGTGCTTTGTTGCGATGGTTGAAACCCTGAACAACCGCCTCAATGATGAAAAGGTGGAGCTTGAAAACCTGGGGATGGTGATCATAGATGAAGCCCATTATAACTCCTTTAGGAAGCTGTTCAAGTTCTTCAACAAGTGTTTTATTCTAGGAGTTACGGCTACGCCTCTTAGCTCTAACATCAAGCTTCCTATGAAAGACAATTACAGGGAACTTATTGTGGGAGATTCTATTTCCAGTCTTATTTCCAAGGGATTTCTTGCAAAAGCGAATACCTACAGTTTCGATGTTGGGTTATCTACCCTGAAGGTGGGGATCAATGGAGATTATACCGTAAAGTCTTCAGAAGAGTTGTATTCCAACTTTAGTATGCAGGAAAAACTCCTGGACGCTTATATGGAAAAGTCCCAGGGTAAGAAGACGCTTATCTTTAATAATGGGATCAATACTTCAAGGGAGGTCTATGAAACCTTTCGCAATGCCGGACTCGAAATAAGGCATCTGGACAATACCACCAGTAAGCAGGACCGAAAAGATATTTTGCGCTGGTTCAAGAAAAAACCCGATGCCATTCTCACTTCAGTGAGTATCCTTACCACAGGATTTGATGAACCCACTGTTGAATCCATTATTCTCAACCGTGCCACCAAGTCCCTTACGCTTTACTATCAAATGATTGGGCGGGGCTCCAGGGTACTGCCGGGAAAAACGGAATTCACTGTCATTGACCTGGGTAACAACGCAGCCCGCTTTGGATTATGGAGTGCACCAATCGACTGGAAACAGATCTTCAGGTCTCCAGATTACTTCCTGGAGAATCTTATTAGTGATGAAGAAATTGAGCAGAACTTTCAGTACGAAATGCCGAAAGAGCTGCGGAAAAAATTTTCCAAAACCAAAGATGTGTCTTTTAACGTTGATGATGAATACGACGATATCATCAAAAAAGGACTTAAATCAAAAACTGTTTTAGAACGCTCCCTCGAGCAGCATGCCCGCATGTGTGTGGAAAACAGTGAAGATGTATTTGATGCAAGATTACTGGCAAAGGAGCTGGAGGAGGATATCGCCTACAGAATAAGAAAATACTCTTACTGTATTAGTAACAGTACCAAGAACTACAGGGATTGGCTTAAGGAAGACTACATGCGTAAGCTAAGGCTGAAGATCAACCAGGCAGACTTTTAACTTAAAGAAACATTTGGTATAGTACTTCTCTAAAAGGACATTTTTGAGACCCCTTCTGTAATTCTGGAGGATTATTTATACGTCTTACAGTTCTACCTTCGTACTTCTACCTTCGTACTTCTACCTTCGTACTTCTACCTTCGTACTTCTACCTTCGTACTTCTACTTTCGTACTTCTAATTTCGTACTTCTAATTTCGTACCTCTACCTTCGTACTTCCCTCAATTTTTCTTTTTAAAAAGTCCTTTGATCTTTTTAAAGAGCCCTTTCTTTTCCTCTTTTTGGCTCCTCTTGGGTGAATCGGCTTTTGTAAATAACCGCTCGAGAAAATTATCCCTTTTTTCGGGTTCACAGTCGAGCATCATTTGAACAGTAGGGGAGGGAGCGGGAAATCGAGCCTCTGTGATCTCACTGAACTGAGGGTCTGCATTCATTTTTTGCATTAGTAGCGCAAAGGCCGGTAAAGCTGAATTCGCTCCCTGGCCTATATAGGTAGATGGGAACCCAATCCTGGCGTCATCGGCACCTGCCCAGGTGACAGAGACAAGGTTTGGAGTAATTCCCACAAACCACCCATCCCGGTTGTTCTGAGTTGTTCCGGTCTTCCCGGCGATATCATTTGGAAGTTGATATTTATATCTCAACCTGGCAGCTGTGCCATAATCGACAGTACCCTTCATCATTTCGATCATTACCTGGGCAGTGGTATTGGAAAAAGCAGGTTGGGCAGCGATTTCAGGTTTGAACTCGGCAATTACATTTCCGTGTTTATCTTCTATCCTGGTTAGATAATAGGGTTTTGCAGCTTTTCCCTTGTTCAAATAACTCGAAAAAGAGGAGGCCAGTTCTGAGGCGCTCATTTCGGCTGTGCCTAAAGCAATTGAAGGGTAGGCAGGAAGATCTTCAGGAAACATCATCTTTTTCGCCTGGGAAAGTACATTCCCCAGCCCTACATCAAAAAGGACCTTTACCGCTATAGTGTTAATTGAATTTGCAAGAGCATAGGCCATAGAATAATTCATGTAAGGATCCTCTTCTTCACTGCCGGAGTTTGAAGGTGTCCACCCGCCTTCGTAGGTAACTTCCCTAACAGAATAATAGGTGCAGGGATCAATACCTGCTTCTACAGCTGCAGTGTATACTATAGGCTTAAAGGTAGAACCTATTTGTCTTCGGCTCTGGGCGACGTGATCATATTTAAAATACTTATGATTTATGCCTCCTACCCAGGATTTCACAGCACCGGTTGACGGTTCCATGTTGATCATGCCCATGTTCAGGAACTTCATGTAATGCTGAAGGCTATCGGCTATACTTGCCTGAGTCAATTTTTTCTGTCCCCAGTCAAAAAGTTCCATATCAGTTTTTCGGTGCAGGGAATCCATTATTTTTTCCCTGCTCCAACCGGCAGCTGATAAGGTTTTGTATTGCTCGCTTTTTTCCAGTGCCTCATTTAGCAGGTCATCTCTGTGCCAGGGAGCTCCTTTCCCATAAGCTTTCTCAAACTGCTTTTGCAGGCTGCTCATATGTTCCTCCATAGCTTCCTCCGCCAGTTCCTGCATTTCATAGTCTATGGTCGTATGAAGTTGCAGTCCATCCCGATAAAGGTTATAAGGTTGTCCATCGGGGTTTTTAAGGGTGTCAAGTATCTTTTCAACCTCTTTCTTTAAATGGGACCGGAAATATGGAGCGACGCCTCCATTGTTGCTGAAATACTGATATTCCAGATCCAGGGGTTTTGACCGGTATTTTACATATTCTTCGGAAGGCAAGTAGCCGTATTTGTTCATTTGTGACAACACCACGTTGCGGCGCTGCAGGCTCCTTTCAGGGAAGAGTCGGGGGTTGTAATAATGATTCGCTTTTAACGATCCAACAAGGGTTGCCGCTTCCTCCAGCTCAAGATCTTTGGCCGGAGTGCTGAAGAATTTCATAGCAGCACTTTCTATTCCGTAGGTATTGTCGCTAAAGGGTACTGTGTTGAAGTAAAGACCAATGATCTCTTCTTTGGTATAAATGTCCTCCAGGCGTTGTGCAATTACTGCCTCTCTCAGTTTGTTTACAACAATACTCAAATGCCCGTAGTCCTTTCTACCAAAAAGATTCTTGGCAAGTTGCAAGGTAATGGTGCTTCCGCCTCCCGAAGATTCATCTCCCATTAAAATGGTCTTAAAGAAAACCCGTAGCAAGCTTCTGTTATCAATGCCTGAATGTTCGTAGAATCTTACATCTTCAGTAGCAATTAAGGCATCAATTAAATGTTGAGGTAGTTCATCATAAAGAACCGGTTGCCTGTCAAAAATGTAATATTTACCTATGAGCTTGCCTTCAGAAGAAAATACTTCTGTAGCTTCGTTTTGCTGTAAGTCCTTTAATTCCGTGCTGCTTGGGATCTTTCCCCACCATCCCCAGTAAATACTCAGGTAAAAAGCCCCGAAGAAGAGAAATATTCCTAAAAGCGCACCCAACACCCATTTTTTGACAGGTGTCAATTTCACGTTTTTCAATTTCATAGGTTAAGTGTCTGCCAAAGAAACGAAGACTTGCAAAAAATATTCCTGAAGTTTTAAAAACTTTAGGAATTCATACTTCATAAATCCCTGCTAATGTTTTTGAAGGAAAGTTTAAATCTTTTTGGCAGCCGCCCAAATTCCCTAATTTTAAAGAAAATGAAAAGGATGAGCCATAAAAAGGTCGTTTTCTTAATTACCGGTGGATTAGTACTGGTAGTCCTGGTCTTCATTTACACCTTTGTGGGTGAGGCTGAAAAATACCGGTCTACCATCTCATCTTCGGTTACAATTGAAAAGACCTGGAAATTGCCTTCGGTTCTAAAAGAGGTTTCAGGAATTGCATTTTTGCCACCCAATAGACTCGCCTGTATCCAGGACGAAAGGGGAAGCATCTTTATATACAATCTCGATAACTCCAGTCTTGAACGTGAGATTGGGTTTGGTGGCCGCGGGGATTACGAGGGAATCAGTATAAAGGGAAGTACAGCTTATGTTCTGGAGAGCAACGGGACTTTATATCGAGTTACTAATTTTATGGAAAATGCCCGAACAGAGAAATTTGAAACCTTTTTATCTTCCAAAAATGACACAGAGGGATTGTTTTACGAGGCAGGAAAAAACAGGCTTTTAGTTGCGGTTAAAGCCGAAGACCCTCATTCTAATGATCAAAAGGGGATCTATGCAGTAGAGCTGCCTTCCATGAAAATGGACGAGACTCCGGTCTTTAGTTTGACCTTCAAAGAGAAAATATTTGATGAAATAAGGAAAAAGGATGTGGAAAACACCTTTTTTCCTTCGGAAATTGCCGTAGATCCTTCAAGCCGGGATATCCTGATTCTTGAGGCACGGGAACCCAAACTTCTTGTGCTGACCCCCGAAGGAAAAGCAAAAGCCTTACACGTTCTTAGCAGGGAGTTATTTCCCCAGCCCGAGGGTCTTACTTTTGATTCCTCGGGACGGCTATATATTTCCAATGAAGGAAGACCTGCAACGGTTCACCGTGTAACTCTAAACCACAAATAGTTCTATGCCAGATCCTGTTGAAACACCCTCTGTCAAACAAAGTAAAGCTCCACTTTATATCTCCCTTTTTATTATTGCTGCTTTGGTGCTGAGCTATTTTTTTATTCCGCAGGTGCAGGAATTCCTTAATAATGGCTGGAATGCCCTTACCAGTGGCGATGAACAGCGTACAAGACAATGGGTCTCACAGTTTGGATGGTTTGGACCGGTGGTCATTGTGATCACCATGGTCCTGCAGATGTTTTTAATTGTAATTCCCACGCCTGTCCTAATGGTAGTAACGGTTCTCGCTTACGGCCCCTGGATAGGAGCTGCCATTTTGTTTGTAGCCGTTTTTGTGGCTTCCAGTATAGGTTACTTTATAGGCCGGTACTTTGGCCCCGTAATCGTTGAAAAACTGATAGGTCATAAAAATGAGAAAAAGATCTCTGAATTTATTGAGGACTACGGCTTCTGGACAGTGATTGTAGTAAGATTGAGTCCTTTTCTTTCTAACGATGCAATAAGCTTTGTAGGTGGGGTGCTAAAAATGGGATACTGGAAATTTATTGGCGCGACGATGATCGGGATTTCTCCCTTGATCCTCTTCATAGCCTATCTCGGTGGAGACTATGAGCGCCTCAAAACCGGACTCATCTGGGCTTCAGTGATTAGTTTAATCTTATTCATCGCTTTCGTGTGGTGGGATAAGAAAGTAAGGTCTGCTAAAAGCTAATTCCATTTCACTCTTTCAGGAACCTGCTCTTGATAATATCATTGTTTTTCAGTTAAAACGATATTTTAAAATTGACTTTCCTGTGAGTTTATTCCGATTAATTCATGATGGAACGTTTTTTTTGCTTTAATTTTATATTTCAATTCTTTTCTTTCCCCTAAGAACCTTGCTCCGGCAAGTACTTCCCTGTTCTGAAGAATTGCTCCTTCCCCGGGTTATTGTCAGAGTGTTTATTAATCACTTAAATTTTTATATCATGAAGAGATTTCAACTAAGACTGGTTCCGGTAATTCTTTCAGTTTTTATTTTTTCCCTTTACAGCTGCAATGTTTATCATACCGCACCTGGAACAATTAGCGAAGCTGTAGAGTCTCAAAACAGGGTGAAAGTGGTAACGAAAGATAATAAGTCTTTTGAGCTGAAAGGGCTTTACAAGGAAGGGAATGAATTAGTAGGCATTGCCGGAAAGAATTCTGATGCTGTGAAAATATTGAATGGACGTTCACAGGAACCCGATGGACAGAATGTAAAGATAAGATTTCAAAAAGATGAGATCCTTGCTGTATATTTAAAGAATAGAAAGGCTTCCAGATTAGTGAATTATGGCGTTCCAGTAATAGGAGCAGCAGGATTGATCACTGTCACCTCAAGTGACTTTAAACCAGACGTGGGATATTAGAACATTTAAAAAAAGAGGGTCATATTGATGAACCCTCTTTTTATACGCAAAAGGAAAGCCGATCATTGCTTTTCCTGAAACTGTTGTGCCACAGCCTGAACTTCATCGAGTACCCTCAATAAATTCTCGCCCCAAAGTTTTGCAATTTCTTCTTTGGTATAGCCTCTTTTTACCAGCTCCAATGTTACATTGAAAGTTTGTGAAGCATCACTCCAGCCTTCAACACCGCCACCTCCATCAAAATCTGAACTAATTCCTACGTGATCTATTCCAATTTTCTTCACCAAATAATCTATGTGGTCAACGAAATCCTGAACATCAACGGGAGGTACTTTATCCTTTAACTTCTGGACCTTTGGCTGTGCCAGTTTTCTTACCCTCCTGTATTCTTCATAGTAAGCTTCCTGTTGCTCGGGATTCATTTTTCTTACTTCATCCCGGGGAAGGATCTTAAAGCCGATTCTCTGTCCTACCTCCCGGTATATCTTATTCACTGCTTCGTCATAAGCATTGTGCTTTTCTGTATTGAGATAAGAATCAAAGGCTACAGTTTGTACTACACCGCCATTCTGTTTTAGCCATTCCAGTTGTTGGTCATCAAGATTGCGACTGTGGTCACAAAGAGCCCGCGCAGATGAGTGAGAGGCGATCAAGGGAGCTCTGGATATTTCGATCATTTGTCTCATTGATTCCTTGGAAGGGTGGGAAATATCGATCATCATTCCCAGGCGGTTCATTTCTTTAACCACCCGTTTCCCCAGTTCACTCAAACCTCCATGTAACCATTGATCACCCGCTTCACCGGTATTGGAATCACAGAGCTGGCTGTGCCCGTTATGAGAGAGTGACATGTATCTTGCTCCGAGATCATAAAACTTCTTCACGTTGGCAATATCGGTGCCTATGGGATAACCATTTTCAACTCCAATCATTGCTACTTTTTTTCCTTCGGCAACTAATTGCCGTACCTCTTCACTTGTTGTAGCCAGTCCTATTTCACCGGGAGCAATTTCTTTCACAAGCCGGTGAATTGCCTCAAACTTTGTCATAGCCTGCTCATGCGCAGCTTTAAATCCTGCAGGAGTAAGTTCTCCCTGCCCTGTATAAACTATGAGCCAGGTAACATCTACACCACCTTTTTCCATTTTTGGCAGGTTTACCTGGGTCTCAAGGTCCTGGGTGTAATTTCTGTTAGTAGTAAAGTTCTTGGTATTGATATCATTGTGAGTATCAATGGTAATGACTTCATCGTGGATTTGACGGGCTTTTTCCATGATTTCTTTGTCTACAGACTGGGAATTTGCGGCAAAGGCGGTGAAAAAAATAAGCAGGTATCGTTTTGAAAACATATAATGAGATGGTTTTAAGTCGCTCAAAATAGCAATTATTTTTTATTTCTTCTTAAAGGGCTGGAATGGGAGTTGAAGATTTTTTACGTCCAGGGGGAAGCAGGTTTTCTCCATTTCATTCGGTTATTTATTTTCTTCTTTATACCTTGTTAAAAATTTAACACGATTTGTTTAGTTAAAGTTTCACTTAAACAGGCAGCTCATGAAAATTAAATATTGCAGAAGTCTCATCAGGAATAATTACGGCTATGGTCTTACAATGATCATTCTCGGAATATTTGCCGTGTATATTAACAGTAGTTCCATCTTTAGCTATTTGTGGATCTTTTTGGGAATTCTTCAGGCAGAGACATCCTATTATCGTCAAACCTACCAATACCTAACCATACAGGAAGATAAACTTATAAGACATAGTCTTATTCCTAAGAGTATCGCTGTTGCCGATATAAAACGGGTGAAGAAATATGTGAATAGTTATAAGATCGAAACCAATAACCAGTCCATGCGCATTGAAAAAGATTTTATTGACAGAGAGTCCCTTAAGAGACTAAATCTATTCCTGGAGAGATTACAGCCTCAAATTTCCGGAACTCTGGGATAAGCTGTGGAAACTTTCTTCCTATTAGATTTTGTTCTCATCTTTATCGCTTTCTGGGGGTGGGCATTACTGGATCTAATCTTTTCAAACTTCAGAAGGAGCAGATGGAAGATTGCATGGTTTCTTGTGATCGTCTTCTTTCCGGTAGTGGGTTCCATGCTCTATTTTTTGTTGAGAAAAGACTTTCAATTGAAAAGAGGGAGAATCTTTCAGCCCTATTTCAGGCCCGGCGCTAAAAAATAATTTACATTTATATCCTTAAGCAATAGTTCTGCTTCCTTTATTATGATTTCAGAAAAGGTTCTCGAAACTGAACGTCTCTACCTGCGTCCTACAGGTATTGAAGATGCTGCTTTCATCTTTGAGATATTCAACACTCCAAAATGGCTCAAGTACATTGGAAACAGAAATCTTACCTGCGTAAAAGATGCTGAAGATTATATTGTAAAGAGAATGCTTCCGCAGCTGGAACGACTGGGGTTTTCAAACAATACTGTTATAAGAAAAGCGGACGGAGCAAAGATTGGCACCTGCGGACTTTACGACAGGGAAGGGGTTGAAGGCCTAGATATCGGTTTTGCTTTTCTCCCTCAATATGAAAGGCAGGGTTACGCTTATGAAGCCGCAAACAGACTGCTGAAAATGGCACGGGAAGATCTCAAGATTTACGACATGGCAGGAATAACTTCAAAAGATAATACTGCTTCCCAGAACCTTCTTAAGAAGCTTGGGCTTCGGTTATCAGGTGAAATTCGTCTTCCCAATGAAGAGGAGGATATTCTTTTGTTTAGAATCCCGGTAACTCCAGATAAATAAGAATTTTTCAGCTAAAAATCTTAGGTATTTTCTAAATTTAGCAGAGGTTTCAAAAATGACATTTTTTGAACCTATTAAAAAATATACCACTCTTTAAAAATATCAGTTCATGACCAGATTTCTGTTCCTTTCGTTTTTTTTATACATCAGTTTTTCTTCAACTGCACAAGTCATGACTCCCGAAAAGCTGTGGTCTCTCAAAAGAGTTTCGGCAGTTGGGCTCACTTCCGATGGAGAAAAGGTAATCTACCAAACCCGGTCTTATGATGTGGAGGAGAATACGGGAACCTCCAAAACATTTATCATCCCGGTAAAAGGTGGCGAAGCGGTACAGATAAACAATGTGGATAGCATTTTTAGTGACGGAAAAACTTCAGCTTCAGGAAAATGGCGAATAAATCCAAAAGAAGTGAAAGTAGAGCCGGTGACAGGTGAAGATTTTTATCCTGACCTGGAAAAATCTGATGTCTACATCTATGATGACTTAAATTACCGGCATTGGGACACCTGGGAAGATGGAAAGTACAGCCATTTGTTTCTTAAGGATCTTTCGACTGGGGAAGAGCGGGACATTATGAAAGGAGAGCCACACGATACGCCATTACAACCTTTTGGCGGGCCCGAAGATTATATATGGAACAATGAAGGCACTAAGGTCTATTATGTATCAAAGAAAGTGAAGGGAAAGGAATATGCTGTAAGTACTAATACAGATATTTATGTGTATGATCTTGCTACAAAGACTACCTCAAATCTTACCGAAGCCAATGAGGGTTATGATACACAACCTGCTTTTTCAAAAAAAGGTGTGCTTGCATATCTTCAAATGGATGAGCCGGGCTATGAGGCCGATAAGAATGATATCATTATTCTACAGAATGGTAAAAAGACCAACCATACGAAGGCCTGGGACGGCACTGTTAGTAGCTTCATTTGGAGCAATAATGGTGAGAAGATCTACTTTGTGGCGCCGGTAATGGGAACAAAACAGCTTTTCGAGCTAAATCCTTTCGGTAAAAAGAATTCCGAAGTTAAACAACTTACACAGGGGCAATTCGATATCACAGGAATTGTGGGGCAGTCCGGCAATAAAGTGGTGATCTCAAGAACAGATATGAACCATGCGGCTGAGATCTATACTGTGGACCTAAAGTCCGGAAAGCTTATCCAACTTACCCATGTCAATGATGACTTTTATGATGGTATTGAGTTAAGCAAAGTAGAAAAAAGAATGATTCCCACTACAGATGGGAAGGAGATGCTTACCTGGGTGATCTATCCACCAAACTTTGATCCAAACCAAAAGTATCCAACGCTCCTGTATTTACAGGGAGGACCTCAATCCCCTCTGTCACAGTTCTATTCCTTTAGATGGAACTTTCAATTAATGGCCGCAAACGGTTATATTGTGGTGGCGCCAAACAGGAGAGGAATGCCGGGTCATGGCGTGGAGTGGAATGAACAAATAAGCGGGGACTGGGGAGGACAGAATATCCGGGACTACTTATCGGCTATTGATGCTGTAAGTGAGGAGCCATTTGTGGACAAGGAAAGAATAGGCGCCGTAGGTGCCAGTTATGGAGGTTATTCGGTGTTTTTTCTTGCGGGCAAACACGAAGGACGATTTAAAACTTTTATTGCTCATGACGGGATCTTCAATACCCGAAGCATGTATGGGACAACAGAAGAACTTTTCTTTGTAAATAAAGACCTGGGAGGACCTTACTGGCAGGTTCCTGTTCCAAAAGCTTATACCGAATTCAACCCTATCAATTTTGTGGAGCAATGGGATACTCCTATAATGATCGTACAGGGAGGAAAAGATTTTCGCGTTCCTGTAGGCCAGGGATTGGAAGCTTTTCAGGCTGCACAGCTCAAGGGACTAAAGAGCAAGCTGCTTTATTTCCCTATGGAAAACCACTGGATCTTAACGCCGCAGAACGCTCTGGTATGGCAAAAGGAATTCTTCAAATGGCTGGAGGAAACCCTTAAGTAGGTGCTCCTGGAAATGCTCCCGACAAAAACAGAAAGGGATTTTTTTCTGAAAAACTTTTCTTTGAAGGTTAAAATTTTAACTAATTTTAACCTTCAAATAAATTGTTGAATTAATGAAAGTAAGGACCTGCCCAAACTGCGGTTATAAATATTCATTTTGGCTACATCTTCGGAAGCACTTTTTTCAGAACGTTTTTTCTGCCTGGGAATGCCGGAATTGTGGTGTGAAATTGACTGTAGATGCCCGAAGAAGGATCCTTTTGGCCGTGGTGGGGATTTTTCCTATTGGTGCATTGCCTATAATGACAGATTTTTTAATGGGTTATTACCTGGGCCGGCCGGTGAGCTATACTGTCTCGGTGATCCTGGTAATAATATGGGCAACTTTTATCTTTAGCCTGGATCATTTCCATTTGGCAGAAGGGGAGACCATCAATGGAAAAAAAGAAAAAGCCTGATCTTTCCCAGGATTAAAGTTTAGTATCAGGGAAAGAGTCTTATGACCTTAAACTCTAAACATTAGACCTTAGACCTTAATCCTTAATCCTTAACCCTTAATCCTTTATAGAATGGATTATTTTACACTGGCCCGCGTTCTACATGTTCTGGCTGTAGTGCTCTGGATAGGAGGAGTCGCGATGGTTACTACGGTAATTATTCCCGCTGTCAAAAGAATGAGATCTGTAGAAGAGCAGATGGAAACTTTTGAAAAGATCGAAGGGCGTTTTTCCTTACAGGCCAAAATTACCACCTTAATAACAGCGATAACAGGATTTTACATGCTCCACCTTTATGGGTGGGACAGACTGTTCTACTTAAGGTTTTGGTGGATCCACGCAATGATCCTGGTTTGGCTAATATTTTCTATTGTTCTTTTTATCCTGGAACCTATCGTGTTGCATAAATTGTTCAAAAAATATGCAGCAAAAGATGCAGGAAGAGCTTTCAGGATAATTCATCGCGCTCATTGGGTGTTGTTGATCCTGAGTCTTATTACAGTGTTCGGGGCAGTTGCAGGTAGTCATGGCTGGTATATTATCAATTAATTAACTAAATTGGAGGATAATTTTAACCGGATGACACAATACTATTACTCCGACGGGCTTGAAAAGCACGGGCCTTTTTCACTGGAAGAACTAAAGGCTAAGCGTTTAAATCGAAAAACTCTGGTGTGGCACCACCCGCGGGAAAAATGGATCCCGGCTTCCGATTATCCCGAATTAGCAGACACTTTGAGTGAGGATCCACCTCCAACAGAACCGGGAGCTTTTACTTCCTCATCCCGAGCCGATTCTTATGCCGAAGACAGAAAGCTTCCCCGCACCTGGCTTGTAGAATCAATCCTGGTAACACTTTTCTGTTGTTTGCCTTTTGGAATTGTAGGTATTGTAAATGCAGCCAGGGTAGAGACCCGCTATAGCTGTGGAGATTTTGAAGGTGCGGTAAGAAGCTCTAAAGAAGCCGGTAAGTGGACACAAATCGGGTTCTGGATTGGAGTTGCTGTAATAGTCATTTATGCTGTTGTAATGGTATTTGCCATCGCCCTTGATTCTTAGAAAAAAAATACGATATGGAGCTTTTGCCCTGTTCTTCATTGGGCTGGCAATGATTTATGCCATTTTTGATCCTGCCCTGACAAATATTTTTCCTTCCTGCCCATTTCGTTCCCTTACCGGGTTCTTGTGTCCCGGCTGTGGATCGCAGCGGGCCTTGCATCACCTGCTCAACCTGCAAATACAAACTGCTTATTCTTACAATCCTTTGCTTATCATTTCCCTGCCTTACGTGATGGCAGGTGCTTTCCTGGACCGCTCACCTGTTTCTTCTAAAAAACTTAAAAACCTGAGACAATTTTTAATTGGGAAAAATGCTATACTCGTAATATTGTTCATCATCACTTCTTTTTGGATCTTAAGAAATCTCTAGTTATGCCTTTCAAAAATGTCATTTTTTTACTTTTTTTTTCTGTGACCTTTCCACTAATGGCACAGCATCCTGATACTCCAAAACTCGAAATCTTTGAAATAGTAGCACCGGGACTTGATAGTTTAAGAACGGTACGGGTACATCTTCCTGAAGATTATAAAGAGAAAAAGAAGCATTACCCGGTTCTCTACATGCACGATGCCCAGAATTTATTTGATACCGCCACCGCATTTGGAGGTGAATGGCAGGTAGATGAATTCATGCAGGCTCAAAAAGGGCAAAAAGTGATCGTGGTAGGTATTGACCATGGCAACGAAAAAAGAATTTCTGAACTCACCCCATTTCCCAATGAAAAGTATGGTGGAGGGGAAGGAGCAGCATATGTCGATTTCCTGGTAAAAACTTTAAAACCTCATATTGACAGTACTTACCGCACCCTTCCCGAAGCTGAAACCACCGCTGTTGCAGGGTCCTCCCTTGGCGGCCTTATATCATTTTATGCTGCACTCACTTATCCTGAAATATTCGGGAAAGTCGGAGTCTTTTCACCCTCTTTCTGGTTCAGTGAAAAGATCTTTGATTTAGCTGAAGCGGCTAACATTCCCGAAACCACCCGATTCTATTTTGTAGGCGGGACAGCAGAAAGTGAAGAAATGGTGGCAGACCTAATGAAGATGAAACAGATCCTGTTAAGGCAAGGTGTCCTGGAAGAAAACCTGAAGGTGAAGCTTGTACGCGACGGGCAGCACAATGAAGCCTTCTGGAGCAGGGAATTTCCTGAAGCTTTTCAATGGCTTTTTTCAGAAAGGGAAGGTCAAAAATAATCTGTCCCAAAAAAGCTATTTTTGAAGGTGCATGAATTGTGCATCATCAAATCTGAAATATTTTGCCTAGACCACAAAGATCGCTTGAACCTAACAGGTACAAATTTAGAGAAAGCTTTATCTCCCTTAAGTTTGTTCCCAGATTTTTCGGGGAGATCAGGAAAGTAAATCCGGGTCTGTTCTATATCACTTTACTTTGCCGCCTGGTGAATGCAATTTTGCCCGTACTCATGCTTTGGGTGGGGAAATTAATCATCGATGAGGTGGTGCTGCAAATAGCAGCCGATGTAAAAGATCTCGACAGGCTCTGGGCTCTCGTTGCCGCCGAATTTGCCCTGGCTGTTCTCTCCGATCTTCTTAGCCGTGCCATTAGCCTGAGTGACGCCTTGCTGGGGGATCAATATTCTATAGATACTTCGGTAAGGATCATCAAGAAAACTTCCGAAGTGAACCTTGACGAGCTGGAGGATTCGGAATTTTATGACAAGCTGGAAAGAGCGCGGCAGCAAACTACAGGCAGGGTGGGTCTTATGTCAAACATTCTCACCCAGGCCGAGGATATTATTGTCATCGCTTCCCTGCTGGCCGGAGTTGTGGCTTTTGAACCCTGGCTCATAATTTTACTGGTGGTTTCCATTATTCCCACTATGATCAATGAGATAAAATTCAGTGGGACCAGTTATTCTCTTGCCCGCAGCTGGACACAGGAAAGGCGGGAGCTTGATTATTTGAGGTATGCAGGGGCCAGCGACGTGACAGCAAAAGAGGTGAAGCTTTTTGGGCTGTCGGGTTACCTGGCCAATAGGTTTAAAGGACTGTCAGATCAATATTACCATCAGAGCAAAAAGCTGGCAAAGCAGCGTGCGGGATGGGGCTCTTTTTTTAATATTATAGGAACCTCAGCTTATTACGGAGCCTATGTTCTCATTATTTTCCGAACCGTACTGGGTGTATTTTCCCTTGGGGATCTCACCTTCCTTTCGGGCTCTTTTAACCGGCTAAGGCAAAAACTTCAGGGATTCTTTACCCGGTTCACCGTAATCACAGAAACTGCACTTTACCTTCAGGATTATTTTGATTTCCTCGATCTCACCTATCATGACCCGGCGGCGGGGGGATCAAAACCCCTTCCGGAGCAGATCCGGGAAGGATTCAGTTTTAAAAATGTTGGATTCAAATATCCGAAGTCTGAAAAGTGGGTGGTTAGAAACATCAACTTCAAATTAAGGGCCGGGGAGAAGCTTGCTTTTGTCGGGGAAAATGGTGCGGGAAAAACAACTTTAATAAAACTCCTGCTTCAGTTCTATGAACCCACCGAGGGAGAGATCCTTTTGGATGGAGTTCCTATTAAACAGTATGACAGGGCAGCATATCAAAGATATTTTGGGGTGATATTCCAGGATTTTGTGAAGTTCGAGCTCACACTACGGGAGAATATTGCCATGGGTGAGATCACACAAATTGAGGACCAGGACAGGATCGAAGGTGCAGCTCAAAAAAGCCTGGCAGACCAGGTGGTGCAGGACCTGCCGTTTGGCTATGACCAACAATTGGGAAAGAGGTTCAAACAGGGCAAGGATCTTTCAGGCGGGCAGTGGCAAAAGATCGCCATTGCAAGAGCTTATATGAAAGATGCAGAAGTCCTCATTCTTGACGAACCCACTTCGGCCCTGGACGCCCGTGCCGAAACGGAAGCCTTTGACAGGTTCATAAAACTTACCGAAGGAAAGACTGCAGTGATCATTTCTCACCGCTTTAGTACAGTGAGGATAGCTGATAGAATCATGGTGCTTAAAGATGGCGCTGTATTGGAAATTGGAACTCATGAGGAGCTAATGAATAACAACAAATTATATTCGGAGCTTTTTAACTTGCAGGCTGCAGGATATAAATAAGGTCTTGCTCACTGACGGGATATTTGTCACCCATCAGTTAAGAGCTCCCGAAACTCCCGAACCGGCAGCTTTTTGAAATTTTTTTAAAAAAAATGAAATTTCGGAGTAACATTTCCCCAAAAATGCGTCAAACAGTTAGGGTATTTTTCTAAAAAATGAAACTAGAAGAGGCCATTGAAAGGCTGGACCGCTCACTGGGACATCCTGGCACAAAAGATTCGGTCAAAATTAAGCAGCGGTTTAGTAATATTTTGCAGGAAGTAAAATATAAAGATCTTCCTCCGGAACAACTTGCTCTTCTTGAACATGAACTGGATTCCATATTTGCAGGTCTCGACCTCGAAGAAGAGAAAGCCACTCAATACCTCAAGAGCCACCTTAAAGATTTTTTAAAGTTTCTCCGTATCAATTTTGCCCTGTTGCCCGAGGGCTATTGCGCATGGTATGGAATGAGGCTGGGATTGGCATTTGGAACCCTTCTAATGCTCATCCTCATAATTTATACCCAATCTACTTACAAATTTTACGCTCCTCTTGGTGGTCTTCTTCTTGGGGTAATGATAGGTTCTGTTTTTGATCGAAGACAAAAAGCCAGGGGCAGAGCCCTGCTTACACGTATGGTCTAAAGCTCCCAAAAATGGTAAAGTCAAAGACACTTTTTTTTGCAGCCCTGGTCCCACCACAGGTAGTGAAAGAGAAAGTGAGGAATTTGAAACTGGAGATAAGGGAAAAAGTCGGGGCTGCTCACGCCCTAAAACTTCCTGCACATATAACTCTAATCCCTCCTTTTTGGCTTCAAAACAGTCAGGAAAAAGAATTCCTTGAAGTTCTAAGAGTAGTAGGTGACAAGCAAAAATCGTTTCCGGTGGAGCTGAAGGATTTTGGACGATTTGATCAACGGGTGATCTTTTTAAATGTTGTAGATCATGCCCCTATCCAGGAGCTACATAAGATTCTGTCCCAGGCCTTAGAAGAAATCCTGTCGCCAGCGAAAGAAAAAAAGCTGCATCCCCACGTAACTCTTGCCGCCCGTGACCTTCCGCGAAGCCAATTCAAAGTGGCATGGGAAAGGCTCAGGGAGCGAAAAATCCATCTTTCCTTTGAAGCTAAATCGATCACAGTTTTCAGGCACAATGGGAAGACCTGGGATGTCCTGGAGGAAATATTTTTTAATAATGAGAACTACAGTTGATATACCGTAGTAGAGAATCGAAAGCTATCTTAACATAATTTTATAGCTACCCAATCGTACTTCCCTGCTATTAAACTTAATTTAGAGGATCAATTAAGCGACATCTGTGAAAAATCCTCTACACAATTTATGGCTGTTCCTTTTCTTGTGCAGCATTTCCTTAGCAATCCCTTTACAGGCACAGGAATCTCCCGAAGTAGATATAGGAGGAGCCTTGCGTTTCAACTATAATCTTTCTTCCTGGAAGCCCGAACAAAAGAAAAGAGGTGGAGATTTTGGCTATGATATGTTCAGGATCAACGCCGTTGCTGCCTACCGCGGGATCTATGTCAATGCCGAATACCGCCATTATTCCGAAGCATTTGGAGGAGGAATGCTAAAGCAGGGATGGTTTGGCTATAAGTTCAATGAAAATGAGGAACTGCAGGTGGGGCTTACCCAGGTGCCTTTCGGGATCCAACAGTATAATTCCCACAACTGGTTCTTTAATCTGGGCTATTATGTGGGCCTGGAGGATGATCATGATATGGGCGTGAAGTATATGAATCTTGGAGATACCTGGGAATATCAATTGGCTTACTTTAAAAATGCTGAAGAACTCAGTTTTGGGAATACTTCTGCAGTATCTCCCAGCAGGTATTCTTATGATGTGGCGGGAAATAATAAAGAGGTACACCAGGCAAACGCAAAGCTCCTGTACAAATGGGGAGATAGTTTACAGTCGCAACTGGGGGTTTCGGGCCAGTATGGCGGGTTATATAATATTGTAACCAGGGAATTGGGAGACCATTATGCCCTGGCGGTGCACTACGAAGCAAATTATAAGCTGTGGAATCTGAAGACAGAAGCAATGGTGGTTTCTCACAATCCCGAAAACGCTGAAGGTAATTCCGAAGAAGTAATTACCATGGCTGCTTATGGTGCTCCTTACGAGGTCGCGGCCGATTTCAACCTGTACACCATCGCTATCTCGCGGGATGTCCCGGTGAACTGGGGCCCTGTGTCTAATCTGCAGTTTTATAATGACTTCGGTTTCATGCAAAAGGAACAGAACTCATTTGAAGACTCTTACATGAATGTGACCGGTATCCTGGTGACGGCAGGGAACCTATATACATATATAGATTATGCTGCCGGTTATAATCATTCCTGGCTGGGCGGAAATTTTGTAAACGATTTTGCTGAAGGAATTCCCGATGCGAAATGGGAGGCGAGGTTCAATATTAACTTCGGGTATTACTTTTAATAACCGAATCGAATTCTAAATAGGAGACCATGACAAAAAAGATCGTAAGAAGTGACGAACGAAAATCTATTATGGGGCTCAACGTGAACGGTCCGGTATTTTTTAGTTCTTCAATTATCATCATTATAAGTATTGCTCTAACCCTCATTTTTGAGGAGCAGGCTGAAGGTTATTTTAATGATATACAGGCTTTTGTGTCCAATAATGGCGGCTGGTTCTTTGTGCTGTGTGTCAATATCTTTCTCATCTTTGTCCTCTATCTCGCCTTCAGTAAATTCGGAAATATCCGGATAGGAGGAAAGGACGCCAAACCTGAATTCAAGACCATCTCCTGGTTTGCCATGCTTTTTAGCGCAGGAATGGGGATTGGATTGCTCTTTTGGAGTATAGCCGAACCGGTGACACATTTTATGAATCCGCCGCTTACCGCGGGTGGAACTCCTGAAGCTGCCCAGGAAGCCATGAATTTTACTTTTTTGCACTGGGGCTTCCATGCCTGGGGGATCTATGCTCTGGTAGGCCTTTCCCTTGCTTATTTTACATATTCTCACGGATTACCGCTCACCATTCGATCGGTTTTCTATCCCGTTCTGGGTGATAAGATCTACGGAAAGAGAGGAGATCTTATAGATATTTTCGCAGTTCTGGCTACTTTGTTCGGTTTAGCGACCTCGCTGGGATTAGGAGTGCAGCAAATAGCTGCAGGACTGGCCCATGTCTTTGGAGTTGACAGCGGAATTGTTACTCAGGTGAGCCTTATTGCCGGGATTACTGCTATAGCAACAATATCGGTAGTATTGGGCGTAGACAAAGGGGTGAAATTTTTGAGTGAGTGGAACATGAGAATAGCCGTGTTGCTGTTGCTCCTGGTAGTAGTATTGGGCCCCACAATCTTTATTTTCCAGTCCTTTGTGCAGAACACCGGGAACTATTTGTACAGCTTTCTGGAGATCTCTTCCTGGACAGAGAGCTATACGGGCAATAACTGGCAGAATGCATGGACCGTGTTCTATTGGGGCTGGTGGATCGCCTGGTCTCCTTTCGTGGGGATGTTCATCGCCCGTATCTCCAAAGGAAGAAGCATAAGGGAGTTCATCTTAGGCGTTCTCATTGTGCCCTCGATCATTACCTTTTTCTGGATCTCTGCCTTTGGAAGTACTTCAATCCAGCAGGCTTTATTGGGAGATGAAACAATCATAAACGCTGTAGATGACAACGTGGCCACGGCCTTGTTTGTTTTTCTTGAGGATTTTCCATTCGCGGTGGTCTTGAACATTATTGGGGTAGTATTGATCGCCGGCTTTTTTGTTACCTCTTCAGATTCCGGTTCATTAGTGGTTGACAGCCTTACCTCTGGCGGGAAAATTGATGCCCCTGTGGGCCAGCGTATCTTCTGGGCAGTAGCCGAGGGTGCTATTGCGGCCGTTCTTTTGATAGGAGGAGGATTACAGGCATTACAAACAGCTTCCATAGTTACAGGCTTACCTTTTGCATTTATCCTCCTATTCATGTGCTATTCCCTCTACACCGGCGTTCGGGATGAATATTTAAAGGCCGAAGAGAAAAAGGCCCAGAAGGAACTGGAGAGCTATGAAGAAGTGATCTCTAATATTATCAAGAAAAGGGGAAAAAACAAAAAAGAAAATCTTTAACTAAACTGTCATGAAAAAGATCAAAAATATTCTTGTCGCCCTGGATCTTTCGGCTATTGATCAAAAGCTTATCACTTATGCTTCTTTTATTGCTGAAAGACTTCAGGCAGAGAATGTCTATTTTGTGCATAACATCAAAAAATACGAGATTTCTGAGCTTTTTGAAGAACACCTGAAGGATGTGAACCTGGATGAGGTCATAGGTGATGAATTAAATGAGAAGGTAAAATCCCATTTTTCGGCATCTGCAAACTGGGAGGTCCTTATTTCAGAAGATCCCTACAGCGAATCTCTCTTGAAGTACATCGTGGAAAAATATGGGATCGACCTGGCTATTGTAGGGAATAAGAAGCACGAAAAAGGCACCGGGGTAGTCAGTGGAAAGCTGCTGCGATTGCTAAGGTGTGATATTCTCGCGGTACCCGCAGCTGCAAAGGAAAAGCTGAACAGGATCTGGGCGGGAACAGATTTCTCCCATGATTCCCGAAAAGTTTTTAGGATCACTAAAGAACTTCAGGAAGGACAGGCAGTGGAGTTAAAAGTAGTTCATGTATACAGCGTGCCCGTACAGTTCTCTCCTTATATGTCACCGGAATCAATGGGGCCAAAAGTGGAAAAACATGTCAGGGAAAAATTTGATAAGTTCCTGAAGAAGCTCAACTATTCCGAACCTGTTGAACCCCTTATTTTTATGGGAAGGGAATCGGGAGCTGCACAAAAGATCATGGCTAACCTTAGAAATTCTGATGTAGATATGTTGGTGGTCTCAGATAAAGGTGGAAATACTTTTTCCCCTTTCGCCGTGGGTACGGTAACCGAGGAATTATTTAATGCCAATCTGGATGTGCCTTTATGGGTTGTGAAATAGCTATAATGGGACCCGGGGATAATTCTGGATCTCTTTTTCCTCACCATTTTTCAAAAGAATAATCCGACTGGG
Organism: Salinimicrobium aquimaris; assembly: GCF_035607535.1. Taxonomy (NCBI): domain Bacteria; kingdom Pseudomonadati; phylum Bacteroidota; class Flavobacteriia; order Flavobacteriales; family Flavobacteriaceae; genus Salinimicrobium; species Salinimicrobium aquimaris. Next base: position 115,702 of record NZ_JAYDZX010000001.1, read on the forward strand.
ACGATTCTCCTGCGCCATAATTTTCGCTTTTTCTATGGCTTCTTCTTCTTTCTTAAAAGATTGGACGGACTCACTTTTGTGGTTGAGAACTTCCCATTTTTCTTCCTTTGTCTTCCATTGCACCCGGTAGGACCGCTCCTTTATAATTTCTTCTTTATTCTTTATAAGTTCAAGAATCATTTTGCCATCACTAAAATTTCCCCCGGGGTAAAGCATAGGTAGTAGTGCGAAAAACACATAGTACATGGAAAAATATGTGAATTGATAAGTCAGCATTCCTTCCTCTAAAACTTTATTCTCTACCAATAAAATAACCGCGATGATACTTAAAAGATTGAATAACGCTCCTCCCGAAAAGATAAGGATATTAGCTACTTTCTCTTTGCGTTCAATATTCTCAAAAGTGCAGAACCCATACCAGAAATAATACTGCCGAATTTCAACTATTCCCCGGTTATAAACCGGCTTCCCACTTCCCACGATGATACGGATGTTTTTTGCCCCCATAAGCCGGGCAAAGAAAACGTGCCCTAATTCATGTATAATGGATATTAGTGGCAATACCAGAAAAAAAGCCAGCAGGAACTTTGGGATGTCACTTATACCAAACATTTTAATTTATTAGGAGGTCATAATTTAAGAAATTCAAAAGCTGCAGGTTCTTAAATCCCCTATAAAGTTCTTTTTTAGGTGCACTGGCCGGTTATATCTTCATGAGTTTAAGTGGAATAGATCAAGGGGTAATTTTCAAGAGCATAGGAGCGTTAACTTTCTCTTCGAAACATGCTGCTAAAGTCAGTCAATCTTGGAGAATTTAATAAATTAGGGAATACAAAAATGATCTAAAGAATGCATTTTCCATTACTCCAGGACATTGTGGTATTATTAGGTTTTTCGGTGGTAGTTGTGCTGCTGCTGCAGAGGCTCAGACTGCCATCGGTGCTGGGATTTCTAGTTACAGGTATAATAATAGGACCGTTTGGCTTTGGGTTGATCGAGAATCCTGAACAAGTAGAGTTACTTTCAGAAATTGGTGTTATTCTGTTGATGTTCGTCATAGGAATGGAACTATCTCTTAAGCAACTGGCTTCCATGAAGCGCACCGTTTTCCTGGGAGGATTCATGCAGGTGGGACTGAGCATTGTGGTGACGGCATTTATTTTCTTTGTACTTGGATCCTCCTGGAATGAGGCTGTATTCACCGGCTTTCTTTTTTCGCTTTCCAGTACGGCTATTGTTCTAAAGATCCTGTATGACCGCAATGAGATCACGGCACCTCATGGCAGAATGGCCCTGGGAATTCTCATTTTTCAGGATATTATTGTAGTACCAATGATGTTAGTTACCCCAATCATGGCAGGTAATTCGGCTAACATCGTTAATGAAGTACTATTTCTTTTGCTAAAAAGCGGACTCGTACTTGCCCTCACCTACATAGGGGCAAAATATCTTGTTCCCAGAGGAATGTTTTTAATAGCCCAAACCAAGAGCAAGGAACTTTTCCTTCTGGCCACCATAGCCCTGTGTTTTACTGTTGCCTTTGTTACGGCTTCGGCAGGACTTTCCCTCGCCTTCGGAGCTTTCCTTGCCGGGCTCATTATCTCCGAATCAGACTACAGTCACCAGGCCACCAGTACAATTTTGCCTTTTAGAGAGCTGTTCATCAGCTTCTTCTTTATATCGATTGGGATGTTACTTGACCTGGATTTTTTCGTCAGGAACGCGGTAATGATCCTGTTGATGGTCCTTGTGGTTTTTATCCTGAAGGGTGGAGTGGTTTCTCTCACTGCCCTTGCCCTAAGATATTCTATGAAGACCGTGATTCTGTCGGGAATGGCACTATTTCAGGTTGGGGAGTTTGCCTTCATACTTTCCCGGGTGGGAATTGAGAATGGACTGCTCTCTCCACAAATGAATCAGTACTTTCTTTCTGTCTCGGTATTCACCATGTTACTAACCCCATTCATTTTCCTGTTTTCAGGAAACACAGCAAATTTTATCTTAAGGAAGTTGGCTCCGGGAGTGGGAGGTAATAAGATTGACAGGGAGGTCTCTCTTTCTGCAGAAGCAGCTAACGGGCCCGAAGATCATTTGTTGATCATTGGGTATGGTATCAATGGTACCAACCTCTCTAAAGCAGCAAAATATGCAGACATTCCCTATATGGTTCTCGAACTTAATCCTGAGATCGTCCAAAAGGAAAAGGCAAAAGGGGAGCCAATTATTTATGGAGATGCCATGCAGGAGCACATGCTGGAGGCTGTGAATGTAAAAAAGGCCCGGGTTGTGGTTATCGCCATTTCAGATCCCAGGGCTACAAAAGCAATTGTCGCAAACATTCGTCATCTTTCTCCTTCTGTACATATAGTAGTAAGGACGCGCTATGTAAAGGAGATCAAAAGCCTGCTTGCCCTTGGAGCCGATGAGGTCATTCCGGAAGAATTTGAAACCTCGATCGAGATCTTCTCCCGCGTGTTGACCAATTTCCTTGTGCCTATCGATGAACTGGAAAGTCTGGTGGATTCAGTAAGGGCAGATAACTATCAGGTCTTTCAGTCCCGCAAACCTCTCAGAACCTTTAGCTCTTCAACTATTCCCGATTTCAAGATAAGTTGTGTGAGGGTCATGGCCGAAAGTGGTTCGGTAGTTGGAAGGACGATCGAGGAGATAGATGTGAGAAAGAAATTTGGGGTCAATGTCCTGGCTGTGTCCCGAAAAGGACAAATTATCAAGACGGTTTTTCCAACTCTAAAATTACTGCGGAATGATCTCGTATTTGTAAGTGGAGATCAGGAGCACATCGACTCCTTCTATAAGGCAGTGACTTAGGTTTACGAAAACGTTTGAAAAACTTCAGTAAAACTGATTCTTATCATTCCTGAGGCGGGGCTCGCATTGTACTTTTGAACTGTAAATCAAAAGACCGAAAGATCAATGACAACTGCACCTCTTACCGATCTCGACATTGCTAAAAAAGTACAGCTCACTCCCATTACAGAAATTGCCAAAAAATTAGGTCTCGATCCCGAAGAGATCGAAATGTATGGGAAGTACAAAGCTAAATTGCCTCTATCAAGGATTGACAAAAAGAAAATAGACTCAGGAAATCTTATCCTTGTTTCTGCTATTTCGCCAACACCCGCCGGAGAAGGTAAAACTACAGTCTCTATTGGTCTTTCTGAAGCTATGAACAGGTTAGGAAAACAAACTACTGTTGTCCTAAGAGAGCCATCCCTGGGACCGGTTTTCGGCATCAAGGGAGGAGCAACAGGAGGAGGGTATTCCCAGGTTCTTCCTATGGAAGACATCAACCTTCACTTCACCGGAGACTTTTCGGCTATTGAAAAGGCACATAATTTACTGGCAGCTCTGGTTGACAATAATATCCAGTCTAAAGTCAATAATTTAGGGATTGATCCCCGAACCGTCTCTCTAAAAAGGGTAATGGATGTCAATGATCGTGCACTGCGTAATATTGTTATTGGCCTTGGTGGAACAGGATCAGGGATTCCACGGGAAAGCGGATTTGATATAACAGCAGCATCCGAGATCATGGCCATTATGTGTCTTGCAGAAAATCTTGAGGATCTAAAAGGACGTCTTGGGAACATTTTTATAGGTTACACTTTTGACAAGAAACCTATTTATGCGCGGGATCTAAATGCTGAAGGTGCTATGGCCACGCTGCTAAAGGATGCGCTTAAGCCAAACCTGGTGCAAACCATGGAAGGTAATCCCGCCATTATTCATCTCGGTCCTTTTGCCAATATTGCCCAGGGCACCAACTCTGTTATTGCTACCAGAATGGGGATGAGCCTTTCTGAGTACACGGTGACCGAAGCCGGTTTTGGTTTTGACCTGGGTGCAGAGAAATTCCTTGATATCAAATGTCAGAGTGCGGGATTAGCGCCTAAAGTGGTGGTGATGACCACTACCATCAGAGCGTTGAAGTACCACGGTGGAGCACCGCTTTCCTCTCTTACGATCCCCGATGTTGAGGCTCTTGTAAAAGGATTGCCAAACCTGGAGAAACATCTGGAAAATGCACTTCAGTTCAACATCACCCCGGTAATAGCCATCAATAAATTTTACAGTGACAATGATGAAGAGATTCAGGTTATTTTGGATCTCGCGAAAAAGCTTGACATTAAAGTTGCGCTTTCCGATGGTTGGGCAAAAGGAGGGGAAGGAGCTTTGGAGCTTGCCCAAAAGGTAGTCGAAGCCATTGAAGAAGGAAAGTCTGACTTTAAACCCCTGTACAACTGGGACGAGTCTGTTATTAATAAAATAGAGACCATTGCAAAAAAGGTCTACGGAGCAGATAAGGTAGAATTCGGTCCAAAAGCTAAAAAGGATCTTAAGAACATCATGGATCTTGGCCTGGAAGGCTTACCTGTATGTATAGCCAAGACACAGAAATCATTGTCTGATGATCCTAAACTGTTGGGACGACCAAAAGGATTTACTCTCAATGTAAGGGAAATTGAAATCGCTGCCGGCGCTGGATTCCTGATCCCAATTACCGGAGATATGATGAGAATGCCCGGTTTACCGGCACATCCCGCATCAGAGAACATTAACATAGATTTGGAAGGAAATATTTCGGGGCTAATTTAGGGGCAAGATCTATTAACTTCCAACTAAGATGAACCTTCCGGGTACGCCCGGAAGGTTTTTTATTCTACAATTTCCTTTACTTCTTTTGGCAGCTGATCTTTTAGATGCTCTAACTGCTTTCCCTGTAGAAACCGATTCAGGGAATTTATGGTTATGGAAATGATCTCTTCTGTAGATTTGCTCCAGGGAAAATCTTCTTCTCCATATTGAGCCTGAAGTTTTTTCACTTCTTCCTTCATTTCTTCAACAGTAGAAAAATCCTTTAATGGTTTTTCGCTGTATTTCCAATCCTCTACGTAAATTCCCTTAAAGATCATGGGCAAAGGGTCGATGAGCTGCATAGCTTCCCCTAAATGGATCCTGTCACGAACGGTGTGCATTACTGCCCGCCATATTTTCAGCACTCTATCTTTCTCTTCGGGGTGACCTAGATCCTTTGCCAGTTCATTTACATAATCATGCGCTTCCTTCGCAAATTTTTCAAAACTCAAATTAAATGTCATAGCTTCATTTCTTGGTTCAACAAAAATTTCTCTTCCTTAGAATATAACAAATCTTCCAGGTCATGAAAAATCAGGAGTCCTGTTTAACTATTTATAATACAGTTTTTTACATTTTTTATATCAGTGTTTTTTGCTTAAGTTGGAGGTAAATGAAAATTAATGGTCAGGCGAATTTTCATTCATTTTTTCATATACCTTTGATTAAAATTTTAAATACTTAATGAAGAAATTTTTAGTTGTAAATAAGCCCGAGAACTGGAAGCTTTCTCTAGAAAACATGGAGATCATTTCGGCCCGGGATTATCTTACAAATTCCGAATTTTCAAATCTTAAGAAAGCTCGCATATTTAATTTGTGTAAGGATTATTCTTACCAGAGCAAAGGTTATTATGTATCCTTACTAGCCGAAGCCCGTGGACATCTACCAATACCTACAGTAATGAACCTGGTGGATCTTCGGGAACCTAAACTGGTGAAGATCGTTTCGGATGAATTTGATGATCTTATTCAGAAAAGTTTAAAAGGAATCAAGTCTTCAGAATTCACACTTAGTATATATTTTGGTCAAAATGTGGCTCAGAAATATAGGGAGCTTAGTGCCATGTTTCACCGGCATTTTCAGATCCCTTTCCTTCGGGTAAAATTCTACTATTCAAACAAGTGGAATATCAAGTCGATCAAGGCTTTGTCTGAGATCGAAATTCCCGAGGAGCACAAGCCTGTAATGCACGATTTTGCTATACAGTATTTTGCCAAGAAGAGGTATGATACCCCGCGAAGTGGAAGTTATGAATATGATCTTGCTATCCTTGTGCAGGATCATGATCCCGCCCCGCCCAGCAACCAAAAGGCATTAAAAAAGTTTGCCGAGCTCGCCGAAAAGATGAATTTCTATGTAGAATTTGTTTCTCCTAAAGATCTGTCAAGACTTTCGGCCTTTGATGCGCTGTTCATACGTCAAAGTACCGAGGTGAATAATGAAGCCTACGCCTTTGCCCGTAAAGCACAACAGGAAGATATTGCCATTGTGGATTATCCCGATGCTATCCTTAAGTGTTGTAATAAGGTTTTTATGGCCGAAGCTCTTGAGAATGCCGGAATTCCTACTCCCGTAACCATCATCGTGCACAAAGAAAACCGCAATAAGGTCATTGAAAAAACAGGACTTCCTTTAGTGCTGAAATCTCCCGATTCAACTTTTTCATTTGGTGTCAAAAAGGCATCAACGGTTGAAGAATATGAGAAGCTGGTAGGAGAGATGCTAAAGGAATCTGAGCTTATAATCGCACAGGAATATACGCCTTCAGATTATGACTGGAGAATCGGGATCCTCGACGACAGGCCAATTTTTGCGTGCCGCTATTATATGGCCAAAGGTCACTGGCAGATCTACAACTGGAATGCAAAGAAAAAAGATGATCAGGAAGGGAATGCAGATGTGATATCCATTGATGAAGTGCCAAAAAAGATCCTGGAAGCCGCCTTAAAATCGGCTAAACTTATGGGGAAAGGGCTGTACGGAATTGATATTAAAGAAGTGGATGGCAAGCCTTTGGTAATTGAGATCAACGACAATCCGAATGTTGACTTCGGAGTTGAAGATCGCTACTATGGAGACAAGGTATACATCGATATACTCACAGCTCTTAAGAACCGTCTTGAAAAGAAAATAGAATGAGTTATCACCTTTTTGAAGTCTTCGGAATAGAATTGGAGTATATGCTGGTAAACTCCAGCACCTACAAGGTCAATCCTATAGTTGACAGGCTACTTACCAAAAAGAACGGCAGTCTCACCTCAGACGTGGAAAATGGCAAGATTGAATGGAGTAACGAGTTGGTTGCTCATGTGGTAGAACTGAAGACAAATGGCCCAACAGCCGATCTTGAGACCCTTGATGAACTTTTTTCTGAAAACGTTCGGGAGGTAAATGAACTCCTCAGGGACTTTAACAGCGAATTGTTAGCCACCGCGGCACATCCTCTAATGCAGCCCGAAAAGGAAATGCAGCTATGGCAACACAACTATAGCAGGATCTATGCGCTGTATAACCGCATCTTTGACTGTACCGGCCATGGGTGGAGCAATGTGCAGAGTATGCACATCAATTTACCTTTTTCGGGAGATAAGGAATTTGAAAAATTGCATGCCGCAGTAAGAATATTGCTACCTTTAATTCCGGGGCTGAGTGCGAGCTCTCCCATTTTTGAAGGGAAATTCACCGGATTTAAAGATGCCAGGATGCACGTCTATAAGACAAATCAAAAAGAGATCCCGGAAATGACGGGTAAGGTGATCCCCGAGCAATTCTTTTCCAGAAAAGATTATCAAAATGGCATTTTTGATCCTATAAATAAAGCCATCAAACCTCATGATACCGAAAATATTCTCGATCAGCACTTTCTAAATTCGAGAGGAGCCATTGCCAGGTTTGACCGCGGAGCGATCGAAATAAGGGTGATCGATGTGCAGGAATGTCCAAAAGCCGATATAGCCATAGCAGTTCTAATTATTGAAGCATTAAAATTACTGGTGAGCGAAGAATTGATCTCTCTTGAAGATCAAAAAAACTGGCATGAAAATGACCTTTTTGAGATCTTTAATGGGGTGATCATAAATGCTGAAGACACTGAGATCAAAAATGCAGAATATGCCGGAATATTTGATCTGGAGCCGGGAGTCAAAACACTTGATGTCTGGAAAAGGATCTATTCGCTGGTCAAAGAAGACCTTTCTCCAAAGCATAAAATAAACATAGAAATTTTGCTGGGGCATGGCAGTTTGTCCAGTAGAATATTAAATGCTTTAGGCGAAGATCCTACAGAAGAGAAAATCCTGAAGGTTTACCGGAAATTAGGTGACTGTTTACAGGAAAACAGGTTTTTTCTGAATTAACAATAATCAATTAAGGATCAAATTTTTGAGTGGATGAAGTTAGTTCTCACTTGCGAACATGCGGGAAATGAGGTTCCTGAGGCCTACCGGAATTTTTTTTCCGGGGCAGTTGAGGTGCTGGAGACGCATCGCGGGTTTGACCCGGGGGCAAGGGATCTGTTTCAGGAGCTTTCGGGACTGGCAGTTTTTAGCCAGGATTATATGATAAGCAGGCTGCTGGTGGAACCTAACAGATCTCTGGGGCATGAACAGCTATTTTCAGAATTTACAGTGCCATTAAAAGACTCTCAAAAAAAGGAAATCCTGAAAGAATTTTATCTGCCATACCGGGAGTACATAGAGGGGAGGATAAGAAGCCTTATTCAGGAAGGAAATGATATACTCCACATTTCGGTACATACTTTCACTCCCGTACTTAACGGGGAGGTGAGAAATGCAAACATCGGCCTCCTGTTCGATCCCTCCCGAAAATCAGAAAAAAGCTTTTGTGAAGATCTTAAAGAAAGGATTCTTCAGCAGGACAGAGATCACAAGGTGCGTTATAACTATCCTTATCTGGGTATTGATGATGGTTTTACTACCTATCTCAGACAACAATTTCCGCAGCAATATTCAGGAATAGAGCTGGAAGTGAATCAAAAATTCGTGCAGGACAATAAAATGGAAAAGCGCCTCAAAAATGACATTTTTGAAGCGCTTTCCAAAATACTTTCCGAAGCCTGAAGGTTATCCGTTCAGCGTCGATTCAAGCGTGATCTCAGCATTCAATAGTTTTGAAATCGGGCAATTTTCTTTTGCGTGTTTTACCAGTTCATCGAATTTTTCCTGTGAAATTCCCGGGACCTTAGCCTCTAAGGTAAGATGTGATCTTTTAACTGTTCCATCCTCAAATGTGATCTCACACCTGGTTTCCAGCTCTACAGGATTGAAATCTTCCTTGCTCAAATTTGCTGAAAGCTGCATGGTAAAACAGCCGGAATGTGCAGCTCCAATAAGCTCTTCGGGATTGGTTCCCTGTTCATCCTCAAATCTCATTTTGAAAGAATACGGTGTTTTTTTAAGCACCCCGCTCTGTGTAGTGAGATTTCCTTTTCCTTCCTTTATTGTTCCGTTCCAAACGGCAGTTGCATTTCTTTTCATGTTTATATGGTTGGGTTACTAATTTTGCTCTTTTAGGGATTTCATATCTATTACGAACCTGTAGCGTACATCGGCATTTAAGGTTCTTTCATAAGCTTCATTGATCTGATCAATATTGATCATTTCAACATCTGAAACTATACCATGTTCTGCACAATAATCCAGCATTTCCTGGGTTTCCTTTATTCCACCAACTAAAGAACCTACAAGACTTCTTCTTTTCATTATCAAGGGCGCAGCGAGTACTTCTGAAGGTTTTGGGGGAATTCCCAGTAGTACCATGACCCCATCTGTTTTTAAAAGATTGAGATACTGGTTGTAATCGTGTTGTGCGGAAACCGTGTTAATGATAAGATTGAACCGGCCGGCCATCCTTTTCATATTTTCCTCTTTGGTGGTAAGTTCAAAATGAGCAGCGCCCAATTCGTTTGCATCCTGCTCTTTTTCGGGGGAACGACTAAGCATTGTTACTTCCGCACCCATTGAGGATGCCAGTTTTACGGCCATATGTCCGAGTCCGCCAAGGCCAACTACTGCGACTTTGTCACCTTTTTTGACATTCCACCTGCGGAGAGGGGAGTAGGTCGTTATTCCGGCACATAGCAGTGGAGCTACTGCATAGAGCGGCAGCTTTTCGGAAATTTTCAAAACAAACTCTTGCTTTACTACGATGTGAGTAGAATAACCTCCATAGGTATGAACGTCTTTGTCCAGGCGGGAAGGGGAATTGTAAGTTGCTGTAGGACCATTTAAGCAGTACTGCTCCAGGCTTTCTTCACAATTTTCACAATGGCCGCAGGAATCTACAAAACAGCCCACTCCAACAGTATCACCCTCTTTAAAATTCTTTACTTCTTTTCCTGTTCGGGTTACTTTACCCACGATCTCATGACCGGGAACACAGGGATATTTTGTTCCGCCCCATTCATTACGGGCAGTGTGTATGTCTGAGTGGCAGACCCCGCAAAACAGGATCTCTATTTCAACATCTCCCGGTCCGGGGTCAGAGCGGTCTATCTGGAAAGGCTTCAGATCTTGATCTGCAGCCTGAGTAGCATAAGCTTTTACGTTTTTCATACCTTCTTTTTAAGGCTCTTGAAGATACGGATTTTACTGTAAAAGATGAGATAGTATCAGGTTAAAACTATTTTAAGTTCGTTGCGATAAACTGAGGGAGACTTTCCCGTAAATTTTTTGAATTGTTTGTTGAAATGGCTGAAGTTATTGAATCCGCTTTCAAAGCAAATCTCTGTTATGCTTATTTGTTTCTCATGCAGAAGCTTGGCTGCATGTACCAGGCGGTATTCATTGACAAACCGGGTAAAGGTCTTTCCTGTTATTTTTTTGAAATACCTGCAGAAAGCCGGTACAGTCATGCTCACTTTCTTAGCTACTTCTTCCAGCGTAATGGATCTCTGAAATTCTTCTTTGACAAAATTGAAGATCACATTTACCCTTTGATTGTCCTGTAGTTCTGTTTCTAAAATAAACCCCTGCGCATTTAAAATTGAATATTCCTCTGAACCTTCCAATAAGTGCAGAATTTCAAGAAGGCCGAGGAGGCGCTCCAATGGAGGCAGGTCTTTGAGTAATTCCATTTTCTCACCTATAACATTCTTGGAAATTCCATTATAGACAATTCCCATGGCTGCCCTTTCAAAAAGGGCTTTTATGTTCTTCATTTCAGGAATGTCGAAAAATTGATTGCCAAGAAAATCAGGTTTTATCTGGATCACAGTTTCATTCTCATTTCCCGTAAGACCATCTGTTAGACCACAGTGAGGAAGATTGGACCCAATAAGTATAAGGTCCCCATTGCTGTAATAGGAGATGTGACTTCCAATTTGCCGCTTCCCTGAACCATTCTTCACGTAAACCAGTTCTATTTCAGGATGATAATGCCAAAAGGTATGTTTTCTGTTCTGGTGGTTCTTATCATAGGTTCTATATGTAAATGAACTCCCAAACAGCGGCTCTATTTTTTCTAATTCGGGTTTTACATTTAATTTCATAAAATCGATTAAAAGATGAAGTAAATTTAATTCCGATTAAAATACGCTACCTCACTTCGATTACCCTTTAAATGTTCATTTTTAACCTAAAACGTTTTAGTTAGCCTGAAAAAGATCAAATTTGAACATTTATTTGCCAATTTTCATCTATTTGCCGGAGGAATAACGCGGTATGTTTGTTATGTAAAATTTAATGGTTTAACCAAAACAATGAAAATTATGAAAAAGCTGAAAAAGATTTCTTTAGTTGCTTTATTCCTTTTTACCTTCTCTGTTACTGGTGCTAAGGAAAAAGATGGAGATGGGGTGAGCTTGAATGGAGAGCAAACGGTTTTAGTAGATCTTTCTAACGTGAACTGGGGAACGAGTATTTTATTTGAAGATAATTTTGGTGTAACGCTATTTAAAGATGACTTGCTAAAGGATGGACAATACAATAAAAGACTCCATTTGGAAATGGTTCCACAGGGTATCTATTTCCTTAAAGTCGATAAGAGATTCGCAACGAAGGTCTGGAAGATCAAAAAATCATCTAAAGGTGTAGAGATCGTAGGTAAATCGGCTACTATAAGTAAGCCACACATACGGGTGCAGGCAAAAAGGGTAAATGTATTTATGAATAATATCCAGAAAGGCAGGGTAGACCTTACAGTAGAGAACAGGAGCGGAGAAGTTCTTACTGTAATTAAAGACTCGGGAGAACACATCCAAAAAACCCTGGACTTTGCGAGCGTACCACCGGGAGACTACTGGATCAAGATCGCAAAGGGTCAGGAAAGATTTAAGGAAAAAGTAGTTATTAATTAAGGATCAAACACTACTTAATCACTGCCCCGGGTATTTTCCCGGGGCAGTTCTTATTAATTATGATCAGGATTTCTTGAGATAGATCACGGCCATTGGAGGTAAGGTCAATGAAATTGAATTCTCCTGCCTATGTGCAGGTAATTCCTGGCTTTCTACCTTGCCGTCGTTCTTCACATTACTACCTCCAAATTTCTGATCATCACTATTGAAGATTTCTTTCCAACTACCTTTTTCCTGTACTCCAATCCTGTAGTTTTCTCTTGGCACAGGAGTAAAATTACAAACAACCAGCAGGTTGTCTTTAGGATCATTTCCTTTTCTCAAGAAGCTGATGATACTGTTTTCTTCATCATTTATATCCACCCATTCAAAACCTTCATAGGAGAATGCCTTTTCATAAAGGGCAGGTTCTTTCTTATAAAGCTTGTTGAGTTCCCTGAAGGTCTCCTGTATTTGTTGATGTGGTCCCCGATCTGTTAGATGCCACTCCAGGCTGGAATCGTGATTCCATTCTGTAGTCTGCCCAAATTCTGCCCCCATGAACAGCAGTTTTGTTCCGGGATGAGCAAACATATAAGAGTAAAGAGTCCTGAGGTTGGCAAATTTGTTCCATTCATCTCCCGGCATCTTGTTAAGGATGGATTGTTTTCCATAAACTACCTCATCATGAGATAAGGGTAGCATGAAATTCTCTGTAAAGGCATAGTTGGAACTGAATGTAATTGTGTTTTGATGATACCGCCTGTTAATAGGATCTTCACTAAAATACTTGAGCGTATCGTGCATCCAGCCCATCATCCATTTCATTCCAAAACCTAATCCGCCAATGTAGGTGGGTTTGGAAACCATTGGCCATGCTGTGGATTCTTCGGCTATGGTTACGGCATCGGGGAATTCCTTATATACAACTTCATTGAATTCCTTCAGGAAACTAATAGCCTCCAGGTTCTCGTTTCCACCAAATTCATTAGGCTCCCATTCCCCTTCTTTTCTGGAATAATCAAGGTAAAGCATAGATGCCACGGCATCCACTCTCAAACCATCGGCGTGGAATTTATCAAGCCAGAATAGCGCGTTGCTTATCAGGAAAGATCGTACTTCATTTCTTCCGTAGTTAAAAATGTAACTCTGCCAGTCCGGATGAAAACCTTTCTTGGGATCGGCATGTTCGTACAGATAAGTGCCGTCAAAATAGTGCAATCCGTGCAAATCTGATGGGAAGTGGGAGGGAACCCAATCCAGGATCACTCCAATTCCCGCCTGGTGCAGACTATCTATAAGGTGCATAAACTCCTGGGGAGTTCCAAAACGGCTGGAAGGAGCAAAATATCCGGTGATCTGGTAACCCCATGATCCAAAGAATGGATGTTCCATGACAGGCATAAATTCCACATGGGTAAAGCCCAGGTCCTTAATGTACTGCGGGAGTTGCTCGGCAAGTTCCAGATAGGTAAGGGATCGAAGATTATCCTCGGGTACCCGTTTCCAGGATCCCAGATGTATTTCGTAAACCGACATAGGCTGCGGCTTCCCTTCTTTTTTCTGCCGGTCTTTCATCCATACCTTGTCTTTCCAGGTGTTCTCAAGATCCCAGACTACAGAGGCCGTATTGGGAGGAGTTTCCCATTGAAAAGCAAAAGGATCTCCCTTTTCGGCTTCATAACCGTTGTTGGACCTGATAAAGTATTTATATAAACTACCCTTTTTGGCACCCGGTATAAAGACTTCCCAAATCCCCGAATTATCCCAACGGGCGTTCATTGGATGGGCTTCCCTGTCCCAGTTATTAAAGTCCCCCACTACAGAAATTCTCTCGGCATTAGGAGCCCAAACCGCAAAGTACACTCCTTCAGTTCCCATGTACTCCATAAGGTGAGAACCCAATTTGTTATACAAGTGGAAGTGTTTTCCTTCGCGGAACAGGTGGATATCAAACTCAGTAAGCAGGGTCGCTTCCACCGGTTTATCTGAGGAGGATTTTTGCTCCTCCTTTTTGTTCGTAGTGAGATCCTCTACTTTCTTCTTTGCCTTTTGAGCCGCAGCTGCAACTTCCTCCTTGTCGGGCAGAATTTCCTCTACTTTTTTCTTTGCCTTTTCGGCTTGAGGGATGATCTTTTCAGCAAGGTTCCCGGCTGCAGCTTTGATGTCCTCAGGATCGGGAATTAGGTCCCGGGCCATCTTTTCGAGATCCTTTTTTGTTCCTTCATCTGGTGTAACCTTCTTTTTGATATTTTCGGCTGTTTCTTTTGCAGTCTCTTTAAGGTCTTCGGAAGGAGAGGTGTTAGGCAGTTTCATTTTTTCCTCGGCGCTTATTCCGGGAACTTTTTTGTGCCTTGACATCTTCTTCGGAGCTTTTTTCTCTGTTGCTGCCGGTTCAGCCTCTTCTGCTTTTTTGCCTGCACTTTTCTTTTTTGCAGTCTTTGAAGTCGCCGAAGCTTTCTTTTCAGCTGTTTTTCGGGTTCCGGTTTTCTTCTCGGGGCTTTCCTCGGGAGTGGTGGTGACTTTGGTCGCCGGTGCAGCTACATCGGGCACCTGGTCATCGGTTAGAGGTTCCTGAAATTTAGCAGGTTTAGAAGAGGATTCCTGCTCTTTCTTTGCTGCGGATGTTTTTCTTGCCGATTTCTTAGGTTTAGGACTGGCTGCTGCGTCTGCATCGGGCATCTTTGTCTTTGGCAGTCCTGTCTTTAGTTTGGTGGCCTTTTCTTCAGTCGTTGATTTTGACTTTGCTGAAGTTTTCTTCGTCTGCTTTTTAGGCTTAGGCTCGGCTGCTGCATCTGCATCGGGCATTTTGGTCCTAGGCAGACCCGTGTCCAGTTTGGTCGGCTTTTCTTCAGCAGAAGTTGCAGACTTAGCGGATGTCTTTTTCTTACCTGCCGCTTTTTTGGTCGCCGTTTTCTTTTCAGCAGCAGACTTTGTCGAACTTGTTTTCTTTGTTCCCGTCTTCTTTGGCGAGTTATCACCTACTCCTTTCGGTCCTTTAACTTCTCCCGATTCTTCAGGAGAAGTTTTACCTTTTTCGACAGGTCCTTTTGGAGCTTTTCCGCTGCCTGAAGTCTTCTTCTCTATATCTTGCTTGTTGTTCTCTTTCTTAGCCATAGTTTATTGTTTAATGCATGATTTAATTCCCCTTAGCGGGATCAAGACCCAATCTGGCCGGTTGTTTAGTTCATAATTCATTTCATAGATCGCTTTTTCGAGCAGGAAGATCTGCATAAGGATCTCGGTATCGTCTTCATCTGGTGGAATGAAGTCGTTTTCACCAACATGTTCATAATATCCCTGAAGGAAAATTTTAGTTACCACATAATACCAGTTGTCGGCCCAGTTGTCCAGTTCCCCTTCCTTATTGTGATCATCAATTTCTGATTCCATAATACTGCTGTAGGCTGCGTAGTGGAAAGAGCGAACCATGCCTGCCACGTCACGTAGCGGGGATCGCTTTAATCTTCTTTCACTAAAGGATCGTGCAGGTTCCCCTTCAAAATCAATGATCACAAAATCCTTTCCTGTCCATAAAACCTGCCCCAGGTGGTAATCTCCATGGGTTCGAATCTTCATAATCGGGATTTTATGGTCGTAGACTTTCCTGAAGGTTTTGAGAACTTCTCCTTTCATATCCAGTACTTCCTGCGCTTCCTCCTGAATATGCTTCGGAAGGGTTTTTATGCTCTTCTGAAGGTTCTGGAAAGCATTTCGGGTAAGAGACTGCAGGGAAGAGAAAAGAGATCTCTGGTAATGCAGGGAAAAAGGTTCCGGTTCGAAATCTTTTTCCTGTGGATTTGCAGCCAGGGCCTTGTGCATTTCAGCAGTTCTTTGTCCCAGCAGAAACATTCTCTCAGGAAAGACCATTCCCAGTAATTCCTTCATGTTCTCTGAAAGATCCTGGTAAGAATGAGGTTTTAAAGTATGCGCTACAGGTTCAAATTCCTGATCTTTAGGCATGGTCAATACCCTGTCAAAAAAGCGGTTTAATGCATCCTTTGTATAATCCCAGGCATCGCCCTGGTTAGGAACCAGGTCCTGCATCATTCCCAATACAATGATATTTTTTGCATCGGGTTTATACTCTATTGCCCCCACAAACCGTGGAGAATTTTTGTATTCTGTCTTTTCTGTGAGATATTTTGTGATCTCCAGATCGGGGTTAATTGTGTTGTCCAGTTTCCGGTAGAGCTTGAGGAAGTATTTGTTATCGAAAATTAGCGAAGTATTACTCTGCTCTGCGTTAAGGATCTTTGAATGTACCTTATCTGCTTTATCAAATCCGTTCTCACTATGGTAGAACACCAGATTTCCGCGGCCACTCTTCAATTTGCGACCTTTTTTGATGTTTCTGAAAAGGACGTTTCTAAAGCTTTCACTGTAGACGGCATCAAAAAGATAGCCTTCTTCTTCTCCCAGTTTTAATTTTGCAATGATGCCCTTAGCAGGAATTTCTTTGTATTCTTCATCAAACTTCGGACTTAAGAACCCGAGCGGAAGCTGGTAAACCTCTGGTAACCCATCATTGTAGCTTACCTCAATAGTTATTAGAGTGGAAGGAATTTCCTCCACCGGGATATCTACTTTATTCACCACCGTGATATTCTGTATCACCCTGGACTTTCCGCCAAACCAGCGGCAGCTATTGAGATAATTAGGCAGAATATTGTGCTCAAATTTTGACTTTGTCTTGTTTTGAAGCAGTTGTTCCCACTCCTCAACCTGTAGTTCAGGGGTTTCAGACTTGGCTACATGACCTTCTTCTTTTTGCAGCTGGAACCAGTAGTAACCGTGGGGCGCCATGGTGAACAAATAAGGATGTTCGGTTATCCGCGGGAATTTGTTATGACTAAAGACTTCTACCGGGATATAATCCTCATAGGCCTCGAGATCCAGCTCTGCAGCCTGAGGGAATCTCGAAAGGTTCCCAAGTACCAGAATGTCTTCATCTTCAAAGGTCCTGGTGTAAGCAATGATCTTGGCGTTGCTCGGGGAAAGAAAATTGATGTCCCCACGCCCGAATGCTTTAAATCTTTTTCTCATGCTAATGATCCTCTTCATCCACCAAAGCAGGGAAGAGGAATTCATTTGCTCGGTCTCCACGTTTACAGACTCATATTTGTACGATGGATCAATGATTACAGGCAGGTAAAGTTTATGCGGGTTGGCATGAGAAAATCCTGCATTTCTGTCTGATGACCATTGCATTGGAGTTCTCACCCCGTCACGGTCCCCCAGGTAATAATTATCTCCCATTCCAATTTCATCTCCATAGTAGATCACCGGAGTTCCGGGGAGAGAGAAGAGCAACACGTTCATCAGTTCAATCTTGTTACGGTTGTTTTCCAGTAAGGGAGCCAACCGGTGTCTAATTCCAACATTGATCTTCGCCTGCGGATCTTTGGTATAAACCTTATACATATAATCCCTTTCCTCATCGGTGACCATTTCCAGGGTCAATTCATCATGGTTCCTAAGGAAGATCGCCCACTGGCAGTTTTCAGGAATATCGGGTGTCTGGTCGATAATGTCCATTATCGGGTATCTGTCTTCCATCTTGACCGACATGAACATGCGCGGCATAATAGGGAAGTGGTAATTCATGTGACACTCGTCTCCATCTCCAAAATATGCAGCCGAGTCTTCAGGCCACATGTTAGCTTCTGCCAGGAGCAATTTATTCTCATATTTGCTGTCGACATGAGCTCTTAGCTTCTTTAAAAAGTCATGGGTTTCAGGAAGGTTCTCACAATTGGTACCTTCTCTTTCAAACAGATAAGGCACGGCGTCCAGCCTGAATCCATCTACTCCCAAATCAAACCAGAAATCCAGGACATCAAAAACTTCCTGTTGTACTTGTTCATTGTCAAAATTGAGGTCGGGCTGGTGACTAAAGAACCGGTGCCAAAAATACTGTTTGGCAACAGGATCCCATGTCCAGTTGGAGGGCTCGGTGTCGGTAAATATTATACGGGTGTCCTTATATTTATTTGGGTCATCTGTCCAGACGTAATAATCTCTTTCGGGGGAACCTATAGGAGCATTTCGGGCACGCTGGAACCATGGGTGCTGGTCTGATGTGTGATTGATAACCAGCTCGGTAATGATCTTCAATCCGCGGTTATGGGCTTCATCAATGAGTCTCTTGAAGGTATCAAGATCTCCATAGGAAGGGTTGATACTGTAGTAATCTGCAATATCATAACCGTCATCGCGAAGGGGAGAAGGATAGAAGGGCAGGAGCCAGATTGCAGTTACCCCCAGGTCTTCCAGGTAATCGAGTTTTTGAAGAAGGCCTTCAAAATCTCCAATTCCATCACCGTTACTATCGAAAAAGGCTTTTATGTGAAGTTCATATATAATAGCATCTTTATACCAGGTATCCTGATCGTTCGCTTGAAGTGGTTTGATCATGCTAATTGCTTTTATTGTATTGGTTTTTTAGTTTCTACTTTTAAAATATGTGCAGGGATCGCCCGTGGATGCAGCTCGACATAATTCCACTCGTTTTGCCATATATAGCTGGATCCGGTCAAGAGATCTTTTACCGAATACGAGTCGCGATCCTCGATCCTGAGTCTTCTTAGGGGTACCTGGACCCACCCAGATTGGGTATTGTTCGGGTCGAGATTCACCACTATGATGAGCTTGTTTTTCTCATCCTGGTCTACCTTGGAATAGCATATGATCTGGTCGTTATCTGTAGCGCAGAATTCGATGTTCCAGGTGGTCTGCAGGGCCTCGTTCTCTTTCCTGATCCTGTTGAGGATACTTATCATTTCTTTGGTTCGGGTATTGCGATGCCAGTCCCAGTGATAGATCTGATATTTTTCAGAATGTATGTATTCCTCTTTGCCGGGATACGGTTCATTGAGCCCGAATTCAAAGACAGGTCCGTACAGTCCATAGTTGGAAGACATGGTGGCGGCAAGGATCAATCTTATCAAAAAGGAGGGCTCATCTTTATGCTCCAAGGAAATAGGAAGTATATCGGGTGTGTTGGGCCAGAAATTCGGTCTGTAGTACTCCCTAACCTCGGTTTGAGTGAGCTGGGTTAGATACTCCTCAAATTCCTCTTTGGTATTTCTCCAGGTAAAGTAGGTGTAGGACTGGTTGAAGCCAATTTTCGCGAGCTCTTCCATTACCCTTGGACGGGTAAAAGCCTCTGCCAGGAAAATGATCCCGTCATGCTTTTTATTGATCTCCCTGATACACCATTCCCAGAATCCAAAGGTCTTTGTATGCGGATTGTCTACTCTAAAGACGTTTACCCCTTTATCGATCCAGAATTCCACTATGCTTTTCAATTCATCCCAAAGGTTCTCCCAATCTTCAGTCTCGAAATTCACCGGAAGCACATCCTGATATTTCTTTGGAGGATTTTCAGCGTATTGAACGGTTCCATCCGGTCTCCACTTGAACCATTGCGGGTGCTCCTTGACATAAGGATGGTCGGGGGAACACTGAATAGCAAAATCCAGGGCAATCTCTATTCCCATGTCCTTTGCTTTTTGGACCAGGCGGGTAAAATCTTCCATGGTACCCAACTCGGGGTGAATGGCCTTGTGGCCTCCTTCATTAGCACCAATGGCCCACGGCGAACCGGGATCTCCTTCTTCGGCTTCCGTAGCATTATTAAGGCCCTTTCTATGGCTGCGGCCTATAGGATGAATAGGTGGGAAATAAATGGTATCAAATCCCATTTTTGCCACCTCAGGTAAAACATTTTCACAATCCTTAAAGGTCCCGTGCTTTCCCTTTTCGGGAGAAGCAGATCGCGGAAAGAATTCATACCAGGCGCTAAAAAGTGCTTTTTTCCTTTCTACCCTTACCTCCAGCGTTTTATCATAGGGAAAGGCCTTACTGCGATCCCGGGATTTATACATTGCCCTGGAAGCACTGTCGCTTAAAGCTTCAGAAACTGCTCTTTGCTCATGCTCCTCATCCCGCAAGAGTTCGATCCATTCCTTTAATTTCTTTTTGTTGGGGGCAGATGCCCGGGGAAGGGCTTCTTCCATGAGTTCTGCTCCAATAAGTAACTCGGTTTTTATATTTTGATTTGCAGCGGCCTTTTTCTCAAGTCCGTCCTGCCATGAAGTGAAGTGATCTACCCATGCTTCGAGGGAGTATTCGTAATCTCCCGTTTCATCTAATCTAAAGGTAGTGCTCCAGTGATCATTACCTTCGAACTCCATCGGTTTTTCCTGCCATTTTTTCTCACGACCTCTACCTTTCTTTTTCTGCCGGTAAAGGAGTACTGCATCCACTTTATCATGGCCGTCACCAAAAATATCGGCTTCTACTTTTATATCTTCATTTACAACTCTCTTGATAGGATATTTGCCACAGTCAATTTGGGGTTTTACATTTCTTATACTAACTCTCTTATGACCATCAATTTTCATATGTTTTCTTTAAAATATAGGAGGTTGATTTATTCTGAAATGCCCGTCATTTCAGGTCTTTTAGAATTCTAAAACACTTAAATTTAGGTAAGTAAAAGCACACCCTTAGTTAAAAAACTATTAAACATTAATTCTTCCATTTTATCCTTCTTAGCTTTGAAAGTGATTGAAAAATCTGGTAGAAGTTTATTTATGGGAAAGAGCGTTGGTGCAGTATATAATGGAGATAAAAAAACTGAATTTTGTGTATGGGCTCCGTTTGCCGAAACTGTAGAAGTTATTCTGAAAAACCGTGAGCCACAGGTGCTCTCACAAGATAATGATGGATACTGGTCCGGGACCCTTCAAAATGTAGAACCGGGGGAATTATATAAGTTTCGGATAGATAAAGAAGAATTTCCCGACCCTGCCTCACTTTCCCAGCCCGAGGGAGTGCATTCCTGGTCACGTATCATCGACCACAAGGCTTACTCCTGGCAGGATCAATCATGGAGAGGAAGGGAACTATCCAGCATGATCATTTATGAGCTTCACGTGGGAACCTTTACCTCACAGGGCACTTTTGAAGCTGTTATTGACAAACTGGATCATCTGGAAGAGCTGGGCATCAACACCATTGAACTTATGCCGATAGCACAATTCCCGGGAGGCCGAAACTGGGGTTACGACGGGGTTTATCCCTTTGCTGCGCAGCATAGTTATGGAGGGGTGGAAGGTCTTAAGAAGTTGATAGATGCCTGTCATCAAAGGAACTTCAGCGTTATTTTAGATGTGGTCTATAACCACTTTGGTCCCGAAGGAAATTATATTTCCCGGTACGGACCCTATTTTACAGATAAATACCACACGCCCTGGGGTAGTGCTATTAATTTTGATGATGAACATTCAGACCAGGTTAGGCATCATTTCATTCAGAATGCTTTGATGTGGCTGGAGGATTTTCATTTTGACGGACTCCGTCTTGATGCGATCCATGAGATCATTGATCGGGGTGCTAGACATTTTCTAAAGGAGTTGAGTGAAAGAACAGATGAACTGGAGGAAAAGACCGGAAGAAAGTATGTTCTCATTGCCGAAAGTGATCTCAATGATACCAGAATAATTGAAGAATATTCAAAAGGTGGATATGGACTCGAGGGGCAATGGGTGGATGACTTTCACCATGCAGTTCACACAATCTTGACCGGGGAGTCAGCCGGTTATTACGCTGATTATGGAAAGATGGAATACCTGGCTAAAGCTTTTAAGCAGGCTTTTATCTACGACGGGATGTATTCCCCTTTCCGGAAAAAGACAGTAGGCAATAGTCCGCAGGGATTTGCGCCATCCAATTTTGTGGTCTGTATCCAGAATCATGATCAGGTAGGGAACAGGTTGCTGGGAGAGCGCCTGGCAGAACTGGTAAGCTTTGAGAAACAAAAACTTGCTGCAGCAACAATGCTTACGGCTCCTTTTGTGCCAATGCTGTTCATGGGCGAGGAGTTTGGGGAAAAGCAGCCATTTCAGTATTTTATAAGTCATGGGGATCCCGATCTTGTGAAGGCAGTTCAGGAGGGGCGAAAAAGGGAATTTAAATACTTCTTTCATTCCCATTCTGAAGGGGAATTTCCCGATCCACAGTCCGAAGAAACTTTTGAAAATTCAAAGCTGAACTGGAATTTCAGAAAGGAAGAAAAACAACATCTACTTTTTGAATTCTACAAGGAATTGCTGAAGCTGAAAAAAGAAGGTGCTTTTAAGCTTTTTGGACATAACAGTCTTAAAACTGAAGCTGATGAGGAAAAAAAGATCCTGAAGGTTTCGGCTAAGAATGAAAACACAGGGTTACACGGGATCTTTAACTTTGGAGAATCCGGATACATCGAAAAAATATCAGGAAAGGAACAACCGGAAGTCCTTTTATTTTCCGCAGATAAAAAATGGGGAGGAAGATCGGGATTGGAGGACCTTTTTGGTTCCGGAGAGCTCAATATTCCTCCTGAAGCTGTAGTGATCTACAGGTCGTAAAAAAGATCCCTTAAAAATGCCTTTTTTGGAACCTAAGTAAAAAGGCTGGTTCATTAACTAACAAGATAATTATGAGTAAGAAATATGTATGTGTGCACGGGCATTTTTATCAGCCTCCCAGAGAAAACCCATGGTTGAACAAGGTAGAGATCCAGGAATCGGCCTATCCCTACCATGACTGGAATCACAGGATAAACGCCGAATGTTATGTAAGAAATTCGGCTTCCCGAATTCTGGATGAGGAAGGGAAGATCCAGGCGATCATGAACAATTATGCCTGGATGAGTTTCAATATTGGCCCAACTTTACTGGCCTGGATGCAAAACGAAACTCCAAAGACCTATGAGGCGATCCTGGAAGCAGATAAAATGAGTCAGGAGACATTTTCGGGACATGGTGCTGCTCTGGCACAGGCTTATAATCACCTCATAATGCCTCTGGCCAATAAAAGAGACCAGGAAACCCAGGTGATTTGGGGAATTGAGGATTTCAAATCCCGCTATAACCGTATGCCCGAAGGCATGTGGCTGGGGGAAACTGCGGTAAATACCGATGTGCTCGAGATGCTGGCAAAACACGGGATAAAATTCACTATCCTCTCTCCCTATCAGGCAAAAGCAATAAGGAAGATTGGCGCCAGGGAATGGGAAGATGCCACAGATGCTAAAGTGAATACCCGCCGTGCCTATACATGTAAATTACCTTCGGGTAAAGAGATAAGTCTTTTCTTCTATGATGGTCCTGCTTCCCAGGCAGTGGCATTTGAAGGGCTGTTAAACAATGGGGAAGCCTTTGCCGATAGACTCAGGGGGCAGTTTGCACAGCATGATGATATGGAACTGGTGCATATAGCTACAGATGGGGAAAGTTACGGTCACCACCATAAACTGGGAGAGATGGCTCTGTCTTACTGCCTGCATTCCCTGGAAGAGGACGAAGATATTAACCTGACCATCTATGGCGAGTTCCTGGAGAAATTTCCACCCGAATATGAAGCGCAGATCATTGAGGATACTTCCTGGAGCTGCTATCATGGGGTGGAGCGCTGGCGCAGTGATTGCGGTTGTAACACAGGCGGCAATGACGGGTGGAATCAACAATGGCGAAAACCTTTAAGAGAAGCTTTCGACAAGGTTCGGGAAAAACTTATCAAGTTATTTGAAAAGGAAATGGAGTCTTTCACTTCCACCCCCTGGGAAGTCCGGAATAAATATATACAAGTGATCCTGGACAGAGATCCAAAGAATGTAAAAGCATTTCTTTCTGAAGCTACAGGAAAGGACCTTTCTGAAGAAGACCAGGTCAAGCTCCTTAAATTGCTGGAAATGCAGTATCATGCGATGTTGATGTACACCAGTTGCGGATGGTTCTTTGATGAGGTCACCGGTATTGAATCCATGCAGGACATTTTCTATGCTCAACGTGCGGTACAGCTTGCCGAAGAAATTAGCGGGGAGAAATATGAACCGGACTTTGTGGAATCTTTAAAGAAGATCCCAAGTAACATTCCGAAGTACGGGACGGTCCATAAGGCGTATGAACTTTATGTAAAGCCTATGGAGCTGGATATGATAAGAATTGGAGCTCACTATGCGATTTCTTCAGTCTTTGAAGAGTTCCCGGAAGAAGTTACACTCTACAACTTTAGCGCTACCACAAAAGCCAGTCATAATTATGAAGCCGGAAAGCAGAAATTGATCATTGCGCGAACAGAGTTCCGCAGTGATATCACCTGGGAAAAAGTGGATATTTCTTATGCCGTTCTTTATATGGGCGATCACCACATCTTTGGTGGGGTCAGGAAATATATAAGCGCAGAAGCCCTGGAGGAACTTCATTCGAAGATGTCCTACTTCTTTGAAAAAGGAAATATGTACGAGATCTTTAATCTTATGGATTCCCACTTTGGAAACCATAATTATTCCTTCTGGCACTTGTTCAGGGATGAACAGCATCTCATTATGAAACAGGTGATGGAAAATAATCTTACCGGGGCAGAAGGTGCAATGCAGCAGCTATACGACAACACTTATCCCTTACTTAAAACTTTTCAGGAGGTGAACATGAGGGTTCCTTCCAGGCTTAAGTTACCTGTAGAAATGGCTGTAAACAACCGCCTGGAAAAGGAATTGAAGAAAAAGGGCTGCGATTTCAAAAAGCTGGAGAATCAGATCAAGTCGGCTGTGTCTATTGAGGCCGAGCTGGACAAGGTCACTCTTAATTTCCTGGCAGAGCAGCAGCTCACAGATCTTATGCTAAAACTTGAAAAAGCACCTCTCGACCTCAAAATGCTCAAAAAGGTAAATGCACTCTTAAAGATGCTGGAGGCAACCCCTCTTTCTCCCGAAAAATGGGAAGCACAGAACATAGCTTTTGGTATTAAAGAAGAGCATTTCCAGGAAATGCAGGAACGCAGCGAGGGAGGTGATGAAGCGGCTTCAAAATGGGTTAAGGAATTCCAGGAGCTTGAGGAATCTGTAAATCTTGCCCTCGAATGAAAAATCCGGTATCTACATACAGAGTTCAGCTTTCGCCTAACTATACTTTTGAAGACCTGGATGCGATCATCGATTACCTGAATGAATTCGGTATCTCCACAGTCTATTCCGCGCCTTTTTTTCAGGCTCGCGAGGGCAGTACGCATGGTTATGACATCACCAATCCTTTTCAGATCAACAAGCAGATCGGGAAGCTGGATATGTTTAGAAGGATCAGCAAAAAAATGCAGCAAAAGAACATGTCCTGGCTGCAGGATATAGTTCCTAACCACATGGCTTTTGACGGTGACAATATCTGGATCCAGGATATTTTCGAACTGGGTCCTGATTCTGCTCACTACAACTTTTTTGATATTGACTGGAAGGAGTCGGGAAAAGTGATGGCTCCTTTTTTAGGAAGTCCGCTTGAAGAGGTGATCAGGAATAGAGAGCTGCAATTAAAGGTGTCAAAAAGCGGATTTTCGATCACTTATTTTGACCACGAATATTTTGCGGCTGCACGTTCCTATGCTTCAATTTTAGGTAAGGAACTGGGAGGAAAGTGGGAAGAGAAATTTTGGAATTTTTCAGGAGAGAATGAAAACTGGCAGGAGCTTAAGGAGTATTTCTTAAGAGAATACGATAAAGAACCAGAATTCAGAAATAAAGTGAACCAGAGGCTAGAGGAGATCAATGCTTCTGAAGAAAACCTGAAAGAAATTCTCAAGGAACAATTTTTCCTGCCGGCCCATTGGAAACAGACTGAAAAGGAGATCAATTACCGCAGGTTTTTCACCATCAACGATCTTATCTGTCTCCGAATGGAAGACAGGGAGGTATTTGAAAGCTATCACAGGTTTATCCTTCAGCTATGTGAGGAAAACCTTATCCAGGGATTACGGATTGACCATATTGACGGGCTTTTCGATCCAAAAGGTTACCTGGAATGGCTTCGGGAAAAGTTGGGTCCCGATTTCTATATCACCATTGAGAAGATCCTTGAATGGGATGAAAAGCTCCCCGTTCACTGGCCCGTTGAAGGCACCAGTGGTTATGGTTTTCTTGCTACGGTCAACCAACTGCTCACAAATCAAAAAAGTGAGGAGAAATTTACAGAAGTTTATCAAACGCTTAACCCGCGACACGGGGATTATCACAAGCTTGTTTACGAGCAAAAACGTTTTATCCTGGAGGAAAGAATGGGGGGGGAATACAATAACCTCTGGAAAATGGCTCTTGAACATGAGCTTCTGGAAGAGGAAGAAGATAACCGGAAAGCTCTAGGTGCATTTTTGGCTGCCTTTCCCGTCTATCGCATTTATCCTGAAGAATATCCGCTGAGAAAGCGACAGAAGAAGATCATCGATGCGGCCTTTGAGGCGGCTAAAGATCACCAACCCGGGCTACAGGAGCAGCTGGAAACCATCAGGAATATTTTTCTTGGAGAGGCGAAAAAAGACAGGGAGCACATGCTGAGGTTTCTTCAGCGATGCCAGCAGTTTACAGGACCCTTGGCTGCAAAGGGAGTAGAGGATACAACCTTTTATATCTTCAATGAATTGATCTCTCATAATGAAGTAGGAGATTCTCCTGAAAATTTCGGGTTATCAATAGAAGGATTTCACAAAAGGATGCAGGGAAGAATGGAAGATTTTCCACTTTCCATTAATGCCACGGCAACTCATGATACCAAACGGGGGGAAGATTCCCGCATGAGGCTCAATGTGTTAAGTGAGACCGAACAGGAGTGGTTTGAGAATGTACAGAAGTGGAAGGAAATTGCAAAGACCATTCGAAAGGATGCTGCTGTTCCCGATTCCAATGAGGAATATTTTATTTACCAAATGCTCGTTGGTGCCTGGCCATATTCAGGAGAACCGGGTGAGGAATTTCTTGAGAGATCGACAGCTTATTTACAGAAGGTCCTGCGGGAAGCCAAGGAAAATTCGTCCTGGGCTGCTCCAAATGAAGAATACGAGAAGAAGGTCTATACTTTTTTGAAGGACCTGCTCAATTCTTCGGAATTCAGGAATTCTTTTCAGCCTTTCATTGAGAAGGTCGCGGTATACGGAGCCGTAAAATCGCTGTCACAATCCCTGCTGAAGATCACGGCACCGGGAATTCCCGATGTCTACCAGGGTACTGAACTCTGGGACCTTAGTTATGTAGACCCCGATAATCGCCGACCTGTAGATTACGATCTCCGGAAGAAATACCTTTCAGAAATAACAGCAGTTTCGCCGGAAGGGTTGCAAAAGGAACTTGAAAACCTGAAGGAGGATTATTCCAGCGGGAAAATAAAGATGTACTGTCTTCACCGCGCCCTTTCTGCCCGAAAGGAGATGCCCGAACTTTTTGAGGATGGGGAATATTTACCACTGGAGGTACAGGGGGAAATGGGAACAGGAATCATTGCCTTTGCCCGCGCTTTGAATGACAAGGTTACATTAGTGGTGGCGCCGGCAATGGTAGTTGATATTTTCCATGAAGATCTTAGGGTGAAGGATCTACCTAAGGAGTTGATGGTGAAGCTTCCGGACAGGCTTAAGGGGACCTTCAAAAATGTCTTTTCAGGAAGAGATTTTTCTTCAGAAGCTCTTGTTGTTCAGGATCTTTTTACCGACTTTCCCGTCGCACTTTTAACACGCAACACCTGATATGGAACTAAAAAGAAGCAGCGGAATTCTTTTACATATAACTTCTCTTCCCGGGGATTTCGGAATAGGGGATATGGGCCCGGAAGCCTACAAATTCCTGAATTTTCTGGAGAGATCGGGACATACTTACTGGCAGATCCTGCCATTGAATCCCACAGATGGGATTTACCAGCATTCGCCCTATAGTAGCCATTCGGCTTTTGCGGGAAATCCACTTTTGATAAGTCCGGAACTTTTAGAGGAAGAAGGTTATATCGACCTTAAAGATTTTCCTGCACCTTCAAAAATATCTTCTGAAAAAGTCATTTTTGACAAGGTAGTAAAGTATAAGGAGGAGCTCTTTGATGCTGCTTTTGAGAAATTCAAAAGCGGGAAAAAGCAGAAAAATGAATTCAGGGAATTTAGGCAGAGTCATGAGCACTGGCTCGATAATTACTGTCTTTACATGGCCCTTCGTAATAAATACAAGAAGGCCAACTGGACCGACTGGCCTGAAGAGCTAAGGGAAAGAGAGCCTGAAGCTTTGCAACAAGCCAGGATCGAACTTAAAGAACAAATTGAGCGGGAAATGTTCGTGCAGTTCCTGTTCTTTTTACAATGGTCTCAACTTATGCTGCAGGCACATAAATATGGGATCAGGATTTTTGGGGATGTACCATTTTACGTAAATCATGACAGTGCAGATTGTTGGGCTAATCCACAGATATTTAAGCTGGATGCACAGAAACAGCCAACGCATGTGTCGGGCGTACCACCGGATATGTTCAGTAAAACGGGACAACTCTGGGGAACGCCTGTCTACGACTGGAAGGAGCTAAAAAAAACCGGATATAACTGGTGGATCGAACGCCTGCGACAAAACCTGTTGCTGTTTGATGTTGTAAGGATCGACCATTTTAGGGCCTTTGCAGCTTACTGGGAGGTCCCGGCTAATGAAGATACAGCTATCAATGGTAAATGGATACCCACCCCGGGAATAGACTTTTTTAAGCAGGTACAAAGAGAGTTCCCTGAAATGCCGTTCATTGCAGAGGACCTGGGCGTTCTAGACCAGCCTGTGTATGACCTGTTGGAGAAGTACAATTTTCCCGGCATGAAGGTGCTGCAGTTCTCTTTTGGAGACACTAATCGCAGGAATCCTTACATTCCCTATAACCACGAATTTAACAGCATAGTCTATACCGGAACCCATGATAACAATACCACCCGCGGTTGGTTTAGGGACAGTGGAAAGGAAGTGTGGGACCACCTGAACAAATATACAGACCTGCAAGTCACCGATAAAAATGTGCATGAGGTTTTACACCGCCTGGCATTGCAGTCGGTATCTGCAGTGGCCATTACACCCATGCAGGATATAGTGGGACTGGGTGGGGAAGCTATAATGAATACTCCTGGCAGTACAGGAGGTAACTGGACCTGGAGGTTAAGTTCAGAAATAATGCCCTTTGAAAGAGCTGAGGAATTATATGCCGGGAACGAATTGTTCGGAAGAATTCCTTAAAGATAAAACCTTTCCAAAATGACATTTTTGAGAAGTAAAGAGGCTGTCTCAAAAGTCCATTTTTCGTCAAGCTGAACTTGTTTCAGCTTCTAATTGATTTTGATTTTCAAATGGTTTAGATCCCGTAATAAATTCAGGATGACATATTAAATGCTTTTCAGACAGCCTCTTTTATTTTAGGCTGCATATTTTTTACAGGCTTCTTCACATTCACGGCAGGCTTTTGCACAATCCTGGCAGTGCTGGGTTTCGTGCTTTTCACATTCTTCGGCACACTCTCTACACACCTGCTCACAGTATTTGACAAGTCCTGTTACATTGGCATTTTTCACCGTGAGAATATCGGCCAGGGAAGCACAGGCAGAAGCACAGACCTTATCTTTTCTAATGCATTCTACCATCTTCTTGAGGTTGTCCTCATCAAGACAGGCATCTGCACAATGATTACAGTGGTTGATACAGTTAGACAGCTTGTTTAAAAATTCTTCATTTCTCATTTTCTGTAGTTTTTTGGTTAATCCTGGTTTATATTTATAAGTTACAGAATCAACCACCCGAAAAGGAAAAAAAGCTGTTAAACAATGATCAACAAAGGGTTAAAAGTCCTTCTTTCTAACTACCCTGGCGATCCTAAACAACGGCAGCAGCACCCACACTACCAACATGCCCATAGAAGTGAACGCGCCAAGGGGCGTTCCGAAGAATTCTTTAAAGACAGCTCCCGTATAGCTAAGCAAAGCCGAAATATCAAGTTTTAATAGGATGAGAATTCGGGAGAGGTCAATTGGGTTGAACATGGTCGCGATCAATGAAAACCTGTCCAGCGGATATTCCTGAAAATAAACCAGCGAGAGTAGAAAAAGTCCGTCATAGATCACAGCGAGAAATAACCACAGGAGGATGGCATAACCAAATCCTTTGATCTTATTTTCATTGGATAAAGCAATATTGAAGGCGAGGGCAGAAAATATCAGCGTGAGAAATAGCCCGGTAATAAGTAGCATTACAAAATCCCAGATGGCCGGAGATTTGAACAATCCATAAGCCGTAAATGGAATTCCGAGACCTACTACCAAACTCAAAGACAACGAAATAGCAACACCGAGATATTGCCCCATAAAAATGGAACTCCGCTTTACCGGCTGGGCCAGTAGGAGTTCTGTGAACTCACGGGAATTGTAATAGTACATAACCCCAAAAATGGTCCCGATGAGAGGAACGAGCATAATGATCACGTTCATCAAAGTGATCACAGCAGTCGAGAGATCATTATTCAAAAATAGAAGGGTAATTCCCAGCAGAAGATAGAAGAAGAAATAGACATAACTCCAGCTACTACGGGTAAGGTCAAAAAAACTGTATTTCAGGATCTTAAACATTTTCTTCAGATAATAATTGCGCTATGGCGTGTTCAAAATCAAATTTTCCGGTAGAGGTTTTTAGCTCATTGACGGTGCCGTCGAAGTAGATCTTACCCTCCAGCAGGAACACGATCCTGTCTGACATTTCTTCCACAAAGTTCATGATGTGAGAAGTGATCAAGATCGTTTTCCCTCTCTCTTTTTCTGTCCTTATCAGTTCTCTTAGCCGCAAAAGAGATAGAGGATCGAGGCCCGAGGTTGGTTCATCCAGAATTATAAGCGGACTGTCGAACATGTAGCACAGCAATAAATTCACTTTTTGACGGGTACCACCGGAAAGCTTATTGAGCTTTTTATCGAGATAGGGGTGAAGCCCAAAGAAATCTATCAGCTGTTTGTCCCTAGCCGTTTTCCCCCGAAGGTCCTTGATCATGGTGATCAATTCCTGTACGCGTAGATTTCCCGGGAAATTGGCGATCTGCGGAAGATAATCCAGCTCCTGCCGGTAATTCCACTTGTTTAAGATGCTCTTGCCGTTGATCTCGATCTCTCCTTTTTCGGGTACTACCATCCCTAAAATGCTTTTTATAAGGGTGGTTTTTCCCGAACCATTAGGTCCCAGAACAGCGATGATCCCTTTCTCCTGTATATTGAGATCAAGGCCATTCAATACGACCTGGGAGCCGAATTTTTTATGTAGGTCTTTGATGCTTACCATTTTATTTTTCTTAGTTGGGGTTGTGGATCTACGAGTTCTGCCGGGGTAAAGACGGGAGAGACCTTTTCTGAAAAATCCAGCAAACCTATGAACATGCTCCTTAGGAGAATAATAGCTTCCGGGGTAGTGTTAACCAGGTAAGAAAAAAGTTTAACCGGCCGGTAAGGCACATCTCCAATTCCATCTTTATTGAGGTCGTACCCGGTATAATCGCTCCAGTAATTCCTCGAAAACTCATTTTCATTAATATTTCCGGTATAGGCGACATCAAAGGAATTGGCAATAAAATTATTCCTTTTAAAAATGTTGCTATAACATGCCCCTCTTATTCTTACGGCATAACCGTTACTGATAAAATCATTTTCCAGATAGTCAATTCTGTTGGTGTTATCGGCACTTATTGCAATGGTGTTATCTTCAAAAATGTTATGTCGTAAGGTGGCATCATTGATTTCCTTGAGTAGGAGCCCATAGGAGGCGCTACCCCAGTTCTTTCTAAAATGATTCCTCTCCATCTCAATGAATTTTGAATACATCACAGCTACGCCCGCACCATTATTTTCAAAAAGATTTTCAATATAACTGTTGTGGTCTGAGAACATGAAGTGAAGACCATATCGTAAATTTTCTTTGCAGACATTCTTAAGAATATCGCATTTATTAGCAAATTCGAGATAAATTCCATCTCTGACTCCCCGAATATCATTTCTTTCTACGCGAATTTCTTCTGAATGCCACATGTGAATTCCATTTCCGGAATTCGCCTGACTCCTGGCTTTACTTCTTATTCTGTTATTGGTGATCTTACCTTTTGAAGATCTTTCGATCAAAATTCCGAAGAAAATATTATCGAGTCGGTTGTTGTCGATGCTGAAGTTGGTGGAACGCGAGACAAGGATCGCAGCATGATCAGTTGTATGGCTGGTTCCGATATTTTTTATTTGCAGGCCCTGTATAGAGAAATCATTAGCCTGGATTTTAATTGCGGTGCCTTTCATTTCGGCATCAAGTACCGGAAAATTTTCCCCTATGATCTTCAGGGATTTGTCCAGGATCTCGATTTCGTGCTCTTTGTAGGTGCCTTCTTTGATTCTTATGGTATCTCCACTTTTGGCAAGATCGACCGCCTGCTTTACAGAAGAGACTTCACACGTGGCGCATACCACAATTTCTGCGGCTTTTGCCTTACTTACTGCAAAGCAAAAGATGAGAAGAAGTAAGCCCTTTTTCATTAGTCTTTGTTGAAGATAGAATCGTTTTCCAGGAGGTGGGTGATGAGATCATCCCAGAAGAAGGTGTCGGCACTTTGAGGGGAAGCAATATTGGATGCTTTTCCAACCGCAGCCAGGTTAGCTCCCATAGGACTGTTAATGCTGTCATTAATGATGAAAAGTGCTTCTTCTACTTTCATCATGGAACCGGGATTAGAAAAATCTGCTACCTGTTGAATTTCCATTACTGCAGGGTGATCGTGTAGATCATTTACCATACATTCAATGGCATCATACTTAAACTGTTTCCCTTTTTCACTAACGGCCTGTGCCGAGTATGCTTTGCTGACAATGGTCATTTCGCAAAAATCACAGGCATCTGTCCCGTAGGCAATGGGTTTGGTTTCTGTGCTACAGGAAATAAGTATAAAAGTCATCAACAGGTAAAGCAAATTTTTCATGGTAATATTTAATCTCTTTTCATTTTTCTACTGCCCACGATCCAGGCAACAAGAGTAAGAAACATTCCGAAGAACATTAAATAAGCTCCTGTTTTTGGATAGGAATGGGCTGTAAAGTTCAGAATTTTTTCCGACCCTAAAAGAGGTGGCTTATAACTTAGAGGGTTGCCCTCAGCATCGGTTAGTTTTATAATTGCTTTTGGATCAAGGTCTGTTCCATATTCGATCAACCAGCTGTTAAAGTCGTACATTCCCAGTACTCCCAGGACTGTCATTAAAACCAACCAGCCAAGGAACCAATGCGGGCTAATCTTACCAAATAATCCTAAGAGGCCTAATAGGACGCCGAGTCCTGCCATGCCTCCTATAACTATAGGAAAAATATTGAATTCCCACATTTCTTCAGGCTTTGGAATTTTTTTCATTCCAATATAGTGATTGATCCCGTCGATGTTCTGGATGTCGAACTCCTCTTCTCCTTCAATGCCGGCAATATAGATGTCCATTCCAAGTGGATCGGGATACTGTGGAGCTTCCAGCCTTATATTCCATAAAGGGTAGATGAAGAGCCCCAGCAAGAGAATCGATCCGATGATCATTAAAAAACTTGAGGTTTTCATTTTTTTGTTTTTAGAAAAGAAAGCGGGTAGTATACCCTAACCCGCTTTCCTGAAATGAAGAGTGTAACTTTTAACTAACTAAACATATATTACTCTCCGTCCAGCGTCCATCTTAGTGGAACATTGGAATTCTTACCGGAAACCCTCACATATCCCTGCATCTCCTGGTGAAGTGCAGAACAGAAATCTGTACAGTAGAAAGGCCATACCCCTTCTTTCTTAGGCTCCCACGTCATGGTCTTTGTTTGTCCGGGCATGATCAACAACTCCGAGTTGTTTGCGCCAATCATTGCAAAACCGTGTGGTACATCAAAATCCTGCTCAAGGTTGGTCACGTGGAAGAAAACCTTATCACCTACTTTTATCCCTTCAAGGTTATCTGGTGAAAAGTGAGAGCGAACAGTGGTCATATAAATATGGACATTATTTCCTTCACGAACCATCTTGGTTTCAGCTTCACTGGTTGCAGCATACTTGTGTTTGTTCTCATCCAGCCTATAGATCTTTTTGGAATTTGCTTTCACTTTTTCAGCCGAAATACCTGCAGCGTAGTGTGGCTCCCCGTGGGTAGGGAAGTCTAAAAGAAGCTCCATTTTATCTCCTGAGATGTCATACAGCTGGGCTGAGTGTTCCAGTTCTGGACCTGTTGGTAAATAGCGGTCTTTGGTGATCTTGTTCATGGATACAAGATACTTTCCTTCAGGATTTCTGGAGTTTCCGCCGGGGATCATAAGGTGACCCACAGAGTAGTAGCTTGGCTGTCTGTCAAGTACTTCCCAGGTTCCTAATTTCCACTTCACAACTTCCGAAGAAATGAAGAAGGTAGTATAGGCATTACCTTTTCCGTCAAATTCTGTATGTAGTGGTCCGAGACCTCCTTCTTTGACAGTACCTGCAAGGGTTGAATCGAAGTTCAACACCGGGATCCCATAAGCTTCTCCTGTGAAATCCTTGTTCTCGATTGCCTTAAGCATTTTAGAGAACGAGTGAACAGTAAGATCGGTAGAAAGTTTACCATTACCCACAATGTATTCTCCCGATGGATCCACGTCACAACCGTGAGGGGATTTTGGGGTAGGCATGAAGAACACCGCGCCTTCCACTTCGCGTGGGTCTACTCTGGTAACTTTATTTTCCATAGTAGTTGTGGCGGTGTGAGTATTGTGGTCATACACGTTGTGAGCGTATTCTGCATCCATTTGCTCACCGCCTCCGTTTCTCACATACTCCTGGATCTTCTTCCAGTTCACGGCAGCGATAAAATCCTTGTCATTTTGTGAAGCATTTACCTCCTGCATAGTGTGAGCTTCTTCTGTGTTGTATGTTGTAAAGAAGAACCATCCATGAGAATCGCCACGGCCAGGGTGGGAGAGGTCATAGTTAAAGCCGGGCATGTCTAACTGGAAGTCGATTTTCATTCTTCCGTCGTCACCTACAGCAATAAAGGTAAGGGGGCCTTTGAAGTTTCCTTTCATCTCTTCAATAGGCATATCCTTTTGAGGATAAGGCACGGCAAATCTTGTTCCGGCGACTACGTACTCTGTATTTTCGGTCACGAAAGAAGAAGAGTGGTTACCGGCACTGTGAGGGATCTCTATGATCTCTTCAGTTTCAAAGGTTTCCAGGCTTATACGTGCGATACGCGGAGTGTTGTTCTCGTTAATGAAAACCCATCTTCCGTCAGTTTCTCCGTTGGTCTGGGAAATATCGGGGTGGTGGGAGTCTCCCCATGGAACGAAACCATGAGAGGTCATTAGCATTGGCTTTGTCTCTTCAGAATAACCATATCCTGAAGTAGGGAATTGAGAGAAGACAGGGATCTCTTTCAGCATACGTCCCGAAGGTAATCCGTACACTGTAAGGTTTCCACTATAACCTCCCGAAATAAAGGCGTAGAATTCGTCATGCTCGCCGGGAGCCACATATACTCTCTCGGCAGCATTAGAGACCATGGCTCCGCCCGATCTTTCCTTGCCATTGTTATTATCATCTCCACAGCCTACCATAAAAAGGCTAAGGAGAAAAACAGATAAAATTGAATTGATTCGTTTCATTGAATTAGTATTAATTATTTTTTGGTAAAATCACACTGTCTACTACGTGTACCCAGCCATTGCTGGCTTTCACGGTTCCAAGGATCCTGGCTCCACCCACGAAAATGTCATCACCCTCCTGAGTTACTTCCACATTTTCTCCCGATGCCATGTATAAGGTCCTTCCTTTTTTGACATTTTTGAGGAGCATATCAACGGGATAATTACTTGGAGCTACATGGTTGGTGAGGATGTATGCGAGCTTAGACTGATTTTCGGGCTTTACAAGGTCTTCAACAGTACCCTCAGGAAGTTTATCAAATGCCTCATTAGTGGGCGCAAAAACAGTAAGAGGCCCAACATTTACAAGTGCATTCTGTACTTCGGCTGCTTCAACGGCAGCTACAAGGGTGGTGTGATCTGGTGAGTCTATCGCTATGCGAAGTGCATTGGGATTGTCACTTTCGCTATCGATATACGCCTGACCTTTGTTTGAAGCCGAAACTTCGGAATCTTCCTGGGCTACAGGAGTGGTCGATCCACTTTCGGACTCCTCCTTACACGAAGTGGTGCTTAGAAGCCCGATAAAACTGAAAAAAAAGAATAATAACTTAATTGTTTTCATTGGTTAGGGTTTAAATTGAATCTATGGAAATTATACTGGGAAAAGTCATTTTTGGCTCTAATTTGCCTGGTCGTATTGCCTAAAATATTCCAGGATGGCTCTTGTTTCCTCTTCAGAAAGATTTTGATTTGCCATCACCGCCATGTTCGATTCAATCAACAGTTTCTTCGCAATAGGATCTTCTTTGATCATTTTTTCAGGATTCAGGATCATGTTCATGATCCATTCAGGAGTGCGTCTTTCAGTTACTCCGGCTAGTTGTGGACCCACGAACTTCTTGTCCATTTTATGACAGGCAGAACACATGTTCTTGAAGAGTTCCTCTCCGCGGGTTGCCATGGCCGCGTCAATGTCACTACTCAGGTTGAGATTATCAATTGGTCCAACACCTTTATTTTGCATGTTATCTACCTCTGCCGTGGTATTTGCGGCTTCTTCCACAACTTCTTTCTGTACAGCTGTACTTTCATCTGTTAATTTAATACTCTCCTTTTCCTCTTTCTCCCCACATGCAGTGATCAAGAGTACAAGAAAAGCCGATAAAATTTTTAATGTTAATTTCATGATAAATGGTTATTAGGTTTACACGGCAAATTTATAATTTTATTTCTTAAAAAAGATAAATAGGTCTTTTAATATTTTATTCCGTAAATTAGCTTACTCCCGGAGTGGGAGGCACCTTAAACTTTATTTAGGACAAATCTCTCCTAAAAGAGAGCAATAAAAAATGATAATAATCAGGATTTCTGTAAATTTGGACCTTAAAGTCTTTTTATAGTCCTTTAACAAACTAACCATAAGCTAAGCTCAATGTTATCCAGTTCCAGCAAATATGCCGTAAACGCCGTACTATACCTGGCAGTACACTCAAGTGATAAGAATAAAATAAGAGCAAAGGAAATTGCAGAAGCGATCAAACTACCTTCTCCGTTCCTGTCAAAGCTTTTACAGTCTTTGTCCCGGGAAAATATTATTTCATCTTCCAAAGGACCTACCGGCGGTTTCTATTTAACCGATGAGGCTTCAAAAAGGCCTCTTATAGATGTAGTGAATATTATTGATGGTACACAGCGGTTGGAGGAGTGTGTGCTCGGTTTGAAGAAATGTAGTTCAGAGCAACCTTGCCCTGTACATTATTCGGTGCAACCTTTAAAGCTAAAGTTCAGAGAGGAGCTGGAAGAGAACATCAACGTATTTGCAGCAAAAGTAAAAAGCGGAGAGGCCCACCTTTTTGTGTAGTCCTCTCCGCTCTAAAATGCCTTTTTTAGAAGGTATTTAATTATAGCATTGCAAGAGTTTGTTTCGCGATCTCCAGTTCTTCATTGGTAGGAATTACCAGGATCTTGACCGCAGAATTTCCACTATCAATGCTGCGTATCTCTTTTGATCTAATGCTATTCTTCTCTTCATCGAGTTTTAAGCCCAGATATTCCATATCTCTACACACCAGCCTTCTAATGACATCAGAATTTTCTCCAATTCCAGCTGTGAATACTACGGCATCAAGTCCATTCATGGCTGCAGCATAGGCGCCTATATATTTTTTGATCCTGTAAGTATTCATTTCTAAAGCGAGCTGACATTCTTTATTGCCTTTTTCGGCTGCATCTTCAATATCCCGAAGATCACTGTAGCCGGTAAGTCCTAGCATTCCGCTTTTGTGGTGCAGCAGGTCGCTCACTTCCTTTGCGGAGTAGCCAAGCTGTTCAATGAGGTAGAAGATAACCGACTGGTCGATGTCGCCACTTCGGGTTCCCATGATCAATCCATTCACAGGGCCAAATCCAAGGCTGTGGTCGATGCTCTTGCCATCCTTTACAGCTGTCATACTGCAACCATTCCCAAGATGCACCGTTACCAGCTTTGTGTTTTTCTTTCCCAGAAATTCATTGGCTTTTTCTGAAACATATTTGTGACTGGTTCCGTGGAAACCGTACACCTGGATATGTTCCTTATCATAAAATTCATTAGGAATAGCATAGCGGTTGGCACGTGAAGGTATGCTTTGGTGGAAAGCAGTATCGAAAACAGCAACTTGTTTTGCACCTGGAAGGATCTCTTCGGCAACCTCGATCCCTTTAAGGTTCGGCGGGTTGTGAAGAGGAGCAAGGGAGAAGAGTTCCCTTATCTTCTCTTTTACCTTTTGATCGATCACAATAGTATTGGAAAAACTTGCACCTCCATGGACTACGCGGTGTCCTATAGCAGGAATATCTGCAGGGTCTTTGATCACCCCGTAGTCACTATGCATTAAATGCTTAGTCACCTCTTTGAGGGCAACTGAGTGATCTTTGACCTCCATTTCTTCGGAAGCAGAATGTGCAGCCGACTTATAGTGTATCTTTCCTGAAGCCTGTCCTATTCTTTCCACCAATCCTGAAGCCAATACGTTTTCTGAAGGCATTTCGATCAACTGGAATTTTAAAGAAGAACTTCCGGAATTTATTATCAATATTTTTTCGTTCATAACTTTTAAATTAGATTCAAGAAACAAGAGCCAAGAACCAAGCTTTTACAATTAGCAATTAACAATTAACAGCTTTCATTAAACCTTAAACCTTAGACTTTAAACTTTTAAAAACCTTGTGCCTGTATGGCTGTAAGGATCACTGTATTGAATACATCATCAACCGTGCAACCACGGCTAAGATCGTTCACAGGTTGATTCAGCCCCTGGAGCATTGGACCAATCGCCAAAGCTCCTGTTTCCCGCTGTACTGCCTTATAGGTGTTGTTTCCGGTATTGAGATCGGGGAAAATGAGCACACTTGCCTGTCCTGCAACTTCAGAATCCGGAAGTTTTGCTTTACCAACGCTAAGATCAACTGCGGCATCATATTGAATAGGTCCTTCGATCTTAAGATCTGGACGTTTTCTTTTTACAATCTCTGTAGCTTCCCTCACGCGATCCACATCTTCTCCTTTTCCTGAACTTCCTGAAGAGTAGGAAAGCATGGCGATCTTTGGTTCAATTCCAAAGGCCTTACTACTTTCAGCAGAAGAGATACAGATCTCTGCAAGCTCTTCTGAAGTAGGATTAGGATTGATTGCACAATCTCCAAATACAGAAACACGGTCTTCAAGACACATAAAGAATACTGAAGAAACCACAGAAACACCGGGCTTGGTCTTAATGAACTGCAACGCTGGACGAATGGTATGTTGGGTGGTATGAGCGGCTCCCGAAACCATTCCGTCGGCATGGCCTTTATGGATCATCATGGTTCCAAAGTAGGAAACATCGCTCATAAGGTCACGTGCGATGTCCATGTTGACATTTTTATGCTTCCGCAGTTCGTAGAAGGTCTTTACATAATCGTCGAAGTATTCAGATTTTGTTGGGTTGATGATCTTTAACTTATCAAAATCAATAGTGAGACCCAGGTTCATCGCCAGCTTTTTGATCTCTTCCTCATCTCCAAGTAAGGTAAGGTCAACAATATCCATTGCGATCAAACGGGAGGCTGCGGTAAGAATGCGCTCATCTGTACCTTCAGGTAACACGATGTGCTTTCTCTTTTGCTGAGCTCTTTTCACCAGGCTGTACTGGAACATTCGCGGGGTCAAACCGGTTGGTTGTAAACCCGCAAAACGCTCTATCAAAGGATCCATGTCCACAAACTTCTCAAAAGTGCTAATGGAGGTCTCAATCTTTTGAGTACTATCTGCATAAATGTTGGAATTTATTGCTCCAACTTTATTCGTCACATTAAAGGTCCCGTCCTCGACAGAAATAATGGGAACTACCTGCGACAGACCTTCAATCAACTTAATAATTGAATCTTCAGGGATGAGTCCGCCGGTAAGCAAGATCCCCGAAATCCTCGGGTAATTGCTGGAAATGTGTGCCTGCAGGGCACCCAGAATAATATCTGCACGGTCTCCCGGGGTGATCACCAGGCTCTCATTTTTAAGGTGGTTCAGGTAATTGCGCAGTTGCATGGCTCCCACATTGAAGCTACCCGACTGGTTGTCCAGGAATTCCTCTCCAAAAAGGACTTTTCCATCCAGTACTTCTACAATTTCCTTAATAGTGGGATTGGCAAGGGTATCGATAAGCGGAAGAGCAAAGACTGCCACGTCATCTGGCAGGAATTCCCTCATCCCTTCTGTTGCAATGGTGAGATTCTCGAGTTCGATCTTATTGCTCACCATGGCCATCACTCTTACATCTTTCCGGATAAAGGTCTGGTAAGCCATTTGCAGGCTGCCCATAAGGCCTTCCTTAGTCTTGCCGCGGCCACTGGCAACAATGATCACAGGAAGCCCCAGGTTCTTGGCGATATTCACATTTTCATCAAACTCGAACACACTGCCTTCGCCCGAAAAATCACTGCCTTCCACCAGCACAAAATCGAAATCCTCTTCCAGTTTTTTGTACTTCCTAATAATGGTATCTATGATCTCGCCCGACTTGCCTTCGTTGCGTTTTTGTATGACTTCGCCTCTTTTAAAAGCAAAAGCGTCCTCATAACCTAGAGGCAGGTCGAAATATTTAAGAACAGTTTCAATGTGGTTATCTCTTTTCCCGGGTTTTGCTTCATTGATGATCGGCCTAAAGTAGGCCACGCGTACTGTTTTCCCTAAAAGTGCCCTCATGAGGCCAAGGGAGATCAATGATTTCCCGCTGTTTGGCTCCAGGGTTGCTATATAAAGTCCTTTATTCATGGTTTTTCAAATTCTCATGCAAAAGTAAGGCTTATAAAAAATCTGGACCGGCGCTGCAGACTAAAAAGTCGTGAAAATCTGATGAAAATCAGCTGAAGCAGGATGATCTGGTCCGGTTTTACTCCTTCGGAAATATCTCTCCTGAAAATGCTATTTTAGAGAGGTGATAATTTCAGCTTAAAAATCTGGAGTCGGGCAGTGCCTGAATTTGAAGCTGCAATCAGAAGGAATTATCCGGAAGAAGATTATTCGAGAAGTAACTATTTACTATATCTAAAAAAATAAAGCCTTGGTTCATGACAAGGCTTTATTTTATAAATTTTAAAAGACTATTGTTTTACCGTGCAGCCGATAGCCTTCGTTTCCTTGACACTGACTTCCCTGCCGGCTAAAAGTTCATTCACAGCATTTGCCACGAAGCGCTCCTTCACAGCATCTGCACTGCGTACATTGTCATCAATAGCACCTATGTACTTAACTATATGCTTCCCTTTTTCTTTCTGAAGTATATAAACGTGAGGTGTCTTCTTTGCACCGTATTTTGCATAGATCGTCTGGCTTTCGTCATACAGATATGGGAAAGTAAATCCTGCTTCTTTGGCTTTTTTCTGCATCAGTTCATAAGTATCATCCGGCTGTACTTTTGGGTTGTTTGGATTAATGGCGATAACGGGATATCCTTTTCCTTTGAATTCCTTGTCCAGGGCAACGATACGTTGTTCACTGGCCACTGCGTATGGGCAGGTGTTGCAGGTAAAGATCACAATGAAGCCTTTCGCCTCAGGATAATCTGAAAGAGAGACCATTTTACCGTCCACATTTTTCAGTTTAAAATTGGTCGCTTCATCGCCGATGGTATAACCGTCGGTCATATTGGTTTCCGGTTGATTTCCGGGAAGCTGAGCAGAAGTATTACCACTGCCCAAAGAGGTTAACCCAAAAAGAGCTACAACAGTTAAATAAAGGAATGTTTTCATAATTACAAGATTGATGTGAGTTCAGATTTTAGTTCGTCATAGGTAAAAGAACGCTCATAGAATTTTCGTTCCTGCTGGTTGTAAATGATGGTTGCAGGAATGGCACCACTCCATTGCTCAGACACTTTTGGGATCCATGAATTAGCATCGGGATCATCCAGAAGTACCACTTCACTCTGCAGTTCATATTTTTTAATGAACGGAATTACCTGCTTTTCCAGTCGGTCCGGAAAATCGAGGCTTGTAAGGACGACTTTGACCTTCTGTCCCGAATATTCTTCATTTATTCTTTCAAAGGCGGGAAGTTCCTCTATGCAGGGTTTACACCAGGTGGCCCAAAAATTAATGATATAAGTGGTGTCATTTTTTTTCTGAAGGTATTCCGAATTAAAGGCCTCAAAGTCGACTGTGGGAATCAAAGCCGAAGATGCTGTCTCCTTTTGTTGGAAAACTTTGGCCTTTTTAACTTCAGAAGCCACTTCATTTTCCACCGTCTTTTCATTATCTGCACAGGCAAACAACAGGGGAGTGATCAAAACAATGAGGATCTTTTTCATTCCGGAAAAATAAAGATTTGTTCTGATTATCAACTTGTTCTTAATGTTATTTTTAAAGTAAAAATATAAAGCAGGTAAAGATCCGGAATATTTTTCATAGCTTTTTCTATTAAAATTATGCACAAAACGCATGAAAGATTATTTCTCCACAGCATCAGATAATTATGCCCGGTTTCGACCTACCTATCCGCAGGAGCTATTTGATTTTCTACTTCAGCTGTGTAATAAACGGGAAA
Organism: Salinimicrobium aquimaris; assembly: GCF_035607535.1. Classification (NCBI taxonomy): domain Bacteria; kingdom Pseudomonadati; phylum Bacteroidota; class Flavobacteriia; order Flavobacteriales; family Flavobacteriaceae; genus Salinimicrobium; species Salinimicrobium aquimaris. The sequence goes on from NZ_JAYDZX010000001.1 coordinate 158,175, forward strand.
AGGCGTGGGATTGCGGCACGGGTAGCGGGCAGGTTGCGGGGGAGCTTGCCAACTCCTTTGATCAGGTTTATGCAACCGATATCAGTATTAATCAGCTGTCGCAGGGAATTCAGAAGGAAAATATTCATTACTCAAAACAGGCTGCTGAAAATACCGTGTTTCCAGATGCTGCATTTGATCTTGTGACTGTGGGGCAGGCCGTTCACTGGTTCGATTTTGAACTGTTTTACGGGGAAGTAAAACGGGTGCTTAAAAGAGAGGCTGTAATTGCTATTTTTGGATATGCGCTTTTCAACAGTACCCCCGGAACCAATAAGATCATTGAAGACTTTTACCATAATATTATAGGAACATTCTGGCCACAGGAGCGGCGTTATCTTGAGGAGAGGTATCAAACTATTCCTTTTCCGTTCCATGAGATTGAAGCTCCACATTTCGAAATGAAGCAGCAATGGAGTTTTGAGAGGTTGGTGGGATATCTCAAAACCTGGTCGGCAGTAAAACTGTATGAGAGTGAAAAAGGTGAAAATCCGGTAGAGATTATAGAACAGGAACTTTTTCAAAGCTTTGGAGAAGTAGGCCCGGTAAATTTTCCTGTTATCCTAAGGCTTGGAAGAATTTAATATTAATGTTTTGTCTCGAAAAATATCGCTTAGTGACATATAATTTCTCATTTTCAGTTATTAAAAAAATATTATCTTTATCATCCTGCTCTCCAATCCCCCAATTAGATTTGGGATTAGGTCTTCCCCAGCCAGTTCACCGATCTTTTTAAAAATAGGAAATTTTAAACCTGTTCATATGAAAAGATTCATTCTCTACTGTTTATTGCTAAACCTGATGCCGGTTATGGCGCAGGTTACGCCGAAACCCGAAAATGCTACTCCAAAAGTAGTTAAAGACGTGTATCACGGGATCACTGTGGAAGACCCGTATCGCTACATGGAAGATCTCAATGATCCTGAAGTTGTCAACTGGTTACGTTCCAATACAGATTATGCCGAGGCTGTTCTCAATCGAATTCCTGAAAAAAGTAATCTTCAGAAAAAGATCCGGGAGCTTGACAGTCGTACTGCTGCCAGGATCATGAACGTCAATATTACCGATGATGATACCTATTACTATCTCAAGATGACACCGCAGGACGAATCGGGAAAGCTGTATGTTCGCAATGGCTACAAAGGTTCAGAAAAGTTGCTCCTGGATCCTGAAGAGTATAAGAAAGATAAGGAAGGAACCTATACCATATTAAGCCTTATCCCTAGTGCTAAGGGAGATAAAGTTGCAGTGCGCCTGGCTCCCGATGGATCGGAAAACGGGGAACTTCTCATTCTGGACAAAACCGGGCAACGTCTTGAAGAACCATTGAACCTTGTGGAGATCTTTAACTGGATGGTGGATGACCAGGTGGTATATACCAAGCTCAATTCGGCAGATATTACTGATATGAACCGGCAGCTCAACCTTAAGGTCTACCGTCATCAACTTGGTACCCCTCAATCGGAGGATAAGGAGATCTTTTCGGCGGAAAAAAATTCGGCTCTCAACATTAAACCTGAAGAAATTCCTATTGTTATTTATGACAAAGACCTGGACAAGACGGTTGGTGTTGTAGTCACTGTAAACAAAGCGATCAAGACTTACCTTGCCGAAGGAGACAAATCCAACCCAACTTCATGGAAAAATCTCACTTCTCAGGAGGACCAGGTGGCCAACATCGTGGGTTCTAAAGATGCTATCTATTACCTAAGCTTTAAAGATGCTCCAAACTTTAAAATTGTGAAGAGCAGCATTGAAGCACCGGAATTTTCAAAAGGCAAAGTGGTTGTGGAGGAACCCGCTGAAGGACCCATTGAAAACCTTGTCACTACTAAAGATGGGCTCTACTATACCCAAAAATCCAACGGGGTAGAGAGCAAGTTATTTTTCCTGCCAGAAGGTGAAAATAAACCGAGACAAATAGCTCTTCCATTCACTGCGGGATCTGTGGGGATTAATTCTAAAGGGCCCGGATTCAGTGACATCTGGGTAAACCTGTCCGGTTGGACATCTCCTCCAAAAAGGTATAAATACGATGTCGCGACAAACAAGTTCGAACTGGAGCCCCTGTCAACTCCGGCCGAATATCCCGAACTGGATGACCTTGTTGCCAAAGAAGTCATGGTGACCTCTCATGACGGCGTTAAGGTACCCGTATCCCTGGTGCACAAAAAGAACCTGAAGCTCGACGGGAATAATCCTGTTCTGTTATATGGGTATGGTTCCTACGGAATTTCAACAGGTCCGTTCTTTAGTCCGATCTTATTGGCTTATACACTTTACGACGGAGTTTTTGTTGTACCCCATGTACGTGGAGGCGGGGAACTGGGAGACGACTGGCATCGTGCGGGACAGAAGGAAAACAAACCTAACACCTGGAAAGACGCAATTGCCGCTGCCGAATATTTGATCGAAGAAGGTTATACTAATCCTGAAAAGCTCACCATCATGGGAGGCAGTGCCGGCGGAATTCTGGTAGGTAGAGCTATTACAGAAAGACCCGACCTTTTCACTGCAGCAATTCCTGCAGTTGGAGCCATGAACACGGTACGTATGGAAGAATCTCCCAACGGCCCTGTGAACGCTCCCGAATTTGGTACCGTGAAAGATCCTGAAGAATTCAAGGCCCTGCTCGCCATGGATTCCTATCACCACCTAAAAGACGGAGTGGAATATCCTGCGGCGTTGATCACTTCGGGGATGAACGATCCAAGAGTGATCGCCTGGGAACCGGCAAAATTTGCCGCCCGGATGCAGAATGCAACTGCTTCAGATGAACCCGTGCTACTGCTTACCGACTTTGAAAGTGGCCATGGGATAGGGGACCAGAAATCAAAGACCTTTGAGAACTTTGCAAACATGTTTGCCTTCAGTTTCTGGCAATCAGAACATCCCGAGTTCCAGCCCACAGCGCCTATGAAAAATTAGGACCTAAAAAAGGCATTTTTGAAAGAGTTTCAAAAATGTCTTTTTTTATAAGCTTTTGATAAACAAAGAGACACCCGAATTTGGGTGTCTCTTTATTTATGAATTATCATGTTTTATATATTCTTCTTTCCCTGAGCAGGTTGAATGGGTCCACAGGCTACAGGTAGAGTAGGAACGTATTCATCATCAACATACATTCCATGCAAAACAATAGTATTATTTTGAAGAGGGGTAATAGCAGAACTTGCATCATATGTTCTCGAAAATGTTATAGTACCATCTGGTGCAGTAGGAAATGGTCTTAACGGCAATAAAGGTGCACCATAAAATGGCAATCCTTCTCCTATCTCTACGAGACCGTCACCGTCTTCATCGGCAGAAGCGGGAGGACATTTTGAGTTTTTGTTACTATCCTCAAAACCGTGGATATGTTGAGGGTGTGTCATATCGGGAACTAAACCAGTCGCGTTGATGGTCACTGTAAGCTCATTTCCTTCTAAGACTAATTCGGCAGTACCCGAAACTCCGGAATTATTGAGAGCAGAAAGATCTGCCGTGTAATATTTTGCCTTGGCCGACATATTAACATCTTTGTGGGCAGATTGCAGGTCAGTTTCGAGACCATACATCATCTCTTCATCGGCTTCAGATTTCGAGCAACTCGTCAACAAGAGAACAAAGCTGAAAATCATTAGGAATGGAAGTAAGCGTTTAAAATTTTTCATAATAATGTTTTTTAGATTTAGTCCAAAGTTATGGGCTATTCAAAGTATTAATCGTAATAAAACATTAATTATGAGGGGTTTATGTGTATGGCTGTAAAAAATAACAGGAATTAGGACAATTTTGTCCTAGTTTTTCCAATTGTAAGGTTTTTCCTCTATAGGAAATTAGGAGTGGTAAATACTATCCTTAGCAAAAAAGATGAAATTATGAAGAAGCCATAATTTTGAGCCCAGATTTGAAATTAAAATTCTGATCCTTTAATTCAGAGTAAAGTTTAGATTCATAGTGCTATATTTGCACCCGCAAAAAAGCGCAGCAAATAATTATCTATGAAAGCCGGAATTGTAGGATTACCCAACGTAGGAAAATCAACCTTATTCAATTGTCTCTCAAACGCAAAGGCCCAAAGTGCTAACTTTCCCTTTTGTACAATAGAACCAAATGTAGGCGTGGTGAACGTGCCCGACAGGCGGATTGAGAAACTGGAATCTTTAGTAAATCCAGAGCGGGTAGTGCCTGCAACTGTAGAGATCGTGGATATCGCCGGCTTAGTGAAAGGGGCGAGCAAAGGGGAAGGCTTGGGAAATCAATTCCTGGGAAACATCAGGGAAACTGACGCTATCCTTCACGTGTTGAGATGTTTTGAGAATGACAATATTGTGCACGTGGATGGGAATATTAATCCGGTGCGGGATAAGGAGACCATTGATATGGAGCTCCAGTTAAAAGATCTTGAAACAGCGGAGAAAAAACTCGAAAAAGTTAAGCGTGCAGCTAAAACCGGAAACAAAGAAGCTCAAAAAGAGGAAGCAGCCCTGCTAAAGGTGAAAAACGGACTGGAAGCCGGAAAGTCGGTTAGAGCTATAGAACTTTCAGACGAAGAGCGAGCTGAATTTATTAAACCATTGCAGTTCATAACCGATAAGCCGGTGATGTACGTGTGTAATGTGAATGAGAGCGATGCTGTAACCGGGAACGAATATGTCGATAAGGTAAAAGAGGCGGTGAAGGATGAAAATGCTGAAGTTTTGGTCCTCGCAGTGGGTACAGAAGCCGATATCACAGAGCTTGAAGATTACGAGGAACGCCAAATGTTCCTTCAGGATATAGGACTTGATGAGCCGGGATCGGCAAAATTGATCCGCGGTGCTTACAAACTTCTCAACCTGCAAACCTACTTTACTGCAGGGGTGAAAGAGGTGAGAGCCTGGACGATCCCAATTGGTGCCACTGCGCCACAAGCCGCCGGCGTGATCCATACCGATTTTGAGAAAGGATTCATTCGTGCAGAAGTTATTGCTTATGACGATTACGTGAGCTACGGCAGTGAAGCCAAGGTAAAGGAAGCCGGAAAGATGAGAGTAGAAGGAAAGGAATACATTGTAAAAGACGGGGATGTAATGCACTTCAGGTTCAATGTGTAGTTAGGCAATAGTCTTTAGACTGTAGACGGTAGAAAATATCTTAAGTGTTAGTATTAAGTGTTGAGACTTGGTACGACATGAGGCCTCAGAGGTTTTTGAAACTTGTGAGGTCTTTTTAATTCAGGAAATATTAATGCAGGAATGCCTTTAAAAAAGATAATTTTTAGAAGGTATTCTTATGAAATCACCTAATCCTGAATTTTTGAACCTTAAATTTTGAATTTGCCAGACCTAAACCTTAACCTTGAACCTTGAATCTTGAATCCAAAAAAAGACCTTGAACTTTAAACATTCAACCTTGAACCCGATTTTGTGAAACAATTGTTAATTATTTTGTTCGCCTATGGTTTCAACTTTTTCGGGGAAAGCTTATATTAGCCACGAAACCGCAGGAAGCAGCTATGATCGAAGAAACAAAATATACCGAAGATAATATACGGTCGCTCGACTGGAAGGAGCATATTCGTATGCGTCCCGGGATGTATATTGGGAAACTTGGAGATGGTTCCAGCGCCGATGATGGGATCTATATCCTTCTTAAAGAAGTTATAGATAACTGTATCGATGAATTCGTAATGGGCGCAGGGAAGACCATTGAGATCTCCGTTCAAAACCAACGCGTAATTGTTCGGGATTACGGTCGGGGAATTCCGCTGGGGAAGGTAGTTGATGTGGTTTCCAAAATGAACACCGGGGGTAAATACGATACCCGTGCCTTTAAAAAATCTGTGGGACTAAACGGGGTCGGTACCAAGGCGGTGAATGCCCTTTCCAGCAGTTTTAGAGTAGAATCAACCAGGGATGGGAGATCCAAGTCGGCCGAATTTGAGCAGGGAAACCTTATCAATGAAGAGGAACTGGAAGAAACTTCAAGAAGAAGAGGTACAAAGGTTTCTTTTACACCCGATGAGCTGATCTTTAAGCACTACAAGTTCCGTTCAGAATATATCGAAAAGATGCTGAAGAACTATGTTTACCTCAATCCCGGGTTGACCATAGTTTTCAACGGTGAGAAATTCTATTCAGAGAACGGACTGGCCGATCTTTTGGCCGACAGTATAAACGAGGAAGATCGTTTATACCCTATCATTCACCTGCGGGGGAATGATATCGAGGTGGCGATCACTCACAGTAAGACCCAGTACAGCGAAGAATATCACTCCTTCGTGAACGGGCAGCACACTTCCCAGGGTGGAACTCACCTTGCAGCTTTTAGGGAGGCTGTGGTCAAAACCCTCAGAGAGTTCTACGGAAAGAACTTTGAGGCCAGTGATGTACGGAAGTCAATAGTTTCAGCAATTAGTATAAAGGTCATGGAACCGGTCTTTGAGAGCCAGACAAAGACCAAACTTGGTTCGACCGATATGGGAGGTGACCTGCCAACGGTGCGTACCTATATCAATGATTTTGTAAAGACACAGCTCGATAATTACCTCCATAAAAATCCTGAGACAGCCGAATTGCTTCAGCGCAAGATCCTGCAGGCCGAAAGGGAACGCAAGGAACTTTCCGGGATTAGGAAACTGGCTAAGGACAGGGCTAAAAAGGCCAGCCTGCACAATAAAAAATTGCGTGACTGCCGAATCCATTTGGGAGACAGCAAGAAAGAGCGCTACCTGGAAAGCACACTGTTCATTACTGAGGGGGATTCTGCAAGTGGATCCATTACCAAGTCAAGGGATGTAAATACCCAGGCGGTATTCAGTCTGCGCGGAAAGCCTCTGAATTCCTACGGAATGTCGAAAAAGATCGTTTATGAGAACGAGGAATTTAATCTGCTTCAGGCGGCGCTGAATATCGAAGAGTCCATGGAAGATCTTCGGTACAACAATATCGTGATCGCCACAGATGCCGATGTTGACGGAATGCACATCAGGTTATTGCTGATCACCTTCTTTTTGCAATTCTTTCCGGAGCTAATAAAGGAAAACCATTTATACATCCTGCAAACCCCGCTCTTCCGCGTGCGGAATAAAAAAGAGACGATCTACTGCTACAGCGAGTTGGAAAGACAACAGGCAGTACAAAAACTTTCAGGAAAACCGGAGATCACCCGCTTTAAAGGTCTTGGGGAAATCTCTCCCGATGAGTTTAAGCACTTTATTGGGGATGATATTCGGCTGGATCCGGTAATGCTCGACAAAGATATGAGTATCGAGGAGCTCCTGAACTTCTACATGGGGAAAAACACGCCAGACAGGCAGGAATTCATTATTGATAACCTTAAGGTAGAGCTGGACCTTATTAACGAATAACATGAAATTCAACAACAGGAAAGAAACCGGAATAATTCCTTCAATTTATATCATTGTGGTAGCGGTTTTCATTACTAATGCGTTTGCATCTGTTGAATTGAAATATGATGATGTTCCTTTTAATTACAGCAGCCTAATCCCAAATGCAATTGCACTGCTGGTTGGAATTTACATCTTTATAGTTGGAAAGACCTTTGAATTTGACAGTGACGGGGAAACCATCAATTTCAAAAGCAATGGGGTGCTGGTTTCACAATTTATGCACTACAGGGAGCAGAGAACCGAGGTGCCCAAGTCAAAGTTGAAGGATTTTAGAGTAGAGAACTATTTTTTTTATAAGCGCCTGCACATCTTTATTCATTCGCGTAACAGCAGGGGCTATAGACATTACAAGTATAATATCACCTTTTTGACAGGCAAGAAAGTCAAGGCTTTAAAGATGTCACTTGCCAAGATTTTGGAAAAAAACAAAGCGAGGGCTTAAATGGAGAACGAGAATCTAAACGATCATCAAGACGATCAATTTGAGCAGAACGAAGAACTGGAATCAGGGAATAGTGAAGTTCTAACCCGGGTCACGGGAATGTACAAGGACTGGTTCCTTGATTATGCTTCTTATGTGATCCTGGAGCGTGCCGTTCCTGCTCTTGAAGATGGTTTTAAACCTGTACAGCGCCGTATCATGCACTCCATGAAGGATCTTGATGACGGGCGGTACAATAAAGTGGCCAATATTGTGGGGCATACCATGCAGTATCACCCTCACGGGGATGCCAGTATTGGAGATGCCATGGTACAGGTTGGTCAAAAGGATCTGCTTATAGATACACAGGGTAACTGGGGAAATATTCTGACCGGGGATGGGGCCGCTGCAGCAAGGTATATTGAGGCGCGGCTTTCTAAATTCGCTTTGGATGTAGTTTACAACCCCAAGATCACCGAGTGGCAGTTGTCTTACGACGGAAGGAAAAAGGAGCCGGTAAACCTGCCTGTAATGTTTCCGTTACTCCTGGCTCAGGGCGCTGAAGGGATTGCAGTAGGTCTCAGCACTAAAATTTTGCCCCACAACTTTATCGAGCTCATTGAAGCCAGTATTAAACACCTTCAGGGAAAAAAATTCAAACTTTTTCCCGATTTTGCTACAGGTGGAATTGCTGATATCACAAACTACAATGACGGGATGAGAGGTGGACGCGTGAGGGTTCGCGCAAAAATTTCTCAGCTGGATAAAAATACCCTGGTCATAAAGGAGATCCCTTTTAGCACCAATACCTCAACCCTAATTGATTCTATCCTCAAGGCAAATGATAAAGGAAAGATCAAGATCAAAAAAATTGAAGATAATACTTCGAGTGAGGTTGAGATCCTTATTCACCTGCCATCGGGAATGTCCCCCGATAAAACCATTGATGCTCTTTACGCATTTACGAACTGTGAGATATCTATTTCTCCTTTGAGCTGTGTAATTATTGACAATAAGCCGGCCTTTTTAGGAGTTTCAGAAATTCTTAGAAGATCTACAGATCATACGCTGAGTCTGCTGAAACAGGATCTGGAGGTGAAACTGGATGAATTTCAGGAACAATGGCACTTTGCTTCATTGGAAAGGATCTTCATTGAGAAACGGATCTACCGCGATATTGAAGAGGAGGAGACCTGGGAAGGAGTGATCAAAGCAATTGATGAAGGTTTGAAACCTCATATTGCTCATTTAAAAAGAGCGGTGACCGAAGAGGACATTGTAAGGCTTACTGAAATAAGGATCAAACGAATTTCCAAATTCGATCTGGAAAAAGCACAACAAAAGATCGAAGCCCTGGAAGGGGAGATCGAACAAATCAAACATCACCTGGACCACCTGGTAGATTATGCTGTTGCTTACTTTAACCGACTCAAAAAAGAATATGGCGCAGGTAAGGAAAGAAAAACAGAACTGCGATTGTTTGACGACATTGAAGCAACCAAAGTTGTTGTTCGCAACCTGAAGCTATTTGTAAACCGAAAGGAAGGATTTGTAGGGACTGCACTGAAGAAGGATGAGTACGTCACAGATTGTTCAGACATTGATGACGTGATCTGTTTTACCGCCGAAGGTAAAATGATCGTTACCAGGGTAGATGCAAAAACGTTCATTGGAAAGGACATCATTCATGTTGCCATTTTTAAGAAGAAGGATCGCAGGACAATCTACAATATGATCTACAAAGACGGGAAAGGTGGCGCTTCATATATAAAGAGATTTGCCGTTACCTCGGTCACCCGCGACCGGGAATACGATCTTACCCAAGGCAAAAAAGGTTCTGAAATATCCTATTTCTCAGCCAACCCCAATGGAGAGGCCGAGGTGGTGATGGTTTATCTGAGGCAGGTGGGCAGCATCAAAAAGCTCAAATTTGAGGTGGATTTTGCCGACATGGCCATTAAAGGCAGGGCAGTGAAAGGTAATATTGTCACTAAATATCCTATCAAAAAGATTGAACTTAAGGAAGAAGGAGTTTCTACTCTTAAGCCCCGCAGGATCTGGTTTGATGATACTGTAAGAAGACTAAACGTAGATGAGAGAGGAGAGCTGCTCGGAGAATTTAAAGGAGAAGACAGACTTTTGATCATCACTCAAAATGGGGTGGCAAAAACCATTAAACCTGAATTGACTACCAGGTTCGATGAAGATATCATCGTTCTGGAAAAATGGTCTCCTAAAAAACCGATTTCCGCCATCTACTGGGAAGGGGAAAAAGAGCGATTTTATGTGAAACGGTTTGTCATAGAAAACGAAGAGAAGGAAGAAAACTTTATAGGGGATCATCCAAAGTCATATCTCGAGATAGTTTCGACAGATTATCTGCCGGTAGTGGAGGTGGTCTACGGAAAAATAAGAGGGAAAGACCAGAAACCAAACGATCAGGTTGAACTTGAAGAATTTATTGCAATAAAAGGTATCAAGGCTCTTGGAAATCAGCTTACTACAGAAAAAGTAAAACAGATAAACCTGCTTGACCCCAAACCTTATGAACAACCTGAAGAAGTAGCTCCCGAAGACATGGAAGTAGTGGATGAGGAGAGTGTGGAAAGCAAAACTCCTAATCCAGATTCTCCCGATTTTACCGAAGGAAAACTGCAGAAAAAGGGTGCTAAAACAGACGAGACTCAGATTAAACTTTTTGAGGAGTAATGGCTAAAGGATTTCTAAAGGAATTCAAGGAATTTGCCGTTAAGGGCAATATGATCGATATGGCGGTGGGGATTATTATAGGTACCGCCTTCAATCGTGTTGTAGATGTGCTGGTAAAGCAGGTAATCATGCCGCCTCTTTCCCTGCTTACCGGCAGAATTGAATACGCCGATAGGAAATTTGTCCTCAGGGAAGCAGTTCCCGCCACCGATGGGGTCGAGGCTGTAGAGGAAATAGCTGTAGGTTACGGGTTATTGATCGAAGTTTTTATTGATTTCCTGGTGATTGGTTTTGTGGTGTTTATAGTGGTCAAATTCATGAACAAATTCAGGAAAAAAGCTGAGGACCCTAAAGATAAAACGGTTGCTACGCCAAAAGATATTGAGCTCCTTACCAATTTGAATGAACTGATGGCGGAACAGAATGAGCTGCTGAAGAGGAAGAGTTAAGAGTTCGGAGTTTGGAGTTCAGAGTTCAGAGTTTATTGTGTGAGTTCAGAATTGAAGATTAGTAATTCCACTCCCAATTAGCCGGACTACCCAATGATGCGCAGTATGACGAAGCCCCGGAGGGGCGAAATATGGGTAGTAAAAATGGACCATGATTTTAAAAGCCCTGTAGGGGCGAAATATGGGTAGTAAATATGCACCGAGAATACATTACGTCTCAAGTCTCCCGTCTCAAATCTAAAGTCTCAGATCTATTCCACCTTCACAACAGTTCCCCGCTGCTTCTGGCTTTCTCCTACTAACCCGTATTCAAAAGTATAAGTATTTCCTTGGGTAGTAAGGATCTTGATGTGAATAGGTTTTTCTTCGGCGCGATTTTTAGGATTTAAATTGGAGATCAGGTATTCACAATCATTGATCCACCGCACAGAAGAAGTATCTGTCTTTCCTCGAAAAAAATCAATCTCGATACTGTCATTCCGAATAAAGCGACTCTTTACCAGTTCTCCCTCCAGGTAAGATTCAAATTCAAATATACCGGTCCTAAAATCTTCACAGTTGCGTTCGGGCTGATAACAGGAGCTTAGAGAGCCAAAAAGGGCTAATCCGAAGAAAATTCTTTTCATGTCCCAAATTTAAATCTTTTTTACTGCCTATTGATTCTCATAAGCATCAAAACTTCCATCTGTATAAAGGATGATCACTTTTTTGATCTTTTTTGAAGAAGTAGAGGCAGATTTTTCCTCTACAGGTAAAGCGGTAGAGGCAGAGAACAGGTCTTCAACAGGACGTTGTTTGACTGGTTCTTTAGACTCGGGTTGAGGCCTTTCGCCGGTCTTCTTCGGAAAATCTCCCTTCCCGTTTAGTAACCAATAGAGTTCCACTTCCGGAAAAGCCTTAACAATCTTCATCACAAAATCCAGACTGGGCTTATTTCTACCAGACAAAAGATGGGAGATAGAGGAGCGGCCGACCTCAATTTTATCGGCAAAGGAGGCAGCGGAAAGATCATAATATTCCATGATCTTGTTGAGTCTAATTGTAAATTCTTCCACGTTTACCATTGTAAACAGAATTGTAAAATTGGTTTGTTTACAAAAGTAACATTAATAAAATTATCCTGCAATACTCTTGTATAAAGTCTTAATTTGATTTAATTAACTATTTAAGTATACTTAGCTAAAAGACTCAAAAACAGTTATTTGAATGTTTTAATGCAGTTATAAGGAATATTTCCCAATCAGGTATTTACAGGGTTGACGAGAGTGTTTACATTAATACACCAGGTCAGACGGATTATGTGTTTACGAATGTAAATTTTGGAATATTTACTTTTGTAAACATGGAAAGTGTTGAAGAATTTTTACAGACCTATAATAAAATTAAAGCAACAGAGATTCATGGCAGGTATTTAGAATACTCTGCCTTAGAAGAAGCTTTGCAGGGAATAGAAGATCATTTTCAAATCAAGGAAGCGGGATCTTCCTTTCTCAATATTCCAATAAAGACCATAAAGGTCGGTAAGGGATCTAAAAAGATCCTTGCCTGGTCTCAAATGCATGGAAACGAAACTACCACTACAAAAGGAGTCCTCGATCTCCTTCACTTATTCATAAAGCATAAGGCAGATGATACGGTTAAGGAGATCCTCCAACAATGCACTGTTTTGATCATGCCTATGCTTAACCCGGATGGAGCAGCAAGATACACGAGGGAAAACGTCAATAAAGTGGATCTCAACAGGGATGCCTGTGACTTAAAGGAGCCTGAAAGTAAGGTGCTCCGCAAGGTGTTTGAAGAATTTAAACCGGATTTCTGCTTCAATCTGCACGATCAACGTACCTTATTTGGTGCAGGAGATACAAATTTACCTGCTACGCTCTCATTTTTGGCTCCTTCTATGGATGAAGCCCGAACTATCACTCCTGTGCGGATACAGGCAATGAAGATCATTAGTGCAATGAATGCCGCTTTACAGGAGGTAATTCCCGGGCAGGTGGGGAGATTTGATGATAGCTTTAATATCAATTGTACCGGCGACTTTTTCCAGGCCCGCGAGGTTCCCACCATACTTTTTGAATGCGGACACTTCCAACAGGACTATTTAAGGGAGGAGACCCGCAGGTACTTTACTTTATCTATTTTTACTGCTTTTAGAAGTATAGCTTCAGGCAAATTTCAGCAGGAAGATGAGCAAGAATACTTCAGTATACCTCAAAATAAAAAGAACTTCAGAGATGTAATCCTAAGAAATGCAGTTTTGGAGGGTTCTACGGTGGACATTGCGCTGCAGTACCTGGAAAAAATGAAAGCTGGGGAGGTCCATTTCCTTCCGCAAGTGGGGGAGATAGGGGCAAATTTAAGTTTGTTCGGACACTATGAAATCGACTGTAAAGAACAGGAGGTGACAAAGGAAGATGGAACCAGCCTTATCGAAAACGATATAGTAGAGGGAATTCTGTTAAATAAAGAGAAGTTATTAATAAAACCGCCTTATCTTCCATGAATATTGTTTATAATCTAATTATTTTGTATTAATTTTGTACTTCGTTTAAAACAATGAGAATCTACAAAAGATAAGATATGGCAAAGTTTAGATTAGATGAAACAGATCACCAGATCCTCAATATGTTGATCGACAACACACGCACCCCATTCACCGATATAGCCAAAAAGTTGAACATATCGGCTGGTACTGTGCATGTTAGGGTGAAAAAAATGGAAGAAGCGGGGATTATACTTGGTTCTTCCCTTACTCTTAACTATGAGAAATTGGGTTATGCTTTTATTGCATACGTAGGTATTTTCCTTCAGAACACCTCTCAAACCAAATTTGTTCTGGAGCGTATCAACGAAATTCCGTTTGTAACTGTTGCACACGTCACTACCGGGAAATTCAATGTTTTCTGCAAGATCAGGGCCCGCGATACGCAGCATGCAAAAGAGATCATCTTCAAACTTGATGATATAGACGGGGTTTACCGTACCGAAACTATGATCTCACTTGAGGAAAGTATCAATGATAAGAAAAGGCTCATGCATTCGATTTTTGAGAATCTGTAGGCTTAGCTAACTTTATATTGAAGCCCTTTAAACATCTGGTTTAAAGGGCTTTTTTATTAATGGAAAACTTCCTACCTTTTCCTTATGAACTTAATAAAACGGAAGTTGCTCTCCTTCTGGAAGCTGATAAAGCTGTCCTATTTTAGCTGGAACAGGAATGAACCCTGGGCCCGTAGTGCAACAATAGCCTATTATGCCCTTTTTTCACTGCCATCCCTCCTCATCATAGTGGTAACGGTGGCGGGATATGTTTGGGGACGGGAAGCTGTACAAGGGAGGATCACGCAGCAAATAGAAGACTTTATTGGTGTAGAGGCTGCACAGGCCATTGAAGGGATGATCGCCAATGCTGCACTCGATCAAACTTCCACCTGGGCTGTCATTTTCGGATTTGCCTTTTTGATCTTTGGTGCTACCGGAGTCTTTTTCCAGTTAAAGGCCGCCATGAACAATATCTGGAATATTGCTGTAAAAAAGAATACTGTAAAAAGGATCGTTATCAACAGGATCATTTCACTTGGAATGGTATTCGTACTGGGCTTACTGCTTTTGATTTCCCTCGTAATTTCGGCTATTATTAAGGCCGTAAAAGATTACGTCGCGTCCATAGAGCCTGTAATTTCAGTTTTTGTCCTGGAAATACTCAATTTCGCTCTTTCTTTTACTATTATAACATCCCTCTTCGCTGCTATTTTCAAATGGCTTCCCGATGTTAAACTGAATTGGAAAACTACCTACCTCGGTGCCATGCTAACCACCTGCCTCTTTCTTTTAGCTGAATATCTCATCGGGTTTTACTTTGGGCAGAGCAATCCGGGTTCCATTTATGGAGGAGCTTCTTCGGTGGTGCTTATTCTGCTATGGGTTTACTATACCTGTCTTATTGTATTCTTTGGGGCAGAATTCACGGTGCAGTATGCTCTTCACAAAAAGGAAAAAGTAGAACCTAACGAATATGCCGAACCTGCTATTTACCAGGAACTGGAGCGCCTGGAAGAGAAAAGAGGACAGTTAATTGATGAAAAGAGGATCCTGGATACCCTGCAATCCCACAAGGATGAGGAGCAAGAGGCGCGCAGGAAAAAGGAAAAATCTGAAAAGAATTCTTCTTAATAAAGTTTAACCTTCCCCACGCTATTTTTATAGGCTTCTTAATAGAGAAAGAGCTATGTGGTGGTTATCTTCAACTGAACTATTGTCGAACAAAAAATTGATGAAATGAGTAAGAAGGTAGCCATTTTGGCAACAAATGGATTTGAAGAAATAGAACTAACCTCTCCCAAAGAGGCAATGGAAGACGAGGGATTTGAAGTCCATATCATAAGTCCGGAGAAAGATAAAATAAAGGCCTGGGACAAAACCGACTGGTCCAAAGAGTACAAGGTGGACAAAACGGTGAGTGAGGTAAGTGCAGGTGAATATGACGCGCTAATGCTACCAGGAGGAGTAATGAATCCAGATCATCTTAGAACCAGCGAGGAAGCCCTTAAGTTTGTGCGGGATTTCTTTGAGCAAAAGAAACCTGTGGCGGCAATTTGCCATGCACCCTGGACGCTGATTAGTGCAGGGGTTGTAAAAGGCAGAACCATGACCTCCTATAATTCCATGAAAGATGATGTGAAAAATGCAGGAGCAAACTGGGTGGACGAAGAAGTAGTGGTAGATGAAGGGTTTGTCACCAGTAGGAATCCCGATGACCTCCCTGCTTTTAACGCCAAATTGATCGAGGAGATCAAAGAAGGAAAGCACCGGGAACAACATGCATAATGTGCAGGTATAAGTTCAAAGAAAAAGCCGCTTAATCGATTTTAAGCGGCTTTTTCATATTTAAGTCTTTACTTAATCTTCGTCTTCTTCTATCTCGTCTGAAGTTTCTGCTTCATCTATGTCTTCTTCTACCTCCTCGTTCTTTTCCGGAAGATCTACAATAGGTTCGTTAAAATCTGCATCATCATAATCCTCTTCATCGTAGTTGGCCATGGAATTTTCAAGTCTTGTACTCACTTTGACCAGGTAGATACTGTCTTCTGTTCTTACCTCAACAGCCTCAACAGTCTCATTTTTTGCATTTTTGAAAGAAATGATCTGATCATCATCATAACCGTCGGGATATTTCTCAACCAATAGCCCCAGGATCTCGGGCGTAAGCTTTTTGTAATCAACAATAACTCTTTTCATAAGTAATTTTTTGGTCCTCCATCTAAGCGAAAATAACGATTCATTCTTCCGCCGCCGTTAAAATAAATAAAAAATTTAATCTCAATTAGTTAGTTCAAATTTTCGCTCTCCGGTTGATCAAGATAATATTCGAATGCATCCAGGATGAGCCTGTTCGATACCTCCCGATCAATGACCGGTTCTCCAATTTTCCGCAAAAGAACAAAATTTATCTTTCCTCCCTCATTTTTTTTATCAAATTTCAACAGGTCGATTATTTTTTCCTGATCTTCCCTGGAAAACCCTGTGTTGCCATACATGGAATGTATAGTTTCCTTTATTTCATCGCTCTTTTCCTTTGGAAATCCTTCCAGTTCAGAAGACAGATATGCTGCCAGTACCATCCCCACAGCTACTGCTTCTCCATGTAGCAGCTTTTTACTGCCTTTGGTTTCCAGAAAATAAGATTCTATGGCATGTCCAAGGGTGTGGCCAAAATTGAGGCTTTTACGCAGCCCTTTTTCATATGGATCCTGCTCAACAATATTTTCTTTAATATTCATAGATTCCTTTATCAAACCTTCGAGATCCGTCAGGTTCAGGTCCTTTAAGGAGTTGAGTCGCCTCCAGTAATCTTCATCAGCGATAAGGCCGTGTTTAAGCATTTCGGCGAGCCCGCTGCGCATTTCGGCGGCAGGCAGGGTGTTGAGAAAGCCAAGGTCGGCCACCACCATTTCGGGTTTTTTTATGACTCCAATCTGGTTTTTAAGAGCTCCAAGGTTAACTCCGTTCTTGCCCCCAAGTGCGGCATCGACCATAGCCAGAAGGGTAGTAGGGAAGTGAACGCAGCTAATTCCTCTTTTAAAAGCTGCTGCGACAAAACCTCCCAGGTCTGTAACCACACCACCTCCAAGATTGACAAGAAGGCTTCTTCTATCTCCTCCCATTTCAGACAAAACCTCCCACAGGGAATTGCAGGTTTCCAGGGTTTTATATTCTTCTCCTGCGTCTATTTCAAGTACCTCAATTTCGGTTGTTGTTTCCAGCTTTGGAAGAAAAGACGAAAGGCAGTGAAGATGGGTATTGCTGTCTACCAGCACGAAAATTTTAGTGAACCTTTCCCGGTTCAAAAACTGGTTGAATTCTTGATATCCCGGATCGTTGAAATAAACAGGGGATTCAGTAGAAGCTTTGCTCATGAGATGATGAAAAAAAGTGCATGTTAAGTGCCCGAAAATAAGGAGAAAATTCCTAACAATCCCCGCCCATTAATTATCTTTGTGTACCCTAATTTTTTGAAATGATTACAGAAAAAATTTTCAATGATACTGAAACAGCTTTTAGGCTAAAATCTGATTCAGAGTTAAACCGGGCCATCTTTCTTTTCGAGATGATAGACCGTCCGCTTCTGGTCAAGGCGGGAACAACTATGACCAATCTTGCCCTCAAGGTAAATCTCCCTGTAGAGGGACTCATCAAAAAGACCATATTTAACCAGTTCTGTGGTGGAGTGACCGAAAAAGATTGTCTTCCTACTATAGAAAAGATGTATTCCAAGAACCTGCACAGCATTCTTGATTATTCTGTTGAGGGAAAAGAGAAGGAGAGCGAATTTGAAAAGGCTATTGAGCGTAAAACAAATATTGTAAAGTTCATTTCAAAAAGAAAGGAATTGCCGTTTGCCGTTTTCAAACCTACGGGAATAGGGCGCTTTGAGCTTTGGCAAAAGGTTTCTGCCAACGCCAGCCTTTCCCTTGAAGAAGAAGAAGAGTGGCAAAGGGTGAAGAACAGGGTCAACAGGATCTGCGAGGAGGCGTATAAGCAGGGGGTCAGGTTGCTGGCCGATGCCGAAGAAAGCTGGATGCAGGATGCCGCCGATATTCTTATGGAAGAAATGATGTTCAAATACAACCGGGAACGGGCGGTGATCTTTAATACCTTACAATGTTACCGGTGGGACAGGATGCAGTATTTAAAAGACCTCCACAGCCGGGCTAAGGATCAGGGATTCATAGTGGGAGCAAAGATTGTGCGTGGAGCCTACCTGGAGAAGGAAAATGAAAGAGCTGCAAAAATGGGTTATTTATCTCCCATCTGTGAGAACAAAGAAGCTACAGACGTTAATTACAACGGAGTGCTTACGTACTGTCTTGCTCATATAGAGGATATTTCCGTTTTCGTGGGAACTCATAATGAAATGAGTAATTACCTGGCTTTACAGGTGATGGAAGATAAGGGAATTGCTATAGATGATGACAGGGTGTGGTTTTCCCAGCTTTTTGGAATGAGTGAGCATATTAGCTATAATCTTGCTGAAGCAGGTTATAATGTGGCTAAGCTTGTTCCATTTGGACCTGTAAAGGAAGTAGTTCCTTACCTCATTAGAAGGGCAGAAGAAAATACTTCAGTAAAAGGACAAACCGGAAGAGAATTGGCTTTGCTATATGAAGAGCGAAAGAGACGTGCAGGAGAAATAACCAAGAGCAACCGGGAGAGTGAACTGGTTAGCTAGATTCATTTATTTCAGGATAATGGGCTGGAAGTTCTACGGGAGCTGGCCCGCCGGATTGAAAAAAGCAATGGTGATCGTTGTGCCTCATACCAGCTGGCACGACTTTTATCTCGGGCTCCTGGTGAGGAGGATCCTGGGAGTAGACATAAAATTTGTTGCCAAAAAAGAACTTTTTAAGCCTCCTTTTGGCTGGTACTTCAAGTGGATGGGAGGAACGGCCTTAGATCGAACTCCGGGTCAAAATAAGGTAGAGGCGATAGCTTCTATTTTTGATCAAAAAGATGAATTCCGGTTAGCCATTGCACCCGAAGGTACAAGAAAGAAAGTATCCGAATGGAAAACCGGCTTCTATTACATAGCAAGATCGGCTAATGTTCCTATAGTCATGATCGCATTCGATTTTGGAAGAAAGCGGGTTAAGATCTCTAAGCCTCTCTGGACGACAGACGACAAGGAGCAGGATTTTCTTAAGATCAGGGAATTCTATAAAGAGGTAACAGGAAAGGTTGCCCATTACACATAAAAAAAGCTGCCTTTACCGGCAGCTTTTTTACTTTTTAATAAAAAGATCAATATCTATATACAGCATTTACCATGGTCTCCTTGTTAGGCATAAATTCCTTCTCTACCAGGTAAACCTTTCCATTTTGTTCGATCACCTTTATTGCTGCCAAATTCATTAAGGAGACACTTCCATTTCTTCTTTCCTCATGAACATCTACAGAAGCCATGTTCTCATTGTAATCTCCCCAAATATCCTCCCGGTTCTGAAGGAATAAGGTGTCGACTTTTCCCTCGTGTATGGCCGGAATTATTTCTGAAATACTTGAAGAGGTACGGGAAGGATTTAGATCATTGAATTGCTGCATTTTCTCTTCCTTTTCCTTCTTAAAATACGGCTCCAGGGTTTTTAGGGCCGAGTCATGCAGGCTGAACATATCTTCATATGCTTCGGGATTGCCGGGAACAGATTGCGAATAAAGGTTCTTATATCGGCTGGCCTCCTGGTAAATTGGGAAGAAAGAATCTTCACAGGCCACAATTAACGGCACTTTCTCATTGTGAAGTACTTCATATACCGCTTTATCCACAGCCCTGAAATAGCGTAAGATCTCATTGTTCCTGTCTCTGGTGGCAGGTTCATATCCGTGTACTGTAGAAGTACCGGTAGTAGTGTTTTGCGTCTTTGCTTTTCGACCTCTTTCTTCATAATCGTAACCTACACGATCTTCTATCTGGGAAGGAGCGATATCATCTATTTTTACCTCTCCAATTGAAAACTGAGTGGCTTCAAACAGTTTTACCTTGTCCAGCTGAAGGGATAGTAAAAAGAATCTGCCATCACCATTGAACATGGGCACCAGTGGCTTTAGATAAAAATGGTCGGCTACATAGGTAAAAGCTTCGAAGTACACGGGAAGGGTGTACTGCCTGTAAAATCCGTCAGCAAGAAAAAGGGCAAGGCCGTCACTTTGATGTCGCCAAAAATCCCGGTCATCCAGGAGATCACTTACCGGTTTTCCTATTTTCTCTATTTTTTCCTGGGGAAATCCTAATTTCTTGAGCTCTTCACCGGCTTTCTTCCATTGACTCTTGAGATTGATCTTATCTTTTTCCTCAAGAACGTCCTTTCCGGCCCTTTGGGTAGGGATAAAGATTGAAACGCAGGGATTACTGTCAAATTTTGCTAAGTCCTGAAATTGTTCTTTTGTCAAAATTGGCATGATCTGTCTGTTTTAATGGAAAGAACTTCTCTGACTAGAAAAGTTTTTTTTCCTGATTTATACTTCCTAGTTAAGATACTAAGATGACAAAAAAGCCACAGGGCTGCCGGTCATAATTTTTCCTTAATTACTGCGGAAAATGCCGTTAATATTCTGCTAAGAAATCACCACCATACGACAAAGAAGCGCTCGTGGTTTCCTGCCGGAGTCTTCATCCAGATGAGCGGAGCAAACCTTTTCTTTAAAAGGAGCTGAAGTTCTTCTTCAATGATCTGAAAAGGTTTCCAGACTTCATTCACCCGGGGATCTACAGGCCAGTAGAACTTGCCGGGAATGAAAAACAGGTTTTCACCATAAGCTTCAGGAGTAATTTCCTGTGCTTTGATCCAGTAACCGGTAAGAGTTTCGGGATTGATCTGTTTTGGCACATGTTCCTTCATGAACAGAGGAGGAAAAACCGCGGCTTTGAAACAGATTTTTTGAACTACATCTTCAGCATGGAGCTCCAGCGAATTCAAGAGTTCCTTTGTGGCGGGATGAAATAACAACGGAAATTGCCTTTTTTGAAGCCGCTCCAGTTTTCGGTTTAAGCTATCCCTTTTATTAGGACCAATAAAATGATCTAGTTCTGAAGTGCCTGATTCGGGATCAAAAAGATAGAATTTGAAGATCATTTCTACATGGGAAACGATTTCTGAAGCAGGATCCCGGAGCAGAAAATCAATTTCCCCCACGGTATTTTTACCCTCGATGATCTGCTCGTTCCGGACCAGGATCTCATCCGGCGTAAAGTTGATGACATACTGGGCAAAGAAATCCTCCATTCTTTTTCCCAGGACTTTAGCAGGAGGATCTATAGGTTCAAAGTCAAAAGCCTTTGAGCAGTATTCAAATGTGTTAAATGAAGGGTATCCAAAAATGCCATCTTGAGCAAAGATTTGTGACGTACTTAAAAATCCTTTGAACTGATCTTTTACTGAAATTGTCATTTACTTGTCATCCTCTTTGCTGATAAGGAAAGCAAAGGGCTTTAAAGGAGCAACATGAGCAAAGACTATTTTAAACATTGCCAGGATAGGAATAGCAAGGATCATTCCCATGATCCCCCAAATCGTACTGCCAAGGATCACGACCAGGATCACGAAAAATGGATGCAGGTCTACCTGGTCTCCCACCACATAGGGTTCCAGGACATAGCTTTCCACAAACTGGGCAACAGTGAAGGTAAGGACAATACCCACCAGGACTGTTGCATCCCCTGTGGTGAGGTAGCCAAAGATCATGGCCAGTCCAAAGCCAATGATATTTCCTATGTACGGAACCAAACTTAAAACCGCTGAAATTATACTCACTAGGATAAAATTGTCAACCCCCGAAATTCCGAGGCCAATTGCGTAAAGAATAGCCAGAAGTCCTATCAGGATGAGTTTTCCTATCAGGTATTTTTGAGTGACTTTAGCCGAATCGACAATGACCTCCTTTACCTCATTTCGCTTTGAATCGGGGAATAGCCGGAGAATGAATTCTTTAAATCTGTTCCTATAGTTGAGGATAAAGAAGATATAGATAAAGGTGAGGAGATAATCTCCAAAAAAGCCAAAAGCACGGTTAAGGAAAGTAGCTGCCTTCTGGCCGGGATTGGAACTTGAACCCATAAAAGGAATAGAAGAACCTTGATTGGACTGTTCAAGATCTGCAGGATCCAAGGGAGTGTGTTCAAGTAAAAACACCTTTACGTTCTCTATCTTTGGCTGCATGGTTTTTTTAATATCCTGCCAATCGTCCACAACCCGCTTCACCTGCATAGACACCAGCGCTAAAAATCCAATGGAAACCAGGAGGATGATGATGGTGTTGATAAGCGATGATGCAGTGCGATTGAGAAATGATTTTTCCATTATTCGGGCCAGGGGCATCATGAGCAAAGCCAGAATAAAAGCAGTAACCAGGGGGATTAGAAATCCACTGGCGTGTAGCAATCCATCAAATAAAAAGTACACAGCGAGTATACTTAGGGTGCTAAAAATGAGAATTTGCTTTCCTTTGGTGGTAAGAGATCTTTCCATATTAGTGAAGATACAAAAGTGGAAGCCAAAATTTTCTAAGTAAAAGTTAAAGAGCAGGAGGTGTATGTGCTTGCCTACTCCTAATAATCAAGTAAATTTGATATAAAATATTCCTGTGCGCCAAAGATTTTATTATCTCATCAAGATACAGTACCTGGGTTATCGTCTTCACGGCTGGCAAAGACAACCGGGGCTTAAGACTGTTGAAGGCCTGGTAAAGAAGACCTTGAGATTTGTTCTTCCCGAGGTCAAATTCAAAATTCTGGGAGCAAGCAGGACCGATGCAATGGTCTCGGCTCATGAAGCTGCTTTCGAACTTTTTATCGATCATCAACCTCTGGAAAATATGGCCGATTTCCTGGTGTTATTCAATAGGAACCTTCCGCCGGATATCAGAGCGCTCAGCATTAAAGAAACAGATGCCTCCTTTAATATTATTCAGCATCCAAAACTCAAGGAATATCTGTACCTCTTTGCCTTCGGAAAGAAAACTCATCCTTTTGCCGCTCCCTTAATGGCTACTTTTCATGAAAAGCTGGACATAGATCTAATGAAAGAGGGAGCAAAGCTGTTTGAAGGAAAGCACTCTTTTCACAACTACTGCACCAAGCCTACAGAACACACTGTCCTGGATAGAGAGATAGAGAAATGCGAGATTATCCTGAATAAAGAGATCACCGCGAGCTTCTTTCCCGAAAGATCTTATATCCTCCGGGTCGTGGGAGCTGGTTTTTTAAGGAACCAGATAAGATTAATGATGGGCAGCCTTGTGCTTTTAGGAAATGGAGAGAAAACTTTGGAAGAGTTGAAGGCGAGTCTTGACAAAAAGGTTACTTCCCCTGCTACCTTCATCGCTCCCGGCAGCGGATTGATCCTGAACAAAGTGGATTTTAAATAAATGAAAAGAACATTAGGTGGGAAATTTGAAGCACCAAATTTTAAATTCCAAATTCCAGATTTTAAGTACCAAGCACCAAGCACCAAAATCTACAAACCAAATTCCAAGCGCCAAATTCCAAGTAATAAGCACCAAGCACCAAAAACCAAAAACCAAAAACCAAGCACCAAATTCCAATTCCAAATCTTAGGCAACAAATTTCAAGCTCCAAATTGCAGGCTTTAGATAAAATTTAATTCTAACTATGGAATTCTCTGTCCACTGACCACCGACCACCAACCACTGACCACCAACCACTGACCACTGACCACTGACCACTGACCACTGATCACTGATCACTGATCACTGCTCACTACCGACACCTTATCCTTCTTTTTCGAGAATCGTCAATCCTACACGAATGGTAGGGTAATCCATGGCTTCCTGGAAATGTTCAAAATAAGGTTTTAAAGTATCGGGGTAGTCCAGTACCTTCCTGGCTTTTTTGAGTGCAGCCAAATCCTCTGGAGTTATGAATTTTTTCAAGTCGACATCTTCACCCGAATCATAAAGCTTTGCCAGGTGTGAAAAGATAGTAGTAGCAGCGAGTTGTCTTTCTGTGGCTATTTCCTCAATGCTCATACCTTCTTTATACAACCTGAAAGTTTCTTTATAGGTGTTTCCTTTTTTTCTGGATTTCTTCTCCCGTTTTTCCTTACTGTGTGCAATGATTTCCTTTATAAAACGGTAACCGTATTTTTGCATTTTTTGACGCCCCACACCATTGACCATCATAAACTCCTCATCGGTCATGGGACGTTCTTTTTCCATTTCCTTTAGGGTGGCATCATTAAAAATGAGGTATGCAGGTATGTCTTCGTCCCTCGAAAGCTCAAGCCTTAGTTTTCTTAACCTCTCAAAAAGGGTGTTTTCTGAAGCTTTTTCAGAAGCGCCGGTTTCCTTTTTAAGATCGCTCTGGGTAACATGGGCCAGTGAGACCTTTTCTTTTTCAAAAAGCACATTTTTGGCAAGGCTGGTAAGCAACAGCTTGTTTTGATCGTGAAAGGCAATCTCAATGTATCCCTGATTGATCAACTGGATCAAATACTGCTGCCAGTCCCTCCAGGATACATCCTGAGCAATTCCATAGGTAGACAGCCTTTGATATCCTTTTTCCAGTACCTGTGCGTTTTGGGCTCCTCTCAACACATCAATGACCATGGAAATTGGCTCTTGCTCTTTGAGACGGTAAATTGTAGAAAGAGCTTTTTGTGCCAGGATAGTGCCGTCAAAGAACTCAGGTGGATTTTTGCATACATCGCAATTTCCGCAGTCCTGCAGGACCAGTTCCCCAAAGTAGCTTAGCAGGATCCTTCGGCGGCAACTAAGGGCTTCAGCATATTGTTTCATGCGTTCCAGCTTCGCCAATTGCACATCGGCATTTCCGGAGCCTTCAGCAAACTTCTGGAGCTGCACTACATCGGCATAACTGTGAAACAAAAGGGTGGAAGAGGGAAGCCCGTCACGACCCGCCCGTCCTATCTCCTGATAGTATCCTTCCAGGTTCTTGGGCATATTGTAATGGATGACCCAGCGCACGTTGGATTTATCGATCCCCATTCCAAATGCAATGGTGGCACAGATGATCTCGTTGCGATCATTGATGAACTGTTCCTGGATCTCAATGCGATCGCTATGGGAGAGTCCGGCGTGATAGGCTTCAGCATTAAATCCCTTTGCTTTAAGCTTGGCAGCCAGTTCCTCGGTATTTTTACGGCTAAGGCAGTAGATAATTCCGCTTTCACCTTTTCTTCCTTTTAAAAATGCCAGAATCTGCTCAAATTTTTTATTTCCTGGGCGCACATCCAGGCTCAGATTCTTGCGGTCAAAAGAGGAGATATGCCTTTGCGCAGCGGGAATATTGAGCTGGTCACAGATGTCCTTCTGGGTCGCCTTATCGGCAGTGGCGGTAAGTGCGATCATCGGAGTTTCCGGATGCCGGTTCTTAAGGTAGCCCAGCTGCGTATAGGCAGGCCTGAAGTCATGGCCCCAACTGGAAATACAGTGAGCTTCATCAATAGCAATGAGACTGATATTGCCTGCGAAAAAAACAGCATCTATATACTGAAGGCTTTCGGGAGCAACATACAGCAATTTGATCTCATTGTTTTTGATCTTTCCGAAGATCTCCTGCTGTTCCTTTTCCTGCTGACTACTATTCAGGAAAGCGGCCGAAATACCATTGGCCCTTAAACCATCGACCTGGTCTTTCATCAAGGCGATAAGCGGAGAGATCACGATGGTGATACCCGGAAGCAGGAGGGCAGGCAGCTGAAAACACAATGATTTCCCACCGCCCGTGGGCATGATCACCAGATTGTCATTCCCTTCAAAAACAGAGGAAATGATCTGCCTTTGCAGCGGTCTAAAGCTGTCATACCCAAAATATTCTTTTAACGTCCCCAGTAATTGCTCCTCCTGTACCATGTTACAAAGAAAACTAATCGTACCCAAAGCTCAATAAGAATAACCTGTTAAAAACCCATTTTAGAGAGGCGACTTCAGCTAAAGGAAAATTCTTACTTTTAGAAAAACTTTTTCCATGGTCAAGAGAACCCGTTACCTTTTAAAAAGGCCAAAATCGACAAAGGCATTACACCAGGCCCCCGGGACTGTGACCTATGTGGGACGCAAGGAACAAGTGGAAACTGTCCTTGAAGTTATTGATTATAACGCCGAAGCTTTTGAAAGGTTCGTCTCCAAGACTCCTGAAGACGCTTTTAAATTCGAGGAAGAAGATCGCACCACCTGGATCAATATTGACGGGTTGAGCAATACAGCCGAGATTGAGAAGATTGGAAAATATTACGATCTGCACCCGCTTATCATTGAAGATATAGTAAACACAAATCAGCGACCCAAGATCGATGAATACAGCGATTACTTTTTTATAGTAGCAAAAATGCTTTATTACCGGGAGGATGGCAGGCTTGAAAATGAGCATATAAGTATGGTGCTGGGAAAGAATTACGTAATAACATTCCAGGAAGCGGGGGGTGATGTCTTTGACGGCGTAAGGGAGCGGCTTTCCAAAGCAAAGGGTCGTATAAGAAGCAGGGGAGCAGACTACCTTGTTTTTGCCCTTTTGGACGCCATAGTAGACAATTATTTCGTGGTGGTTGAGGAGATGAGCGACAAGATAGAAGCCATGGAAGAACGGGTTTTTGACCCTCAACCCAATGATGATATCACCCTGGAGATCCAGGAGCTGAAGCGAACAATGTTAAGAATTAGAAGAGCGGTGAATCCTTTGCGGGAAGTAGTGAGCAGGCTTGAAAAGATGGACCACGAGCTCATACAGGAGCAAACCATCAATTACCTGAAAGACCTGTACGATCACATGCTTCAGGTTTCAGAAAATATCGAGATCTACAGGGAGATGACCTGGGGGCTCATGGATATGTACATGACCAGTATTAGCAATAAGATGAATGAGGTCATGAAAGTACTAACCATTATGGCTTCCATTTTTATTCCGCTGACTTTCCTTGCCGGGATCTACGGGATGAACTTCGAGTACATGCCCGAGCTTCATTTTAAATTCAGCTATCCTATACTTCTGGTAATTATGTCGGTCCTTATTGTTGGAATGCTGATCTACTTTAGGCGAAAGCGCTGGCTTTAATTCCTGAGCCAGAATTTATCATCCCAATCATCGGGGTTAGGGGTGATGACTTCTTCTTCCTTGTGGGAGATCTGTTGAAGCTTTTCTTCTGAAGTTGTCTCCTGAAGTTCAGAAAACAGTTCTCTTTCCTCAAATCTTATATGGCGGTTAAGCTCTTTTTCGATTGAGCTGAAATTTTCTTCACTAGCTTCCCCTTGAAAAAGAGATTCCAGTCGGTGATGCTCTTTTAATGCTCTTAAGGTTAACGGATGCTCATTTCCTAAAAGCGGAAATATTTCTTTCTCCTCAAAATTGAAGTGGGGCCTTAGCTGGGAAGAAAAAAAGAAATCGGTATAAGATTTTATCCTTTCGTGTTCAACGCCTTTTTTAAGCCCCTCCCTTATCTTCCAGCAAAGAAGAAGGCCTTGGTGATGCTCCCTGCTTAAAGGTTGAAGTGCTTTATGTCTTTTTAGAGGTTTTGTCATGATCTTTGGCTTGGCGGCAAAGCTAAAAATACCTTTCGGTTAAACCTATGATACCGGTCATGTTTCTTTAGATGATGTTAATGTAAATCAACAATTTATCTTTTTTTTAATAACAAATATCCTGATTATCCTGCGAAGCTTTATAATTTTAGAAGAAAGCATTAATTCTTCAAATTTAAATCGGCATCTATGAAAATAGGCTTTCACGCTTCCCATGAACAATTTACTCCGCGACACCTTTTAGAGCTGGTACAAAGAGCTGAAGATGCAGGATTTGAGGCCGTCTTATCGTCAGATCATTTTCATCCCTGGAGTGATAAACAGGGAGAGAGCGGCTTTGCCTGGAGCTGGCTTGGTGCTGCTATGCAGGCCACGAGCCTGGAATACGGGATTGTCAACGCTCCCGGTCAAAGATATCATCCGGCTATCATCGCGCAGGCTGTAGCTACCCTGGATCAAATGTTCCCAAAAAGATTTTTTCTGTGTTCGGGTAGTGGACAGTTGTTGAATGAGAACATTACCGGTGAAAAATGGCCCGCAAAAAGGGACAGGAATACCAGGCTGCAGGAATCTGTAGAAGTGATGCGGCGACTATGGCAGGAAGAAGATTATCTCAACCACAAAGGCACGTTCACCGTAGAACGGGCTAAATTGTTTACCAAGCCCACTCATATTCCCACTGTCTTTGGTGCTGCCATTACTCCAAAAACTGCGGCCTGGCTGTCTTCCTGGGCCGATGGAATGATCACTATCTCAAAGCCTTTAGATGACCTTAAAAAAATGGTGGAAGCCTTTAGAGGAGCAGATGGGGCAAACAAACCTATGGCCCTTAAGGTTCAGGTATCCTATGCCAGAACCCCCGAAGCAGCTTTGGAACAAGCCTGGGAACAATGGAAGAACAACATATTCCCAAGTAAGTTGATCGCCGACATAGACAGTCCCGAAAAGTTTGATGCCCTGGGAATGAATACAAGAAAAGAAGACCTTCAAAAACATGTGATCATTGGAAGTGACGCAGATACCTTTATCAAAAAGATCAGGGAATTTGAAGCCCTGGGATTTGAAAAGATCATCATACATAACGTGAACAAGCAACAGGAAAGTTTTATAGACTTTTTTGGAAAAGAAGTACTTCCAAATCTTAAGCAGAGCTAATTAACACTTATGAACAAGTACTGGTATAAAAACGCGATCATCTATTCTCTCGACGTGGAGACTTTCAGGGATTCGAACGGGGACGGCACAGGTGATTTTAAAGGATTGAAGAATGCACTTCCATATCTTTCAAGTTTGGGCGTAACCTGCCTCTGGCTCCTGCCTATTTTCGAAACCCCCAACCGGGACAATGGTTATGACGTCAAAGATTACTACAAGATCGACCCTCGACTGGGAGACCTTGGTCATTTTGCACAATTGATAGATGCTGCTCAGGAAGAGGGAATCCGGGTAATTATTGACCTGGCCGTGAACCATACTTCCACAGAACATTTCTGGTTTCAGGAATCAAGAAAAAGTAAGGACTCTAAATACAGGGATTACTACATCTGGGTAGATGAAAAACCTAAAGATGCCGAAAAGAATATGATGGCAGAGGATGGAGAAGACAGCTCCAGCTGGAAATATGATCGTACTGCCAAAGCTTACTATTTCCATTCTTTTTACGCGCATCAACCCGATCTCAATATTTCTAATCCTCAGGTGCAGGAAGAAATTTTCAGGATCATGCATTTCTGGTTAAAACTGGGGGTTTCAGGATTCAGAATTGATGCGGCGCCCCATATGTTCAAGGAAAGAGGGAGAATGGATTTTGATGGCGATCCTCACCAGATCTTCCGGAACTTCAGGGAATTTGTAGAGACACAAAAACCGGATGCCATTCTTCTTGCTGAAGTTGATCTCGATCCCAATCAATACAACAAGTTCCTTGGAAATGAAGACCAGATGCATATGCTCTTCAATTTCTATGTCAATAATTTCATGTACCTGGCTTTTGCGAGAGAGGAGGCGACTCCTTTAGCCCGGGCACTCCAAAGAATGCCCGAAGAAATTACCGAAAAGGAACAACTGGCTACTTTTCTCCGCAATCACGACGAGCTCAACCTGGACAAATTGAGCAGAAATGAAAGGGAAGAGGTATTCAAAGCTTTTGCGCCTGAAGAGAACATGCGCATTTTTGGCCGCGGAATTAGAAGGAGGCTTGCTTCCATTCTAGGGAACGATCGCAGAAAAATGGAACTGGCCCACAGCCTTCTGTTTACTTTGCCGGGGACTCCCGTGCTAAGATACGGAGAAGAAATAGGCATGGGAGAAGACCTTAGCATGGAAGGCCGCTCTAGCGTTCGCACCGTAATGCAATGGGCGAACGACAAGAATGGCGGATTTTCAACTGCGCCGCAGGATAAGCTTATCAGAAATGTAATTTCCGGAGGGGATTATGGTTACGAAAAAGTCAACGTAAGCGATCAACTTAGAGATCCCGATTCATTTCTTACCTGGATCTCTAAAGCTATAGACTATCGCAAGGAATTCCCTGAATATGGTTGGGGCCGAAATCAGATCATTGACACCGGAAATCCTCATGTGCTGGGTCACTTCACAAAATCTGCAAAAGGAATGGGCGTGGCTTTTCACAACTTTTCCGGCAAGGAGATCACCGTCGAACTTGAAATGAAAGAAGAAGATCTAAAAGACCTCGTAGACGTATTCGGAAATATTAGGTACGAAAAATTTGATCCTGAAAAGCCTAAAGTAAGGTTAACTCCTTACGGGTATAGATGGATGCACAAAAAACATAATTTCCTATGATGTACAAAGATTACCTGTGGTGGCACAAAGGAGTAGTATACCAGATCTATCCACGGTCTTACAAGGATAGCGATGGAGACGGCATAGGGGATCTTCGTGGGGTAATTGAAAAACTGGATTATATAAAAGACCTGGGCATAGATGCGGTGTGGATCTCACCGATCTATCCTTCCCCCATGGCCGACTTTGGTTATGATGTTAGTGATTATACCGGCATTCACCCAATGTTTGGAGATATGAAGGACTTTGATGAGTTGCTTAAAGAAGTTCATCAAAGGGGAATGAAACTTATTCTTGATCTGGTGCCTAATCACTCTTCAGATCAACATCCCTGGTTCCTGGAATCCAAAAGCTCAAAAGACAATCCGAAAAGGGACTGGTACATATGGAAAGATCCGGGTCCCAATGGTGCCCCACCAAATAACTGGCTGAGTGTTTTTGGAGGTTCGGGTTGGGAGTTCGATGAGAAAACCGGACAGTATTATTATCACGCCTTCTTAAAAGAACAGCCGGATCTCAACTGGAGAAATCCGGAGGTACAGGATGCAATGTTTGAGGTGATGAGGTTCTGGCTTGAAAAAGGAGTAGATGGGTTTAGAGTTGATGTGATGTGGCACATGATCAAAGATGAACAGCTAAGGAACGATCCGCCAAACCCCGATTATCATGAAGAAATGAACTCCTACAGTAAATTGATCCCGGCTTATTCCACAGATCAGGATGAGGTACATGATATCGTACAAAAGATGCGCAGGGTCATTGATGATTATGATGAGAGATTGCTTATAGGAGAGATCTACCTGCCTATAAGTAAGCTCGTTCGTTATTACGGCGAAGATAACAGAGGGGCTCATTTACCTTTTAATTTTCAGCTGTTACAATTGCCTTGGAATGCGCCGAGAATAAAAGCGGCTATAAGTGAATATGAAGGTGCTTTACCCGAGTTTGGATGGCCAAACTGGGTGCTTGGTAACCACGACAATTCCCGCATTGCCAGCAGGGTAGGAAAGGAGCAGGCAAGGAATGCAGCCATGCTGCTTTTGACCCTACGTGGTACTCCTACTGTTTATTACGGAGATGAGCTGGGAATGGAAGATGTAGATATTCCGCCAGATAAAATAAAGGATCCACAGGCTCTCAATGAGCCGGGAGTGGGCCGTAGCCGTGATCCCGAACGTACTCCTATGCAGTGGAATGCCAACAAAAATGCGGGTTTCACTGAAGGAGAGCCCTGGCTTCCACTCATGGATAACTATAGAGATCTCAATGTAGAGCAGCAATGGAATGAAAAAGGATCAATGCTCGACCTTCACCGAAGATTATTGTCTATACGAGCTAAAGAACCGGCTTTACATGTCGGCAACTACACCCCGGTATCGTCGGAAGGAGATCTCCTGGCATACCTCAGAACATTTGAGGAAACCAGCTTCCTTATCGTGCTAAATCTGGGCAATTCCGAAGAATACTTTGATCCGGAAATGGAGTGGGAAGGAACTGTTGAGCTATCCAGTAATGGGACAATGGATGGGCAGGAGCTAAAGAACAAAAGGACAGTAGCCGCAAATCAAGGGTTATTGATAAAACTGAAATAACATGAGAACATTAGGAAAGAAGACCTGGGTAATTGCCGAAGGTTACATTCCCGAGTACGGTACGGGAAAAGAACCCGAATTTACAAGCCACGAAACGGCATGCATCCTTAATACCTCAAATCAAAATGCAGAGGTGGAGCTAACTATCTTTTTTTCAGATAAAGATCCGGTTGGTCCATATAAAGTAACAGTAGAGGCTCAGCGCACCAAACACTTAAGGTTCAATGACCTTAAGGATCCCGAGCCCGTTCCTTTGGGAACAGATTATGCCTGTGTCATTGAATCTTCTGTACCTGTAGTAGTACAGCATACAAGACTGGATTCAAGGCAGGCCGAAAATGCTATTTTAACCACCATAGCTTATTCGGAATAAATGGAGATCTTCAGCAACTGGAGCGGGAGCATGACCTTTACTCCCGGAAAAATTTGCACCCCCGAGAGTGAGGAGCAGGTCTGTGAGCTGGTCAAAAAAGCAACTTTTGAAGGTAAAAAACTAAGAGTAGTGGGTGCGGGTCATTCCTCTTCTCCCTTAATAAGAACAGATGATTACCTACTTTCGATGAAGCACTTTCGCGGAGTTGAGGCTCCCGACCTTCAACATCATCGTGCCATTGTGCCTACAGGCATGACGGTAAAAGAGGCCGGAAAAGACCTTTTTCGCTATGGCCTTGCCATGCACAACACCGGAGATGTTGATGTGCAAACTCTCGCCGGAGCCATTGGCACGGGGACCCACGGAACAGGGGTGGAGCTGCCCAATCTTTCGGCTATGTTATATGGAGTGAGGATGGTGACAGGTACAGGTGAGATCGTGGAATTCGATCGCAGTACAGATGAAGACACTATGCAGGCCCTGCAGGTTTCTATGGGTAGCTGCGGAATTTTTCTCAAAATGAAGCTTCAGCTGGAACCGGTTTACCAGTTGTTTAGAAGGGAGTATTGTGTCTCTTTTAAAAACTGCATGGATCACCTGGAGGATCTAGAAAAGAACCGGAATTTCGATTTCTACTGGTATCCCCGTACCGACCTGTGCAAGATTAGGATCATGAACAAAGAAAAGGAAAAGATGCCCGAAATTGGCTATGGCTCCCTTGAACTGGAAAGGGAAGGGCCAAGTCATGAGATCCTTCCGCGGTCGCGGCATATCAAATTTGACGAAATGGAATATGTGTTGCCTCAGGAAAAAGCTATAGATTGCTTTCTTGAAGTGCGGCAGCAGGTAAAGGAAAATTTCAGGAGGGACGTGGCGTGGAGATTATTGATTCGTACGATCAGGAAAGATGATGCTTTAATAAGTCCTATGAGTGAAAGGGAATCGGTGACGATTTCCCTGCATCACAACGCCGGGCTCAGGTTCTGGAATTATTTCAAGGCGATCGAGCCCATTTTTCTGAAGTATGAAGGCAGGCCGCACTGGGGAAAGAAGCATACGCTAAAGGCGGCGCAACTAAAGGAGATGTATACGCATTGGAATAAATTTCAGCAGACCCGCCAAAAATTTGATCCCGAAGAGACATTTTTGACGTCCTACATGCACGAACTTTTTATAGCCTAATCATGAGAAAGATAGGAAAACTCGACTGGGCTTTTTCCGGCGGAAGGATTCCTTTTGAATCTACCGGCGAGGAGCCTAAATTTAACAGTCACGACAAAATTGCTGTCTTAAACACTTCCGGAGAGACCGCAGAAATTGAGATCTTTATTTTCTATGAAGGTCGAGAGCCTGTGGGCACTTTCGAAGTGGAGATCAAGGCTCAAAGACTCCGGAAGATAAGGATCAATGATCTTATCGATCCTGAAGCTGTTAGGCTGGACAGGAATTACGGCTGTTATATTCGCTCAAATGTGCCGGTAGTGATCCAGTTCAGCAGGATGCACACCGGGCAGAATGCCAACGCGATAATGGGAACAATGGCGTTTCCTGCGGACTAAATAGGGAAATAAATGTTAGGATTTTTACTGGCTTTTGGAACCGCAGTTTCTGAAGCTTTAAAAGACATTACCAGTAAACATAATCTTCACCATGTTGATGAATACACGGCTGCATTTGCGATGCACCTGGTGCAGAGTCTTTTGTTGATCCCCGTCGTTTACTTCACCGGTATGGAGGTGCTAAGCACTCGTTTTCTCTGGACTTTGCTTGCGAGTTCACTATTGCAGTTAACGGTTATCCTCCTCTATTTCAAAGCAATCAAGCGATCGGAGATCTCTGTCACTTTGCCGCTTATTACCTTAACGCCGCTGTTTATGCTCATCACATCTCCAATAATGGTGGGAGAATTTCCTAATGCGCTGGGGTTAACAGGAATTGTTCTCATTGTTATAGGTACTTATATTTCCAATATCAGTGAGGACCCAAAAAAGATATTTGAACCCTTTGTTTCCCTGGGTAAGAATCAGGGAGCACGGTATATGTTTGGAGTAGCATTTATTTGGAGTATAACGGCTAACCTGGACAAGATAGGAGTAGAGGAGACCTCCCCGGTCTTCTGGGCTTTTACAAAAGACTTCACTATTCTCCTTTATTTAATTCCAATTTTGATCTGGAAATCCAAAAAGCCTTTGCTACAGATAAGGAACCGCAAAGGGCCGCTATTTATGGTGGGATTTTTTAGAACTACCAGTGTACTGGCACATATGTTTGCCCTTCAACTTATCCTCGTGCCTTATGTAATCACCATAAAAAGGTCGAGTGCCGTTTTTATCATTCTGTATGCCTTTTTCTTCCTGAATGAAAAGAAGAATTTCCGGAACAGGATGATTGGCATAAGCATTAACCTTATTGGTCTATTTATTATTGCTATTTCCTGATATTTCCAAGGAAAGTTCCTAGTTTTATGAAAAACTACCAATGCGTCATTTGTCTTTTATAGTTATTGCTGTGTTTTGTGTGCTTAGTGCACAATCCTGTAGAAATTCAGAGATAACAGAAGATAAGAAATCAACAGCCCTTTCAAAAAGTGAGGAAATGAAGACGATGATCGTAGGTACTTATACTAAGAAAGAAGGCCATGTAGATGGCCAGGCCGATGGTATAATTGCCCTGAAGGTAGATCCTCAAACTGGTAAAATTCCTTCTCAGCACACCGTTGCACAGGTTGTTAATCCCTCTTTCGTGAAGGTTTCTAAAAATGGCAAATTTCTGTTTGCCGTGAGTGAATTAGGTAGTGGCGATGCACCAAGCGGATATTTCTATTCCTTTGAGATCCTGAAAAATGATTCATTAAAGAAGATCTCCCGTCTTAGTACCGAAGGTTTTGCGCCTGCCCATATAGCACTGGATCAAACCGGGAAATATGCCTTTGTCTCAAATTATATGGGTGGGGTGGTGATGGTTTATGCTATAAATGAAAATGGTTCTTTAAAGAAACAGCAACGGGTCGATCTTGAAGATCCTGAAAAATCCCATGCGCATTCGGTGACAATTTCCCCCGACAATTCGCAAGCGTATATAGCTGATCTTGGCAATGACAAAATCTGGATCTACAACTTTGATGCTGAAAAAGGAATTTTGTCACCCCATGATCAAGTCTTTGAAGCTCTCGAAAGTGGCTCCGGACCCAGACATTTTACTATTGCCGGAAATGGAAAAACAGCATATTCGGTCAATGAGCTCAACAGTACTGTCAGCGTTTTTGAAATCCTGGAAAATGGTGGATTAAAAGTTCAGCAGTATATTTCAACCCTTCCTGAAGTATTTTCAGGAAAGAATTCCACAGCAGATATACATCTGCATCCTTCCGGAGATTTCTTATATGTTTCCAACAGAGGTCACAATTCCATAACAGCTTTTAAAGTAGATAAAAACGGAATGCTGTCGGTGTTAGGGCATTTTTCGACGCAGGGAGAAACTCCGAGGAATTTTGTTCTCTCGCCATCGGGAGATTGGTTGTACGTTGCCAATCAGGATTCGAATAGTATTGTGCTTTTCAAGGTTGATGAGGCCACAGGAAATCTGGATCAAAAGGCTCCTCCTTACGAGGTCAAAACTCCGGTGTGCCTGGAGTTTCAATAACTTATCTTTTGCTAATAATTTTTTCGTACAACAGGAAATTTTAGATCCAGGTGTCGAAAAAAAGATTAATTTAATCTAACTAAACCCCTGGTAATGAGAAGTAAAATCATCTCTGCAATCGGAGCCGGAGCGCTTTTTTTGGTTTTAGGTTGTGGCACTACCTCTGGCACACGCACCATGACCTCCATTGAACGGGAAGCCGTAGATGTGCCTGCACGTTTTGAAGCTCCTGCAGGAGTGGATAGTAGCGGTAAGGCATGTAAAAGTCCCTTGACCGATCCCCGAAACGGAACAAAGATCATCCTGAAAACTTCTTTTTCGGAAGGGATGGGGGATTATGTTGTTCCTGCCGGGATGTATGGAGTAGGAGACAGGGAGTTGTTGAGAATTAATTGTGCTACAGGAGAGGTGGTAGGAGTCGTTAGAAGATAACTACCACCCCTGTAGCAGAATATCTATTGTTCTTCTATAATAAAGAAACCGTCATTTCCCTGGGATTGGTAGAGAGGCATAAAGATATATGCATCCCATTCACTCCTAATTTCCCGGCCATTACTTGTCGCAAGTAACTGGCCTTTTTTGATCTTCTGGAAATTTTTAAATCCAGGTTCCATCTTAAAATTATCACCTTTTTTGATCTCATGTCTGTAGATGATCTCAAAGGTTTTTTGTGAAGGGGCGTTCTTTTCTGTGAAATGCTCCACACACTCGGGATAGCAGGAAACCTGCTCTACATCCAGTCCATTGGCCTGCTTAAGGGCCAGCCAGATCATGCCTTCATGATTTTCTACAGAAGCGTGGCTGGTGTGCTGCCCGGCTTCAAAAACAAATCCGGTGAGGCCTGTGCGGCTCATGTAATGATCAATGGCTCCATAGACTATGTCGCTAAATCCCCTTACGATATAGGTTGGAAATTTGTGAGCCCAGCTGTCATTGTCGTTTACATCCTGTACCGAAATGTATGGAAGACTGTCTGACGAGGTTGTGTGACAGTCAAGAAAATAGCGTTTGGTATAATCTTCCTTAGAATACTTTTCCAGGATCTCGATGATCTCATGCATTTCCCTTTGTTCCTGGGTTTCGGGATCATTGTTATTTACATTATCCTCTGTCCAGGTACGGTTGAGATCTTCGTCAATATACCTTTTGCCTTTGTCAAGTGCGGCCTTATTTCCCATCAACCCAACGATCCTTCCATTGATCACGGGCTTTGTCTTTTCCAATTCTGCAAAGACCTTTTTTAGAGCTTTTACTCCGCTCGGTTCATTTCCATGAACTCCCGCAGTTACAAAGAGTAAGGGTCCTTTTTTTTCACTGGAGTAGTCTCCTATAATTCTTGAATTCTCTTTCATCATAATAATTTCTGAAGTTAGGCCATGGTGGCCAGTACCTGGTTTGAGATCTGGCCTTTGTACATCTTCTTGTATTCCACTTTCTTTTCTATTGCATCAATCACAACATCCGAAAAATCGGGCAGTCCTATTTCTCCGAAGTGATCCAGACCTCCCGGGCTGAGTACATTGATCTCGATGAGCTTATCCTTCACGATATCAAGACCAACAAAGAATAATCCGTCTCTTATCAGCTTTGGAGCCGTGATCTCGATGATCTTTTTCATTTCATCTGTAAGCGGACTCTTATCCCCGGTTCCTCCCTGATTGAAGTTACTGCGGAATTCCCCTTCCCCTGTAACTCTTTTTATGATCCCGTAGTTACCATCCTTTTCCATTACCCGCCCATTCATGAGCAGTACCCTTACATCGCCTTCCTTGGCTGCAGGCAAGTATTCCTGGGCAATAATATATCCCTGGGCAGTAAGGTTTTCAATGATCTGGTTAAGGTTCTTTTCATTCTTGTCGATGAGATAGACATCTCTTCCTCCCGAACCTTCCAGGGGTTTAAGGACCATTTTTTTCTTGTGGTTCTCAAAGAATTCAAGCACATCCTCTTTTTTGCGGGTGATAATAGAATAAGGCTTGATATTAGGTGGAAGTTCTTCGAAATATAACTTGTCAATAAATGCATTGGACAGAGCATAGGCATCATTCAAGACTAAAACCCCTTCCTGTTGTACCATACGACCAAAAGCTACCCCGGCTTGTTCTGCCCATTGCCGGGAGGATCCTTCTTCTGTAGGATTGTTCCGGATAAACAGTACATCAAGGTCTGTGGCAACGATCCTCTCTTTCCTGGCTTTATCACTTTGCAGCAGCTCAAGATATTCCGCAGGAGTTTTTGCCTCAAGCTTCTTAGGAACATAGGTGGAGTCTATACAAAGCTCCTTGTCCTGTTCAAAGAAAAAATCACCTACGCCCATGGCATAGACGTCGTGCTTTCGTTTTCTTGCTTCCTGCATGAGGAAAACCGTAGTACCACAAGTTTCGGTTTCTACATTATTGACTACAAAACATATTTTCATTCATTTCTACTTTAAGGGATCTCTCCCGAATTAATACTATTTTTTCAAATGATTGTGCTATTCCATGGTAGCAAGCTCCCGGTTGGAAATTCCAGAACCGTAAAGCTTTTTGTATTCTATTTTTCTTTCTATGGCATCGATAATCACATCAGAAAAGTTATCTACGCCAATTTTATCCAGACCGTCGAGTCCTCCGGGACTAAGAACATTGATCTCAATTAGTTTATCCT
Source organism: Salinimicrobium aquimaris (assembly GCF_035607535.1). NCBI lineage: Bacteria > Pseudomonadati > Bacteroidota > Flavobacteriia > Flavobacteriales > Flavobacteriaceae > Salinimicrobium > Salinimicrobium aquimaris. The sequence goes on from NZ_JAYDZX010000001.1 coordinate 196,777, forward strand.
TTACAACATCAAGTCCTACAAAGAAATGTCCGTCTCTTTTAAGCTTTGGACCCACGATTTTGACGATCTTCCGGATACCTTCGGTAAGTTCACTGGTCTCCGGAGTTGCTCCCTGAGATATATTACTCCGGAATTCGCCTTCCCCGCTTACTCTTTTAATGATACCGTACTTTTCACCTTTTTGAAGGATCTTTCCGTTGAGAAGTAGGACACGCACATCACCTTCCTTGGCGGCAGGTAAAAATTGCTGAGCTATGATATAACCCTGGGAAGAAAGATTTTCAATGATCTGGTTGAGATTCTTTTCATTCTTATCAATAAGATAAACCCCTCTGCCACCCGAGCCTTCTAAAGGTTTAAGGATCATTTTCTTTTTATGAGCTTCAAAAAAATCAAGGATTTCCTGCTTATCTCTGGTGATAAGAGAAGCCGGCTTTACGCTGGCCGGTAGTTCTTCAAAATATAACTTATCAATAAAGGCATTTGAAAGGGCAAAAGCATCGTTAAGTACAAGTACCCCTTCCTTTTGGACCATTCGGCCAAAAGCGACTCCGGCCTGTTCTGCCCAGTGCCGGCCGGTGCTTTCTTCGGTAGGATTGTTCCTAATGAACAGCACATCCAGATCCTTTGCTACTATTTTTAATTTTTTGGCCTTTTCCCCCTGAAGGATCTCAAGGTACTCTTCGGGAGTTTCAGGTTTTGAATTCGCCGGCAGGGAAGTACTTATGATGCTTAACGCCTCATTTTGTGTAAAACTGAAGTCTCCAACTCCCATAAGAAAAACTTCGTGCTTTCTCTTCCAGGCTTCGTACATCATGTAAACTGTAGTACCTGCGCCTTCAGATGCTACACTGTTAACAACAAAACATATTTTCATGTAGTGATCAATTGTGAAAGAGGAATTCCCTCCCTGATTTTATTTAGTTTGTTCTTTGTCTCTTCTGTATTCAAATATCTTGGGCTGAGCTTAACAGGGGAGAGCACCCGTCGCTCCTGTAATTCATTAATTATTGGCATGTGCTCAAGGGAGAACTTTCCGGTAAGCAGGGGAGCCAATTCTCCTCCTTCCTGTAAGTGTTCCTTGAGTTGTACCAGTCCTTTTAAGTACGAGATGTCCTTTGTAAAGCCTCCACCCTGCATTATTCGTGAGGTAATATTAAACGCCCTCTGCGGGGTAAAGCCATAATCCTTGTAAAGAAGCCGGAATATTTCCTGGAAATTTGCTCCGTGCATCCTGGCAGAAGCTGCAACAACCCTTCCTGCAAGCGTGCGCATACGGTTTGCTGTAAGTCCGCCTACGAGGTATTCCGATAGTACAGCAAGACCTTCCTGCAGTGTATCATAATCTGTTAAACCTATAGACAGTAATCGCAGAGGCTGTTGTCTTCCGTTGTAATAGGTAAGGATATGGGTTCCAATCTCATGCTGTATCAATGCCCTTGTTTCGCTGGCATTAAGTTTATAGTCGCTGGGCAAATAGAGTTCCCCGCGGGAAACCATAAGGATATTCACATCATCGCGCACATGGACCTTGCTGGAGAAATTCCTGTCCTGTTCTCTGAAATAATCAAACTCCCGATTGGCCAGGGCTTTAAAATCCTCTGCTTTCATGATACTTTCGAAGTCCTGATCTTCTTTTTCCTTCACCTCCCGAAGGACCGTTTCTGCCTCTCTTTGCAGGTCATTGCTTATTTTTCCGAACAGCATCATGCTGTTATAGAAAAAACTGTCTGAACCTCTGTCTGTCAGCATACTTATCTGCAGGTCCAGTTCCTCCCGCTTTTGCCTGAAAATATAGGAGAGGGCAGGATCATCAACATCCTCGAGTGGCAGGTTGTAGAGCTTTCTCTTTAATACATCTGGATCAAAAGGGAGAAGCCTGTAATGATAGTTGAGCACCTTTTCAAAATTACTCTCAAAAAAGGCATCTTTGATGTGTCTTATGTTGGCCGGCGAAACCAGCCACAGGAATTGATAAGAGGTCTCGATCTCAGAAAGCTGCCGGTCGATCTCTATGACCTTTTCCTGCAGGTTCTTTTGACCGAGGGCCCGGTAGCTTTTTACTCCGCTTGAAGTCTGAATTCTAATGAACTGGAAAATGGTCTTGTGAAGTGCTACAACAAAATCATCTTTAAAGCTTCTGAAGAAGACCGGGTAGTCCTCACCCTCTTCGCTGCGATAAACGGGAGGTACTTCAACGCCTATAAGCAAACATCCCGCATCCTTCAACTGGGCTAATTCCAGAAGTGGCGGCTCACTTTCGGGTTGGCGCTTCACAGTATCTTCAACCTCTGTAGGTTCGAGATGCAGGGCGTGATAGCCTGAATTTAAATTATCCAGTTCCTTTTGAAATTCCTTTATTGTAGTAGATAATTTCTCTGCCGGACCTTTGATCTTAAAACTCCGGCTCTTTTGATCTCCTGCAAATACTTCGATAATCAAAAAAGATTTGAACTTGGAAGACATAGCTTCACTCAAAGAGAACATTAGTCGCTGGTAACCTTCAAAGTCCCTGTTACCTATAATAAGGAAAGATGCCTCACTTAGAATCAGGCGTACTGTGGCCCTGTCAATCGCATCTTCATCATCACCATCAAGATTCCTGTAGACCACCAGGTAAGGAAGTTCATCGCTCATATGCAGATAACCACCTCCGGGTAGATGTTTCTCAATTTCGCATTCTTCCTGAAGCTCTTCTATGATCTTTTCAATGGAGGTTTCACCAAGGGGTTGTGATTCTTTGGATGTGCTTACTTCCATAAAATTTTTATGCTTTTTTAGAATTCCTCAAACCCGCAAAAAAGGCTTGAAAGTCCTGTAAAAAGGCTCTTTAGTAAATTTAACCGATTCAAGAGTTTTTGAAGAATTCTACCCCTGCAATTAGCTGAAGTTTAGGAAAGATTTAATAGTACTTTTGGATATGAGGTAAGGACAATCTCTGTCTTCAAAGGCTTTATTCAATGGTCAAAAAAGGTGAGGATTCAATTCTCAAAAAAAGCTTTTTTCGCTAACCTTCTGAAGTTGTAAAACTTAGCAGAAACTATCCAATAAATTATTTTTTTTGCTTGTCCTTTTTAAAAACCTCATTATATTTGCACCGCTTTAATGGTCGCGTAGCTCAGTTGGATAGAGCATCTGCCTTCTAAGCAGACGGTCAGAGGTTCGAATCCTCTCGCGATCACATCAAGTACAAAACCACGTCCCGAAGGGCGTGGTTTTTTTGTTTCACGAAAACCTGAAGTGAAGCTTCAAAGGTTGAAGTGGAACAAAAATAACCGCGGCGCGAGCCGGGGTTTTGGATTTGCAGGAGTGCATCGTATATGGAATTCAAATCCTCTCGCGATCACCTTTTTAAAGGTAATTAATGATAATCAGAAAGTTACCTTTTTTGTGATACAACATTTGACACAGTATTTTTTTTGATACAACCGCACCTTTTTCTGGTTTATTATTAAAAAGTAAGTTCTTCTTCAGTTTAAATATAAATTTTATAGAAAAAAAATAAAATTGTGCGAATATCTAAATATAAGTTCGAATCCGGACGTGATCGAAGCCATTTGTGGACTGTGAAGAAAAATTACTTTTTCAAGTACGAAATTTATAAGTGGTAACCCTTAAAAAAAAAGCCGTTCAAAGGAACCGCTTTTTTAAAAGGATTTAGTCGCGTTTTTATCTCAATCTCTTGGGTTATATTCTAGACCTCTTTTTAGTTTTTGATTAAAACCCGAAAGGGGCTCATCGTCATCCTCTGGAAAGTCAAACGAAGTTTGACCGTACAACTGATTAAATTTATCCATAAAATCATCCCAGTTCCTTGATATCTTCATTAAAGTGATTACCGATACTAGTTGATTTTGTAAATGATGATTACCAATTTCAGGAGTTAAAGATTGGAAAAAACGAGCTGTGTAATTACCACTCTCGCTTTTTGGTGTTTTTGTTTTCAATTCTTCCAAGACCCCAGGGGGTAACTGTTTATAAATTAAACTGTTTGTCCAGTGCCCCACAACTCCTGGTCTTTTGTTAATAGTTTTAGCAGTATAATCCCACCCCTTCAGTCTAAAAATTTGCTTATAAAATTCATCCGGGAAGGTTTTGGACCACGGCAATAATTCTGCGGAAATATAATTTTTGAGTATCTTTTGGAGTTCATCTCTTTCTCTCTCATACTGATAACCTGTCGCCTCATCGACAAGTGCTGTAATACCGACTTTAGATAAGGAAATAAGTAAAATTTCACTAGCTCTGGCTAATGGTAATTGCTGCCTTACCAATGAACCGCTTTGCCTTGCATCTAAATAAACCTTGCATAATCGGGGCAAAATTTCAGCGTTAAAACCTTCAGTTAAGTTCCCACTTTTAGACTTGTACTCTATCATTTCGAGCACTTCTTCTAAACCTTCATCAATAAATGGCTGGAGGTTTTTGGCATCCACAAAAGCTGGTCTATTGAGCACCCTTACATCATCCTTCGCTCTACCTCTTTTTGTTCTTCCAAATGCTTTAAATACAGCAGATTGAGTAATTACTCTTGTCCCGTCTTCTAAAACAGCGACATTTAACTCGGCGTCACCTATTTTTAGCTTCCCTTCGTGAGTAGCTTTTAACTTTCTAGCCATTTATTAATTGTTTTATAGGTTAATCTTCTTTAATTATAACAAGAGTAAGGTTCAATCTTCCGCTTTTAGAACCGTTTCTGATATCCAAATATGAACTCAACTATATAAAAGTGTTGTCCAATTCAAGTCCATTACCGGATTGCTTCTCATCATTTAAACTAAAACAGTTTCTAATTCTCTGAAGCATGAACCAAGCTGACTTCTGAGTAATGTCTAAATCTCTACCTAACTGAAGTGAAGAAAAATCTTTTTTATGAGAAGTAACAATCCAGATAGCTAAGAACCATTTTTGAAGTGGCATTTTAGTGTTGTCAAAAATGGTGTTTGTTTTAACATTGAAGTACTTTCCAGTATTTTTACACTTATAGCGGTTTCCTTTGCAATTATACACCCTAGAATCAGCATCAAAAGGACTTTTTACCTTGCCCTTCCAACGAAGATTTTCAAGGTGATCTATACAAGACTGTTCGTCTGGAAAAGCTTTGATCAGATTTGAAATTGATTTTACTTCGTTGTTAAACATGGTATGTGCTATACTTAATTATCAAATATAAGAAGTTTTTTACACTAAAACTAAGTTCAGTGTAAAAAACCACTAAAAATATTGTTCAGAGTAGGGAGGCATTCAAATTTTATGACGTACTTTCACACGAGAAGGTTATGACCTTCATTGAAATGAGCGAGTAAATTTGATACAACATTAGATACAACCAAACCTTTCTCCGATTCTGTCTGGTTACCTGAAAAAAAGTAAAAATACTAGTGTAATATCATCGGAATACACATTTCTGTCTATTTAGGTGCTGTTTCAAGTAAACTCGAAACCTCTCGCGATCACATCAAGTACAAAACCACGTCCCAAAGGGCGTGGTTTTTTTTGTTTCACGTAAACCTGAAGCGAAGCTTCAAAGGTTGAAATGGAACACAAATAACCGCGGCGTTAGTCGAGGTTTTGTATTTGCAGGAGTGCATCGAATATGAAAGCAAATCCTCTCGCGATCACGAAAAACCCCTCTAATAGAGGGGTTTTTTGTTTCCGTAAATTTGTAAAATGGAATTGGATCAAGAACAAAAGTTGTGGATCAGAAACCTACCAGACGGCATCTTAATTACTTCAAAAAAAGACACCCGGTTTTCACGCCCAATGTTATAAAATCTTAATTGTCGGCTTTCGCTCACGCTCTTATAATTAGAAGTCTTATCTTAAGTAATAACATTAAAAACAGATAGTTATGAAAAAGAGATTTATGAGTACTCTAATGATTTTATTCCTTGGTACGAGCCTTTCCGTAAGCGCCCAGTTTACCAAAGCCAATGTAGAACACTGGCCCGAATCTGCTAAAAAAGCGGCTAAGGCAATGACCGACAAATATGGAGAGCCGCATCAACAAACAGAAGATATGCTCATCTGGAAGGATACAGAGCCCTTTACCCATACCATAGTTTACAAGGAGGAAATTCAGCATAACTTCCCTATGCCCCATAAGGATGTTTTGGAGCAGGTGATCAACTATGATGTACCGGTAGAAAAATTCTCTGATCTGGCTACCTATGATGGCAGTGTCATTGTTGAAAGAACTAAAGGTACCATGGCAGCACGTTGTGATAAAGAAGCAGCCAATCTTCTTGCTCTAAATCTTGCACACGATATCATCCAGGGAACCAGAACTGTCGATGAGGCCCGGGAAATGTATGCCGGAGTAATAATGCAAATGCTACAGGGAAAAGAACATGGTTACCTGCAGAAATTGACTTTTGGATTGCCGGAAGAAGATCTAACCAGTCCCGATGAAACGATAATGGACATGTCTGAAGTTAAACGATTGAAAAACAAATAATCCAAATGTGACATTTAATTAAAACTGCCGAAGGATCTCGCCTCCGGCAGTTTTTTTATGGGCACAGTTCTTTGGAGTTTTCAGTGACTTCAGTGACTTCTCTGTCAGTAAGATTTACCCAGCTTTTGATATATACCTCTTTATTTATGATTTGATCAAGTTCAAGCTCCGGATCCAATAAAAGAAAAGTTTTTTTCAGCTCATGAAAAGGTCTGTAACCCGTGATTTGATATGTCTTGTCATGATATGTGATCAAAAGACTGGGGAAGCGGGTAATCCCGGAAGCTTTCGTTCTATCAAGATCTTTTCTGAAGAGCTGACTCACTTCATCTGAAAGCAGATCATCTTTGAATTTGCCTTTTTTGAGAACTCCATCTTTTTCCAATTCCAAAGCTATTTCGAGAACAACTGCTACTTCTCCTATATTCTTCTTGTGGATCATTACTGCTTCCCTGAGTTTGCGGAGCACGGCTTCCTCAGCAACTTTAGATTGCAAAGCAGCGGCTTTAACTGCCATGCAGGCCAGATAAGACGTATCTACAGGATTTGAGATCCAGATGTTCTCCTCAATTGGCTGGCCCGACATGTTCTTTGCCTGCATCCATAGAGGCCCCACCTGTGCCGGTCGGGCGATATCATTCATTTGATCGTTAAAAGATTTCCAGTCTCTTAAAAGACCGCCCATCACATAGGTGATCTCAAGACGGTCTTTTAAAAGAAAGCGCAGCTTTCGCAGTTGTGGCTCAAAGGCCCAGCTCCAGCAACAAAGTGGATCTGTAAAATATTCAATTCTTATTTTCTCCATGGAAATGGCTAGTATTTGCTCCATTGAGCCTCACCTTTAGGCATGGCTTTCTTTATTTCTTCGAATTTCTTTTTACTCAGTTCCTTGTTCTTCTTTTCCACCTCCTGAGGATCCCGGGAAAGTTTCTTGTCTTCATCTCCTTCCGTCATTCCTTTGGTCTTTCTCACGTGCTCAATTGGATCGGAAATGTACTCCCAGGTTTCGCCCAGCTCCGGACTCTTACCTTCATTCCATGGTCCTTTCACATCTTCCCCATTAGATAAATTGAAGTATTTGTTACTGTATTTCGGATCGCTTTGAAGTACTCCCGGTGGGAAATTAGGCTCTATGGTTTCCAGTGCTGCCTGGAACATCTGGAAGTGAGCTACCTCCCTGGTCATTAGAAATCGCAGTGTGTCCTTTACATGAGGATCATCTGTATGCTGCATCAGGTATTCATAAACGATCTTAGCCCTGGATTCAGCAGCGATATTAGACCTTAGATCCACAGTGAGATCTCCATTGGCGGTCACATAGGCCGAGGTCCATGGATTCCCATTACTATCTGACAGGGCAGGTCCACCTCCCGAAAGATTGAAGAATTGAGGATTCACCATAGCGTTATGAATAAAATCCTCCTTTGAAGCTTTTCCCTTGAGGAGGGCCATAATTTCAGATTCTTCGGCGGCATTTTTCAGATCTCCGTGAATGCCCTTCAGCAGCATTTGAATGGTGGCTCCCACTATTTCGAGGTGACTGAATTCTTCAGTTGCGATATCCATGAGGAGATCATACTTGTCTGGATGTACCTGTTTGGCAGCAAAGGCCTGGGTAAAATACTGAAGAGCGGCTTTTAATTCTCCATTGGCGCCGCCAAATTGTTCAAGAAGTAAGGTGGCAAAAGCAGGATCTGGTTTAGATACCCGCGCATTGAATTGTAATTCTTTTACGTGGTAAAACATAATGTTTAGATTAGTGGTTAATAAATCTTTTTCCACTATTAAGTTAGGAGGTTTAACTTCCACGAGGGGTTAAACTTTATCTAAACTTCTGTTATTGTTTGACTTATAGTTATGATTAGTATAAATAGAAAACCGCTTCTTTTCTAATGAAACGGTTTTCTACTTGTAATCCTTAAGAGTAAGTCGGCTAAAACTTAGCATCCAAAAATGCCATTTTTGAGAAGTCTTTTTGGCTTATGGCATTGCAGGGAAGCTGAGGAGAGGAGAAGGACTACAATATTGCATTTTTTTAATCATGTCTCTGGTGAGGCCTCTCTTCAGGAAGTTGCTGTTCTTCCTGTCGGGCATCAAGACGATATCGGGTCGCTCTTTTTCGATTGCTTCCTTAAGAGTCTCAAAAACTTCGGAAGAATAAAGCGTTCTATAGTTGATATCTTCAAAAGCGACTTGTTCATGAACTTTCTCCTTAAACTTATCGAGATTTTCCAGTGCTTCAATTTCCTGTTTGTGACTTATATGAAAGATCTCAATTTCTGCCTGAAGCATTTTTGCCAGAGGGATTAATTCCTTCAGAAAAGTTACGTCCTGATCATCATAGGTGCTTGAAAAAAGGATTTTTTGAGGCTGTTTATACTCAAATCCAGGAGGAACTGCCAACACCGGGATGGAGGATCTTCCTATCATTTCACCCGTGGTGGTCCCAAGGATGCGATCTTTAAGTTTACTTGCACCACAGGATCCCATGATCACCATCCTCACATTGAGATCTTTGGAAAATTTCAGGATTTCCTCGGCTACCCCGGTGCCCGAAATTGCTGCAGGTGAGATCAATTGAGGATCATATTCTGCTCCCAGATGTTTTTTACAAAAATCCAGCAGTTCTCTTTGATGGTACTTCAGGATATCAGCATTTTTAAGTCCGTTTGTGCCGGTAGTGTATACGTGAAGCGCTAAAAGATCATCTCCAAGTGTTCTTGCAAGACCTGCAGCAGATTTAAGTGCTGCAACCGAATTTTCTGAAAAATCTGTGGCGTATATAATCTTTTTCATGACATCATCATTTAGAGGTATAAAGGTAATTTGCCTTACTCTTAAAAAGGATGATATTGGTCAGCTTGAGCCAAAAAAAAGGCTGCCCGGGTGGGACAGCCTTCATGTATAAAGCAAAGGAAACTTTTAATTTGTTGCAGAAATAATTGAATCTGAAAATCTTTCCATCTCCTCCAGTTGCGGGCTCGCCTGTAGTAATAGGAAATCAACTCCCACATCCTCAAATTCTCCAATCCTGTCCTGAACCTGAGTAGGAGTTCCCGCCAGTCCTGCTCTTAATCCGCGGTTGGAGACCGAATAATCCTGAAGGGACAATTTACTTTCAAGCTGAGTGTTCTCTACCCATTGCTGGTAATTCTTATAACTGGCCGAGGAGGCCTCCACAGTCGTGATTCTCCCGATTTCTTTCTTCACATCCTTTTCGGAGTCTCGAACCACTGCATAGGCAGCGACCCCAAATTTCATGGGAGGAAGACCAAGAGCTTCTCTGCGCCGCTTCATGTCTTCAATTCTCTTTCCAATTTCTGCAGGGGAATCGCCGTGCATAACATAGCCGTCGCACTGCCGGCTTATCATGGTTTTAGCGGCTTCAGATTCTCCCCCGGCATAAAGGAATGGCTTTTTTGCAGGTTTTGGCTGCAATACATTATCCTGGACCTGGTAGTAATTTCCGTTAAAAGTCACGTGATCTTCCTTCCAGAGTTTGCTAACCACTTCTATCCACTCTCCCGTGCGGGCATATCTGTCATCGTGCTGGTCGAAATCTATCCCATACTTTTCTGCTTCTGCTTTCCACCAGGAGGCAACGACATTTAACGAGATCCTGTCGTTACTTATGTGTTCCAGATTCGCGACAGCCTTTGCAAGCAGGGCCGGATTATGATAAGTGGGTCTCACCGCCACCATGATCTCCAGCTCCCTTGTTACCGCAGCAAGTGCAGCTGCAGTAGACCACGCATCCAAAGATGGGGCCTCTTCCCCTTTGATATCATTCAAATACAATTCGGCAATAAGAGAGAGGCTATATCCCCAGTCTTCACTTTTTTGCGCCAGGTTCTTTATGTATTCCCAGGAAATAGACATGTTCTCATTAGGAACATTTCTCAACCATCCTCCAAATACCGGTAACCAATATCCGTATTTCATAGTACTTCTTCTTTTTTAAGGTTAGCGACTTTTTCTATATAGTCAACCAGTTTTTCATGGGGATCAAATCCTATGACGTTGGTTGCATCTGCCACGAAATTGGATAGCGCATTCACATCATAATAATAAAGTTGCCCATCTCTGTCGTCTATGATGTATTCTATACCACCCACTTCTATGCCCGTGGCCTGGATGATTTGCTCAATTTGCTCAATGATCTCTTGGGACGGAGTAAAGGCTTCTACCTTTAATCCATTTTTTGGCGCATCAAGAGCACACGCATTCCTTGTTAATTCTTGCCCTGTCGTAGTTTGGCAGATATCTGCCGGGCAAAGGTTGAAGCTTTCGCCCGAGGTGTATACTTTTATTCCATAGAGGTATTTGCCTCCAAGAGTTTCAACCCGGTGAATGGATCCACCCCGCGCCGGAATAAATTCCTGAACCAGGGCCGTAGCGTCAAGTCCCAGATCAATGTTATTTTCTGCTACTGCCTGCTGCAGTTCTTCCCGGCTATTGAATTTAACGATTCCCGCTCCACTACCACCTATGTTGGCTTTGACCACAATTGGAAACCGAAGACCTTCACTTGCAGAAACCGCCTGGGAAGGATGATTGATCACCACTGCCTTTGGGTAGGGGAGACCAAGAGATTCCAGCAGATTCAATTGAAGGGCTTTCGAAATTTCATACTTCCATGCTTTTGATCCATTGATCACCTTTATGCCTTTCTTTTCAAGTGATTCCAGTAGGCTGGAGGTATAAAAGATTGCCTGTGCATTATTGCGCAGGTAAGCCGATGGACTCATTCGGTTAAATAGAACATCGTAGGAGAAATCCTTTTCAGCAATTCTGAAAAGATGTTCTGCAGCATTCTGTTTCTCCACCCGGATTTCGCGTTTTTCCAGTTCATTGAATAAAGGACGAAACCAGTCCGGGTGCTCGTAATAGACTGCTATGGGGTTAGGATTATTGTTATTAAGACTCATGATATAATTATTATTACAGTTTTTTTGAATTTTTAAGGGAGTGAAATCCATCTACAGCAATGGACAAACATCCAGCTTTTGCCACTGGATAATTTCTCTCTCCAACTGGTTTCCTGCTTGAGAGAAAACCTGAAAGTTGCTGTTAGGCAATAATTTGCAAATGCCTTTCCGAGAAACGGGAACAGGATTGGGTACATAATCAATAGATACAAGGAAAAAAGGCTTCAACGAGGCCAAATAAATTACAGGGATTCAGTCCGAAAACTGAAAGAGCAAAGTCGGTTTAAAAAGCTCCTAGCAACAACAGCAACAAAAAGATCTTGAAGTCGCCGAACAGTATAAGGAAGTGTTGAAATGCAGAATAGCGTCTGCCGGTATGGAATTTTTCATCATCGTTTAATTTATATTCTCCAAAATTGGATCAGGAGTTAGCACCTTGACTCGGTCAGGTTGCTAGCGTATCATTGAGCCTGTCTCTCCACGCTTCTTTATAAATCAATTCACTATTGATTTGAAGAAGCAAAAATAGAATGCAACTTCGAGATCACCAAAAAAGATTTTCCAAAAGAAAAAATTTTTTCTTAAAGCATTGATAAACAGTTGCTAGCCCTCACTTCCTTCAGGAGTTTAAGATCTTCAGCGGCATTTGTTGAGTATTTAAAAGTGATCTTCCCAAAAAATTAACGTGTGTAATTAATTCTTCCGAAGTCTTAATTTTAAATTTGGAGCCCTAGAAATATGATAATGGATTATTCAAAGATAAAGCTCATCGTGAGTGATATGGATGGCACTTTGCTCAACAGCCGGCATGAAGTGAGTCCGCAATTCCTAAAGATATTCAAGGAGCTACAGGAGCAGGAAATAAAATTTGCTGTTGCCAGTGGCCGGCAGTACTACAGTCTCATGGAACGAATGGATGCTGTCAAGGATGAGCTTATTTACCTGGCCGAGAATGGCGCCATTGTAATGTACAAGGGCAGGCAACTTCACATTGTGCCCATGGAAAGGAAAGTGGTTCATGAAGTAATAAAAGCAGTGAGAAAACTCGATAACAAGTATTTGATCCTCTGCGGAAGGAAACAGGCTTATATTGAGAAGACAGATCCTGAATTTATGGAACCCTTTCTTAACCATTACGAGAAGTACAAGGTTGTTGAAGACCTTTTACAGGTCGAAGATGATGTGATCCTGAAGCTCACCGTCTGTGACCTTGCCGGCGCCGAAGAAAATTCCCTGCCACACCTTCAGCATTTCGGAAAACGGTTACAGGTAAAACTTTCCGGAAAGATCTGGATCGATTTCAATGACAAAGAGGCCCAGAAAGGAAATGCTTTAAAAGCTCTTCAGCAGCAAATGAATATAAAGGAGGAGGAAACTCTGGCCTTTGGAGATTACCTGAATGATATCGAATTATTTCAACATTCGGGCTACAGCTATGCTATGAAAAATGCACATGATGAGGTGAAAGCAGTAGCAACTCATCATGCTGGCAGTAATGATGAATTTGGTGTTGAAAAGGTACTGGAGGAGCTTCTTGAATCTGTTAAGGCCACTAAATCCTGATGGTTGTCCAAAAAAAAGCCATTCCTGATGGGAATGGCTTTTCATTTTGCTCTTTTTTACTAGTAAGTTGCAGGTGCTCCCGGTTTGGGCAAGGAGTTAAGGATAAACTCTCGTAGGTCTTCATTGGCCTTTTTAAGGTCTTCATTCCTCAGGTACATCATATGTCCACTTCTATAACCTTTAAAGCTTAATCTGTCACGCATTTTTCCACTAGGGTCGAGTTGCCACATGGTATATTTTGCGTCAAAATAGGTCGTGGCACCATCAAAATATCCACTTTGGATCAAAACGTCCAGGTTTGGATTTTGTGCCATCGCCTGTCTTAGGTTTTCCCCTGTGTTGTCTCTACTGCGATCCCAAGGGTGTACAGGTCCAAACATGTAATATGTAAGATCTGTCTTGAACTTCAGATCATTTCTTAAATAGTGGTTGATCGCAGGAGTAAAAGAATGCAGCCATGAAGTAAGTTCAGAATTGTAGTCGGGAGAATCTCCTGCTTCTTTGCGGTCCAAACCAACATACCGGGAATCAAGCCTCCCTACTGTTAAGCCTTTTTTATCTCTAAGCAGATCCTTCCAGAAATACCTGTAAGGTACCTCCAAATTGTGTTGCAGGATCTCTTCTTTTGAGATGCCTGAATATCTGGCCATGGTAGCGGCTATATCCTCTTTTCTTTCCTGCTCAAGAAAGCCTCCCTGTGCGAGTGCCGGTAGTAGTTCATTGATAGCGTATTGCTCTACTTCGGGAAGCAATTCTTCCAGATCTCTTTGCTGAAGTTCCTGCGGAAGCAGGTCATGATACCAGGCAGCAGCGGTGAAGTAGGGGAGTCGGTTTGCGATTTCCACAGGGCCTTCACGATCTATACCAATATCTGTTGGGGAAACGAGGATGACTCCATTAAGGTACATCCATTGGGAATTCTGAAGTTCCAGCGCAAGGCCTGAAACTCTTGTGGTGCCATAACTCTCTCCAATAAGATATTTTGGTGATAGCCACCGGTCATAACGGGTAACGAAGGTGTTGATCCATTTGGCCAAGTAACTCACGTCTGCATTTACACCAAAGAACTGGTCTCTATCTCTTTTCTTGTCACCTTTAGGTTCAATGATCCTTGAGAATCCTGTATTTACGGGATTAACAAAGACAATATCTGCTACATCCAGGATCGAATAAGGATTTTCCTTTACGCCATACGGCTGGATAGGAAAACCTTCAGGATCGATTTCCAGCACTTTGGGTCCGGTGTATGCTATATGCATCCATACCGAAGCCGATCCCGGTCCGCCGTTAAAGGAGATCACCAGGGGACGGTTCTTCAGGTCCACATTGCCTTGCCGTTTATAGTAGGTGTAGAAGAGACTGGCTATAGCTTCTCCTTCATCGTTCCAAACGGGTTGCATCCCGGTAGTTGCAGTGTAATCTACTCTCTGGCCATTGATGTTGACCCTGTGGGCAGTAACTACAGTGGTGTCTACGGGAATTGGAATTTTTTTCTGGGCTGTAACTTCAGGGGTTAGAAAGGCGAATAAAATCGCCACAAAGAAGATATTTCTCATGTTTAGGATTTGATTAAAACCTAAAAATAGAAAAATTCAGCAGAAAAGAAGTGTTTCAATTAAAAGCTGTACTGAAAGGACAGGCCCTGATATTCATATCCGCGGATGTCTACTCCCATGGTTGGTGACATTCTAAAATCGGAATCTTCGATTTTATGGAACTCCGGGATCAGTATTCCACTTGCTGCACCAACAGCATATCCTACTATATTATCTGTCAAAAAGTGCTTTCCGGCTTTGGATCTCAGGTAAGCTACCCATGCAGGTACTGCAGCGGCTGCTGTCCACACGTACGGCTTCAACGCAGAATCGGGATAAAAATCATTATAGATCTTCGCAGCAAAGAAGGTAGCCGATGCAGTTGCAGCAGTATGTCCTGCGAAAAAGGACCTTTGAGCCCCACCTTCTCTTCGCAGATCTTCGGGTACAGAGGTGTTGTAAACCAAAGGTCTTGGTCTGTCAACAAGGCCGGCAGTAATAGTAAAGAGAGCACCTGTGGTAGCCATACTTTCCACGAATAAAACGGAGATTTGCCCGGCATGAGTCCTGAGCTTTGAATCTGTGAGCATCATGACCACAGGAACAGCGAAAGAGCCGTAAAACGGATAATAACTAATATCGTCGGCGTTTTCACTGTAGTTCCCGGCAATGAACCTGTCTATGCGCGGAACATCCTCTTCAGAAAGATCATTCATCTTCTCCAGGCTTAGTGCTTCCTTGTCTTGTACCAGCTTAAATCCGAGAACATTCAAACCAAGGCTCACTCCCAGGTAAGTACCATCGACTGCCCAGCTGGTTTTATAGGGAGAAGGATCTATGTCTTGATCCTGACTGAAATTTTGAGATTGGGTGGTGATAGAAATACAGAAGATAAAGATCAGGGGAAATATGAATCTGTTCATGTGTTTTTTGCTTTTTCCCAAAACTCGCATATTTCTAAACCAGTACCGTAGAGATTAACGCAATTATAAGAGTGTTTATAAGGGTTTTGACAAAATTTTCAGAATTTAAAGCCAATGCAAGAGACGCTTAAAAATAAATAATGTTTAAATTATTTATTGGTAACTTAAACAAATATTATCTTTGAAGAAAATATTCAACATGAAAATTTACTCCTTACGAACGGTTCAGAAATTACCCATTTCTATTGAAGAAGCCTGGAACTTCTTTTCAGACCCAAAGAATCTAAAGATCATCACTCCCGAATACATGGGATTTGATATCACCGGTGGCGGAGACCGGCCAATGTATGCAGGACAGATCATCCAGTATATCGTAAAGCCTGTCGCGGGAATTAAAACCAAATGGGTCACGGAGATCACTCATGTCAACGAACCTTTTCATTTTGTGGACGAACAGCGGTTTGGCCCATATAGCCTGTGGCACCATAAACACTTCTTCAGGGAAATTGAAGGTGGCGTAGAGATGGAGGATATTCTGGATTACAAACTTCCTTTTGGAGTGATTGGGCGGGCAGTTCATAAACCCGTGGTAAGGAAAAAGCTGGAGGAGATCTTTGCCTTCAGAAAAAAGAAACTTTTGGAGATCTTTGGGGAGTATAAAGAAAGATCCGCCTAAAATGTCATTTTTGGCACCCATTGCTGAGTGGTGACATTCGAGACGGATCAATTTTCAACCTAAGAATTATAATCTTTGTGCTGCTTTCTGTTTTTGATGGCTAAACAGGTTGTGTTCTTTGATCATAGCTGTTGTCCTTTCAGGCAGCATTTCTTCCCACCCCCCTTTTCCTTCGGCGATCATTTGGAGTACTTCCCTGGAGTAGATATCCAGAATTTCGGGGTCATAATCTGTAATATCCACAACTTTTCCGTTGTACTTAAAGAACTTGTAAAGCTCCTTCATCCTTGGATGTACCTTGAGGTTATCGCTGGTCGTGATCTCTTCGGTCTCCCGGTCCTTAAGAGGATACAGGTAAACCTTAAGGTCTTTAAAGAATAACTTACCAAAAGCTTCCAGGATCCCTCCACTAAGGTGGCGGTAATATTTTTCGTCAAAGATGTCGACCAGGTTATTAACTCCCATAGCCAGTCCCATACGTTCCTTGGTGTACCTTGAGAAGTATTCAACCACTCTGTAATATTCCTGGAAGTTAGAGATCATAACGGTTTGACCCAGGGAGCAGAGGAGCTCGGCCCGGTCCATAAAATCTCTCTCATCGATTTCCCCTTCTGCCCGCAGGTTGGAAAGAGTGATCTCAAATATGACTTCCGTATTTTCTTCAGAAACACGATTTTCTTTCAGGAACAGTTCCAGGGAACGCTTGTACATATCCATATTCACCTTGGTAACCGGCCTAAAGCTTCCACGAAGAGCAAGAATGTTCTTCTTGTAAAGGATCTTTGCAGGAAGTACGTTGTTCCCATCTGGTGCGAACATCACGGCTTCGGTCATTCCATTCTTTACAAGCTGTAGGCTCATCAAGCGATTGTCCACCTTTTCAAACCTCGGCCCCGAAAAGTTGGTCGTGTCGATCTCTATCTGGTCCTTATCGATATGGTCATAAAGGTATCTTAGAAGTTTCTTGGGATTATCATATTTATAATAGGCTCCGTAAATAAGGTTTACCCCCAGGATTCCCAGTGTATTTTGCTGAAGACGGGCATCGTTCTCGTGAAAACGCACATGAAGGATGATCTCGTTATAATCTTCCTCGGGATGCACCTGGTAACGAATACCTACCCACCCGTGACCTTTGTATTTTTTAGCAAAGTCAATGGTGGCAACTGTGTTCGCATAGGTAAAGAATAATTTATTGGGATGTTTTTCACGCGAGATCCTTTGCTCAATGAGACTGGTCTCATGCATGAGCATCTTTTTAAGTCGCTCTTCCGTTACATATCTACGGTCGTCTTCAATTCCATATATCGCGTCACTAAAGTCCTTATCATAGGCGCTCATGGCTTTTGCAATGGTACCCGAGGCACCACCGGCTCTAAAAAAGTTACGAACAGTTTCCTGTCCCGCACCTATTTCAGAAAAAGTTCCATAGATATTTTCATTAAGATTAATACGTAAAGCCTTACTCTTAATTGACGGGACGTTTTCAAACTCCCGGTCACCCATTATGGTTATTGGCATAGCAGATTTTTTTATCGACAATTGGTTCCTCGTTTCAGAACCCTTCATATTGTCATCAAAGGTACTAAAATAGAGGGCTAAACAAAAAAATAATACTTAGTTTTGTGGTAAATTTTAGAGCATTGAAAGTAACATTTTTAGGTACAGGAACATCACAGGGCATTCCGGTTATTGGTAGTAAACATCCGGTCTGCAAAAGTGAGGATCCTAAAGATAAAAGGTTACGGGTTTCGGTCCTGGTACAGGTTGATGATCTCAATATCGTCATAGATTGCGGGCCCGACTTTCGGCAGCAAATGCTGAGCAATCCCATCGACCGCCTCGATGCTATTCTAATAACCCATGAACACAGTGATCATACAGTAGGGCTGGATGATATTCGCCCCTTTTTTTTCAAGCAGGGCGACATTCCTGTTTATGCACATGAGAGGGTGATGAAATCCCTTCAAAAGCGATTTGATTATATCTTCTCTGCAGAAAACAAATATCCCGGCGCGCCAAGTGTACATGAGAATATCATTACCAATAAAGCTTTTAAAGTAAAAGGTGTGCAGGTAGTACCTGTGGAGGTGATGCACAACCGGGTGCAGGTATTTGGTTTCAGGATTCGAGATTTCGCCTATGTGACCGATGCCAAGACGGTGGAGGAGGAAGAGGTTGCAAAGCTTAAAGGGGTGGATGTACTGGTCGTCAATGCCCTTCGTAAGGAGCCGCATCATTCTCATTTTAATCTGGAAGAGGCACTGGAGTTCATTCAAAAGATCAATCCAAAAAGAGCATATTTAACCCATATAAGTCATTTGCTGGGATTCCATGAGGAAGTGGAGGCCGAGTTGCCATCCAATGTTTTCCTGGCTTATGATAACCTTCAAATCGAGATCTAATGCGCAAGAGCATATTACTGTACCTATTTGTTTTTACAGCCTTATTAGCTGTTTTTTTCTACGTGAATGGCAACAAAAAGATCCAGTCACAAGAACAGGAACTGGAAACTTTAAAGGAGAAAGTAAATGATCTGGAGGTTGATGCCGAAGCTGCTGCTGCAAGAAATACTCCGGAAGAAACCTTTACTCTTATATCAAATGAAGAAGCTCTCACTTACCTTGAGAACAGAGGTTTTGATCCCATACAAGTGGCGGCAAGAGTAGAGGAGGAGCTAATAAGCCGGAATAAAGCCGATGTTGATAATGACCTTGTACCTTACGAAGGGATGAACGGTCCTTTCCGGGTCAATAAGGTTAAATTACTTAACCACAAATGGGCCATTGCCAGTTTTACAGACGGTACTTACTGGGGGGAACTTTTAATAAGCTTTGAACTGGACGAAGCCGGAAGCCCGGAAATCACCACCGAAAAAGCGGTGCTTTATCCGCGCAACTAAAGATGTTCTATCAACCACTGGTTCAATTCCCGGAAGTTCTGCGGAGCCACTCCGTGACCTACAGGAAATTCTGAATACTGGTTTTCTATATTTAAGGAATCCAGGAAAGGCTTGGTCATTCGTGCCCAGGCCACCGGGATCACCTGGTCGGCCGTCCCGTGAGAGCTATAAACAGAGAGGTTTGAAAAATCCCTTTTTTGGAAACCTTCTTTGATGATGTTTTTATTGATGTATCCACTCAGGCCAATGACATTCTTTATTTTTTCGGGGTAGGAGAGGGCAACTGCAAAACTAAGGATGCAGCCCTGGCTAAAGCCTACGAGGGTAACATTATTGGGATCCACAGGATACTTTTCCTCAACCTCCTCCAAAAACTGAACGATCTTTTCTCTCGAGATCACCGCCTGATTGTCATCACTAAACTTGCCATCGCTACTGCCCTGCCAGTGAATGGCATACCACGCATTGCCATAAGGTTGCATAGGATATGGCGCCCTAACAGAAATGATGAATAATTCATCGGGCAGCTCTTCAGCAAAAGAAAAAAGATCTTCTTCATTACTGCCATAACCGTGCAGCATGATAAGCAAAGGTGCTTTCTCTACAGGTTTTTTGGGTTTTCTAACAAGGTGGTGAAGAGTGAAGGTATCTGTGTCCATTAATTTATTGTGCTAAACCAGTTTTGAAATTGTCTTCCCAAAATCGGGACTTCGTTTCTTTCACCCTGTATTGCAGCAATTATACCATAACCCCAAAGAACGATAATAAATAAGTAGAAGGGTGCCGAAACGAGCCAGGTGTCAAACCAGGAAACGATGATCCCTAAAAGGTAAAATGTGATATGAACTCCCAGTGCCTGTCTAATATGAAAGGATGCAAAAGGATTTTTGGTGTCGTTATTAATAAAATAAGCAATAATGGTCCCAATGATGGTTAAATATGCCACAATTGCTGCTGTTTTTCCCTGGTTGGCTACGCTTTCCATGATGCAAGGTTTGTGTGTATAAAATTACAAAAAAATCATTGCTTAGCTTCCGATTCTGGACTAAGGAATTCCTCACCTACAAGGATCCCGTAGACTTTTCCTTTAAGCTGTTTTCCCAGAAATAAGCTGTTTTGAGACGAGCTGTAAATATGCCTTTTTTCGAAAGTGTATTCCACATCGGGATCGAAAAAACTGAAGTTTGCGGGAGAACCTTCATCAATTGGATTCTCACTTAGATTGAACCTAACTTTTCCTGACGTAAGTACCTTAACCGCAGTCTTTACTGTGAACAGCTGAAGTAAGGCTCCCAATGCCGACTCCAAGCCTAAGCTGCCAAAAAAAGCATTATCGAACTCCACTTTTTTATGCTCAATATCCATTGGAATATGATCTGAAGTAACCATATCAATAGTCCCGTCTTTTATCCCTGAGATCAGGGCTTTAACGTCCGACTTTGTCCGCAGCGGAGGAAGTACTTTTGCATTGGTGTCAAATTCACTGAGCACTTCATCGGTAAAGAACAAATTATGTATTGCCACACTACAGGTCACATCCAGGCCCCGTTCTTTTGCATCTCTAATGATCTCTACAGATTTTGCAGTAGAAATGGTTGGGATATGTAATTTTCCGCCGGTATATTCCAGCAGGTAGAGGTCGCGGGTGATCTGAAGTTCTTCAGCAAGAGCGGGAAGTCCTTTAAGCCCCAGTAGCGTACTGTTTTCATGCTCATTCACCTGCCCGTTAAGGGCGATCCGGTCTTCCTGTGGAAATGACATGACCAGTCCGTCAAAATTCTGGGAATATTGAAGTGCCAGCTTCAGCAGGTTTGGATTAGAAATAGAATGTTTAAAATCTCCAAAAGCCACAGCCCCGGCCTGTTGCATGTCATAAAGTTCGGCCATATCCCTGCCTTCACTCTTGCTGGTAAGCGCACCAATTGGCAACAGGGTGACAGGTTGCCCTTCAGATTTCTTTAAAAGATAACTTACCACCCCTTTATTGTCGGTTACAGGATTGTTACCGGGATTGAGAGCAATGGCTGTAAAACCGCTGTAGCCAGCTGTTTTGAGTCCGTTTTCCAAGGTTTCCCGTTCTTCATACCCCGGTTCCCCAAAACTCACACTACTATCGAACCAGCCCTGGGAAACATGAAGGTTTTCGAAATTGATCTCAAGATCTGGTTTCCGGGTCTTTATAGTGGGAGCAATTTCTTTAATGATCCCGTTCTCCACGAGAATGTCCATGACCTTGTTGTTATACGGACTTTCATTATCAATGATCTTGGCCGACTTAACCAGTATTTTCATTTGAGGAATTTTAGAATAAGCATTTCAGTGAGTAAGAAAAACAGAGTAAAAATAACAAACCATTTCCAAAGGCTCTCAACTTCATTGGCCGATTTGATCTCAGAAAAGACCTGCGGAATAGAGGAGTGGACGGTAACGCCTTCCCGTTCCTCTAATTGATCCTTTATGGGGTCATTTTCAGTTCGGGAAATATTAAAGCTTAGGGTTCTTAAACTGGTGGATTCCTGCAGAACATCATAATGTCCCGGTGCCGCGGGCAGATCCTCCAGTACAAGTTCAACTTTATTCTGAAAGCTTTGCTGCTGCGGAATAAAAGGGGTTTCACCAGAAGAGAGCTTCAGGATCTCATCTTTCTGAAGATTCGCCTGAATACTAATCCTTTGAGTTCTTCCCAGGAGATGATACAATTGGGGCATTGAAACAGCCATATTTCCAATGTTGTAAAAAGTGGGAACAATAAGAGGTGCATTCCTGAAATTTGAATTTTCTCTGTTAAGGCTTGAAGTGAATACGAAAACATTGTCTTGCTCATAAAGGAACGGTAGGCCATTTTGATATTTTAGAATACTACTGTTCACAGCATTTACGGGAAACGATCGTTGAACCCTGGGATATTCAAAATTCCTGATGGTTTCACTAAAGACATCCCGGTATAACGGGTGCTCGAATATGATATCTGTGACCAACATTTCCTCCTCATTTGCGGCTCCAAACAATGGAAGTCCCAAACTCCTGAAAAGCAGGTTATACTTCTGAGTATCTGCTTCGGTTGAAGGAATTATCACCAGAAAGACCTGTTCCTCCTGTAGCTGCTCCAGAGTATTTACAAGTGCAACAGGGAGGTTTTTAAGTTGATTCAATACAACGAGATTTGCCTGTGATAACAGGTTATAATCCAGGTTGTTTTCAGAAAAGATATTGAGTTCAAAGTCAGGCGCACTGTAGATCCGCTCGAGGTAATCTGCTTCAGAATCTCCCAAGAACACTACTTTGACAGGTGAGTTCTCATTGATGCTGAAGTAAAGCCGGTTGTCAAACTGCAGCCCGTTGTCTTCAACCTCAATTCTTCCGTAAGGGATCGCGCTGGGTTTTAAGCTGAAAGTGGTAACTTCTTTAAGATCCTCTTCCAGCGCAACTGTCTTCCTGGCCAGCATTTTTTGGCCTTCATATAATCCTACAGAAATTTCCTCCCTCAATTCCCCGGTGCCCGAAAGTGCCACACTCAGCACCACTTCATCAATACTCTTATTAGAAACCCAGGCCGAGTCAACTGAAATGTTATTTTGATTCTCCGGCAGGAGGTGTACGAGATGGGTCTCAACCTCACCTGTTAAATTGTCAAGTGAGTCGTTAAAGTGTTGAAAATCGGAAATAGCAATGAAATTCTTTTGAGTATTTGGGGATCCTTTGAATAAGTTTTGTGCTTTAAGCTCCACTGCTCTCCGGGACAATTCTTTGGAAGAAAAATTCTTGTCCTGCAATTTTTCCCGAAGATCTTCAATCTTTACCTCCCGGTATTCTTCATTATTGGTAAACAAACTGACAGTTTCCTCTTGTGGAATATTTACCAGAAGATCCTGAATGCTTCTTCTTAATAGAATTCCATTTTTTCCTCTCGCCTGCATGCTGTAGGAATCATCCAGGTAGATCACGGTTTCCATTTCCTTAATCTCGCCGGAAGTAGGAGGGAAATAGGGTTGAGCAAAAGCAAGAACAATGCAGGCGAGCATAAGAAGTCTCGTACAAAGGATGAGAAACTTTTTTAGGCGGGAACTCTTTCTGGTTTGAGAAACTGCTTTTTGAAGAAACTTTACATTGGTGAATTCTGTGGTCCTGAACTTTCGAAGCTGGAAAAGATGTACCAGGATTGGTATCAGCAGTAAAAATAAAGCATAAAGGAGTTCAGGATGTTTAAAGTACATGCTCGGGCATTCTTTTGTCAAATATAAAAAAAGGCCTTAGCAAGACCTTTTTATTTGAAACTTAAAATTGCTGCCTATGCCCGGTTCAGACTCTATTTGAATATTGCCTCCCATGTGAGTCAGCAGTTTTTTAACCGTTGCCAAACCTATTCCGCTTCCGGGATTTCCATCACGGTCATTTAGATCAAGGGTGGTGAAGAGGTCAAAGATCTTATCAAATCTTTCCTCCGGAATTCCATCCCCGTTATCCCGAACTTCAAATTCATAGAATTCATTTGAAGCGCTAAAAGTTATCTCTACCGTCCTTTTTTGTTTGTGATTGTATTTGAGAGCGTTGCTTATCAAGTTCATAAAGATCTGAGTAAGAGCAGCTTTATTTACCTTTTTAAGCACCCCGTTTTCAGGATAAATTATTTCAACATCGGGGTTAACTGTGTAAAGGTTGGTTATAGTTTTAAAAAAGTCGTGTAGATTGACATCTTCCTCTCCATTTTCCAGAATTCGTTCACTGCGATAAAATACGAGCAATCCATCGACATAACTTCTAAGGCTGTGGGATGCCTGGGATAGAAATTCAATGTACTGCCGGGCTTCTTCATCGAATTTCCCCTCATTCTCCTCCTTAAGTAAATCAACAAGAGAAATAATATTGGCCAGGGGCGATTTTATATCGTGGGAAACCACACTGGCAAATTTCTCGAGTTCTCTGTAGCGCTGTTCCAAATCCTGTTGAACCCGCTGGAACTGATTGTTTTGCTTCTTGAAAGCTATTAAGGTGAGGATTTGGTTCACCAGGAGTTTTAAAGAGCGTTTCTGGTTCGAATCCAGATCCTGATCTTCGGGGTCAAAAAGGGCAATTACTCCCAGTTTTTCTCCTGTTTCGGTAATTACAGGAACGGCGATGAGGCTCTCGTGTTCCATGCCCGAAGTAAGAAGATCCTCTGGACCAAAAATGTAGATCTCATCATTTTCAAGCACCTGTTCCCATAGGGTTGCATCTGTATTAAATTCTTCAGGAGGGGAGCCGTAAGTGCTATTGATCCAGGTTTTTCCATTCTCCAAAACTACCAGTGCAGAAACTTTAGCCCTTACGATTTGGCAACAAAGAAAAAGCAGGTTGGAAAAATCTTTATCTGCCGAAGTCCTGAGAATATGAAACTCTTCGGGAGCTGGGTGCTGCCGGCTTTCACTATTCCGAATTTGGGAGTCGGGCATAAAATTAACCTTAGATGTAGTTAAAGATATTAATTGCTCCTAATAAAATTGAAAATTCCCTGAAATTTTTTGAGAAAGTTCCTACAAGCTGACTAATATTTCTCAAAAACTCCAAGTCCAAAAAGGGCAAAATCGTACTTCACGGGATCTATAGGATCCAGCTTCCGCAGATAAGTATCCAGCTCTGCCAAAGCTTTGGCATTGTTCTGTTTACGCTTTAGAAGTCCCAGCTTGCGCGCCACATTTCCGGAATGCACGTCAAGAGGGCAGCTCAATTGGGCAGGAGAGATCTTGTTCCATATTCCAAAATCCACTCCGGTATTGTCATTTCTCACCATCCAGCGCAGGAACATATTGATCCTTTTCGCAGCCGAGTTTTTCATGGGATCACTAATGTGTTTCTGGGTCCTTTGTTCATGTGGCAGCTCGAAGAAAATTTTTTTAAATTCATGGATTGCAGGCTGTAAACTCTTCTCAGTTGAATTGTTGCTGAAAATAGTTTCCAGACCATCATAGTCCCTGTAGATATGCTGAAGTGCCTTTATAAAATAGATTAAGTCTCTTCCATTGAAAGTGCGGTGCACAAATGATTCAAGCCGTTCGAGATCACTATCGGAATGCTGCATCACAAAACTGTAGGGAGCCCGGTCCAGAAGATCCATCAGGGAATTAGCATTTTTGAGAATGCTTTTACGGTTTCCCCAGGAGATAATAGCGGTCAAGAAACCCGAAATTTCTATATCTTCCTTCCGGCTGAAAAGGTGCGGGATCTGAATAGGATCCGACTCTATGAATTGCGGAGTGTTATACTGTTTAACTTTAAAATCCAGAAATTCCTTGAGCTCTTTTCGAGTCATATCAAAGTGCAATTTTGAAATTTAACCCCGGTCTCCTAAAGGATTTTCCCGTCCACCATGGTCAGTTTTCTGTCGGCCATGTTTGCCAGTTCTTCATTGTGGGTCACGATCACGAAGGTTTGGCCAAATTCCTCCCTAAGATCGAAGAACAGCTTGTGCAGGTTCTCTGCAGATTCACTGTCGAGATTACCGGATGGTTCATCGGCAAAAATTACCCCCGGGTTATTGATGAGGGAGCGGGCCACCGCAACACGCTGCTGCTCACCACCACTCATTTGGGCAGGTTTATGATCGGCGCGTTTGGAAAGGCCTAGAAATCCCAAGAGTTCTTTAGCTCTTTTTTCGGCTTCAGATTTGGAACGATCGCCAATGAAAGCAGGGATACAAATATTTTCCAGCGCAGTAAATTCCGGAAGCAGCTGGTGAAACTGAAAAATAAAGCCGATATTACTATTTCTGAATCTTGCCAGTTCTCTGGAATTTAAAGCGTAAACATCCACATCGTTCACCCGCAGAACGCTTTCTTTATTCCGATCGGGTCTCTCCAGGGTTCCGAGGATCTGGAGCAGGGTAGTCTTTCCGGCACCCGAAGCCCCAACTATGGAAACAATTTCACTCTTTGGAATATGCAGGTCCACTCCCTTTAAAACATGCAGGTCATTATAGCTTTTGTGAATGTTTTTCGCTTCTACCATAAATGCAATATTAACCTAAATAGTATTTTTTATAGTGTTATAATCCAAATAATATACAAGCCGCAGGGAAAGATTATGTCTTGCAGGTTCATTAAACAGGTTTTCAAGACTTTCCAGGTATACCAGTTCACTTTGATTATCGAGTTTGAAGATCGAATTCCGGTAAAGCAGGATCATTTCACTTCCCGGAGCAAACCTCCACTGGTAGCTTAGGTCAAGGTTCCAGATGTTGAAGTTCGCATCGGGATCATTCTCCTTATCGACCTCATAATTATATGGTTGTAGCTCTCCATTGTCCTGTAAAGCTGTGAAACTTTCGTTTTCAAAAGTTGCCGAAGACCAAAAATTCCGGAAACTAAGGCGCAAGGCTTCGCGGGTATTAAAATTGTAGCTGCCCTGCAGCGAATTTTCAATACTCTGCCTGTGACGGGTGCCAAAAATGACATTTTTGGGAAGTAAAGCTACAAAGCTTTCCCGGGCATTTTCCTCCATAAAATCAAAGGAGTAAATAAGCATAAGCTTGTTGTTTACCCTAAAGCGGGGACTGAAGTTAAATCTCAGCTGGTTATGTGCTGTGCCCAAATACTTATTGTAGTTAAGGCGGGAGTCAACTGCAATCCTTTTTCGGTAATCTGAAGAGATCCACGCTCCGCCCGAAGCATTCTCGGGGTATTGGACAAAGGAATTATCTTTTCGGGGCTCAAAAAAGTCTTTAAAAGGAGTACTGTAATTCACAGAACCTCCAAAAGCAAATCGGGTAGTGGTAACCCCAAAGAAACTTGAGCCAATGTTGGTAGTAACGGCTATATCGGGATCATATCGCCGGTGATGATTTCCCTGAAGCCGAATATTATACCGGTTAAAAATTCCTTTAGGTTCAAAGATCCTGTAGGAAGTATCCCAGTAAAAATTGTTGTAGTTGTTGAAGAAGTTTACTCCCAGGTCATTGATGTCATAAGTCTCATTAGCGAATTCGTGAGAAATACCATACCTGAATTTCCCCTTGGTCCTCGACACTCCAAATTCTGAAGCAAAGCCCGTCTTATTACTTTCAGAATAATTGACCCGACTCATCTTTGCTTCCCCCGAAAAGTTGAAGGAACTGTTTTTGTTGAAAACGTCAAAAAGAAATCCGGTAACATTGCCGTCCCTAAAATGACCTTCTCGGGTAACATTTGTATTGATAATGGAAACAGAGGATTTTTGATCGAATTGTTGATCGAGCACAAAAATGTTATAGTTAGCAAAAGGTGCTGTCACCAATTCCCTTTCTTCATCTGTTACCCTGTTATAAAACCTGGCCTTCTGCCTTTCGGTAATGGCATTAAAGAACCCGATTCCAAGACCACCGGTAGTTCTTCCTGAGATCTTTAGGGCATTCAGCAGATTTGTGGTTTCAGGATTTTCCACGATGTCTTCATTCTCCAGCCGTGCATCCTGGACTTCATTGAATCCAATAGGAGTATCCCCAATTCGGCGGGAATAAAAGAGATCACCTTTTGTAAAAAGTTCTGTGCCTTCAGTAAAAAAAGCCCTGTTCTCTCCAAATACCTGTTCAAAAGGCCCCAGGTTTAGTTCTACTTCGTCATATGCCGTCTGGCCAAAATCGGGAATAAGAGTAGCATCAAGAGTAAAGGCGTCATTAATACCATATTTGATATCCATTCCGGCATTAAAAGCAGTAGAAGTTTCACTGTCAAAGTGATTGACCTCACCCGAAACATAAGGATAAAAACTCAGGCGGACTGGAGCGTCTATGTCTCTTATGCCCTTAAGCAGACCATTATAGTGAGTAAATTCTCCTATAGATTTATCCACATAATTCCATACGTAGATCTCATTGAGGTGTGTGATATTACGGCCCATTTGGATGCTCCAAAGTTGTTCCTCCTCATCTGGAAATCTTAAGGCTGAGTAAGGAATCTCCATTTCAACATACCAGCCTTTGGAATCCAATGAAACTTTTGCATCCCATACCGCATTGAAGGCGTAATCTTCATCTTCCCTTTTCATTTTAGCATCGGCAATGGTGCCAGCAGAAGTTACATAGAACCTTGTTTGGTTTTCCCCGTCATTGTAGGTGTTGATGTCGATAAAAAAGTGGTCTGCAGTGGGAATGTTATCCCGCTGGGCAAAGTCCCGTCTTATTTTCGAAGGAGTGGAATCGTACAGGTAAGCAGCCACATAAATTGCCTGATCACTATAAACAATTTTCACTTCTGTGCGGTGGGTATTTCGGGAAGGCTCCCCGTCGCCGGGCTCTATCATCACAAAATCTGTGGCAACAGGAACATCCTGCCAAACATCTTCATTGAGAACTCCATCTATTACCGGCTTTTCTTCAAATCTTGTCGCTGAATAGATTTTTTTCTGCTGAAGTTCTTTTTGCTGAGAAAACAGGGATCCTGTAATTATGAAGAACAGAAAAACCAGCAGATGTTTTGGGAGCATGAGATGTGATAAAAAAAGCGGCTTATTACTTGAATTGCAATGTTACGAAATCCTGAAATTTTATAATTGGAAGGTTCGTTGTTTTTCCCTATTTTTTGAAAAAAGAAAACATGGAAGAACAACAATTGGAAAAGGCGACTCTGGCCGGAGGATGTTTTTGGTGTACCGAAGCAGTATTTCAGCGGGTAGAAGGGGTGAAAAAGGTAACTTCAGGCTTCACGGGCGGTAACATAAAGAATCCGCCGTACCGGGAAGTAGTTACAGGCAGAACGGGGCATGCCGAAGCAATCGAAATAGAATTTGATCCAAATATTGTCACTTTTGAGGAACTACTGTACATATTTTTTGCTACCCATGATCCTACCACTTTAAACAGGCAACAAAATGATGTAGGTACACATTACCGCAGTGCGATCTTTTATTATACTGAACAGCAAAAAGAAACAGCCGAAAAAGTGATCAAAGAACTGGAAGAGCAGAAGACTTTTAAAGATCCTATAGTGACCGAGGTTTCCCCTGCCGGGCAGTTCTATGTAGCCGAACAGGAACAT
Organism: Salinimicrobium aquimaris; assembly: GCF_035607535.1. NCBI lineage: Bacteria > Pseudomonadati > Bacteroidota > Flavobacteriia > Flavobacteriales > Flavobacteriaceae > Salinimicrobium > Salinimicrobium aquimaris. The sequence goes on from NZ_JAYDZX010000001.1 coordinate 225,744, forward strand.
CATGATTATTACAATCAAAACCGCAATCAGCCGTACTGTAGAGTGATCATTGATCCCAAGGTTCAGAAATTAAAACATACCTTCTCCAAAAAGGTCAAAAGCGAAGCCTGATAAAAATGGCACTTTTCTTGTATTAGAAAAGGAAAAAGCAAAGCAAATGAATTCAGATAAAAAGAAATTATTGATCAAAGGACTTGTTTATGATGCCATTGGTATGGCTAGTGGAGCAGTTCCCCTGGTTGGCGGATTCCTCGATTTATTATGGGCTCCTTATGCCGCTAAAAAAATGAGCGCCATGTATCCCGGTAAAAAAGGAAAATTGGCCTCTGTTTTAGTATTTTTGGAAGAGATACTTCCTTTTAGTGATGTTATTCCAACCTTTACTTTAATGTGGCTTTACACCTTTGTATGGCAAAAAGGGGAAGATTTTGGGCAACTGCGTCCAATTCCCGTAAGAGCAAAATAATAGAATTTCGATATAAAAAAAGCCGGTTGATTTTTCAACCGGCTTTTTTATGCTGTAGAAAGTTCTCTAGAACTTCACTCCAACTCCCAGGGAAATATTTCTTCCCATGTTTGGGATACCTTCAGGTTTTAATCTCGAAAGATGTGAAATGTAAGTTTTATCAAGAAGATTTGTTCCGGTAAGCCTAAAGTTGAGCTCCATTGAATTTAGTGCCAGAGAAGTTCCCACCCCGGCATTGAGTAGAGAATAACCAGAAGTTTCTGTCTCAAAGAGGCCTGTTCTTTCCTGATCAAATACAGATTTTAAGCTTAGACTTGCATAACCGTTTCTAAAATTCTTACCCTCAGGTAATTCGACCCAGATAGTGTTCAGGACAGACTGGGCTGGAATAAGCGGGAGGTGATTTCCGTTATCCTGTTCCCCGATCACAAGTTCATAATTGCTTTCAATGTGCAACCAGTCCAGGGGATGAGGGTGAATGTGTAGTCCAATTTCTCCTCCATAAAGCTTAGCATCATTTTGCAGATATTCAAAAACAGGATTTTCATCCATAGTTCCTCCGGTTGGATTCAGAAAAATATAGTTGTTGATGGAATTATAAAAAGCATTTGTTGAGACTTCAAAATGCTGGTTTCGGTATTCGAGGGCAAGATCCAGCTGGTAATTCTGTTCATTGTCCAGGTCCCGGTTTCCTATTTCAAACCTGTTGGTGCCGTGATGGCTTCCGTAAGAGGTCAACTCGGCCAGATTGGGAGCTCTAAAGCCGGTGGCAAGGTTCAATCTGGAAGTGAAGTGGGAGGTAAGATCCACCTTTACTCCAAAAGCCCCGTTATAGCTGTTGAATTCCCGCTCAAGAGCCGGAACCTCAGTTTCTAATTCGTGGTTTTCATAACCATTTGCCGAGATACGCCTGAAGTCGTAACGAAGCCCTGCCTGGAAATCTATTTTTTCGAGATGATAATGTGTGGTAGCCAATATACCGGCATCTGTTGTGGTAGCATCGGGAATAAGGATCTCTTCGGCCAGATTGGTATTGGTCTGAAACATTCCCTGTACCCCGATAATGGTTTCAAACTTACCATGGGCCGGGAAATTATATTTTAGATCATAATTGAAGGTCTCAAGATGCATTTCGAGTGCGGGTTCTCCTTCGGAGTGCCCAGGCTCTTCTTCATGTTCCTCCTCATGTTCTTCTTCCTCATGCTCTTCGTCTTCATGGTGTTCTTCAAATTCCTTGCGGTTATTAAAGAGATAACCAATTTTAAAGTCAAGGCTGGAGTCATTAAAATAGAACGAATTCTCGAGGCTAAGGATGTGATTGTCTACCTGTTGATAAGGTTCCATTTTGCTTTTGGAAGTGGTCTGTGCTTCTATTCCTTCAGGAATTCCAACAAAACTGCTGTTCAAATTATATCTCAGGTCTCCTTTATAAGAGTCATTGCGGAATCCCACCCCGCCTTTAAGATCATACTCCGTAAAACGGGTGTTCGTAACCCGCTCACCCGCTCCGGTCTCATAGTCACTAAAGGAGCCAAAGTTTCCTCTTAAAAGGTAGCTGAAATTTTCACCTGAAGATTTGATTCCGGCGTTAGCCTCAAAGCCTTCAGTATTCGAATAGTAGGTAGTTTCTGCATCGACAATGGTAGAATCTGCCGGGGCATATCGCTCGGGATTTAAGTAGAGCACCCCACCCAGAGCATCACTACCATACAAAAGGGATGCAGGACCTTTTATTACTTCAATACTTTCAATTCCTGAGCTACTTAATCCCAGCCCGTGTTCATCCCCAAATTGCTGATTCTCATATCTTACTCCCTGAGCATATACCAGCACCCTGTTGGAACTAAGACCGCGAATGACAGGCTTTCCTATTCCGGCACCTGTGGTAATGGTCTCCACACCTGCTATTTGGCTTAAGCCATCAGTAAGTCTGTTTCCTCCTGTCCGCTCAAGGTTTTCCATAGTTACACGTTCCACCTTCATTACGTTCTCACTTTGAAGTTGATGAAAAGGCGTGGATACGATCACTTCTTCCATTTCAATTGCAGTAGGGGAGAGTTCAATCCGGATCTCTCCGTCTTCGGGAATGTTTGCTTTGACTGTTTTTGTTCCGTAGCCAAGGGATGAAATTATCAGGGTGTAAGAACCTTCAGAAAGATTTTGAAAAAGGAATTCTCCCGAAAGGTCGGTAATTGCAGCACGTTCCGGCTTTTGAAGCTGTACCGTTGCTCCTATAACAGGTTGGTTGGAGTCTGAATCTATTATTTTACCATTCAGCGAATATTGGCTAAAGGCATTAGAGACCACCAATAGTAGTAGTCCAAAAATGATATTTTTCATGGATATTTTTTAATACGTATTAAACTGAAAAGATGTTTTTCGAATGATCACACCGAAGCAGGGGGTGCCCTAAGCGAAAAATGCAGTTTTTGAAACGTATTTAAAAAATCATATGTTCCCTGTACGGGAAGAACCTCTACTTCTGGTTCAAATAAAGACCAGGATTGTAAAGGTGGAAATGAGAAAAGGTTTTGCTGAATGTGGAGAATATCACAGTCTACCGTTTTCTGGTGAAAGTGAGATTCCGCATAATGATTACAGGTGTAGTGCTGGTGTCCGGAAAAAACGTGCGCAAGATCTACTGCCGAAGGGAAGAGGATCAATCCTGAGAACAGGACCAGGAACATTTTCTGCCAGAGCTTCATGGTTACTTCAAAATTTTGGCAAAACCAAGGCGTGAAAGCATGTTCTTTTCAAATTGCCAGAAAAACCTGAACTGTCCAAAGACCCAGCCATAGCCCACGAGTAATACCTGGTAGACCGGAAATACCATAAGAAGACGTAAAGCATGATAGCTTACTCCACCCCAAATGTCTGAAGAAAAACTCGTGCGGGTAAGCCCAATAAATTCCAACACCGGTTTTGCTACAAATAGAGACGATGAACCGGTAAGTCCAAATACTATGAAAATAATTAAAATTTGCCAGTTGGATGAAATTCCCCAGCGTTGCTTCAATTTGTTCATGGCGCAAATATAAAAAAGAAAATCAACAAAATCCTGAGATTAAGGGGCATTCTATTTTGCTGAATTACAATCGCGTAGGAACCGAGAAGCGTTGGTTGTACTTTCGGGAGAGGTAAACAAAATAGTTATAGAGCTTGTAGTTGACCTCATATCCATAATCTATGTTGGGATCATAGTTTATTTCCATTTCATAGATGTTGGGATTGTAAACCTGGGGCTGCTGTACCCTGTAATTGTAATCATTAACTAAAAATCTGTTCTTGTTTTCAAGGTAGTTAAGCGAATAATATCCTTCAGGGCGGGCAATAGAATTGATAAAATAAGAAAAGCCGGGATCTATTATGATGATCTCATATTCAAGACTATCATTGGCTATTCGCACCGTATCATTTTGTACCATGTCCTCACTAACCTTCATGTCCCGGCTGCGGGTGGAGGAACAGCTGTAGATGAACAGCCCCAGTATCACTATAATCAGTAAATTTCTCATTTATCTATCCCTTAAAGAAATCGCCTAAACCTTTAGACTTGTCTTTACCTTTATCACCAAAGATCTTGCCAGCAACATCATTTGCAATTTTTCCTCCTTTGTCAGAATCCATGAATGTTTCCAGCATGGACTGGTCGTGGGAAGAATTGGTTCCCAGTACAGATCCTACCAGCTCAGAGATTCCCCCGCTGCTGTCAATATTTTCTTTCCGCTTCTGTTTTCCCAGTAGTCCCATGATCACGGGAGCAGCCATTTGAAGGAGTTTATTCACTTTTGAGGCATCCATTCCTATAGCTGATCCTACTGCGGAAGCAATTTTTGACTGGCTACCACCCAACACATGACCAAGAATTCCTGAGCCTTCACCCATAAGATCTGAAAGGCCTCCAATCCCGATCTTGTCCAGCACCGAGCCGTCGTGTTTTTCTTTACCCAATTCCTTATTGAGATTTTCTGCGCCTTCAGGATTATCGGCGTTCTTCTTCATTGCGCTCATGATCATTGGCAAAGCCATCCCCAACGCAGATTTTACCTTTTCGGGAGATTCATTTACCTCTTCACTTGATTTCTGAATGAATTCTTTTCCTTTTGCGGTATCTAAAAAGTCTAATATTGAAGCCATTTTTTTTCTTTTTAATTTACAAAAAATGCAGCGTTGTGCTAAACCGTCTTCAGGTTTTAACCAAAAAAAATGCTTCCTTTAACAGAAGCATTTCCAAAATTGTCATTTTTGAGTGGTTTTTATTTCAGGACCTTGATGATCTCATGAGCAAGTTCATAACCAATCCTTTCCTGTGCTTCGTTTGTAGCAGCTCCAATATGCGGACTAAGAGAAACTTTACCATTCATAAGCACTTTAATTGCCGGAGAAGGTTCATGTTCAAAAGTGTCCAGGCCGGCAAAGGCGACTTTTCCGCTGTCGAGAGCTTCCACAAGGGCAACCTCGTCAATGACACCACCGCGCGCCGCATTGATGATCCCAACGCCATCTTTCATTTGACCAAATTCTTCCCTGCCAAGAACAGGTTCCTTTTGTGATGGCACATGAAGGGTTATAAAATCTGAATGTTTAATGAGCTCTTCAACTGGTTCGGTCTTGATAGGAATCTTTATTTCCTGATGGTTGTAGAACTCGAGGGTGATGAGAGCTTCCCCTTCAGTTCTGTCACTGGCAATGACTTTCATGCCGATACCCAAGGCAATTTTTGCCACTTCGCGACCAATACGTCCAAAACCAATAATTCCCAGAGTCTTGCCCCGCAATTCCCTACCGCCTGCATAATTTTTCTTCAGCTCTTTAAACCGGGAATCTCCTTCAAGAGGCATGAGACGGTTAGCATCGTGCAGATATCTTACCCCTCCATAAAGATGTGCAAAAACAAGTTCGGCTACTGAAGCCGAAGAGGCCGCCGGGGTATTAAAAACATGTATCCCTTTGCTACGTGCGTATTCCACATCAATATTATCCATGCCAACTCCCGCACGACCAATGATCTTAAGATCGGGGCATTCATTGATAATATCCTTTCGAACTTTAGTGGCACTGCGCACTATGAGTCCGCTAATTTTATTTTCCTTTAAATAATTGGATAATTGTTCCTGAGCTACTTTAGTAGTAATAACTTCAAATCCGGCTTCCTCGAGTTGCTTTTTGCCGCCCGGAGCAATGCCGTCGTTTGCTAATATTTTCATTCTAAGAATTATTGTTTAGGCTTTTCTTTCCAATTCGCTCATTACATCGACCAGCACTTGTACACTTTCCAGAGGAAGAGCATTGTACATGGATGCACGGTAACCCCCAACGCTGCGGTGGCCATTTAAGCCATTAATGCCGGCTTCTTTCCACATGGTATCAAACGTTTCCTTTAAATCGTCATTGACTAGATTAAAGGTAGCATTCATGTTGGACCTGTCTGCCTGATCTGCATAACCTTCAAAAAGAGGATTGATATCGATCTCTGAATATAAAAGATTGGCCTTCTTTTCATTTTGTTCCTCTACGCCTGCGATTCCGCCGTTCTTTTTAAGCCATCTTAAAGTAAGCATGGAGACATAAACGGCATACACTGCCGGAGTATTGAACATACTGGCCTTGTTGAGATGTACACGATAATCCATCATGGATGGAACCGAACGATCTACTTTCCCAAGGATATCTTCCTTAATTACGACCAGTGTCGTACCTGCAGGTCCCATGTTCTTTTGTGCGCCGGCATAGATAAGGTCAAATCTTGAAAAATCCATTTGGCGTGAAAAGATATCACTACTCATATCACAAACCACAGGTTTGGGAGTATTGGGAAACTCTTTTATCTGGGTTCCATAGATGGTATTGTTACTCGTGCAGTGAAAATAATCAACATCTGAAGGAATGAAGTACCCTTTTGGGATATACTTAAAATCCCTGTCGGCCGAGGAAGCTACTTCAGCAACCTCTCCAAAGAATTTTGCTTCCTTGATCGCCTTGGTGCTCCAGGTACCCGTATTGAGGTAAGCAGCTTTGGTCTTTAAAAGATTGTATGGTGCCATGAGGAATTGCAAACTGGCTCCTCCCTGGAGGAATAGTGCCTTATAGCCTTTTCCTTCCAATCCCAGAAGCTCCAGCGCCAGGCTGCGGGCCTCTTCCATTACATCTACAAAATCTTTGCTGCGGTGGGAAATTTCCAGGATGGATAATCCTGAGTTATTGAAATCTAATATTGCCTGTGATGCCTCCTCAAAGACTTCCTGCGGAAGAATACAAGGTCCGGCACTGTAATTATGTTTTTTCATACTTGTTTTTTAACAGTTACAAATATGGGAAAATCATAGGCAAATACTTGTTACTAAAATGATAATTTAGCCGATTTTTCAGGTGAAAATTAGAATTTTCAAATTTTTTGGGTTAAAAAAGCGAGTGTGTCAACATTATCTGCATAATCCCACAAACCGGGGTGCTGCGTCTGACCAAAACCAACTTCATTTTCATAAACTCCATTTCCCACAATGCACTGGATCTCATCTTTTCTGGTATTCAAATCCTTTTTCAAAGCATCCAGATTCTCATACCTTTCATAGAATAGAGTTGCAATGGGAGAGCTAAGGGATTCGTCTTCCTTGAGGATCAAAAACCCATTCTCGAGCAGTTTAAACTGACTCATTAGATAGACCGCCTTGTTGTAGTCGTAGTTGTTGGCATACTTTGCCTGGTTTATAATAGGATTCCAGCTGTATATAGCCTCAAAAAAGGCGTTAAAATCATAATCTTCAGGAACATAAAGCTTGGAAACATTTCGACAACCCAAGCCATAATATCTAAAGATGTCTTCGGCCAGGGCAGAGAGTTCTTCAGGAGTTTCTTCTCCCGTGAGAACAGCTACAGAATTCCGGTTCTTCCTGATTATAGAAGGCTTTCCGGCGAAATAATATTCAAAGTATCTCGCAGTATTATTACTTCCGGTAGCAATAACAGCATCAAAATTTGTCATTTTTGAAGCCCCGTCTTTGGAGTCGGGGAGAAGTTCTATTTTTTCTTTCCATTCCGGGGCAATGGCTTTAAGATAATCGGCAATTACAGGAAATAAGAGCTTGTCGTTTGACGATTGTTTAACCAGAACCTTATGACCACTGACCAAAACGGAAATAAAATCATGAAAACCTACTAGTGGTATGTTTCCGGCCATGATTATTCCCACCGTCTTTGGTTCCACCTCCTGAAAGTTGTATTTGGAAAGCCATTTTTGGAGGTTGTCTCTTGTAAGGGCTTTACTCCATTGCTCAAGGGAAAAAACTACATTTTCGAGAGTAAACCAACCATTATGGTGTACAGCCTGCTCAATTCTGTCTTTTAAAAGATCAAAATAAGGATCATTTTGCGGCAGGTTATCATCCTTTTCAAATCCCGATCTTTTGAACTGATTTAAAAACCGGCCAAGGCTTTCCAACTTTTCTCTGCGCTGCTCGATTGTCATCTCCTTATTTGTTTAAGAACTGTTTTGGCTTTAAATTTGTGCAAATTTAGAATAAAAAAAGCTATGGCAATTATAATAACCGACGAATGCATCAACTGTGGCGCGTGTGAACCCGAATGCCCTAATACAGCTATTTATGAGGGGGCAGACGACTGGAGATATGCAGACGGTACAGATCTAAGTGGAGATGTGGTTCTTCCCAATGGAAAAGCAGCAAATGCAACCGAACCTCATGAACCGCTTAGCGATGAGATCTATTATATAGTACCCGATAAATGTACAGAGTGTGTTGGATTCCACGAGGAACCACAATGTGCTGCGGTTTGTCCTGTTGATTGTTGTGTTCCCGATCCTGCCAATGAAGAAACCCAGGACCAACTAATGGCGAAACAAAAGTTCATGCACCACGAATAAAGGGATCCAGATTCAGAAATCAAGATTCTTCACAAATAAAAAAGGCCTGCAAATTTTGCAGGCCTTTCATTTTATGGAAGAAAAGATCGATTACTTGATCTCTACCACTTCAAGGTCGAAGATAAGATCTTTTCCTGCCAAAGGATGATTTCCATCAACAACAATAGTATCTTCTTTTACTTCTTTTACCACAAGATTCATCTCGCGACCGTCGGGGCTTTTTGAAACAAGTCCCATTCCCGGTTCCGGCTTGATCTCGTCAGGTAACTGGCTTTTGTCTACTTCCTGGACCAATTCTTCTCTTGGAGCTCCATAAGCTTCTTCGGAAGGAATTTCAATGGTTTTTTTCTCATTCACTTTCATGTCGAGTAAACCTTTCTCAAATCCTGGGATAAGTTGTCCCTGGCCCATAGTAAACTCAATTGGTTCTCTTTCCAAAGAACTGTCAAAGATTTGTCCATCGGTTAGTTTACCGGTGTAGTGTACTCTTACAGTGTCATTTTGTTTAACCTGACTCATAATAAATGTTTGTTTATCAATTAAAATATTCTGGAAATGGAAATCAAACAGAAAATAAAAAGGAAGGACCTTAACAGCGCTGAGAAATATCTCATTTCGAAGGCGCAAAGGTACCATTAATAAGATGGACAGCCAAAGAATGAGCCGTTTAGTGTGAAAAAGATAAAAAATTGTGCAGCAGCTGAAAATAATCAGCAAAAATTTGAGTTTACTTGCATAGCTTTATTTTCTCTTAAAGGAGGGTTAAGAAAGCGTCCTTTTATTGTTTAATGCTCAATTTTTTACTATGTTGGTTATCATGTTCTCTGCAAAAGCAATTTTAAAGTTATTGGTGTTTCCGTTGATCTTCGTTGGTGCTTTTGAAAGTTGTAAGGAAATGGAGATGGAAAAGTACAACTTTGAGGATTGGCAAAAGATCACAGTAACTGCTTCTGCATATAATTCGCTCAAGCGCCAGGGAGAAGGAAACCCGGTAATTACAGCATGGGGGGATACCCTGCAGCCGGGAGTGCAATCCATTGCTGTCTCCAGGGACCTTCTAAAAAGAGGACTTGAATATAAAACTCCTGTAAAGATCGAAGGATTTGAAGGGGTTTTTATTGTAAATGATAAAATGCACCCAAGATGGAGAAACAAAAGTGACATCTACATGGGTGAGGATAAACAAAAAGCCCTCAAATGGGGGAGAAGAAAAGTAGAAATTGCCTTCCCTGCAGAGGAGGAGCCGGGAGGATAAAATCACATACATGGTACAGATCACGAAGAAGTACATCAATAATTTTGTTGAATTTTTCAAGCGACACGTATCCAGGAGCCATCCCGACTTTCCTTTCTACCTGTTAATTTTCTTTGCCCTCGTGGTATTCGTTATTGGAACCAACCTGTTTGTAGAACTTACAGAAGAGGTACAGGGAGAAACCATCGATGCCTTTGATACCCGGGTGACCGACTATGTCACTTCCTTTAGAACCCCGGCACTCAATAACTTCTTCCAGTTTGTCACAGATCTCGGGGATGTCTATGCCTACATAGTAGCTACGACTTTGGCCGCCATATTTTTCTTCTTTAAGCTAAAAAATAAAAAATTCATCCTGCAATTACTTGGGGTGCTTATTCTATCGGCCTTAGCCAATATGGCTCTTAAGGAAGCATTTGACAGGGCACGTCCTACCATTGAGCATATGGTGGTGGTCAAAACTCTTAGTTATCCCAGTGGACATGCCATGAGTGCAATGGCCTTCTACGGCTTTCTCATTTACCTGGTATTCCACATTAAAATGAGCAAATGGCTTCGCATTTTCCTAACGCTGCTTTTTTCTGCCCTCATTTTCTTTATTGGTTTAAGCCGAATTTACCTGGGAGTACACTTTCCTTCAGATGTAGTTGGCGGGTTTACGGCCGGGCTTATCTGGATCGCTTTCTGTGTGGTGCTCTTCAATATTATTGACCTGTTACGCCAAAGAAAAATGCGGTACAATAAAATGGAAGAGGAGGAGAACCTCGAAACCGACTAGCAATTCTTATTTTTTTGTTAGAACCAATCAGCTTCTGGAAGGGAATTAATATCTTTCTGTAAATCGCAAAATGAGCCCTAAGATCGTCTATAATTCTACAGCTTACATGGTTGTGGAGTTCATATTATTTTACGTCTTCTTTCCGTTTATAGCCAATAGATTTCTCGATGGATGGTATAAGATCATTCCCCTGGCGCTCATTGCAATCTTCTTTCTGTTCCTGCTACTGCGGGATCCAAGCTTTGACAGGCGGGTACTTACCCGTTTCGACAAGGATTACCTGGGGAAAAGCATAGGCAGAATGATCGTAATTACACTTTTACTGGTCTGGTTCACCTGGTGGATTTTTCCCGAGTTGTTCTTTCTTTACCCCGTGGAAAACTTTAAGAGCTATGTCATCACATTTTTTCTTTACCCTGTGGCTTCAGTTTTTCCGCAGGAGATCATCTACCGGGTATACTATTTCCATAGGTATCACCGGGTAATTCCTGAAAAATATCTTTTGATGCTTAGCAATGCCTTTATCTTTGGATTGACGCATTTTATTTATGCCAACTGGGTAGCCCCGATCGCGACCTTCTTTGCAGGATGGATCTTCCTGTACAACTATTACAAAACGCGGAGTCTGCTCAATGTAAGTCTTGAGCATTATCTTTATGGCCTGATAATGTTTACTATAGGCTTCGGATATTTTTTTCAGTAAAAGATCATCAGATCCCCAGGTTTGAGAGAATCCACCAAAGGATAAGAAATATGATGATAGTGCCTATACATCCACAACCAGTTTTACCTCCGAGTTTTTTAGCTCCCCAACCGGCCAGCAGGGCTCTGATGATCTTTCTCATAGCAATTTTTATTTGTATAAATGTAGGTGGAACCTGCTTCAGGTGTTCTTAGTTTAGGATATGTTTAAACATATTTTAAAACCTTTATTAAAATGACATTTTTGAGTAACTTGAAAAAAAAAAGATGAAACCAGTACTCTTACTTTTATTTTTATGTGGAATCACAGTCTTTGGGCAGGAAAAAGCTACAGGTCCAGAAATTAAACTTACCGGCTTTAGGCACCCCGAATCTGTCATTTACGACGATGCCAGTGAATATTTCTATGTCTCCAATATGGCAGACAGGACAGAAGGCGATGGTTTTATCTCCAGGATCTCCCGGAAATTGAAAAAGCAGGAGCATCATTGGGTAAAAGGTTTAAATGATCCAAAAGGATTAGTTGTCAAGGATGGTCGTCTTTATGTTACAGATGTCAATGTGCTGGTCGAGATCGATCTAAAGAGCGGGGAAATTATTCGTCGTATTCCGGTTGAGGGCGCTAAGTCACTCAATGATCCGGCTATTGATGAAAAAGGAGAGATCTATTTTTCAGATCTTGCAGGGAACAGTATTTTCAAACTGAATGAGGAGGGAGAAGTGGTAAGCTGGCTGAACAGACCAGAACTTGAAAAACCTAATGGTCTATTTGTAACTCCCGAGCATATCCTTGTCGCCGCATGGGGTGAGGAGCAGAATGGAAACATTCTTAAGGTGAATCGCTCAACAAAAGAGATTAGTCGAATTTCCAAAGAAGGAATTGGCAATATGGACGGGATCCAGCCAAAAGCTAATGGGGAATATTATGTCTCTGATTGGGCTACAGGGAACATCTATGCCATAAACATGAGCGGGAACCTAACAAAAGTCCTTTCTTCTGAAAAAAGTTCGGGAGATATTCTATATCTCAGGGAAGAGAACAAGCTTTACCTTCCAATGAACCACCAGAATGAACTGTGGATCTACGATTTGAAATAATTAGGTGGATTTGATCTCGTTCATTAACTGAAAAGCCTGGTTCACGTATTCCTTTTCCAGAAAAATGGTGAAATAATTGGAAGTGGAAATGATCTCATAGACCGGAATACCTTCGTAAGCCAGCAATTTAAAGATGTAAAAATAGAGACCCACCGTTTTGGTATTTTTTTCGGGCAGGGCTATTGTGATGGATGACAGCTCTTCAGAAATGCTTACCAGTTGTTCTTCTTTGAAAATCTTTTCTATTGTTGGTTGAAGGCTGGTAGAAACAAGAAAATTGCTTTCCTGGAAATTACTGGAATAATTTAAAAAGATGCCGGTTTGATCTTTAATGGCATTAAGCAATTCTGCTTTACGGGCAATAATGTTCTGGCTGTTGAGATAGGTATATTCAGTAATACCCGAACGCACGATCATATCCCCCAGTTCCCTGAAATTCTTTGCAGTAAACTTACTCCTCTTGGGATGATACCTTCTAAGCGCCATAATGATCGATCCCTGCTTTACCGGTTTTCTCATCTCCTTTTCCACCTGCGGCTGCAAGTCGGCTGCCAGGGAACTAAAGTTAATAATGTTGCGGGCCAGGGCATCGTCCAGGAAAGGTTGATGCTTAATGATATCGTGAACACAGGTACTTATCGTCTTCATTGTTAAATAATGTACAATTTGTACAAAGGTATGAAAAAGAAGTTATTTTTTTTATTCCCTGATTTTCAGCTTGTAATTATGCAACCTGATTCTATTGTATGAAAGTTTTAAAATTCGGAGGTACTTCAGTTGGTTCTGCGGAAAGCATTCGCAATGTAAGGAAGATCATTCTTGAGCAGAAAGGCAGAAAGATAGTGGTGGTTTCGGCCATGTCGGGTGTTACGAACAAGCTCGTGGAAGTCTTTGAAGCTCTAAAAGCGGGAAGAGCAGAGGTCGTTTCCGGACATATGCTTGAGTTAAAACTGAAGCACCTGCAGCTTATTGAAGAACTGATCGAAGCTGAAAATAATAAGAGAGCAACTGAAAATCTTTTTTTGGAGCTATATGAACAACTGGAAGAGATCATCCAGGCTAAACCAGTTTCTGAAGCTGCTGTAGTCACTTTTGGGGAAAGTTTCTTAAGCCTCATCTTCTCTCAGTTCCTGGAAGAACAAGGGGTTTCCAACACACTTTTGGATGCAAAAGATTTTATGCACGTTTCCAATGTTGAGAATCCGGAAATTCAAACTGTTCAAAAGCTGTTAAAGGCAACTTTACAGCGGGAAGTAGCTTCTGAAGTTTATGTTACTCAGGGGTTCATAAGGATTGACCGCAATAAGAACATTTGTACCCTTAAGCGTGGAGGCAGTGATTATACGGCGACAATCGTAGGAGCTGCTGTGAATGCTACCGAGGTACAAATATGGACAGATATCGATGGGTTTCATAATAATGATCCAAGGTTCGTTGAGCATACTTCAGCATTGACTCATCTAACTTTTGAAGAAGCAGCCGAGCTTGCGTATTTCGGGGCTAAGATCCTGCATCCGCAAACTGTTTCGCCGGTTAAGGACAGGAATATTCCAATTTATCTCAAGAATACCTTCACACCAAATGCACCGGGAACCTGTATCTCAAATTCGCATCACAGTATAGGCTTAAAAGCTATTTCGGCTAAAGACGGGATCACCGCCATCAAGATCAAATCAAACCGAATGCTTATGGCGCACGGTTTCCTGAAAAAGATCTTTGAAGTGTTCGATAAACACGAGACTTCCATTGATATGATCACCACCAGTGAGATCGCCATTTCCCTTACTATTGATGACGCCCGGAATCTTGACAAGATCCTTTCCGAATTGGATGAATACGGCGAGATCACTGTTGATACAGATCATAGCATCATTTGTGTAGTTGGAGAAGGAGTGATCAATGATAGGGAAACCTTCAGGTTATTTGAACTGCTTAACGACCTGCCGGTGAGGATGATCTCCTATGGTGGAAGCAGCAATAATATTTCCCTGCTAGTCGACACCAAGAATAAAGTGCAGGCTTTGCAATTACTGCATCATAAGCTTTTTGAAGAAAAAATATTGAACGAAACCTAGTTGCTCAGCTTTGAGTTGTTAGTTTATTTGTTTGGATTGAAATCGCCTGTTTTACGGGCGATTTCTGTTTTTAGCCTCTATGTATTTGGAGAGAAATCTGGTGCTTTGCAGACTGTGGTGCTGCAGCATTAAACCTGTGAAATTCTTATGTCTGTGCTGCTGAAGGTCGCCGTTCAGATTCTGAATGATTTTCCGGAACCTCAACCTGTTTCCTGATTCAGAAAATTCCTGTTCGAGGATCCTGAAGCCATTTTCTACCGAGGCCTGCCAAAGTTCTTTATTCTTGTATAATTCTACTGCAGCATCGGCAAATTCCTGCGGGACATCTTTGATCAAGCCGTTCCACGGCAAATCCCCGGGCATTCCCTCGGCACCTACATTTGTAGTTACAGTGGGTGTGCCGGCTTGCATGGAATCTGTAAATTTTCCTTTTAGTCCGGCCCCGAAGCTAAGCGGAGCAAGAAGAACTTTTACTTTGCCAATTTCTCCTTTTGCAGATTCCGCTCGGCCGTGAACAAGAAAACCTTCTTTTTCGTTGTGCATCTGAAGTACTTCCTGCGGCACATAGGCTCCAAAAATGTGCATTTTGACTTCCGGTAATATCTTTTTTATAAGTGGCCAGATCTCCTTCTTTAGCCGGATCACAGCATTTTTGTTGGGAGCATGAAGAAAATTACCAATGCTAACAAAATCCTTTCTCTCTTCAAAAGTCAAATGCTTTTTTTCCTCTTTTTGCTGGATCATGAAAGGCAGATAAAACAATATTTCCTTAGGAACCCCAAAAGTATCCTCCAGCAGTTCCATTTCAATTCTTGAGATGATAAGACTTAAATCACAGCGGTAAATACTGGCTATTTCTCTCTTTGCCGTGTCGGAATACAGCAGGTTAGGAGTGATGTCGATCTTTTGTTTATATGCTTCCTGCCTTGCTTTGCGCAGAAAGTGAAGGTCTTCGGTGTCGAGGATCCTCAAAGCTTTAGGGCAGACTTCAGCCACCCTCCAGCCAAATTGCTCTTCCATCATAAACCTGTCAAAAATGACTATTTCCGGATCGATTCTTTTCAGGAAATCATCAAAGCTTTTATTGTTGAGCTCGATCTTTTCCGTAGCAATTCCGCGGGAAGGGAGATCGGCCATGAACTCGGTTTTGGCTGCAGTGGTGGCAAATGTGATGGAAAAACCTTCAGCCAGAAAGAATTCCAGCAGCTGCATCATTCGTGCGCCGGCAGCCGAAGAATTAGGTTCGGGCCACACGTAACCAATGACCAGAAGTTTCTTTTGTGACATGTTCCAAAAATAGGAGTATTTACTGCAATTTTTGAAAAGTGTAGCAAAAATGGGATCTTTAGTAAAAATAAATTTATGAGCCGCGGATTTGTCAAGGAAGAAGATCAGGAAGAAGCACCATTCATTCCGCCACGGGCTTCACTACCGGCCGGAGTCACGAATTATGTAACGCCTGTAGGTCACAAGCAGCTTCTGGAAGAGCGGGAAGAGCTGGAGAAGGAGCGGCGGGAGCTCAATATTGACAACGATAAAGAGCGGAGACACGCAACTGCCGTTATAGATGGAAAACTGAATTTGCTCAACGAAAGAATTGCTTCAGCACGGGTTTTACAGCCCGGAGAGCAACCAAAAGATGAAGTGAGATTTGGTGCAAAAGTCGGCTTTAAGTTCCTGGCAGGAACACAGGCGGGGAAGGAACAAACCTTTCAGATCGTGGGAGTAGACGAAGCTGATATAAAGGCTCGAAAAATAGCATTTCTGGCACCTCTTGCACGAGCTCTTACCGGGAAAAAGTTGGGTGAAACAGCTACAGTTCCAATGGGAGGGAAGCTTCAGGAATTGAAAATTACCGAAATCTCCTACTCGTGATCCTTCGGCTTTAAAGTGAATTCAAGTGTGTCCACAATATCTCCGTATTGATCAACCTCAATTTCAAATTCTGTCGCACCGGGAATAGCTACATAATTTAGATTCTCGAGTTGTTGAGGATCGATTTCAGCAGTGTACTTTCCGGGAGCTAAGCCAAGATAGCTGAAATATCCATCGGCCTCACTTAAGATTTCAGCTGCCTTTTCGCCTTTTTGATCGATAATGTTGATCAGGATCCTGCCTTGTCCGCGACTCGAATTTCCGTCGTTAAAATATACCATTCCGCCGACTTCTCCCATAACTTCAACCGGAACAAGAACTTCCTTAAAATGGTTGGGCTGGGTTTTCACCAGAATCTTAGGATTGGTAATTTTCCATGCGATATTGTCCAGACTTACAGGATCCAATTCGAGCAGAAGATCGATATACGGCTGTAGTTCTGTGATCCTTAGGATGGTTTCGTCCTCATTATAAGTGACATTACCACTTCTGTTCTTGAGCTTTAGACCTCGAACGGATGGCTCCATAAGATCTTTGATTCCGTTTCGATTGAGGTCCAGGAATGGAATGACCGTGAGGGCAGCACGGGACATGGCCGTACGGTTACTGGCCATGACATAACCTGTGTTGTCATCGAACATCAAACTTCCCCTTGCCGATTGAACAAAGGAGGAGTTTCTGTTCCCAATCCTCGAAGTTGCCGAAGTCTGTGCAAAATTGAATGCGTACCTGAGCCCTACCTCAAAAATGTGTGCATCTCTCAGGAAGTTGTTTTCGTAAGAAAGGTTCGCGAATCCTTGTTTAAATACAGGTCTTTCAAGTTCCAGGATCAAATTGTTAAACCTGTTCCTGCTAAAATCATACTGTACCTGGGGAGAGAAAAGAAATTTTTCTGGGAGCCTGTAGGTTTGTGAAAAGGAACTGTACACTGTGGGTTCATCCATACGGTCATTGTACAACCCATAGGTAGTAAAGTTAGTACTGATACCAAAAACAGCACCGGACAATAAGAGTTGTGCCGTGGTAAATTCTGTTGTCGGCATGATGATCTGGCTGACACTTACACGACTGAAAATTGAAAAATTATTGTTCCTTATGGGAGTAGACAAGCTTATCTTACGTTCTTCGAGGTAATTGAGGTTAATAGTAGTCTGCTCTTCGTCGTATTTGATATAATTAAGATCCACCTGTAATTGTTGCGGAGAACGATAGCTCAATAGCGCCTCGGCCTTTACGCCAAACATATACTCTCCCGAAAAGAGAAGATTGGAAGCAAGTCTCATTGAGGAGTGAAGGAAAGGCATGACTTCCCCGCTCTGAACATCCGACAAATATTCTACCCCTCCTCCAAGTGTGATAGCGTTGTTGAGGCCGTAATTCAAATTAAGCCTGCTAAAGCGGTTCCATTCGTCATTTTCAACTACACCTGCACTAAGAGTATATTCAAATTCATTTTTTGGAACGAAATTATAAGGTATATTTATAACTCTATCCTCGACCCGCTCCTCACCCCAGGGGCCGTAAAAGCGAAGACTCACTGCAGTATTTCCATACATAAGAGGAACTTCAAAGCTGTAAAACCCAGATGCATCTGCCTGTGTAAATGCTACCAGTACGTTGTTTACGTAAAGTTCAACTGTCCATCGGGGTTCGGTGTAATCGTTAAGTAGATAACTTCCAAAGGACCTGCGGTTTTGAAGCGGACTGTTGGTAATTTGTACCCCACTAACCGGGGCAAACAGGGACGAGGTGGCCCTGGTAAAAATTCTACCTGCTGTCACCTGCTTTAGAAAGGTATTATCATTATTAACATATCTCCATTGATAGAACTGGTTACGGGAGGTGAAGGGAACACGGCTGGAATAATTGAGCAACAGGTTTGTTTCTCCTCCCAGGAACGTGGTTCCCAGGCCAAGCATAAGACGATTGTCGTTCTCGAAATCGGTTTGCTGGGTAGTTACCACGCCCCAATCCAAAGTTCCCGGTTTAAAAAACGGACGCCGCACAGGAAGGACAGTATCCGGAACAACAACCCCTTTTACCCGGTCGAGATTCTCCCGCATTTTTTGAAGGCGCATTTCTTTCATCACCGGCAATTCCTTGTCTGTTTCCAGTTTTAGGCTGAGACTTCTGAATGAGAAATCGGTATCAAGTCCAAAGATCCTTCCGAAGTAATTCGATCTTAAGTACCTGCCGGAGGGGGTGCTTAAAATGTCATTTTTGGACAGGTTGTAAATTTGGTCTTTAAACTCAATTGCAGGAGTTTTCCAATCTATAGTATAGGTGGAATCGGGATGAATAATAAAACCCTGCAGGAGATCACCTTCAGCTTCGTGTTTGATCTTCAGCAGGTCAAAGATGGAGGTTACCGAAAGAAAGGCATCCTCACCTTTAATGGCTACAGGAACTTCAAACGTTCCCAGTCGCGGTATGCTCAGTTCTACATTAAGTTCATCATATTCGGGAAAATTCTCCTGTGCAAATCCAACCGTACACAGAAGTAGTAAAATACACAGGAGAGATATTTTTTGAAACTTCTGAAGTAAATGGAGAGATAAAGAGAATTTTTGGGGCATTAATCTTACTGTTACTGATGGATGAAAGTGAGATTAAATGTTGCATTGTAATTTCCCGGCTGTACTGCATCTCCTGAAGGAACATGCAGAGTTCCGCCCACAAAAACCTCAAAGGGGGAGCCGGTTGTAATAAAAGTCTGCCCCGGATAAATGTCCACAGAAGGCTTAATTTCCAGCCGCACCTCCCCGGTTGTCGGTCCCGTTAAGAAAATATCTGAGTATGACTGCACCTGTATCAGCGTACCCGGATTGGAATACACATCAAAAATTGCATAGGAAAAGTCATTTCCAAGGAGGTAAATATCACTTGTTGAAGTTCGATTTCCCTGTGGAGAAATAACCACGGTACCACCGCCGGGTCCTACCGTAAATTTGCCAAAGTTGAGGAACTGTGCATTTCGTACTTCTACCTCAATAGGAATAGGAGGGTTCTCCTGAGCAGTAACCTGAACAAGAGTTAATAGCAAAAAAGCTGACAGGGATAGGAATTTCATGATGTCCTTTTTTCTAACCATTACTGCTGAATTAAAATTTTTCTTGTTTCTTCCCCGTCCTTTGATCTTAAAGTAACAAGGTAGATCCCTGTCTGTAGACCCTCAAACCTGATTTCTTTTTTTCCCGAAGTTTTCTTCTGCTGAAGCACCTGTCCTGAGTAAGATATGAGCTGAAGGTCACCTTCAACTCCGTCATCCAACCTGGTTTGTATAATGATATCTCCGGAAGAAGTAGAGAGTTCAAAGGTTTTAAAAGCTGAATCCAGGTCTTTAGTATTCAGTTTAACCGGAGATAACACCAGAGAAAATCTCTCGTTATATTCCCCTTTTTGAGTAGTAAAGGAATATGCGCCTTTGGAAAGATCCCAAAAGATCTTTTCTTTTTCATCTTTTAAATAAAGATGAGAGGCGAAAAGAGTGGCGGGTACTTCTTTTAAATCCAGACTAATTTCCCCACTTTTTAAAGCATTTAAACCCAATGGAATTTCCTTTAAGGCTTCTGAAGTAAAGCCTGCTATCGCATTAATAGAAAGTTTTTCTCCGGCAGGGGTCGTGGTATAGAAACTGGGAACTTCAACCGAAGTATTTAGTAATTTCTGAGCGTCAAATTCCTTTTCAAAATTATTTGTTGCACCGGGAAAGCGGTAGAGGACCAGAGCGTCCTGGATTTCTTCATCTTTAAATCCTGCCGTCAAAATCAGTTGAGAATTCAGATCTTTTTTGTTTGACTGGTAGAAGATGGAAGAGCTACTATATCCTACCCGGGCAGCATCTGTAAAATCCAATCTTCCGGGTGTGCCGGGATCACTTACCCTCACAAAAAAGCCCTGCATTGAGGCGATTACATTAGTCGAACGACCGTCATTAGAAACCCCATTGATGTAAGAAGTATAGGTTCCCGTGTATCGATCTTCAGTACCTGCGGTAAAAAAGTAGACGGCATCATCAATTCCGGTCTTGTTAACAAGGTTCCAGTCAATAGGAGAAGGATAAGGATTTCCAACTAAATTAAAACCTTTTGTATAGGTTCCATTATTGTTTTCCAGGTTTAGAGAGATGTTACCTTTGTTTACCTCTCCGGTAATTTCGACAGTCACGGGATCATAAGTATCGCTGATATTTGCAGCATAACCTGTTCCCGGGAAAAGTGGCGCTGTAGCATCTGTATAAGCTTTCCAACCCGATATATCTTCACCAGCTCCATCTTCCCTGTTCTCGTTATAAGAGAAAAAATGTGGAAAACCGTTAGTAGGATGAACCAGATCCATATAAGGTGAAAAATCTCCCACTACAGAGGTGCTGAAAGGACTGCTGAAATATTTATAACCAAATCCACTGGGCAGATAGCGCTGCATTTTTACGGTACCGGTGATTGATCCATTACTGCTGCCGTCGATATAGGCAGTTCCGGAATTATTGGAGAGAAGAGTGAGAGCATTTCCGGTGTCAAAGGAGCCAGTGATAACTCTAAGGGAGTTGGAAATAAAAAGGGTGGCCTGAGAATTTACGCCGGCGGGGTTGTCGATTTCTATATCTCTTACCAGGTCATTAGCGAAAACACCTTCAGGAATTATTTGAGGAGTAGTTCCCTCAAAAGAAACACCTCCCGATTCGGCATTTAATGTTCCTGAACCTATCAATTCACCGGACGCTCTTAGCCAATTATCAATAACTGTAATTTGGGCATTAGTTTCTATGGTGATGTTCTTTGCCAGGGCGTTTGCTCCGGAAGTCACAACCGGATAATTTGCCGGTCCGGCCGGAATTAAAACATCATCACTCAAAGTGGGTAAAGAATTACAGCTCCAGTTGGCAGGATTGTTCCAGTCAGAACCGGCCGTCCCGGTCCATATTGTGCCTTCTGATCTGGCGATCGTAACATTTCTGGAGATAGAAATCCTGCAGGTAGATTCTCCAACCGGTCGCACAACCACCCGGTATTCCTTAGTGAAATCCTCAATACCTGAAACTGTAACAGAGGATGTACTTCCAATTACTGACCAGGATTCTCCATTTTTTACCTGCCATTCAAAAGTGACATTATTTAATTCTGAATTGTCCAATAAAAGGGTAGAAGTACCGCCAGGACAGGCAGGAGTTGCCGAAATTGAACTTAAGTCGTAGCAATTGATGAGATCTACAAGATCATCCGGGAAATCCTCCTGGTTATCTTCAAAATCCTGTTCATTTCCGTAATCACAATTTTCTGACTCAGTAGGAGTATTTCCCGAATAATCACCGGAAGTACAACCGAAATCATCAGGCCATCCATTTCCGTCAACATTTCCTAAAACATAAATATTCCCATTCTTGATAGTTACATCTCCCTGATTACTGGAACCATCCTTAGTTAAGTCTCCATAAATAACCAGAAAGCTGGAGAGGGAGATAACAACTTGATTTTTTATTTCAAAGTTTCCATAAACTATAACAGCAGCCGAAGATCCCATGGAATATCCAACAGATTTATTTTCCATGAGGATATTTTGATGTACTACGAGATTGCCATTAACCACTAATTTTCCGCCTCCACCTATAGTCAGGTTATTAATCTGGATGGTTACTCCTTGCGGAATAACAACGGAATCATTTGTGATTTCAACATCCTTTAGAACGGCATCATTAATTCCCGGGACAACACCTCCGGTCCATGTGTCGGTCTCAGTCCAGCTTCCAGGATTGGAAGATTGAATTTGTCCCACTACTGGTTCTGAAATAGAAAAAGAAAATAACAGTAATAAAATAAAGGCAGGCTTCGAAACGTATTTTTGAAAGTACATTTACTGCAACTGTATTTCTGCTGTGGATAATGGCTTTCCTTTCTCTTCAGAATAGGTTATCTCTAATCGGCCTGAGCTGAGATCTACTTCTGAAGTTTTCCTGAGTTCAAAGGAGAAATTTCTGTTAGGGTTTGGAGTATATACCGAGACGCCCTTTACAGCGCCTATTTCTGTCTTAACTCCCTGAGGCGATATGTGTATAACCTTTAAATCTCCATAGACCGACATATTTCCGCTGCGGCCAATGCTGAGCGATAGTTTAGGATGTTCTCCGGTTCTATCCAGTTGAATATTATTTAGCTGTACCCGGGTAGTAGATTCTCCATGACGAATGATCACGGGGATACTTATTCCAAAAACGGTTTTGATATTGATGGAAATACCTTCAGTTTCACCGGCCTCCTCAGCACCCAGTGCTGACTGTTCTTCTACAGCCCGAAAATACATATGGGAGCGATATTCTCCCTGTTCCAGATTTCCTGTTCTGGTCAACTGCACCCTAATGGTCTGTGCTTCATTTGGAGCCAGAGTCACTCTCCGGGGAAAATACCGCAGAAAATCGGTTGCAAATCTTTGGTCTGTTTCGGGTTCTTCAATTTGTTCAAAATTACCCTCTTCAGTCATTTTATAATTAATAAAGGAGATTGCATAGACTGCAGTATCTCTTCCGGTATTGGCAAGATTGATCTCATGGGAACGTCGAGAACCATCAAACACTAATCTTTTTGGCAAGATCATTAGATCACCCTGAGCAAGTAGTGGGGAAGAAATACTAAAAAGAATAAGTAGAGGGAGAAGTAATTTTGTAGTCATATCCTGGGGGCTGGAATTTTCTGAACAAATTTAGCTATTAAGCAGCAAATTGTTAAACAAATGTGAAATTAATTATAGGATACTGTCACATTAAATCCTTCTGAGTTAGAGTAATAACCTGCTGGCTGATTGGCCTCAAGATTAAGAGTGGCACCAATTCGTAAAACGTCGATTTCATCTCCGACAATGGGTTCCACTGTAAAGTTATCTATGACCAATACCTGGTTAGGGTTCTCCTGATGATAGAGACTGAAGGCCTGAGGAAGAGTGATACTGTAATTATTGTTTCCATGGGTCACCACTGCTTCTGCCGGAGCAACATTTCCGGGAATGGAATTGGACAGTAATACTCCGTAAGCCACCCGGCTGCCATCGGGAGAGAGGATAACCGTACCGGGAGTATATGCCGAGATGACATTGCCAAAATCCAGGTCCACGCTTTTATCGATCTTAATAGGATCTATGATCGTGGCCCGGCTTTCTACTGTCGCCGATGCCGAAGCCTGGGCAAACACTGCTCCTGAAATGAACAGAAAAAAAAGAAAGCCTGTGAATTTTGTCATTTTTGAAAAGTCAGCTGTTAAAAGTTACCAAAAAATATCACGCCGCCACATTGGGCGGCGCAATTCTAAAAAATCTTCGAAACTTATTCGTAAGCTACAGTTACTTCTACCTCTCCAGTATAAGATCCGGCTGTTTGATTATCATTTACCGTTAATGTTCCTCCTACGTATAATGGTTGCTGACTACCAGACCCGGTTTTACCTGTTGTGGAATTCCTATTATGAACAAAGGAAACATTCATAGGACTACCATCACCTGTCAAAGTAATATCTGGGATAGAAATAGAATATAAATATTCGTTTGCAGCTGTAATTTTAAAGGTAGCAGCAGAAGGAGTGACCGCAGAAGTAACTTTCATTGCAGTGTTCGTAAATGTTCTATTGCCATTAATGTCCACTGAAACATCACCACCTGTAGCTGTTCCGTTAATAGTGCCAAAATCTAGTGCTGTTCCATCAGATACAATAGTTATAGGACTCACTATTTCCGCGTTAACATTTGCGGTAGCGTTCGCTTCTTCCTGTCCAAAAGCAGTCCCGGTGAAAAGAGCGATTAAAACAAAAGTAATTTTTTTCATGGTTAGTGTATTTGTAGGGTTTGGGTTTTATTATTCAAACAGGCCGAAAATATTCCCTTTACAATCTCCATAAAAATTTACTCGTTGAAGTACCGGTATATTCGATAAGAAACCGATTCTTATCAGCAATTTAACAAGTAGATATTAACTCCAACGTTTTAGTTGTAGTTGACGGTAACCAAAAGGGGAGTCGGGGTGGAATAAAAGCCTGGAGCCTGTTGTGGATTTATCTCTAAAGTGGCTCCCACTTTTACAGAGGTTTTTCCTGTACTGAGATCTCCGGAACCTGTACTGCTGGTAAAATCTTTAAGAACCATTTTTTCGCTGCCGTTTATTAATTGAGACCTCGAGTCGGGAAGACTAACAGAAAAAGTGGTACCGGGTTGACCAATGACTTCAAAAGATGCGGCGGTAACTACAGATCCGTCGGAGAGTTCCACATCACCCAGAACCAGCCGCTCTCCCTGAGGTGTAAGGATAACATCTCCTCCCTCTTTTGCATCAATACTGGCAAAATTGAGATTTGAGATCGTAGAAATACTAATTGGCTGAATGATAGTAGCAGACGCTGTGAAGTTAGCTGTAGCCTGCGCTGAAGCAATAGTACAGAAGAAAAGAAATGATAATATTGTAAGAAAAATCTTCATCAGGGTGTAATTCAAGAGGGAAGATATTAATATTTTCTTAAAAAACCAGACGAATAGCATATTTTATCGATAAAATGCGCATTTCGATCCTTCTAATTATTTTGGCCCTCTTTTGTTCATTGGAAACTGTAAATTGGTAGGATGAAAAATACTTATAGTACCAACCTTAGTTTACCTCAGGTTGACCTGGGACTTGCCTTTTTGCGAATTGGAGCAGGAGCGCTCATGCTCACCCACGGAACTCCAAAGCTCCTTAAACTTTTTAGTAGTGAAGAAATAACTTTTGCCGATCCCTTTGGTTTGGGAATGGGAATCACCCTGGCGCTGGTGGTATTTGCTGAATTCATCTGTTCCATCCTTGTGATCATAGGACTCGGAACCAGGGTGGCAGTAATTCCTCTTTTGATCACGATGTCTACTGCAGCATTTTATATTCATGCTTCCGATCCTTTTCAGCGAAAGGAATTGGCACTTATTCATCTTTTGATATTCGCAGTACTCCTTATCACAGGAGCTGGAAAATATTCGCTTGATTTCTACTGGCTAAAGAGGAAATAAACAGAGGCTGCAAAAGCAGCCTCTATCCTTTAATCTCCTTCTTTTAATCTGGGATTAATTGTTGGTAGCATTGACGGGCTGAGCGGCAGATTGCTCAGAATCCAACAAGGCGAGGAATTTATCCAGGTTTGGAAGAATAACTATTCTCGTTCTCCTGTTCAAGGCCCGGTTTTCACGGGTGTCATTTTCAGCAACAGGTTTATAACTGCTTCTTCCCGCTGCAATTAATTTTTCAGGCTCTACATTGTACCTGTCCTGTAGTAGTCTCACAATTGCAGTGGCTCTTCTAACACTCAGTTCCCAGTTATCCTGTATATAGGAATTTTCTACCATGGTCTGTGAATCTGTATGACCTTCCACCATAACTTCCATAGCAGGTTCAGATTTAATTACTTCAGCAAGCTTTTCAAGCAGGGGATAAGCATCCCGGCTAACGCGATGGCTTCCGCTTCTAAAAAGTAATTTATCAGACACATTTATCATTACTACTGTTTTATCTACAGTAATATCTACATCATCTGAAGATCCTGAACTAATCTGGCTTTCCAGGTTATAAGCTACGGCCAGATTGATTGAATCTTCAAGACTTTCTGCTTCGGCTAGTTTGGCAGGATCCACTTTTTCCAGGGTCTGCCTCATTTTTTGCTTATTGGCCTTAGACATGGCTGTAAGGTCATTCATTTCAAGCATGCGGTCATTGTCCTCAGTAAGGGAGTTGATGCGGGCGTTATAATCTGCCACCCGTTGTTCAATGGCATTTAATCTTTCCTCAAGTCGCTCTTTTTCTACCTGAGTTTGCTGTAGATTACTGCGAGTATTGTTGTAATCTTCCTCAAGGGCCACATATTTCTTTTTTGAAACACAAGAGGTCAATACTGTTGCGGCCAAAATGGTAACGCTAAGAATTCTTTTCATAATTTTTGTTTTAGGTTTTAATGTTCAAGCTTATTGGGTGCTTTCGCACATCAAAACGCATTGGTTAGGTCGAAATTATACAACCTAAAGTCTTTGTATATTTATTTTAACGTAAGATTATTAGTTGTTGCTGCATCCTGCTAAATTATTGCTAATAAAATGGCCGCTTCAGCCGATTTTTTTACCTTTTTAAAACAATTGTGGGGCAGAGATTAATTTTATCAAGAACCTCATGTTCTTAGTCTCTGTTTAACAGGGAATTACCAAAACTTAATTTCCCGATCTGCCCCAAAAAAGATAAATTAGAGAAAGTAGAGAAACATCTTTGGAAGCAGAAAAACCTAAAAAGGAAAAAAAGAAAAAAAAGAGCTCGGGCCTTAGGTTATTTTTTAAGATCCTACTCGGGATCTTTATCTTTATTTTCCTGCTCCTCCTCTTCATCCGCAGTCCCTGGGGCCAGGATATTATTGTCAACAAAGTGGTGAACTATATCACCAGCAAAACAAACACTACCATAGAAGTAGACCGGCTTTTTATCACTTTTGGAGGGGATATAAGTTTGCAGGGCCTTTACATGGAAGATGAAAGTGGCGATACGCTTGTTTATTCCCGCAGTCTGGAAGCCGACATTCCACTCTGGCCAATAATCCAGGGAGAAGGTATAGCGATCAACAGCCTGGAATGGGATGGAGGAAGGGTTAATATAGATCGGCAGGATACGATTAGTGGTTTTAACTTTGATTTCCTTGCCGAAGCATTTGCCCCGGCCGATACTACGGCGGCTGCTACCCCTGCAGACACAACCGCTTCTGGTATGAAAATAACTTTGGGAGATATAAAAATTACAGATCTCAGGTTCAATTATGACGATAAGTATTTAGGTATAGATACCAGGGTCGACCTCGGAAGATTACAGCTGGAAATGCAGGAGTTCATGCTTGATAGTATGAGGTTTGTGGCTGGTGATGCCGTCATTGAAAATACCCGTTTCTACTACGCCCAAACCAAACCTGCTCCCGATTCTCCCGAAGAAGACCCTGTTCCCATGCCATTTTTGGCAGTGGAGAACCTGGAACTAAATAACGTCGCGGGATCGTATACCTCTGTACCCGATGGAATTGTGACAGACATTAATGTACAGGACCTGCTTTTGAAACTTCCTGCAGCCGATCTACAGAACAATATCATTGAAATAGACCAGTTCCAATTGAATAACTCAAAAGTCTATTTTCAGTCGAAAGTCGCCGCTTCTTCAGAAAATAGAGCAGATACCACTGCAACTGCTGCACCTTTTCAGTGGCCTGAATGGCAGGTGCGTGCAGCCAATGTTAACCTGCAAGACATAAACTTCAGGTATTGGGTGAATAACAACAGTCCAACCGAAGGCATCTTTAATCCCGAAGCCGTAGGACTAAGGAACCTCAATCTTCAAATCCCATATTTGGTTCTGCAAGATCAATCTCTGGAGACTGAAGTTGATGCTTTGAATTTTCTAGAAGCTTCCGGTTTAAACTTAAATACCACCCGTTTTGCACTTCAAGTGAATGAGGAGAGGATGCGACTTCAGGATCTACTCATAAGAATTAATGGAAATATGGTGAAAGGAAATTTGGCAGTGGATTATCCATCTCTTGATCAATTCCTTGAAAACCCTGAGAGTGCCACAGTCGATCTTAATCTTCCGCAGTTCCAAATCGATCTGCAGGATATCTACCGGTTTCAGCCGGCCCTGCGCCAGGATCCCTACTTTGCTGCACTTGCTAAAAAAGGACTTTCGGGTAGTCTCGCTGCAAAAGGAGAGATGTCTGCTATCGATATCGAGAGAGCAAATATTAATTGGGGAGGAAATACCGCCCTTTCTGCTACAGGTACCATTTTTAATGCCGCCGATCCGGAAAACCTGAGATTTGACATTCCGCAGCTGAGATTGCAATCTTCAGGAGCCGACCTAAATGCATTTGTAGTAGAACAGGATCTGGGAATACAACTTCCTGAAAATGTCAATTTAGCAGGAAGTTTTAGTGGAAGCCCCGAAGACATTTCTGTTGATGCTATTCTAAACTCTTCCGCAGGTAAAATCAATGTGCAAGGTAGATTTGTAACGGCCCCCAACATAGCTTTTAATGCCGATCTGGAAGTTACGGAACTGGAGATTGGACAGCTACTTCAAAATCCTGCTCTGGGCCCTGTAAGCCTGGATGTTCAGGCATCGGGAAGTGGAGAAGATGTCAATTCCCTCAATGCAGTAGTTGATGGGAACATTGGCAGGTTTAAATACAATAACTATGTTTTCAATGGAATTGGTCTTTATGCAGAATTAGAGGATGGAGAAGGTTTTGCTAATTTGGATTACAAAGATGAAAACCTCAACATGGAACTGGAGAGTTTCGTTCAGCTCGGTTCTGTAGCACCAGAAGTCAATCTAAAGCTTAATATTATAGGTGCAGATCTGCAGGCACTTGGTCTTGCTGTAAATCCGGTAAATGCGGCAATGGAGGTGAAAGGGACCTTTGAAGGTAACGCAGATAGTTTTGATGCGACTGCGACCATTACAGATGGTGTTTTTGTTTATGATAATGAATCCTATCTTTTAGGGGATCTCGACCTTCTCGCCCATGTAAGACCCGATACTACTTCCCTTGCAGTTGAGAACCGAATGCTCGACCTGAAACTTTATTCCAATGCCGGTCCCGTTGATTTCTTCAACGCCCTTAACCGCCATTACCAAAGCTATTACACCACAACCAACATGACAGATACTGTTGTAAATCCTGTCAATATTGATCTTACTGCCCAAATAAGTCCATCGCCTATCCTGGAAGAAGTCTTTTTGCCACAGCTCGAAGCCTTTGACACTATTAGTGTTAATGTCGATTTTAGTGAAAGGGAGAGAACACTCGTGGGGAGGGTAGAAATTCCTTATCTCAATTACTTCGGAAGTGAGATAAATAGCCTTTCATTATTCGTAGATTCCAATCCTGAAGAGCTATTCTTCAACTTCGGTTTAGAGAGCCTGGATGCCGGGCCTTTAGCAATTAAGGAAACCAACATTGAAGGATTATTGGTAGAGGAAGAGTTGAATCTTCAATTCCTTTCCATTTATGAGGGTGATCCTCTCATGAAATTGCGGTCTACCATTATAAAAAATGATGATGTATTAAGGGTGGCTTTTGCATCTGATAGCCTCATCCTTAATTCCAATCAATGGCAGATCGATCCTCAAAATGAGATCCTTATAGGAGATGATTTCTATACCTTCAATAACTTTAGGTTGTCTAGGAATAATCAGGAATTGAGGGTTACCAATGATTTGGCCGGGGTCCAAAAAGAGCATATTGGGATCGAATTCCGTAATTTCAATTTGGCTGCTTTATTTTCTTACCTCAACCCCGAGGCCGTACTGGCTTCAGGAAGTATGAATGGAAACCTGGTCATTGAGGAACCTTTTGCGCAAACCGGTTTGGTAGCCGATCTCACTATAGATCAATTTGGAGTAATGGATGTTCCTCTCGGAACCCTTTCTCTGGACGCAGAAGCAGCCGGTTTTAACACATATTCCTTTGACCTTGCAGTAGAAGGTAACGCCAACCTGGAACTTACCGGCTCCTATCTGGCCGAAACTAACGGGGGGCAGCTTGACATGTTCCTGGATCTTCAAAACATTTCCATGGAAGTTCTTGAAGGATTTTCTTTTGGAGAACTTAAGAACACCAGCGGTAGTTTGTCAGGTGAATTTAATATTTCAGGAGAGCCGATGCAGCCTCAATATGAAGGATTTTTAAATTTCAATCAGGCTCAGTTTACAGTTTCAATTCTCAATGCACCTTTTACCTTAAGAGATGAAACTTTGCGCATTAATAATGAAGGTGTTTACATGGACAATTTTGAAATTCGTGATGTAAATAGCAATGCTTTAGTTCTTAACGGTGCTGTTCTTACTGAATCTTTACTTAACCCCGAATTCGATCTAAGCTTTAGCACCAACAATTTCACTGCTTTGAATTCTACTGAAGAGGATTTTGATCTTTTCTACGGAAAATTTGTCTTTGATGCCACAGGTTCGGTTACCGGAAATCTGGAGCTTCCGCAGATAGAACTCGACCTTGTGGTACTTGAAGAGACAGATCTCACTTACGTGATCCCTGAAGCTAATCTGGAGATCGAAGAAAGAGAAGGGGTTGTGATCTTTGTGAATAGGGAAGACCCGGACAGGATCCTTACCCGCAGGTCTGAAGACGAGGAAATTGTTGCCTTCTCTGGCTTTGCACTTAATTCTTATATCAACCTTCAGGAAGGATCGACATTTACCATAGTACTCGATGAAAGTACGGGAGATCACTTCCAGGCCACCGGCGATGGAGATATTCTTTATGATATCTATCCTAATGGCAGAACCACGATGACCGGACGGGTGGAGTTGAGTGACGGGTACTACGAGATGAGCCTCTATAACCTGGTCACAAGGAGGTTTGATATTATGGACGGCAGTTCTGTAGTCTGGGCCGGAGACCCTCTTGATGCCGATCTCAATATTACTGCAGTCTACCGGGTAGAAGCTGCAGCGGCTGGCCTCATGGCTTCGCAACTGCAGGGTGCAGATCTTTCAGATCAGGATAGATTCCGCCGGGAGCTCGATTTCCTTGTATATCTCAAGATAGGAGGTGAGATTTCGGCTCCAAAATTATCTTTTGGCCTGGATATGCCGGAGGATGAACAAGGGGCTCTTAGCGGTCAGGTCTACGGCCGTGTTCAGCAAATCAACCAACAGGAGAATGAATTGAATAAGCAGGTTTTCTCCCTCCTTGTTCTAAACCGGTTTTTCCCTACTTCGGGAAGTGATGGATCCAGTGGAGGAACCCTATCCTTTGCAAGAGATAATTTAAATGAAGCGCTGTCTGACCAACTCAATATTTTCTCCGATCGCTTGCTTGGGGAAACTGGTGTAGATCTCAATTTTGGTCTTGATACCTTCACAGATTATCAGGGGGACAGTCCGCAGGAAAGGACGCAGCTGGATATCACCGCTCAAAAAAGCTTTATGGACGACAGGTTAATTGTAAGTGTGGGGAGTGAAGTAGATGTACAGGGAAGCAGCCCGGTGGAGGAAAGCACTCCGCTAATTGGTAATGTAAGCCTGGAATATCTTCTCACCCCTAATGGTAGATTCAGGCTTATGGCTTTCAGGAGAAGTAGCTATGAAAATGTCATAGATGGCCAGTTGATCATAAGTGGTCTTGCACTGATCTTTACCCAGGAATTCAATAAATTCCATGAGCTATGGGATCAGGTAGTGAAAGGAGAAAGTGCACAAGAGGAAGAAAATCAAACTGAGGAATAAAAATGAAGCACAGGGTAAATTTAATGGTCTTAAGTATTGCTATCCTCTTATTCCTGGAGGCCTGTAGTGTGACAAAATTTATTCCCGAAGATGAATTATTGTATACCGGAGCAGACATAGAAATGGAATCTGATGATCCTATTGAAAACAAAAAGGATCTTAAAAATCAACTTCAGTCTTTAATTACTCCCGATCCTAACAGCAAGATCCTTGGGTCGAGAATCGGGCTTTACTTCCATTACAAGGCACAACGGGAAAATCCAGGGTTTATAAATAAATTTCTCAATAAACAGCTGGGGGAAGAACCTGTTTATCTCTCTGATGTCGACCCTTTCCAGACGGAGAAGTTACTTAAGAACAGGCTGGAAAACAGGGGTTATTTCTACAGTAGAGTAAATCATTCTGTCGAGGAGAATGAGGAAAAGAAATTAGCTCATCTTCAATATACGGCCATCTTACCCGAAAATCCATATATCCTTGAAACCTATAAAATGGATAATGATAGCCTGGAGATCTATAGGGAAATTCAGGAGACTTTGGACGAATCCTTGTTGGAGTCAGGTGAAAAATTTAACCTGGCCATGCTCAAGGCGGAACGGGAACGGATAGATGCAGCGCTTAAACGGCAGGGTTACTACAACTTTAGTTCAAATTTTCTCATTTTTGAAGCTGATACCAATCAGTACGATCGCAAGAAATTTGACCTGTTCTTAAGATTAAAAGAAGAAGTTCCGGAAGCGGGTATTAAGCCATACGTTATTAGGGATGTGAATATTTACCCCAACTACGTAATTGGCACAGATTCCCTGGCACGGGACACGGTTAGGTTCAATGAGAGAAATTATATTCAGCAAGAGATCTTTTTTAAGCCAAAGAAATTAGACCCTTTTATTCTTTTGGAGGAAGGAGAACTTTATTCGCCAGAGCTGTCTGGAAAGACGAGTAGAAGGCTTACCTCGCTGGGAACATACAAGTTTGTGAATATAAGGTATGACGAGATAGATTCCCTGTCAACTGATAGTCTTGGGTATTTAACTGCGAACATCTTTCTTTCTCCCATGAACAAAAGAGCGATAAGGGCAGAACTACAGGCGGTGACCAAATCAAATAATTTTGCAGGTCCTCATCTTGCCCTTACCTATACCAACAGGAATTTATTTCATGGAGGCGAAATCCTTAATATCACCGGTAAGGTTGGGTATGAATGGCAGTTGTCCAGTGAAAGCGATGTGGGTAACAGTAGTACTGTCCTCGGTTTAGAAACTGCGATCATAAGTCCGAGAATGATATTCCCTTTTGTAAATATCAGGAGTAACTGGTTCGAATATTCAATTCCAAAGACGAAAGTAAGCTTAGGTTTTGAATATCTCAACAGGAGTCAGCTTTTCAGCCTGTTCACAGTAACCGGCAACTTTGGATACATTTGGAAAGCCAACCGGTTCATAACCCATGAATTGAACCCGCTTTCGGTCGATTATTCCCGGCTTAGCAACACCACCCAGACCTTTAGAGATATTCTGGATGAAAATCCATTTTTAAGGAGCAGTTTTGAACAGCAGTTTATCGCGGGACTCACTTATGGTTTTACTTATAACGGAATGATAGATGAACTGGAAACCCACCAGTTCTACCTCAATTCAAACCTTGAACTTGCAGGAAATCTCATCGACCTGCTTAGTAGTGGACCTACTCCAAGGACTTTCCTGGGTATGGAGTTTGCACAATTTGCCCGCATAGATGCCGATTTTAGATATCACTATAATTTAACTCCGGAACAAACCATTGCCACCCGCCTGTATGGAGGGATAGGAGTTCCTTACGGTAATTCGGAAGTAATGCCTTTCAGCAGGCAGTTCTATTCGGGAGGGCCATACAGTGTTCGTGCTTTCCAAATCAGGTCTCTGGGTCCCGGAACTTATTCCCCCGACGGAATGGGAGTTCCCTATTACGACAGAATGGGGAACCTAAGGCTGGAGGCGAATGTGGAATATCGTTTCCCGCTATACCAGTTTCTCAAAGGAGCGGTTTTTATGGACGCAGGAAACGTTTGGAACACCGAAAGCAACTATGCCGAGTTTGAAGAGGCTCCCACAGAACAACAGGAATTACTTCTCGAAAAAGGCGTTTTTGAACAGGATTTTTTATCAGAACTGGGAATAGGAGCGGGGGTAGGTCTAAGGATCGATATTCAAAATTTCGTGATCCGTTTTGATCTCGCCGCACCATTGCACACCCCGTGGTATGAGGAAGGGGAACGCTGGGACTTCAGGATAAGTGACCCGGTATTCAATTTTGCAATAGGATACCCTTTCTAGTGCTGCATTTTGGAGCCAAAGCATAGATCTCCGGCATCACCCAGGCCGGGTACTATGTAGCCTCTTTCGTCAAGTTTTTCATCTATAGTAGCTACCCATAAATGTGAATTTTCAGGAAAGTTCTCCTGCAGGTGTTCAATTCCCTCTCGTGCAGCAATTACAGATACAAGGTGAATTTCCTTTGGTCTACCCATAGTTTCCAGCGCCTGTAGAACGTTGACAAAAGAGCGCCCGGTCGCCAGCATAGGATCGGCAAGGATAAGGGTTTTACCTTCCAGGGAAGGGGAAGCGAGATATTCTACCAGGATCTCAAACTCCTCATTATCGTTGGGATGATGACGGTAGGCAGAAATAAAAGAATTGTCGGCAGCATCAAAGTAATTCAGTAATCCGTTGTGAAGGGGAAGCCCTGCTCTTAAAATGGAACAGATCACCAGTTCCTCCTTATGTAAAGGCAAATTTGCGGTACCTAAAGGGGTTTGGACCTCTGCCTCTCCAAAACTGAAATTTTTACTCAATTCATAACCCAGGATCTCTCCCAACCTTTCTATATTTTTTCTGAATCTTAGCCGGTCATTCTGGACCTTTACATCCCTAAGCTGCGCGATGAAGGTATTGGCAATCGAATTTTCCTGAAGTAGATGATGAACGTGCATAGTGAGCTGTTTCTTATGAGGAAGCCAAAGTTATTAATTTTTGCGCCAATTACTCCATGAGCAGAGGATTTGAAAAAGCTGTTTTTAGCAATAAGTTTCTGTTCTCAAGGCTGTTTCCCTCTCTAAAATTGTGAATTTTATCGTATATTTAAAACAGTTAGGATTTGAAAAACAGGTGATTATGAGTTCTTCAACAGATACAACGATGACTGAAAAGGAAAAGTTTTTAAGGGACGTCAATAAAGCGTATGCAGAAGGGGATGAAAAATTCTTTATGGACCACATTACCGACGACATTTGCTGGACGGTTGTGGGGGAAAAGGATATTGCAGGAAAGGCTGAATTTAAGGAGGTCCTGGATCAAATGAAAGAGATGCCCGAGGTTGAGATCCAGGTGGAAAATGTTTTTGTAGCCAACAATAATGGAATAGTGGAAGGGGTGATCATTAGCAGGAACAGGCTCGGTCAAAAGAAGCATTTTGGATTCTGTGACATCTACAAGTTTACCGAAGGGAAGGAGTTCAAGATCTTTGCAATAACTTCTTATGTGATAGATATCAGTCGGCACATGCAATATCGGGAACGCTGCTAAAAAAAATTAGCCACCTCGCGGGTGGCTAAAAGATTATTTTTTGTTGTCATTATTTCTGGTTTTTTCTGAAGGATCCCGGTACTTTTCAGCTTTTTCACCTTTATATACCGTATTTGTTTGCGACTCTATATTATCGTTTGAATTAGCCGATTCTTTTGGTCTTCTTTCTTTTTCAACATCCTGAGGCTTGTTAGTGGTAGGATTAAACTTGCGGTCGTCCTGCCCGGGAATATCCAGGTCGGCACCGGCATAATCTATATCTTCTTCCCGATCCTTAAAGTAGTCTCCCTTTTTTTCGTCCTGACTCTGATTGTTTAATGTGGATTTGTCTTCGGGAGTGATTTCCGGATTATACTTCTGGTTCTCCTCCCGTTTCATGTCTGTACGATTATTTTTTGGTTGTTCTTCTTTTTTTGTCATGGCTTTGTTTTTATTTTAAATTACAGATAATCTTATATTTACCCCATGATCTGCGGTTAAAATGCAGTTAAATTTTTTAGCTACTAAGGTCAAATTTCCGGCTGGAAAGACAAGATTGGTTAAATTTTTGATATCTTTTTGCTGAAGTATATTGTGGTATATGAAATATCTCTTTTCCTTAATTTTCGCTTTAATCTTTTGTGTAGGGCATGCACAGGTTGATAATCCAACTGCTCCTGTTAAAGCCCCGGGCGAACTCATGGCCCCGAAGAAGGGTAGTGAATCTTCCTCCTTTATCAAATCTAAAGGTAATCACAGTCTTAGTTCAAAGAAAGGAATCTTCAGCACCGAGAGTGAACCTCTAAAGCTGGGAGAGAAGGAGCCAAAATCCTTCAGCATGAGAACAGATGAGAATGGGCTCATGACCTTCAAAGGAAAAGATTTTACTCCAAAAGCATTTACCAAAGACAAGGAAGCAAGAGAAGAATTCCGAAGGGATCAATACCTGGGGGATTTTAAAACTACAGGCGTATTTGTAGAACTATATTGTCGTGACCATGAATACATTGATGGTGACAAGGTAAAGATCACAGTTAATGGCGTGGTGATCAATAGGAATATGTCTCTTGGAGCTACATATACTCCAATTATGGTAAGGCTGGACAGCGGACTCAACAACATCGAATTTGAAGCCTTGAATCAGGGTACTTCAGGACCTAATACTGCAGAATTAAGGGTTTATGATGATCAGGGCAGGGAGGTAATCCGTAAAGAGTGGAACCTTCTTACAGGGGCCCGTGCAAACCTTGTTGTGGTTAAGCAGTAGTGGCCTGTTAAAGATTTCCTTCAAACAGGTTATAGATATTGAACCCAAAGAGGATCAATATTGTTATAAATGCAATAATGGTGGGAATTGGAATATTATTGACGTTTAACCTGATATAGAACGGCGGTTTTTCATCTTTCTCATTTCTTTTTTTGTGTCTTAAGTTAAGCAAGGCCATGTTGACCATTCCAAAAACGATAAAAATAAAGATGTTACTAAGGCTGGCGACGATCTTTAGATTTCCGATGAGTCCAAATCCTATAGCGACTAAACTTATTGCAACTATAGCATAGTTTGGGGCATTGCCTATTCCCGAAATAGTAGTAAATCTTTTTAGCCAGGATTTCTCACTGTCCCTTGCGACATCATAAAGCAGCCTGGAGGTTCCAAGTATATTGCTCAGAATAGTTTTACTTGTAGCGAAAAGGGCGATGATCACCAGGGAAGTGGCACCCCATGCTCCCAATTTTGCTTCTATAACCGCTGCCAAAGGTCCGTTAGAATTTGAAAGTTCCTTCCAGTCCAGCACACTCACGGAACTTATTGCAATCAAAACATACACCACCAGGACAATAACCCCGCTCAAGATCACAGCTTTTGGCATGTTCTTTTTTGGCTCTTTTGTCTCCTCGGCCATCTTAACGAGATCTTCAAACCCAATATAGCTAAAGAAGATCAATGCTCCTCCTGCAAAAAGACCGGTCCAACCCCGGTCGTTAGTTTGGAGGAGGGGAGTGGTGCCAAATTCGGGTATGCTCACCACCACTACTGCAGCAAGACCTATAAGCGTTACTACTGTGGCGAAAGAATTAAAATAAGAGCTGTACTTCGCCCCAATAATATTGAAGAAGGCCATTAAAGAGATAATGCAGATCACGATGATCCAGGAAGGAAAATTTACCAGGCGACTCAGATAATCTGCAAAACTTATTGATATCGCAGCTGCAGCGACTATCCCTGTGAAGGCCATAAAAATGGACATGATAAATGCAGTCCTTCTACCCAGGCCTTGCTTGATATACTCAAAACTTCCTCCGGAATCGGGGAACCTGCTTACAAATTCGGCATAGGAGAGGCCGGTGAGCAGAGCTACTGTCGCAGCTATCACAAAGCTTAGCCATAACATGTTGCCGCTAAGACCTGCGGCCTGTCCAATAATTGCATAGATCCCGGCACCTACAATGCCGCCAACTCCAAACATTAATACATCCCAAAATCCCAAACTTCTTTTGAGTTCGTTTTTTCCCATAGAGGCAAGTCAGTTTTTATGATGCCGCTTAATATAAATTTTTGGATATGTTTTATTTACAAGTTTAACAGGAACTAAAGAAAAACCTAACAAAACTTAAGAAGCAAACATAGAAAAGCCCCTGCTTTTGCGGGGCTTTTACAACTTTTAGAACTGTAATTAGTGTAATTGCTTCATCGATTTCATTTCAGAAATACTTTCCCTGATTTCAGCTAAATGACGGCGTAGTACGTCCTCAATCTTAGCAGGAAAGTTGCTCTTTCTCAGTTTGGTTTCATATTCTTCCACACTGTTCTTTTCACCCCGAAGGCATTCCTCCAAAAGTGCCTTATCTGTATCTTTTTCCAGAGATGTTTTAAGGTTGATCCAGGTCCTGTTCAATTCCCCTAAGATTGAACCGGAATCTCCGGGATGTTCATTAAGAGAGTGTAGTTGATGATCAATTTCTGTTGCGAAATGATTCTTCCTTGCCGCCTGCTTTTTAAAGAATTCCTTTAAAGTCGCATTTTTAGTGCGTTCCCGGGCTGTTTTGTAATCTTTTTCGGCCTCATAGTTTTTTTCCAGCAGTTCCTGCAGGCCGTGCGTTACCTTTCTGTGACTTTCTTGCCGGGCAGATTCTCTTGTTGTTTTCATGAGCCTCTAGTTTTTGATCCTCTTAAATATACGAAGAAGGAAAAACATTATACATGAAAAACGTCATTTTTGAATACTAAAAAATTGATTGCGATTTCCTTACGACTTTGACTAAGAAGTCATCATTTTCACGAATTTTCGTATTTTTAAGGAAAAGCCAGTTATGAAAAAAATACTCATTGCCGTAGATTATAATCCTGTTTCTGAAAAAGTTGCTGAACAGGGTTACGAACTCGCCAAAAATCTCAATGCTGAAGTTTGTCTTATCCATGTATTGGATGATGTGGGATTTTATGGAGCTCAATATCCTACTTTCATGGGGTATGATGGCTATTCAGGAATGGGGCCAGACCTCGATGTGGCAATGGAAATGAAAAATATCGCTGAAGAATTCCTTGAAAAAGCCAAATCTCATCTTAATGATCCGCAAGTGAAAACCCATCTTGCTGAAGGTGATACAGCAAAAACTATAATGGCGTATGGGGAAGAGTGGGGGGCTAATATTCTGGTTATGGGCACTCATAGCCATTCTGTCCTTGAAAAGCTTTTAATGGGCACCGTGGCCGAAAAGATCCTGGAAAAGACAAAAATTCCGGTATACCTGGTGCCGGTAAAGAAATAATAAAATGACTGCGAGTCGAATTAATGATTATCTTTAGATAAACCTTTCCGGTTTCAAAACAAATGATCATTATAACACGGACTTCCGTAGTTATTGTTCCCCTGACTTTTTAATTCTAATACTTTTCTTATGAAAAACAGGGAACAGATTAAGATCCTCGTGTTTATCGGCTTATTACTTTTTTATTGTGTAGAAGTTTTGGCACAGGATAACAAGCTTAGTGAGACCACCTCTGTGGTACATGATGCTAATGACAAAGACCTGCAGTGGGGACCGTGTCCCGATTTTATGCCGCAGGGATGTGAAATAGCTGTATTACATGGAGATCCAGCTAAAAAAAATGTAGATATTCTTTTTAAAGTTCCTGCCGGCGCAGATATTCCCAATCATGCTCATACCTCGGCCGAACGAATGGTATTAATCTCGGGAGAGCTTGAGGTAACCTATGAAGGAGAACCTTCTCAAACATTAATTACGGGATCCTATGCCTATGGACCTGCAAAGAAAGCACACACAGCCAAATGTGGAGATTCTGGCCCTTGTGTGCTCTTCATAGCCTTTGAAGAACCTTTGGATGCCTATATAATTGAAAAATGAGATTTTTCAGAAGGATTTTTGTAAATTATAATAAATTGAACCTCAAGGTCAAATAGATTCCTTAAAAGACAAAAAGAAGTTATAACTTTGTACCACATCCAAGGCTAGAACAATTTTAGGTAAATCTTCTCCAAGATATTTTTCCAATCTTCTTTTAGTACTTCAGATTATTTTATTTATATTCAACTGAAATCCAATTAAATCGCTAATGGCAAAGTCACAACAGACGTACAACAAAATTGAAAAAGAAAAAAAACGCTTAAAGAAGCGTGAAGAAAAGAAGAAGAAAAAGGAAGAAAGAAAAGCAAGTGGTGAATCTGTTTCAGAATTTGCTTATGTAGATGAGTTTGGAAACCTCACCGATACTCCTCCAGATCCATCTCAAAAAATAGAGGTAGATGCTGAAAGTATTGAGATTGGTATCCCTAAGAAAGAGGATTCAGATGAAGAAACTGATTTTAGCAAAGAAGGAAAAGTTTCCTTTTTTGACTCTTCCAAAGGATTCGGATTTATCCTGGACTCCACAACTCAGGAAAAATATTTTGTGCACGTTACAGGCCTTATTGATGAAATTAGTGAAGGTGACAAAGTGAGCTTTGAGCTTGAAAAAGGTCTTAAGGGCATGAATGCCGTAAGAGTAAAGAAGATCTAAAAATACTTTTTTGAGATAAAAAAAGAGCGGCAGTTTTTATTGCCGCTCTTTTCATTTTAAAAAGTACCGGAATTATGATTTTAACCAGCTATGTCTTAACTCCATTTGCTCATCATTGGGATTCATGATCTCGACAAGTCTTAAGCCCGTGGCCATAGGTTCCACTACCTTCCCTTTCACTTCCATTTCCTTACCATCTCTAATAATTGTGAAGCTGATGGGATCTCCTACACTCCAGTTTGCTGAATCTCCAATAAGATCATAAACATTCTGTACATTATAGGCTTTGCCGTTAATGCTTTTGATAACATCTCCTCCTTTAAGTCCAAGTTCTTCAAAGAAGGTACTTAGGGGTAGATCATTTTTAAGTACTATTTCTCCTGAAGCATTTACAGTTATATAGGGAGTTGCAGGATCCTGAAGAAAATAACCCACAGGAATTTCTCCCTCCCTCATTTCAAGACCAACTTTTTTAA
The DNA here is from genome assembly GCF_035607535.1 of Salinimicrobium aquimaris. Taxonomy (NCBI): domain Bacteria; kingdom Pseudomonadati; phylum Bacteroidota; class Flavobacteriia; order Flavobacteriales; family Flavobacteriaceae; genus Salinimicrobium; species Salinimicrobium aquimaris. The sequence continues at coordinate 266,172 of NZ_JAYDZX010000001.1, forward strand.
AGAAATCGTCATATGGAATTGGGGTAGTGCCACTAACATATTTTTCGAAAAATTCTCCTATTTCAGGATAGGTTAATTCTTCGATCACAGAAAACAATTCTTCATCTTCAAATGGCGTGTTTTTACCATATAAGCTTGTTAGCTGTTTCATTAGGTCAAGAAGACCCATTTCTCCGTTACTCAGCTCCCTTAACCTAATGTCCAGGGCCATTCCTATGAGGGCTCCCTTTTGATACACATTGTAATAACTGTTCTTATATTCGTCTTCCAGGATATTGCGGCTCATTTCAGTAAAGGACATGGTATCATCAAAATTCTTAGAAACACCTATCTTTTCCTGGATCCTGTCGTAAAAATCCTGCCTTGAAATAAGATCCTGATTCACCTGGAAAAGGTTGGCAAAATATTCGGTTACCCCTTCGTATAACCAAAGATGTTGTGACATTAAAGGATCATTATAATCAAAGTAATGCACCTCATTTGAATGGATTCCTAGAGGTGTAAGAATGTGAAAGAACTCGTGTGAAACTATATCTGTGAGAGATTCATTTAGTGCTTTCAGGTCCATTTGCTCGGGCATTACCACAACAGTAGAAGTGTGATGTTCCAAAGCTCCAAAGTTGGCCGCATCACCTTCTCCGGGAGTAGCCGACAGGTAGAGAAGGATCGCATATTTATCTGTATCATCTACTTCCCCCAAAAAGGCTTTTTGGGCAGTGATCATTTTCTCCATTGCAGGCTTGAAATCCTGAGAGCTGAATTTCCCGGAAGGAGAATAAACATGCAGCAATACATTCATATTATCTACCTTAAAGGAAGCCGTATCCGGAGCTGCGTACATAATAGGATTATCGGTCACCTCAAAATACCTGTTAACGCTGAAGATATCCTTTTGTGTGTTTGGATCTACTTCCTGTGTTGCAAAGAGGTCCAGGGCACTTCCGGCATAAAGATCCTTTGGCCTAATGATCTCCAGGCGGTAAGGTTCTTCTGTTAACCCATTAAAATAACCCACAAAACCGTGAAGATTCAGAAGAAAATTATTATCCTTATTGATGTTCGTGCCGGCCATAGAATAAATACCGCCTTCTCCCGGAACATCAAAAGTATCGTTCATCCAATAGGTAACCTTATCCAGCCTGGTCGCACCGGTAATCCTCCAGCTGTTCTCATCCTTTGCAGTGACGCTAAGCTCATTTCCCTTGTAATCGTAAGCTTTTAAATCTTCAGCATATTTTCCATAGTTGGCGGTAGAATAGGTGCCGGGAACGATCTTTGGAATATAAAAAGTAATAGTATCAGTCTTTATCTGTCCGGGATCAACAGTGACCATGATCTTATCATCCTGTACATTGGCCAGATCCATGGTAGTAACGATGGGCTGGTCTTCAGAAACGTTGGTTTGAGGGGCTTTACATCCCCAGATAGTGGCAGTGAATGCCAAAGCATAGATTACTTTCTTCATGAAAAATTTGTTTATAGTAAGACTCTTCCAGGCTTTAAAAGTTACAGCAGAGGAAAATTTGTTTCCAAATTATCACTTCCCGGTTTAAAACTAATTTCTTTTATGATATTAATCATGAAAGCGCCAAAAAATTTATTGATTCAAAAAGTATATGGCTTCAAAATAATAAATTTAAGGGTGATTATATAAGTCGATAAAACCGGAAAAAATGGTCTGTCCTTTTTACTTCTCAACTTCAAGAACCGGGCTTTTCGAATGCATTTCTCTTCTCATTCCACTAAAAACTTTTAAAGATGAAAATTTACGATGACAAACACATTAAGAATGTAGTCTTTGTTGGCGCTCATAACGCGGGCAAAACCACCCTGGCAGAAACTATGTTGTTTGAAGCCGGATTGATCAACAGGCGAGGTACAGTAGAGGCCAGGAACACAGTTTCAGATTATCATGAAATTGAACATGAAAAAGGGAATTCTGTCTTTGCAACTCCTTTACATACCGAGTGGCGGAATTACAAGATCAACATTATAGATACTCCGGGTCTGGATGATTATATAGGCGAGATAATTTCTTCAATAAGAGTGGCCGATACTATAGTAACCGTCCTCAACGGGCAGTACGGCGTGGAAGTCGGCACAGAGATCATTTGGAACTACATTAGGGTTTACCAAAAGCCCACCGTTTTTGTCATCAATCAAATAGATCACCCCGGACTCAATTTTGAAACTGCCTTCAATTCCATCAAGAACCTGGTGGGGAACAAAGCAGTTAAAATGCAATATCCATTGATGATAGATGGCAGGCAATGTATCATTGATGTACTCAAAATGAAGATGTACAAATTCCCGGCGGAAGGAGGGAAGCCCGAAAAACTTGCTATACCCGATGATCAAAAAAATTTAGCTGTTGCTTTACATAACGAACTGGTGGAAAAGGCAGCGGAAAATGATGAAGAATTAATGGAATTGTTCTTTGAGAAAGGATCCCTCAATGAAGATGAAATGCGGAAAGGAATAAAAGCCGGAATGCTCAATTATGACCTGTTCCCGGTTTTCTGCACATCTGCCCTTAATGATATGGGTAGCGGTAGGTTGATGGGCTTTATAGATAATGTAGCTCCCGCGGCCGTTGACTTAAAAGCTGAAAAAAGCAAGAAAGGCAAGGAGATAGCTCCAAAACCCAAAGAATCTCCTGTGCTGTTCGTTTTTAAGACCATTCATCAACCCAATTTAGGTCAGGTTACTTTCTTCAAGGTCAAAAGGGGAGAGGTGAAAGTAAATGATAAGTTGGTGAATTCCAGAAGTGGTGAAACAGAGGTCTTCAACCAGCTTTTCATAATGGATGGAAAAGAGAGAAACCCTATTTCAAAACTTGTAGTAGGGGATATTGGGGCTACTTTAAAACTGAAACATACAGAAACAAATGACACATTAACTGCTGCCGGGGAAGAAATTACTATTGAACCTATTGAGTATCCACAGCCAAGAATAAGAAGAGCTGTTTCTGCAGTAAATACAAAGGACGAGGAGAAACTAAGTGATGCCCTTAAAAAGATCCATAGCCAGGATCCAACGGTGGAAATTACCTTTTCAAATGAGTCCAGGCAGTTGATCCTGGCTTGCCAGGGAGAACTTCATTTGGCAACAATAGATTGGCTGCTGAAAAATATTCATGGAGTGGAGGCCGAATTTAAAAATCCGAAGATCGCCTTTAGAGAGACCATTCAGCGATCTTCAGGGTCCAGTTACCGGCACAAGAAACAGTCGGGAGGATCCGGTCAGTTTGCAGAGGTACATTTGAAGATCGAGCCCTGGGAGGAAAATATGCCGGAGCCGGAAGGATTTAATATCAGGGGGAAAGAAGAAGTTGATTTGCCCTGGGGTGGTAAATTAGTCTTTTATAACTGTATAGTTGGAGGGGTAATCGATCAACGTTATCTGCCTTCGGTAATGAAAGGAATCATAGAAGTAATGGAAAATGGTCCCTTGACCGGTTCATATATTAGGGATGTGAGAGCAATGGTCTATGACGGGAAAATGCATTCTGTGGATTCCAATGACATCTCCTTTAAAATTGCCGGGGCTCATGCCTTTAAAAAGGCATTTTTGGATGCCGATCCAAAACTTCTCGAACCCGCTCTTGACCTAACAGTGAGGGTTCCTGAAGATATGGTTGGAAATGTAATGACCGAGCTTCAAAGTCGGCGTTCGATCATCCAGGGAATTGAAAGTGCAGAGAACTATCAGATCCTGAAGTGTATTGCTCCGGAATCTGCCTTGTTCGGATTCTCTACCGAACTTCGTTCCCTTACAAAAGGAAGGGCGACCTTTAGCACCAGTTTTAACGGCTATCAACCTGTTCCATCCAATATTCAGGATGAATTGACAAATAAGAAGGAATTGGCCAGCTAAAGGATCTAAAATGGAATTTTTTAGGAGTGTTGAAATAGAGATTTCCGAAGCAGAACTATGTTCACGGCTTGCCCTCAAAGAACTAAATTCTTTTAACAGCAGCCTCCTCTTAATAGATGAGCCTAATGACCATCATGTTCGCACAGGCGGGATTTGGGGTGAATTTACCCTAACCCGGGATCCCATTGCCGGCGGTGTACGTTTCGCTTTGAAGGAATGCCCGAACGCTTTGAGCTGGACCGTTACTACAGGTTTTCCTCCCGAACCCGAAAAGGTCGTAATTCATCTTACGATCAACAGGAAAGAAAAGGACCCGGCCTTTATTGAAGAGCTGGAAGAATTTCTCGAAGATTTTGCTGAAGGAATAACAACCTTTCTCACCACAAAAAACCCGGTTTTGACTCAAGATTGATTCACATACCAGAACTTTTTTAGAGCACCCGTCACGGCCAAAGTCGACGGGTGCTTATTTTTCAATACTTTTAGAAAAAGAAGATAAAAAGAATGAAATCAAAAAAACTTCAGGCACAGTTAGAGGAGATGGAGCAGTATATCCAAAAGAAAGAACAGCTCGACCCTGAGATCTCCAAAGCTCCCGTAGGATGGCACCTGGCTCACAACCTGAAGGTCATTCATTCTATCCTTGATGCTATAACGACTTCCGATCCCGGTAGATACCAAAAGAAATTCAGCTGGATCAAAGAGTTCGTGTACCTTACCGGCCGCATTCCAAGAGGAAAAGCAAGGGCTCCAAAAAAGGTAGTTCCCGAGGAGAATGTTTCCGAAGAAGTATTAAAGGCACAGATAGACATGGCAAAAGAAAAAATTCCCGGAATCTTAGAGCTACCTGAAAATGCCTTTTTTGAGCATCCTTATTTTGGACACATTAAAAGAGATGAAACAACTAAATTCCTGGTGATCCATACCGGTCATCACCTAAAGATCATAAGAGATATTCTCAAATGGAAATAGTATATGGAGATCTGTGCCAAACCTGTTCTGAAAAAATAACCTCCCAAAAAATGTATTTTTGGGAGGTTAGAAGGATTACTGAGTTCTATCCAATTTTAATCTCTAAATTCTGGTTGAAGTTCCTGATCTTTCAAATGCTTTGCATAAAAGCCTAACATTGCTTTATAAAGATAAATGCGGTTTTCTTCTTTACCAAAGCCGTGGCCTTCATCATATTTGACCATATAAGGAACATCAACACCTTTTGCACGCAGTGCCCTTACAATTTGATCGGACTCATCTATGTTGACCCGGGGATCATTGGCACCCTGAACCACAAGTAATGGTTTTTTGATCTTATCAATGTGGAAGACCGGAGAAACTTCCTCTATGATGGCGCGCTCTTCGGGAATGTTCTCGTCATACCATATCTCTCTCAGGATTTTTTCATAAGGTTTCCAGTAAGGCGGAATGGTTTCCATAAACGTAAAGATGTTGGAAACACCCACATAATCCACACCTGCAGCATAGAGATCTGGCGTTTTGGTGAGACCTCTTAGCACCGCGTATCCACCGTGGCTACCACCATAGATCGCTGCTTTATCAGGATCAACCCAACCCTGGTCGATCACGTATTGTAAACCATCTTCCACATCGTCCATAGCTTTTCTTCCTATCTGCTTAAACCCGGATTCCATGAATTCCCGGCCATAACCTCCCGAAATTCTGAAGTTTACCTGTAAGGTTGCATAGCCGCGGCTGGCAAATAGCTGCGCTTCGGGATTAAAGCCCCATGTATCCCGTATTCCCTGCGGTCCCCCATGCGGATTAACAATAACAGGCACTTTTTTCCCTTCTAAGGCAGCTTTAGGTAAGGTGATATAGCCATGAATAGTCTTTCCATCCCTGCTTTTAAAAGTGATTGGTCTCATTTCGGCCATGTCTTCTGCCTTGAGTTGAGGCATTAGATTATACAACAGCTCAAACTTATCGGCTGCTACGTCATACGACCAATATTCTCCGTACAGTTTATCACTTTGGAGGAAAATAAGATATTTGCTTTCATCGTCGGTTTTATCTGCAATGGAATACTGCTTATCAGGGAATTTCTGGGTGATTCTTTTATGTAATTTTTTATAGTAATCGCTTACCGGTACAATTTCCCGTTTTTCGCCCTGGAATGTGTAATAATCCAGTTCATAATTGCGGTTTCTTGAAAGGGAAACTCCCGAAATATCATAATTATCATTTGAAAATAGCTTTTTGATCACTTTATCTTCCTTCAGATCATAGAGGTAAACCGTATTCTTGTCTGTTTCCAGGTTTGAAACTACATATGCATCATGAGGATATTCAGTTGCATAATTCAGGGAAGGATTAAAAGTATCTTTCCAGTTGATTTGCTTTACAACTTCAAATTCATCACTTTCAGAATTTTTTTTGTAGTAAAGATCCATGTTAACACCTTCCCGCAAGCGCACGAATCCCCGCAAAGCCCCGTCCTTGTCAAAGAGGTAGTTCATAATGGGATTTGCGATGTCCTCATTGGAGTATAACCTGGTAATCTCCCCGGTTTCAATATTGACCTTATAGGGTTCAAAGACCTGTGCATTTTCCTTGTTCATGGAAACGATGACGTGGTTTTTATCGTCCTTTAGAAGATCAAGGATCTGAGTCTGTACTCCTTCAAAGGGCGTCAAATCCATGGTATTGGAACCGTCAACATCTGCTGCGTATAAATGATAATTTTCATTCCCTCCTTTGTCCATTACATAAAGAAGTCTATCCTCATTAGCCCAGCCATAACCCCGTACTAGTTCCTCTTTTTCTTCAATCGCACGGGTTATTTCGTTAGTCTTCAGATTTTTTACATATACATGATTCTTTGCATTCTCATCCTTTTCCCGGTAAGACATGTATTTACCATCTGGTGAGAACTGGAAGGAACTCGCCTTTGGTTTTGCAAAGTAATCTTCGACTTCGTATTTATATTTCCCCTGATCATAAGCGGCCAATTGCTCTAATTCTTTTTCGGAGGAGGGCAGAGCAGGATCTCCCGGAACAGTTTTTTCCACTTTCTTAAGGATGAGGGGGAATTCCTGGCCAGATTGCCTAAAAGTTCCTGTGATAGTCTCTCCACTTAAAGAACCTGTATAAGTAGCACCGATCTGGGAGTAGGAGAGGGTCACCTGATCATCTTCAAGTTCGACCTTGTCAAGCAGTAATCCAAAAGCTCCCTGTAGCGGACTATCCATAGTTCCTGAAAAAGAGTCATTTTCCCTGGAAATGTCGAATTTAAGAGGCAATTCTGTGCCCTGTACACTCAATTTCCCTTCCCAGGATCCTTCAAGTTCCTGCGCCCGAATTCCGCTAACACCTGAAAACACGGAAATTAGCAGGACAGAAGACAACTTTAAAAATTTGTTTTTCATTTTCTGGTTTTTAGTTAGGATGCATAAGGTACTTAATTTTCCGAAAGTTTACTTCAGATAGTTTGGGAGCTGAGTTTGCGATCATAGTTGGAGAAATGCTTTCAAATTTCATTTTACAAACATTCTGATTCTAATTTTTCTTCCAGGATCCTTGGGAATGCATCAGAAGGAAATATATTTTCCGCAGAATTCTCAAATAAGAAACCGGATTTTTCTGGTAGGATTTACAGGTGGGCCAATGGTATCTTTACAAGTGGATTAAATCTGAAGTACAGTAATCCTTGTATAAATACTTAAATTATATATTTGCACTATAATTTATATTATGTAAAATAGAAAACAAGGAGAACAGGTTGCTATTTGTATTTCTTCCTCATGTCCTCCACAGAATGGCTGATTAACTTTTTTAGAACTCCCCTGTCCACATCATCCAACTTTTTCAGGTATAAACATGAGGAGGAAGTTTTATATTTCCCCAGGTCCTTTAATAGTTCTTCATAGTCCTGAAAACCGGTCATAATATAAATTGTAAGATTTTGCTTCCTGGGAGAAAATCCTGTTAAGAACCATTCTCCTTCGTGACCCGATTTATATTTATAATGGTATTGTCCAAAACCAATCATATTTTCTCCCCACATTTTTGCAGATTCCCCGGTAACTTCAGAAAATATCTGCAAAAGCTCACAACAGTCGGCTTTCCGCTGTTCATTTTCTACCTGCTCGAGAAAATCTTCTACACTGGCTTCTGTAGGCTTTGTTTTTAATGTTGCCATGGACTACCGGTTTATCAATTTTCCGTCATAAATGATCGTTTCCCTTTGAGTAGAAGTTACTGAAGTACGAGCTACCCCGTTAGGAAAGATAGTGATAAGGAAATCCAGATTTTCGGTACTCCTGTTGCCTTCAAAAAAGATATTTACAGTTCCTTTTCCGGGATTTTCACGGAGTTCCAGGTTCTTTGGAACTCCTTTAAATTGTATGGCTCCGTCATCCGGATCATAGCCGCCACCGGCATATCTTTCTCCAAAGAATGGCAGATATACTTCTACAGAGTCATTTTCGAATTTTATACGGTTAGGATTCCCCAATAGGTTTACTCTGTTATATTGAGTGGGATTCGCCCAATCGTTCTCTATTTCAAATTCCAGATCGCTCACCTCTTCTACCATTTTCCGATACTCCGGATCATCTGCCATATTGCGGTTTGCACTACCACAGGCAGCTAGTAAAGAACCCAGGATCACAAGTACTCCCACAAACCTTCCGGTAAAACTAAAATACTTTTTCATGATCTTTAATTTGAACTAAAATATTAAATACCAGACAACTGCTGTAGATCGCTGAATCGTATTATTCATTAGAATTTTACAAGAAGCCAGAATGTCTTCCTGGTTCATTTCAGCATCTACACTTAAAAGAATCATAAAAATCCAGGTCAAAAACTCTGAGTCTAAGACAGTTTAGGACAAGCTGACTTTATCGTCCTTCAATCCGCCCTATTTCTGACCCCTCTTTTTTTATTTTACCTGTTTTCTCTCATTATCGGTCACAGTATTCTCTTTCACAGCATTAATATCTTTATTCTTAAGTTGTTCCTTGAATTCGTTAATGATTCCTCCTTTAAGCAGCACCTGGATCTGCCGGTCACTCATACTGTGTTTGGTTTCGATTTCAACAGTCTCACCACTACTCTTTTCAATGACAACTTTAATGTTGTTTCTGTTCTTCACATCCTCCCTTAAATTCAGGAGACTTACCTGATCGCCCTGCTCAATTTTGTCATAATCGGCAATATCAATGAATTCAAGTGGCAGGATTCCGAAATTCACCAGATTCTGCCAGGCAATACGGGCATAAGAATTGGCAATCACGGCGATCTGTCCCAGGTATTTTGGTGCCAAGGCAGCGTGCTCCCTGCTCGACCCTTGTGCATAGTTATCCTTTGCCACTACTACGTGCCCGCCATAATGATCTTTAGCTTCCTGCGCCCTGTCATAGAAGGTATCATCAATGACCGAATATGAGAATTTACTTATTTCGGGTAAATTACTCCGGAAAGGCAGCACCTCTGCTCCTGCCCGCAGAATTTCATCTGTTGAGATATTATCTCCCATTTTGAGCAAGACAGGCACATCACAGCTCTCTCTTAAAGGCTCAATGTATGGAAGTGATTTGATGTTGGGTCCCTTTTTTAGTTCCACATGAGAACCATCTTCCGGTGGTTTTACCAGCATCATGGTGTTGATCAATTCTTTTTCAGGATACTCATATTTCGGATATTTCATGTCATAAAGCTGCTCCAGGTCACGCGGATCTGTGATCTTTCCTGTTAAAGCTGAAGCTGCTGCAGTCTCGGGGCTGCATAGATACACCTGGTCATCTTCTGTTCCCGACCTGCTTGGGAAATTCCTTGGCATAGTTCTTAAACTGATGGTATCTGAAGCCGGTGCCTGGCCCATTCCAATACATCCCATACAACCGGATTGATGGAACCTTGCTCCTGCAGCGATTAGTTTCTCAAATCCCTTATTTGCGATCAAATTCTGGATCACCTGCCTTGAAGTTGGATTGATATCAAAAGACACTTCTTCCCGGGTGGCTTTGCCATCCACAATCGCTCCTGCAACCCAGAAGTCCCTAACCCCCGGGTTAGCTGATGATCCAATCACCACCTGCCCTATTTCCTTTCCTTCAACTTCTCTAACCGGCACCACATTTCCAGGGCTGGTAGGTTTGGCAATTAGAGGGACCAGCTCATCCAGAACGATCTCATCTTCCAGGTCGTAGGTGCAGCCTTCATCGGCGACCAATTCTATCCAGTCCTCTTCCCTATCCTGGCTTTTCAAAAATTTCCTGGTTATATCATCACTGGGAAAAACCGTAGTAGTCGCACCGAGTTCGGCACCCATATTTGCGATCACATGCCTGTCCATGGCACTCAATTCTTTTAAGCCGGGGCCGTAATATTCTATCACTTTCCCTACTCCACCTTTTACGTCATACCTCCTCAGCATTTCAAGTATCACATCTTTTGCACTCACCCAATCTGGCAACTTCCCGGTGAGCTTCACACCCATCACCTGTGGCATTTTCACAAAGTATGGCTGGCCGGCTATTGCGGCCGCCACGTCAAGGCCTCCTGTACCAATGGCAAGCATTCCCAAAGATCCTGCTGCAGGAGTGTGGGAGTCAGAACCTACCATCGTCTTTCCGGGTTTTCCAAAGCGCTCCATGTGTACCGGGTGACTCACGCCGTTTCCGGGCCTGCTGTACCAAATTCCAAACCGCTGTGAAGCGGAAAGCAAAAAAGCGTGATCATCGGCATTTTTAAAATCTGTTTGCAACAGGTTATGATCAACATACTGCACTGCAACCTCTGTCTTGGCTCTGTCCAGTCCCATTGCTTCCAGTTCCAGCTGCACAAGGGTTCCTGTAGCATCCTGTAGTAAAGCCTGGTCGATTTTTATACCTATCTCCTTTCCCGGAGTCATTTCTCCTTTCAAAAGGTGTTCTTTGATCAATTTCTGTGTGACGTTGAGTTGTGACATTTCGTGAAGATTTAATTCCTTTTAAATTATCAAAATTAGGTTGGAACTGCAGGTGGTTTAACAATATCTTATATTTAGGTTCACCCTTAGCAGAAAATAAAAAGGACTACCCGAAAAGCACCTTCCATATACCTCCACCGGAATTCTCCATTTTACAAACCCGAGAATTGAAGTGAAGGCGAAAGTACTCTAGGGAATAGCCCTCTCCTATAAAAAACCGCCACAGAATTCTAAGAATTCGCAGCGGTTGATCAGTCTATGAAATTTTGCAGATTAGAGATTAGGATTATTTCCACCTTCTCCGGTACTGCCCAGTTTCAAGATAAGATCTTTTTGCTGTCCTTCTGTAAGATTGAATTTAGGTTTCCCCTTGTACGGAAAGAAATAGCGAAATTCCCTTACATAAGTCCGCCAGTTCTCTGCAATACCACGGTTTTTGTTTTCACTTCCCGTATCTGCCCTCTTCAACTCGTCGCCTTCCTCATCGTAGGAAGTGGCTTCAACAGTATCTCCGGCAAAGATCATCCCGTTGTTTATTTCTGAATAGATGACCGCTGTTTCCCCGCTTTTCGAAGGAAAATCTGTGAGTTCTATAGAAAAGTGTTTAAAAATGTCATTTTTGCCGTTGATATCCCGTACGTTAAAATCGAGGTTAGTGTTATTCACCGGATGGCTAAAAATTGGTGCTCCGCCGGCATCTTCAGAGATCTCTTTTAAAGGAGCATATGTCTTTTGCAGCGCATCCTTATGCGTCACCAGGATCCCTTTGATCTTGTAGCCCTCCTCGACGAGGTGTTTTATACCTTCTTTTGCTCCAGATGCTGTTGTATCGATAAGGAGCATATCCTGCCTGTTCAAATGTCTTATGGCATAACCCTGTTTCCCGTCATCCATCTTTATAATGAAGGTATCGGGGATCATTTTGTGGAATTTTCCGGGTTCAGCTTGTTGAATAAATTCAGCCGACTGGCTGCTAATAACTTCTTTCTTATCTACAGACTTCATTTAGTTCGTTTTTGGATTCAATTAAAGATACAATTGCACCAAAAATCGTCCAAAGTCCTTAAGAGTGTTTAACTGATGTTTCACAGTTAATTAACGAGAGGCTGTAAGCGTAGAATTTACCGTGGCCGCTAAGGGAAAACCGGTCGAAATGGAAGCTTTCGTTATTGCTTAAAAAAGGGATTCCTAAGGCGTCTTTTTTAAGCTGAAGTTCTTTTTTGTCAATCTGATAATGATCTGAAACCTCTTCAATGATCCTGTGTTTTACTTCGGAAGGAAGGGCCTCAGAAATGACATTTTTGACACCCAAGGCAGGATCTTTCTTTGCGGAAGTATGAATATATTCTGAAGTAAATTTTGAAGTAGTAAAATAAGTTTCTCCTGAAATATTTACCGTACCTGAAGCCTTGTCTTTAGTAATGTCTAAAATCCTGCATTCCTGTGCCAGCCAGTTGAGCCGGCGGGCCAAATTGAATTCCCGTTGATGTGCCTTATATGCAGCTTCTTTCATGCTCCATAAAAGCCAAACCATCAGGTTTTCGTCTGGTGATGTTGTGATGACCGACTGTTCAGCTTCTGAAAAAACTTTTTTCAGGAAGCCTTTACGGCTCCAGTCGCTTTGTTGGCCGGCGAGCTCAAGGTCAATGATATCATTCCCTATCACTGTTCTCTTTGCTTTGTCTTTATGATCTCCACGGCATCATTTACCGTGAGCATGTTATCCATGGAATCATTATCGATCGCAATGTTGAATTCGTCTTCCACGTCAAGAACGATATCCACCAGGTTAGCCGAATTTATCTCCAGGTCCTGGATAAAATCTGTTTCTTCCCCAAAGTCTTGAAAAGCCAGATCATTCTGTACATAAGGCTTCACGATTTTTTTGAGGCAATAGATTATCTCATTTGTTTCCATCTTCTATAGGTTCGAGGTTCTAGGTTCAAGGTTGGTGCTTGAAAAGCAAATTTTAATTCCTGAATTTACTAAAAATCACAACTGCATTCACATCTCCAAATCCGAAACTTGCTTTGGCCACTTTATTTACTTCTCTAAAAAGGCTTTTTTGGGGTACTTTTTCCCTGGTCGCCAATTTTGAAATTTCGGGATGTAGATCTTCAGAATTGATATTTCCAAAGATGAAATCCTCAGATATCTGAAGGACGCTTGCCACACTTTCCACACTTCCGGCGGCACTTAGGCAATGACCGGTAAGGCTTTTTAAGCTGTTGATGTAAGGGAACTCTTTTCCCGAAGCTTCCAATGCTTCGCTCCAGTTCTTAATTTCTGTAGCATCCATGGCAGTTGCAGTCAAATGTCCATTGACACTGTCAATTTCATCACCCCGAACTCCCGCGTCAAAAATGGCATTTTTGATACATCTTTTTACACCTTCAGAATTTGGAGCTGTCATACTGCCTTTATTTCTTTGTCCGCCGCTGTTGATGTGGCCTCCAAGGACTTCAGCATAGATCCTGGCGCCTCTTTCCAAAGCCGATTCCAGGTCTTCCAGCACCAGTGCCCCTGCTCCACTCCCCGGAACAAACCCTGCCGCCGATTCGCTCATTGGCCGCGATCCCTCGTCAGGATTATCGTTGTACTTGCCAGGGAGAATGCGCATGGCATCAAAACCTCCCCAAATATAGGGACCGCTGTCGCTGCAGCTCCCGGCGAGAATTCTCTTGGCTTTACCGGACCTTATTCTTTCGGCAGCCATTAAAATAGCCTCTGTTCCCGTAGTACAGGCCGAGGAATTGGTGGTCACCTGGTTTCCGCAGGCGAGTTTACTGTTAAGATAGGCACTTATCCCGCTGGCCATGGTTTGGATGACGCTCGTGCTACCAAGCCTGCGCGTATTTTTTTCATCGATCAAATGAATGGCCTCCCGGAATTTATCCACTCCAAGGATTCCGGTTCCAAAGATGATCCCGCTTTCCCAATCAGTTTCCGTTTCAGGTCCAACAGGAAGTCCGGCATCTTTCCAGGCATCAACCCCAGAAATAACACCATACACAATCCCACTGCTGTTAAGCCCACGCAGTTCCAGGTCCGTGAAATAACCTTTCAACATTTCCTCCGGAATTTCGGGCTGACCGGCAATCTGGCACCTGAACCTGAGCCGCTCAAGTTCGGGATGAAATGAAATTCCGCTTTTGCCATTTTTGAGGCTTTCAGAAAATGCGTCAAGTCCTACTCCATTTGGAGCGGCAACACCCATTCCAGTTATAACTACTCTCCTATTCATTGGCTTTGATCATTCCTGAAATTTCTCCTTTACACACCAGCTTTTCTTCAGCGTTAAACATCTTTACGTTGCACTTCAATTTATTGAACCTGAAATAAACTTTTTCTGAAACTACCTTCACTTTCTCTCCCGGTAAAACAGGTAAGTAATAATCAATAGTTGAATTCGACAGAGCTACACTACAATTCTCGGGTTCGGTATCTTTCAGCAGAAAAATTCCGAGGCAAACGACTCCAATCTGTGCCATACATTCGGTAAGAATGACCCCCGGCGTCACCGGATTATCCTTAAAGTGTCCTTTATAAAAAAACTCATCCTGTTGAAAAGTATAGGTCCCGGAAATGCCATTTTCGGATACCTTTTCCAGCTCATCTACAAACAGAAATGGTTCAGAATAAGGTAAAAGATCAATAATATCTTTATTCTCTAATGTCTCCCCTTTAAACTGTTTATTCTTCAAACTCTCAACTATTAACTCTTAACTACTTCAGGTGTTCCCCTCCATTTACAGGGATCACAGTACCCGTTATCCAGCTGGCTTCGTCCTTGCTTAGCAGGTAAACAGCATTGGCAACATCGGCCGGAGTCGTAAGTCGCTTAAACGGATTCCTCTTCAAAGCATGTTGTCTTAATGTTTCATAACCGGGAATCAATTCGAGAGAACGCGTTACCGTCACTCCCGCCTGAATGCAGTTCGCCCGAATCCCTTCAGGAGCAAACTCCAGAGCGATACTGCGGGTAATGGCCTCCAGAGCCACCTTGGCTGCCGAAACTGCCGCGTAATCTTTCCAGGCTTTTGTATTGCCTTCACTGGTAAAGGATAGAATGCGCGCATCTTTCGCAAACAAGCCTGCATCATAAATTAATTTGGTCCAGTCGTAAAGACTAATGGCCATCGCATCTATGGTTTGCTGAAAGTCATCGTTGCGAAGGGTCGACTCCCCTCCTAACATCGATTTAAGGTTTCCCTTGGAAATGCTGTGCAACATGGTTCTTATTTTTCCCGAATCACCCAATATCTCCTGCATTTCCTGTCTAATCTCCTCTCGCCGGTCTTTCCTGGTGGCGTCCCGGTTAAAGGAATGAAGCTTTACTCCAAGCTTCCTGATCTCATCAAAAGCCGACTTGATTTCGGGTAGGTCATCTTTCCGGTCACGATGAACCACAAGGATGTTCATGCCATGTTCGGCCAGTTTTTTGGCCGAAGCAAAACCAAGGCCGCTACTTCCGCCAAGCACCAGGGCCCAGTAATCTTTTCCTTCAAAGTCCTTTACCATTCCAGCAATATTTTTTGGGCCGAAAATCCGGGGCCAAAACTCAGCATAAGTCCTTGCTCCCCTTCCTGTATGGGCCGGTTAAGAAATCTTTCCAGTACATAGAGCACTGTAGCACTGCTCATATTTCCGTAAAGCCGCAGCACCTCTTTCGTATCATCTATATTCTTACCTAATTTACCAAAAAGATCTTCAACTGTTTGCACAATCTTTTTTCCGCCGGGATGAAAGATCAGGTGCTCAACTTTTTCAATGGATGATTCATGTTTCTCAAGGAATGGATGAATGATTTGTGGGAAATGATCGGCAATGGTTTGAGGAACATCGGGATCGAGCACCATCTTTAATCCAAGATCCGTCAGATCAAAGCCCATGAGATGTGTGGCGTCAAAAAAGTGGTACATATCATCGCCAATGATTTTTGGGCCTTTTGCATGATCTTCAGAAGACATAAGAACGCATGCAGCACCATCTCCAAAAATGGCAGCACTCACCATATTTGCCATAGAAAAATCTTCAAGCTGGAAGGTTGCAGTGGGACTTTCTACTGCTATAACCGCAGCCCGCTTCCCCGGATTTGCCTTTAAAAAATTGTTGGCATAGATCATACCCGAAATTCCGGCAGCGCAACCCATTTCTGTCACAGGTAATCGAAGTACATCCTGCCTCATCTGCAACTCGTTGATAAGGTAAGCATCCAGGGATGGGATCATGATCCCTGTGCAGCTAACGGTGATGAGATAATCAACAGAGTCTGCTTCCCATCCCGACTGCTCCAATGCCTTTTTCAACACGCCCGATCCAAGCTTCTTTACCTCCCTTGCGTAAATGCGGTTCTTATCTTCAAAGGAAGTGGCAGTAAAAACTTCTGAAGGTTCCATGATGGAGTACCTTTTGTCTACGGCAGCCCCTTCGAAGATCTTGATCACTTTCCTTTTAAACCGCTCCTCCTGCCCATCTAGCCAGGTTTCCACGAAGGGAATTACCTCTGCGGTCTCCCGGGAATATTGTGGAAGTTGTTTTGCTACAGTAGTTATTTTTACACTCATTCCTGGTTTTTCTATTTGTATAATATCCATTGATATCTAAAGGCCCACTTTTGATTGATCTCCTGGCGACCCACCTGCAGACCTTTTCCAAAAGCTTCAAGTTCCTTCTTTTTAAAGCTTCTTAGAATGGAAGTAAGGCCATCTTTCCTGTTGATCTCCCTAATCCCGAAAGCTCTGCAAAACGCCTGAAACAGGTAATAAGCCGTTTTACTTCTTTGAAGATCGTTGATCACCACTCCCAGCCCCGCTTTGCTGGTAAATATTTTCATGAGCCGTACGATCTGCTCATCGTTAAAATGGTGCAGTGTCAAGGTACATAAAATAATATCTGCTTCAAGAGCTTCAAATTCTTCAGAAAAGACATCCATCGCCTTGAAGGAAACTTCGGGATAAGCTTTGAGATTTTCTTCGGCTATTTCCATCGCATTTTCATTGGCATCTATTCCCAACAGCTCAAATTTATCACCCGTTCTTCGGCCGCATTTGGCCACTTCCTTTAAAATGCTGCCGTTCCCACAACCTACATCAATGATCTTTATCGGCCTTTTATAACAGCCACTTTTCAGAATTTTTTGAACCCCCTCAACAGTAATGCTATTTCCTCCCAGGAGCCGGTTCACCTTGTCCAGGTCCCGCAGGGTTTTTGCCAGCTCCTCTCCCTGCATCTCAAGATCATCCATGATCTCTTTTTTACCCGATCTCTTCTCTGTACTAATCATTAAATAATTGGTTCTCCATGAGTTTGTTTAATGATCTTTGGAAGTAGAAAAGGTACACTGGAAATCAAGGTTTGTGAAATTTCCGCAAGATTTTCCCTAAGCAGGATCTTTTGAAGCCAGGCAGCAGTACTAAACCTTTTGCTGAATAGCTGCTCCCATTTTTCCCTGTATGCCGCTTCCATTTCTTCACGGGGGTTTTTTAATCTTAGATGGTGCAGGATCTCTTCGGAAGCTGTTTTGGCGCTGTGAATGGCTATGGCCATCCCGTTACCGCAAAGCGGGTGAATGAGCCCCGCGGCATCTCCCAGCATAAGGACGTGATCTTCAACAGCTTCTTTTTTACTGAAAGAGATCTGTGCAATAGTAAGCGGCTGCTCAAGAACAGGAGAAGCCTTGGCTAAGACATCATCCAAAAACGGGTTTTTCCGAAGCACTTTTTGATTGAATTTTTCCGGGTCCCTGAACTCTTTAAAGCTGTTATATGTGGCCAGATAGCAAATATTTACATTACCTGTTTCTGTTCTGGAAATTCCGCAGTAGCCTCCTTTAAAATTGTGAAGTGCCACCAGGTCATCGGGAAAATCCTTCAGCCGGTAGTGGTTCTTAACTGCTACCCAGGGAGCGGGTTCTTTAAAGAATTTCCTGTCGAGATTTTTGTCCAAAAGAGATCTTTTTCCGAAGCTACCAAGAACAATGTCGGCCGCATATTTAGCTTCCGATGTAGTCACATTAAAATTGTTATTCAAAAATTGAATTTTCAGAGCCTTTTCCTGCCGCACCTCTACTCCGTTGGTCTTTGCAACCTCAAAGAAGAGATTATCAAGAGCGTACCTGCTCACCCCATAAGCTCCCAAAGGCAATTTTACTTCTATGCTCTTTCCTGAAGGGGTGCTATAAAGTAATCTATCAATATTTTTCGGCTGCAGTTCATCAAGCGGAATCCCCAGTTCTTCCAGGTAAGGCGCCACCTCGCGGGAGAGATATTCCCCGCAGACCTTATGGTGCGGAAAAGCATCCTTCTCAAAAAGAGTGACTTTTTGCCCTTTTTGGGACAGGTGTATTGCAGCTGTTAAACCGGCAAGGCCACCGCCAACAATGATGATGTTCTTTTGCTCCATCTGGATTTCTTCGGAATAAAAAAACCCGGCATAAACCGGGTTCTTTAGCGTGGACCGGGATCTAGTTGCCGGCCTGTTGTTCTGCTTCTCTCTTAAGTTCTTCGTTAGCCACAATAGCTAATTCCACCCTTCTGTTCTTGGATCTTCCTTCAACAGTAGAGTTGTCATACTTTGGCTGAGATTCCCCGTACCATTTGGTAGTTATCCTTCCCGAGGAGATTCCCTGGCTGGTAAGGAAATTGGTCACGGCTTGCGCCCTGTTCTTTGAAAGGGTAAGGTTATAAGCATCGCTCCCTGTACTATCTGTATGTCCTTCCACCAGAATATTCGTATTTGGATATTCCTTGAATATGTTTGCAAGAGACATTAAAGCTTCACGGGATTGCCCTTCAATGGCATATTTGTCTGTAGCGAAATATACCCCACTGGTTTCATCGAAGGTTACGTTGATACCTTCTCCTACTCTTTCAACTTCTGCACCGGGGATCTCTTCTTCGATCCTTTGGGCCTGTTTATCCATGCGGTCTCCAATGTAAGCTCCGGCAGCACCACCTACGACACCACCAATAATGGCACCGAGAGCAGTATTTCCTTCACCTACGTTGTTACCTACAACTCCACCAATAACGGCACCACCGGTGGCACCAATTACGGTTCCTTTTTGTTTATTACTTGCATTCCTGGTCGCGTCACAACCAATTAGCATGACTGCGGCAAATAAAATGGCAAAAAATCTGTTTTGTCTTATTTTCATAGTAGTTCAATTATTTATTAAAATTCATTCTGATCGTAAAAGGTTTTCCTTCAAAATTGACGATTTGTTCCCAGGTCATTTGACTTCCGGAGAGCTGAGTAAGATTGATCCTGTAACCTTTATTCCCCATTTCAGATTTATGATCGGAGTTGGTGGGTTTGAACATGAGATCATAGCTACTCATCCCGGCCTCTTCAATTGACCAGATAAAGAACCTGGTATCGGAACCACAGTTCATTCCCGAAGGAATATACGAACCGGTATTATTGTTCGAAATAAAATTCCAGGTACTGCCTTCGAGACAACTCGCCGGCACATTGTCCAGTAGGGAAACCTGTACATTTTGATTATTTCCCGGATAGGTGATACTGGTCAATTGCCAGTCACCTCTCATGGTTTCTCTCGCTTCATTTACCACACGGCTGGAACCGCAGGACAAGAGAAAGACCATACTTAAAATTAATACTGCAATCTTTTTCATTTTTCTTTTTTTGGATTAATAAAAAATCCAATGTCACGGTCGCAAAACCATAATTATGACATTGGATTAATTCTTTCTACAATTACCTTCTAAAAAGTCTACTTATCAAAGCTATAACCAGTAGAACTAGGAAGATGTAAAAGATGATCTGCGCAATATCGGCAGCACCTTCTGCAATTCCCCCAAAGCCAAATATGGCAGCAATAATTGCAATGATTAAAAAGATAACGATTAATCGTATCATAATTTAAGGTTTTAGTGATTAGTTACTCTAAATTACGTTTCGACCTCCCGTCAGACAAAAGATTATTACTTATTTAACAATTTTTTTGTAAAGAAATCCTAACAAGCTGCAGATCCCGCCAATTCTTTCTTAATACTTCAATAATTCCTGAATTTTAGCTTCAAATCTCTTTTTTGGAAGATAGCCTTCTTCCAGGTTTTTTGAGAACGGAACAGGAGTTTCCAAACTCCCTACCCTCATCACGGGAGCATCGAGATATTCAAAACCTTTTTCTGCAAGAATAGCGGCAATATCTGAGCCTACCGCTCCAAAAAGGCTGTCTTCCTGAAGAATAATTACCTTTCCTGTCTTTTTCACCGAAGCAAGAATAGCATCCAGGTCCAAAGGTTGAAGGCTTCGTAGATCCAGAAGATCGGCACTTATTTTGGGATGTTGGTCCAGGATTTCAATAGCCCAGTGTACCGCTGCTCCAAAGCTTATTACCGTTACATCTTCCCCTTCCCTAAGCAAAGCTGCTTTTCCAAAAGGCAGGGTGTAATAATCTACGGGAACTTCCTGCCGAATACTTCTGTACAAGGCTTTATGTTCAAAGAAAAGCACCGGATTAGGGTCGTTGAAAGCAGTGTTCAGCAAACCTTTGGCATCATAAGGGAAAGCAGGGTAAACAACTTTTAAGCCGGGTGTCTTGGTAAACCAGGCTTCGTTGGTTTGACTGTGAAAAGGACCTGCTCCTACCCCCGCACCGCAAGGCATTCTTATGACCACATCGGCATTTTGGTCCCAGCGGTAATGTACTTTGGCCAGGTAATTCACTATAGGGTTAAAGCCTGAACTCACAAAATCGGCAAATTGCATTTCCACCATCGCCTTCATTCCTTTAATGGAAAGTCCCATTGCAGTTTCAACAATACCCGATTCACAAATAGGGGTGTTTCTCACTCTCTCCTTACCAAAATCTTCAATAAAACCTTCGGTGATTTTAAAGACTCCGCCATACTCGGCAATGTCCTGCCCCATAAGAATTAAATTCTCATGTCGCTGCATTGACTGCCTTAGCCCTTGAGAAACCGCGTCAATGAAACGCAGCTCTTTAGTTTCTTCTGAAGGACTAACTTCCTGATATACAAAATCTTCATACACATCATCTAACTCCTTAGTTTCATCAAATTCAATAACTGGTTCAGAATTTGCAATTCTGAGAGCTTCGTCTATTTCCTTCCTGATCTCCTCTCTATACTGAGTATCAAGTGCTTCATTGAGAATTTTTTCTGAAAGGAGGAATTCCCGGTAATTTTCTACCGGATCTTTCTTTGCCCATTCATTCATCAATTCATCTGGCACATATTTGGTCCCGCTAGCCTCTTCGTGACCTCTCATCCTGAAAGTCTTGAACTCAACCAGAACAGGGCGTGGTTTTTCCCGCATACTCGTGGCAAGCCTGGAAATTTTAGAATAGACTTCTAATATGTTGTTACCATCTATGATATGGCTTTCCATTCCGTATCCTACAGCACGATGCGCAATATGCTCACAATTATACTGCTCCTTTGTTGGGGTGGAAAGTCCGTACCCATTGTTTTCTATACAGAAGAGGACCGGTAATTGCCAAACTGAAGCTATATTCAGGGCTTCATGGAAATCTCCTTCACTGGTTCCCCCTTCGCCCGTAAAAACAGCGGTGATCTTTTGCTCTTTTTGTAGCCTGTGTGCAAGCGCGATCCCGTCGGCTACACCCAATTGTGGACCAAGATGAGAGATCATCCCCACAATCTTATATTCCTGTGTTCCAAAATGAAAACTGCGATCCCGGCCTTGAGTAAAGCCGGAAGCTTTGCCCTGCCACTGAGAAAAAAGCCTGTAAAGAGGGATCTCTCTTGAGGTAAAAACTCCGAGGTTGCGGTGCATGGGAAGGATATATTCATCCTTTTCAAGAGAATGTGTAACACCAATAGAGATGGCTTCCTGTCCTATCCCGCTAAACCACTTAGATATTTTTCCCTGTCTTAGGAGCACCAGCATTTTTTCCTCAATAAGCCTTGGCTTTAGAAGAGCCCTGTAAAGATCGAGCAGCTTGTTGTCTTCAAGGTTTGATCTATCGTACCTTATATTCAACTGAAACGGAGTTTCCTTAATTTCCATACTAAAAGATTGCTTTACCAAATGTACTCAAATTTGGTTTCCTTGTTATTAAGAATAAACTAAAGCCCGCTTCACTCTTGGGATTTTATTTAACTTTGTGAAGTAAACTAAACAAGATCTTATGGAAATGAACAACATTCCCAGTGTTGACCTAGCAGACTTCCTGTCTGATGACCCGAAGCGAAAGCAAAAATTTGTTGATGAGATAGGTAAAGCCTATGAAGAAATAGGTTTTGTAGCTCTTAAAAATCATTTTTTGAGTGATAATCTGGTTGATGAGCTTTATAAAGAAGTGAAGAACTTCTTCGCTCTTCCTTTGGAGACCAAACAGAAATATGAAATTGAAGGTCTTGCGGGCCAGCGGGGGTATATTTCCTTCGGAAAAGAACATGCTAAGGGAAAAAAAGAAGGAGATCTTAAAGAGTTCTGGCATTTTGGCCAGGAACCTTCCGACGATGCCAATCTTACCGAAGAATATCCTGAAAATGTACAGGTCAAGGAACTTCCGGATTTCAACCATACCGGGATGGAAGCATACCGCATGTTGGAGAAGACCGGGATCTACGTACTTCGTGCTCTTGCACTTTATATTGGTTTGGATGAATTCTATTTTGACCATTGGGCAAGTAACGGAAACAGTATCCTTCGACCTATTCACTACCCTCCTATTACAGAAGAACCAAAAGGAGCCGTTCGTGCAGGGGCACATGGGGATATTAATTTGATCACTCTTTTGATGGGAGCTTCTACAGGAGGTTTACAGGTGCTTAGAAAGGACGGAGAATGGATAGATGCCATTCCAGAGGAAGATGAACTGGTGATCAACGTGGGAGATATGCTGGAAAGACATACCAATAACAAATTGCGAAGTACCATTCACCGTGTGATCAATCCTCCTAAGGAACAATGGAGCACCCCGAGATATTCTATACCTTTCTTTATGCATCCTCGAAGTGAAATGCCCCTTAACTGCCTGGAAGAGTGCATTGATGATGAGCATCCTAAAGCCTATCCCGATATCACTGCAGGAGAGTTCCTTCACCAGCGACTGGTAGAGATCGGTCTCAAAAAATAGATCCTATGGCTAAGAAAAAGATGGGACTTGAAGATCTTGGAGGTTTCTTTTTTTCAACCGATAAAGATTTTGACCCGGAACATTCTAAAGATGAAGAGCAGGACGAAGTGCTTGCTCCTAAAGATCAACTTCTTGAAGCCCACTATAGTTCAAAAGGACGTGCAGGAAAGAAGGTGACGGTTGTAAAAGGCTTTGTTGGCCCCGAAGAAGATCTCAACGCACTGGGAAGAGATCTTAAAAAGAAGTGCGGCGTTGGAGGCTCCGTAAAGGATGGAGAAATTATTATTCAGGGAGATGTGCGGGATAAAGTAATGTCTTATCTTCGGGAACTTGGCTACAAAGTAAAGCGCATAGGAGGCTAAGCTAAATTCATCTTTATGGAAGGAAAGAAGATCTTGCATATCACAAATGGGGATGATCTGTCATCACAGATCCCCGAACTTGATATTCCGGGTGATGTGATCACCTGGAGGGAGATGTTGTGTGAAGGCCCCGCCTCAATGGATGTAGGAGATGAGAATTTTGTTCTTCTTAGAAAGATCTTTCTGCTGGAAAAATACAAGGTTTCTGAAGAAGATTATCAGAAGGAATTTCTTCAGGAGCTGGTTAAGCTCGCAGCTATAAACAAATATGATGAAATTGTTCTGTGGTTCGAGTTTGACCTCTTTTCCCATATGAATATGCTTGCCCTGATCAGTTTTCTTCTTCAGAATAAAAAAACAGGACCTTTTTCCCTGGTCTGCAGTCGTAAACTTAAGGGAGAGGAAGAAATGACGCCACTTTCACAACTTTCCCCAAAGAACCAAATAGAGCATTACAAGCAGCGTATCCCTCTCACAGATGAGGATATTCAAACTGCGCAGCTCATTTGGGAACTTTATTGTAGCAACAAACCTAAGCGTCTTGCTTCAGAAATAAAAAAGACCACCAATTTCGAATATCTCTCTAGTTGTATAAGAGCCCATATTGAGCGCTTTCCAAGTGTAAAAACAGGCTTAAATACTCTTGAAGTCAATGTGCTTAGGCTAATTGACGAACATGAGATCAAATCCATGAACCATTTATTGGGATATGCTTTGCAGTACCAGGGATATTATGGCTACGTAGATATTCAAATGCAACGGGTACTGGAAAAGCTCAGCCCATTTTATGAAGCTTCAGAAGATGGAATAAAACTGAATGATGACGGACTCAAGGCTTTGAGCGGCACCAAAAACTATTACCAGAATTTAAAGGATGACGAATTTTATGGTGGGGTCAGAAAATATGACTTCTTATATGACCCCGAAAACCATGACCTACTAAAATTATAAAATGAATCACTTAGCAGCTTCAGAACTTATTCTGAACCCTGACGGCAGTATTTACCACCTCAATTTACGACCAGAACATATCGCCGATACCATTTTACTTGTCGGCGACCAAAACCGTGTAGAAAAGATCACCCAATATTTTGACGAGGTGGAGGTGATCATCAAAAAACGCGAATTTCATACCCAAACAGGAACCTACAAAGGCAAAAGAATTTCGGTGATTTCTACGGGAATAGGTACCGACAATATTGATATTGTGCTCAATGAACTTGATGCACTTGTCAATATCGATTTCCAAACCCGCCGGATTAAAGAAGAAAAGACCAGCCTAAACATTATCAGGATAGGAACTTCTGGTTCGATTCAGAAAGAAATTCCTGTAGACTCGATTGTTGTAAGTGAACTGGCTGTGGGATTCGATAGTCTGTTGCATTTTTATCAAAGCGACGATGTTCAGCTGCAGGATTTCAATGAAGCCCTGGAAAATCACTTACAGACCTACGTGAGGAACAGTAAACCTTACGTGGTTCCTGCCGATCCTTCTTTAGTGCAGAAATTCCTGACACCCGATGTTTATCCCGGATTTACAGGGTCTAACGTGGGATTTTATGCGCCACAGGGTCGTGTTCTCCGCTTACCTCTGCGCGATGATAATATGAAGGATAAGTTGGCAAATTTCAGTTTTAAGAGAAAGAAGATCACTAACCTGGAGATGGAAACTTCAGCTATTTTCGGCCTTTCTAAAATGCTGGGCCATAAAGCACTTTCCTTAAATGCCATTATTGCGAACAGAGCAACTGGAAACTTCACAAAAGATGGAGCTTTGGCCATCGACAATACTATTAGATTCACCCTTGAAAGACTTACTTCGGCCTAGATTTCATTTAACACAATATTAAAAGCACACGTAGCTCATATTCGTATTTTTGGGTAAACCCCTCTTTATGTTAAAGCCTGAAGAAAAAATTACAAGGCACCGCGATTTAAATTGGTTAAGTTTCAACGAAAGAGTTCTTCAGGAAGCACAAGAAAGCTCCACTCCTTTATATGAGAGGCTAAAATTTCTTGCCATATTCTCTATGAACCTTGATGAATACTTCAGGGTTAGGGTATCCCAACTACGGCAAATGAAGCGGGTCGAGAAGAGCATCCGAAAGAAACTCGCTCTAAAACCCAATAAGACGGTAAAAGAGATCCTGAAGGAAGTAAGGGAACAGCAGGACAGGTTTGGAAGGATATATAGAGAGCAAATAATTCCGGAACTGGAAACAGCAGGGATCCACCTTGTCCACAGGGAAGATTATAACGAAGATCAGGAAGAATTTGCACGACGCTACTTCAAGAAGATCAGGAAGTGCATAAATTCCAAGACAGTTGACTTTCCAGAGGGAAGCGATCTTTTTCTGGAAAACAATTCCCTTTACTATATGGTCTCTTTTAGGGACAAATCTCAGTTCGGAATCGTGAATATTCCCACAGATGAATGTGGCAGGTTCATCACATTTACTTCAGAAACAAAGGAGCAAAAAATTACATTTCTGGATGACATTGTAAAAGTGAATATTCCGAAGTTATTTCCTGAAAAGGATATTGAAGGCATCTACCAGATCAAGCTCTCCCGCGACGCCGAACTGTACATAGACGACGAGATCGATGGCCTACTGGCCGAGAAGATCTATGACTCCTTAAAACAACGTACAGATGGGCAGCCTACCCGACTCTTATACGATGCTGAAATGCCTGTTGAAGATCAAACCATTCTCAGGAAAACCCTGAAGCTTGGGAAAATAGATATGATGCCCGGAGGGAAGTATCACAATTTTAGTGACTACTTTTCTTTCCCGGATCCTACAGATAATCCTGAACTACACTACGAAGAACTGCCTCCAATAAAACATGCTGTCCTGGAATATTCAGATAATTATTTTGAGGACATTGCTAAAAAAGATCAGTCGGTTCATTTTCCATACATGTCTTTTGATTATGTGGAAAGGTTTCTGCAACAAGCTGCCAATGATGATCTTGTGAGAGAAATCAAGATCTCTATTTACAGGATCGCAGATGAATCTGTAGTGACTTCTGCCCTTCTAAAAGCTCTCAAAAATGGCAAAAAAGTTACTGTCTTCATAGAAGCCAAAGCGAGATTTGATGAAAAGAACAATATCGACTGGGGGCGTAAATTTGAAGAGGAAGGTGCAAAAGTGATCTATAGCTACCCTAAGATCAAGGTACATTCGAAGATTTTACTGGTAAGCCGGGAAGAAAATGGAGAAATGAAAGACTACGCCTACATAGGCACAGGCAACTTTAACAGTAAAACTTCTAAGATCTATTGTGATCACGCCATATTTACTGCTCATGAAAAGATAACCAGCGAACTTTCACGTGTTTTTCTGGTACTTGAGGGTGAATTGATAATTCCGCGGGCAAAGCGGCTCTTAATTTCTCCTTTTTCAACCCGCAAGGTTTTTACCGATATGATACACCGGGAAATTAAGAATGCCAAGCTTGGTAAAAAAGTGCAGATTCAGGCCAAAATGAACAGCCTGGAAGACAAGGAGATCATTGATCTGCTTTACGACGCCAGTGAGGCCGGGGTGAAGATAAGACTGTTGGTAAGAGGATTTACCTGCCTGGTCCCCGGAGTAGAAAACCTGAGCAGCAATATATATATGACCAGCATCGTGGATAGGTTCCTGGAGCATGGGCGGATGTATATCTTCGAAAATGACGGGAATGAAGAGCTTTACTTTGGAAGTGCAGACTGGATGACCCGGAATCTGGATCGCAGGATAGAAGTAATAGCCCCGGTATATGATGAAGATATTGCCAGGGAGTTCAAGGATATCCTCGATATTCAGTTCAGGGATAACGTAAAGGCAAGAATTCAGGATCCTACCGAAACAAATAACTTTGTAGAAGCTAAACCCGGAGAACAGAGAATAAGATCCCAATACGAGATCTACAATTACCTAAAGGAAAAGCACGAATCATGAAAACGATCAAAGTTGGTGGAGTACCGGAACATTTCAACCTGCCCTGGCATCTGTGCATAGACGATGGCACCTTCAGGAAAAATGGCTTGGATCTAAGCTGGAGAGATTTTCCCGATGGTACCGGTGCCATGTGCAAAGCCTTGCGCAATAAAGAAATCGACGCAGCTGTTATTTTAACTGAAGGTATAGTCAAGGATATTCTCCATGGGAACGAGGCTGTTATAGTGCAGGAATACATTGCCTCTCCCCTTATTTGGGGAATTCACGTGGATGCCGATTCAGATTTCAGAAGTTTTGAAGACCTCAAAGATCAGAAGGTGGCCATAAGCCGTTATGGCTCAGGGTCACATTTGATGGCCTACGTCAATGCCCGCAACCTGGGTTGGGATACCTCGAGGCTGGAATTTGAGGTTGTAGGCGATATTGATGGAGCTGTAACAGCTTTAAAAGAAGGAAAAGCCGGATATTTTATGTGGGAACATTTTACAACCAAACCACTGGTGGATAAGGGAGTTTTTAGAAGAATCGCCGATTGCCCCACACCCTGGTCCTGCTTTGTTATAGCTGTACGAAAAGAGGTCATGGACAAAGAAGCTGCCGGAATTCTGACTATGCTTAAGGTCCTTAACAAGCTTACTCATAAATTTAAAGCTATACCCAAGATCGAAGTGGCTTTAGCCAATAAATATGATCAAAAGGTGGAAGATATTGAGCAGTGGTTAAAGATCACGACCTGGAGTCAAAAACAGATCTCTGTCAAAGAAATTCAAAAGGTACAGGAACAGCTAAAAGAGCTCGATCTTATACCCCAAATTAAAGATAACGCTTACTTTTTACCCCAGTAAAACTACTATGAAAGAACTTAAAATATTGGCATTTTTGACACTCCTTCTTTTTTCTGCGCCTATGCTGGCACAGGAACGAGGGGTTGAAGAAAAAACAGACGAAGTTGAAGAAATCACAATAGATCCCGTATTTCAGGAAGAAAGGGTTTTTAGGCGGGATACCACTCTTAGTGAGGTACATCTCAACGTACTTAACTTACTGGTTTTCGGAGCACTCGATGTTGGTTATGAGCGCCTTATCAACGACCATGCTTCGGCCGGAGTAGAGATCTTCTCCAAGGTTTTCAATAAGAACGAAGGAGAAGATGTGGACCTTTCCAAAGTTTACGCTAAAGATTTTTCGATCACGGGAAAATTCAAATATTTCTTACAGGAAGAAAATACGGCAAGGGGTTACTATGCTGAAGCTTTTGGGATGTTCTCGAACGGAAACAATGAAAAGGAAGTTGAAATAATTGATTCAACCACAGGAGAACCAAAAACGATTGAAGCCGATCTTGAATATACCGACATTGCGGTAGGAATTGGTGTAGGAGGAAAATTCGTTGCTAAGCAGGGTTTCCTGATTGACGTTTCTTTCGGAATTGGAAGAAACTTGTTTGATAAGAACTCTCCCGACATTGTTCTGCTCCCTTCCGTAAATTTGGGATATCGTTTCTAGCTACCACTCAATCGGTTTTTTTCCAATCGATTTTAAATAATTATTGGCCTTGCTGAAGTGTTTATTTCCAAACCAATAGCCGCGGTTAGCAGCCAGGGGGGATGGATGTCCGCTTGTTAGCACGAGGTGCTTATTGGAATCTATTTTCCGTCCTTTTTTTTGAGCGGGACCACCCCATAGCATAAAGACCAGGTTTTCCCTTTCATTAGAAAGAGTGGAAACTACCGCATCTGTAAATTTCTCCCAACCTTTTCCCTGGTGAGAACCCGCCTCTTTTGCTCTTACCGTGAGAGTGGCATTGAGCATTAGTACTCCCTGCTCTGCCCAGTGTTTCAAATTGCCGTGATCTGGCACCGGTTTTCCCAGATCATCTTTGATCTCCCTGAAAATGTTAACCAGCGAAGGTGGAACTTTTACATTGGGTTGTACAGAGAAACATAAGCCATGCGCCTGCCCGTAACCATGATATGGATCCTGCCCCAGGATCACGACCTTGGTCTCTTCAAAAGGAGAAAATTCAAAGGCCTTAAAAATATTATCGGGATGGGGAAAGCATTCTTTACTTTTGTATTCTTCAGTTACAAATTCAAGAAGTTCCTTAAAATACGGCTTCTCAAGCTCATGATTTAACTTTTTTTTCCAACTGGGGCTTATGTCAAAGGTCATAATATTAAGTAAATTGCGGTTTCCCAAAAATAGGGAAATTTTATATGATCAAAATTACAGCTAAGACTCTTCAAGACCTGGAATTCCCTACAGTTTGCCAGCAGGTTAGCCGGTTCACCGTAACAGGTCCCGGTAAGGATAAAGCTTTAGAAATTAAACCCTACCCCAGCTACGACAAAACAGTATTTGCTCTTCGGCAAACCAATGAGTATGTCTCTTCCTACCAGCAGGAAAGCCGGATTCCCAATCATGGCTTTGACGCCATAGATCAGGAAATAAAGTTTCTGGGAATTGAAGGGACACATCTTGAAGCTACCGGTTTTAGGAAAATTGGTGCGCTTTCAGAAACTGCAAATATCCTTATCAGGTTCTTTGAAAAGTTTGAAGAGGTCTACCCGTGTCTTAACAAAACGGCTTCAGAAGTAGAATATACTCCTGTAATTCTTGACAGGATCAATAGTGTAATTGATCGTTTTGGGGAGGTGAAAGATGACGCCTCTCCCCTGCTTCAGGAAACAAGAAGAAAAATAGGACGTGTAAAAGGGCAAATTAATACCAGCTTTGGAAGTGCTCTAACCCATTACAACAACCTGGGTTACCTGGATGAGATACGGGAGACGGTGGTAGACAATATCAGGGTTCTGGCTGTCTCGGCCATGCATCGTCGCAAGGTCAAGGGCGGAATTTTAGGGAATTCTAAAACCGGAAGTATAGTCTATATTCAGCCGGAGGCGACTTATAATTTTACCAGGGAACTCAATAATCTGGAGTACGAGGAAAAAGAAGAGATCAAAAAGATCCTGAAAGAGCTCACCAACTTCATTCGTCCCTATCGCCCGCTATTAATAGATTATCAGGATTTCCTCAGCGATATTGATGTGATAGCGGCAAAGGCAAAATATGGGATGGAAATGAATGCCGTCATGCCGAGGATCTCAAAAGACAGGGAGATGGAACTTATCGATGCCTACCATCCTTTACTTTTGTTGACCAACAGGAAACAGAACAAGAAGACATTTCCGCAGACCATCGAGCTGAATAGGGAGCGGCGCATCATTGTCATATCGGGACCTAATGCCGGCGGAAAAAGTATTACCCTTAAAACAGTAGGGCTTTTACAGATCATGGTCCAGAGCGGCTTACTTATTCCGGTCCACGAGTACAGCCGGATGTGTCTTTTTACAAGAATACTTACAGATATTGGGGACAATCAAAGCATCGAGAACCACCTGAGTACCTATAGCTACCGATTAAAAAACATGAATTACTTTCTGAAAAAAGTGAATGACAAAACACTTTTTTTGATAGATGAGTTTGGTACGGGAAGTGACCCTGAATTAGGTGGTGCCCTGGCTGAAACTTTCCTGGAAGTTTTTTATGAAAAGGAAGCTTTCGGAATTCTCACCACACATTACGCAAACCTAAAAATGCTGGCTAATGAACTGCCGCATATCATCAACGCCAATATGCTGTTCGATTCCCGCACCCTTGAGCCTCTTTATAAGTTGCACATGGGAGAAGCCGGGAGTTCCTTCACCTTTGAGGTAGCTCAAAAGAATGGGATTCCATATAGCTTGATCAATCGTTCAAAAAAGAAAGTAGAGCGAGGAAAAATAAGGTTTGACAAGAGTATTGCCGATCTTCAAAAGGAACGTTCCAAGCTTCAGAAGACTACCACTGCCCTGAAGACCAAGGAGCAGAAAACAGAATCTGAAAAGAAAAAACTGGAAGAGACCAACGCCAGGATTCAGCAGAAACTGGAGAACTTTCAGGAGTTGTACGACAGTAATCAGCGGCTAATTTATCTGGGGAATAAGATCAATGATATAAGCGAGAAATATTTTCAGAACAAAAAGAAGAAAGAGCTTGTAGGGGAATTTCTCAAGATCGTGGAAATGGAAAATTCCAAGCGTAAAAAAGTCACGGCCAAAGAGAAAAAGGTAGAGAAGGCAAAAGAAAAGAAGGTGATGCAGGAAGCCGAAAAGAAGGTTGAGGAGATCAGGAAGAAGAAAAAAGAAAAACAGGAAAAAGAAAAAAAAGAAGAAGTTGCAAAGCCAAAGCCCGTATTAAAAGTGGGTGACCGCGTAAGGATGCAGGATGGCAAAGCCGTTGGAAGCATTGACAGCATTGAGAAAGGAAATGCCAAAGTGAATTATGGCATTTTTACCACCTCCGTCTCTGTAGATCAACTGGAACTGGTGCAGCGAAAAAAATAAAAAAAGAAAAAGCTATGGTTAATTTTCCCGAGAATAAAAAGATCATTCTCTTTGATGGCGTTTGTAATCTTTGCAACGATGCCATACAGAAGATCATTAAAAATGACAAAAAAGATCTGTTTCGTTTTGCACACCTTCAAAGTGATCTTGCCCGGCAAATCATCAACGAAAGAGGTATTGACACTGCGAACCTGGAGTCGGTGATCCTTATAGAACCGGGGGTTGCTTATTACCACAAGTCTTCTGCAGTGATAGAGATCGCAAAAGATCTTAAAAGTTATTCCTGGCTTAGAATTTTTAAACCCCTTCCTGAAGGTTTTCGGGACAGTATTTATGAGTTCATTGCCCGTAATCGATACAAGTGGTTTGGCAAAAAAGAAAGCTGCATGATCCCCACTCCCGAACTACAAGCACTTTTCCTGAAATAGGTCCCAAAGATGTCATTTTTGAGGCTGCTGATTTGAACCTCTTATTTTAGATTACTCAACAGGAACTCAAGTTTGTCATTTGTATTTCTGTTCTCGTTGAAGGCATGGGTGAAATAAGTATTCTCTTTTGCGAGCCCTTTTTGCTGAAGGCTTTTGATCAATTCTACATCTTCCAGGGCCACTTTTCCCGTAAGTAAGATTCCCATGTCTTTTCCTGAAGAAAAGTAGTCATAGATCTTTTTAAGCCCCGGCAGGTACTGGTGATCTTTGGTAAAACCTCCACCTCTGTGGGCTCGTAGAGTGATCAACCAGGAAGTTTCCCGGTCCAGTTTATACTGGCTAAATAACAGATCAAAAGTATCGCTGAAGCTGTAACCTTTAATAAGACTATCGGCAGCCAATACGCGGTAGGCAAGTTCCTTCACTCTTTTAAGGCTAAGGCTGTCACTCATGTATTCGCTAAAGATGCCCAGTCCAACCTGGGTAGAATAATTGTTGGCAAAACCGTTCGAGAAGATCCTGAGTGGTTGATCCAGTCCATTGAAGGTGGTAAGCATGTTTACCCCTATCTCATGGTTCGATAAGATCTTGAGATCATTGTCACTGAACTTGCGATTCTTCTTCACTACCAGCTCCCGGGAATTCAAAGCCATCGCAGCCCCTGTAATGCTATTACTTTGCCTCACCTTGAACCTGAACGGATATTGCTCCCCAAACGCCTGAAAATATGCCTGTGCCTGATCTGCGTTATATCTTGGCACCATTTCTTCGGCATCTTCCTCTTTGTGAAAATGCAGGATGAATTTCGCATTTTTGACATCCTTTTCTGTAGGAGTTCCAAAGACGCGAAGGGAGTTGTAGAAAAATTTCTTGTCTTTTCCCACTGTAGCCACACATTGCACCAATCCCGAATATTCGTAGATGGTATCGTGGTAGAGCTTGTAAATATCTTCATCGGGAATATCCTCCAACCGCTGACTGAAGAATTGCCTCTGTAAGGTGTAAGGATCAAATTTCAATTTCCTGTACTTGAAGACCGGATCTTCAGAAAATTTGGATGCAAAGAACCGCTTCTTCTCCTGCTCGATATTGAGAGGATTCAGATAATTCAGCACGTCAATCTCCCTCACCAGGCGGTCGAGGTTTTGATCGATCTGCAATAAAGTCTTGTAGTAGTCGCGGGTTTTATCGGTCATTGCTGAAGAGTTTAAACGGTCCAGAATTTATCGCGCGCAAATACAAGGATTTCTTCCAAGCTTTGCAAGCTTTAGAGGGTAAAAATGAAAAGAAATTGGTTTGAGCCTTACAGGCTTTACCACAAGAAATACTTTTTCAAAGTGTAGTACTACGTGAAGATAAAAAAAGCTGTGAGCATTGAACTATATCCCCGAGCAACGCTCCGGGATATTAGGTTAATTCCAGCCTGTAAGGCTGGAATAGATTAAAATACTATTCCAGGCGGTCTTTTACTGTTTCCAAAAGTATTCTTCACTAAAATTTTCCATCTCATACTTTACCATAAATTCTTTCACTTCTTCTTTAAAGGTTTTTACTTTATGATGTTCTTTTTGGTTATGAATATATTTCTTGACAGCGTCAATGCCGGACTGACTAACAGAAAAAGCAGCATAGCCAGGTTGCCATGAAAATGATCGGCACCCCTCCTGCTTCATCATTTTTGATGAACTCTTTTTTACTTCTTCAACAACATCTGCCAAAGCATAATTTTTGGA
The DNA here is from genome assembly GCF_035607535.1 of Salinimicrobium aquimaris. Lineage (NCBI taxonomy): Bacteria > Pseudomonadati > Bacteroidota > Flavobacteriia > Flavobacteriales > Flavobacteriaceae > Salinimicrobium > Salinimicrobium aquimaris. Next base: position 299,934 of record NZ_JAYDZX010000001.1, read on the forward strand.
AAGCTGAAATAGAATATGAAGGTGATCGGGCATGGAATTTATTGCAAGAGCGGGAGATTGGAGATTTGAAAGGATGCCGCTAATATATTTTTGCAATGTTTCTTCAAATTTCGCAACAATAAATGGGTGACGATCTTTTGTAGAAAAAATTAGATGTACGTACAGTTTAGATAAGGATTGTCCCATAGTTCTGGATTGAGAGGGGGACAGAAGAAAGATAGGTAATTAAATATTTTTTGCCAAGTTTTTTGAGCCTTACAGGCTCCTATTATTGGTGGATTTTGCATCCCGGGGCGGTGCCCCGGGTTGTAAAATTGAAGCCTTACAGGCTTTACCACAAGAAAATTCTTTTTCGAAGTGTACTACAATGCGAAGCATAGGTTCTGATAAAGATCATGTTCATTTCCTTTTGCAAAGTGTTCCAACCTACAGCCCTACGAAAATTGCTCGAACAGTAAAAAGTATAACAGCAAGGGAAATCTTTGCTCAGGCACCTGGAGTCAAGCGAGCATTATGGGGAGGTGCATTTTGGGGCATTGGTTTTTACATCAATACCGCGGGAAGACATAGCAATGAAAAAGTAATCGCCGCATACGTCAAAAACCAAGGAAATGAGAAGGATTACGAAATCCTACACAAAAAAGATGATTTACAATTGAACATATTCTAGCAAATGCCTCGGGGCTTGCCCCGAGGATTATTTACTATTTCCAAAAATATTCTTCACAGTAAAAATTTCCATCTCACTCCATTGGCTCGTGGGATCTCATCTAAATTTATTATCCCGGAACGTCGTCTGAGTTGTAAGATCAAAGCCTTACAGGCTTTACCGAAAGAAAATACTTTTACAAGGTGTACTACGTGAAGCCAAAAAAGGCTGTAAGCCTTTAACAATAAAGCCTGGAGCAACGCTCCGGGATATTAGATTATTGCCATTACCAGCCTGTAAGGCTGGAACAGATTCTATTCCAGTCCATTTTTTTAGTAATCCAAAATTGTACTTCGCAAAAAATCTTCATCTCATTATTTTGGCTCCTGGATCTTATCTGGAATCTTCTATCGCGGAAGGTTGTAGGGATTGTAATTTTTAAGCCTTACAGGCTTTCCTAAAGAAATACTTCTTTTAAACTACAACGCAAAAAGAAAAGGCTGTACGCCTTGGACAAAAAAGCCCGGAGCAAAGTTCCGGGCTTAAGGGAGAATATCTTATCAGTCTTTAAGTCTGAAAAATCTAGTGTACATTCTCTGTTTCTTTTTTCGGAAGGTTCTCATCCCATTTTCTCTCATGTGGTTCCCCAAGCTTGTCCACAGACTTTGCTACCATCATAGAAACGGCTGCATCTCCTGTTACATTCACCATGGTACGGCACATATCCAGGGGACGGTCAACTGCAAATATCAGGGCGAGACCGGCTTCAGGAATACCCGCCTGTGCAAGTACGATCACGAGCATCACCATTCCGGCACCCGGTACTGCCGCTGAACCTATCGAGGCTAAGGTGGCGGTGGCAATTATTCCCAATTGTGCTCCAATGGAAAGATCCATACCAAAGGCCTGCGCAATAAATACTGCAGCCACTGCCTGATACAAACTTGTTCCATCCATATTTATAGTAGCACCAATTGGAAGTACAAAACTTGTGACCTCTTCATGTACGCCAAGATGTTCCTCGGTTCTTTCCATGGTAACAGGAAGTGTAGCCGCACTGGAACTGGTCGAAAAAGCCAGAAGCTGTGCAGGTGCTATACCGTTTTCAAAAAACGCCGGAGTCCTGCCTGTAACCATCCATACGATGATCATATAAACCCCGATCATCAGGGCAAGACCTATAAGCACGGTCAATGCATAATAAGCCAGAGCCGCAAAGAGATCGGCGCTGGGGGATTCAACGACCAGAGCTGCAAGTAAGGCGAAAACACCATAAGGTGCTGCCAGCATTATCAGGTCGATCAGTTTTAGAATGACTTCATTAAACCCGTCAAAAAAGGCTTTTACAGGTTTGGCTGTTTCTTCAGGAATGAGGATAAGACCTATTCCGAAGAAGATGGCGAAGAAGATCACCTGTAGCATGTTTCCGTTATCGCTGGCTGCAGCAAAAATATTTCCCGGCACCAAATCTTCAAGAGCCTGTAGTGGTCCTGCTTCCTTTTGTCGCTGGGCATCGGCAATACGAACATTAGCATCTCCTTCATAACTTGTAATGAGGTCATTACGGGTGCTTTCGCTAATCGCATCACCCGGCTGAATGAGGTTTACCATCACAAGCCCGATGGTTACTGCAATGACGGTGGTACCAATGTAAATTAATATAGTACGGGTTCCCATTTTAGACAACTTCGAAATGTCCTTAAGATCTGAGATCCCTTTAATAAGAGAAGCCAGAATAAGGGGCACTGCAATTAACTTGAGGGCATTGATGAAAATATTTCCGAATGGTTTTATCCAGTCGCTAATAAATTCGGCTCCCCAGGAAAAATTGGTCATGAGAAGGGCAAAAATTACCCCGGCAACCATTCCAAGTAATATCTGCCAGTGCAGTGCTAATTTTTTCATATTGAAGTCTCTGTTGTTATAGTTTCGAGGTTTTATTCTGTAAGTAATAATCTGCTAAAACAAGGGCGGCCATAGCTTCCACGATAGGAATTGCCCGTGGCACCACGCAAGGGTCATGTCTCCCCTTGCCCTGCATCTCTACTTTTCGCCCTTCGGCATCAATGGTCTCCTGTTTTTGCATGAGCGTGGCAACAGGCTTAAATGCTACCCTGAAGGTAATATCCATTCCGTTCGAAATTCCTCCCTGGATGCCACCGCTAAAGTTCGTCTTAGTCTTTCCATCTGCCTCAAAAAGGTCATTATGCTCACTGCCTTTCATTGCTGCCCCTGCAAATCCGCTGCCGTACTCAAAACCTTTTACCGCATTAATGGACAGCATGGCCGAACCGAGGGCAGCGTGAAGTTTGTCAAAAACAGGTTCTCCAAGTCCCACGGGAACATTGGAAATTACGCACTCCACTACACCTCCCACAGTATCTCCCTGTGAACGTATTTCTTTAATGAAGGCTTCCATTTTTGATGCAGTCTCAGGATCAGGACAACGCACCGGATTTTTTTCTATTTCTGAAAGATCCAGCTCTTCAAATTTCTTCTCAAGCTTTAAATCTCCGACTGACGACGTGTAAGCCGTAATCTTAATTCCAGATAATAATTGTTTGGCAATTGCACCGGCAGCTACCCTGCAGGCTGTTTCTCTTGCCGAAGATCTTCCTCCTCCCCTGTAATCGCGGTTCCCGTATTTTTGATCATAGGTATAATCGGCATGAGAAGGACGGTAAACATCCTTGATATGAGAATAATCTTTGGACTTCTGGTTTGCATTTTCAATAATGAAACCAATAGGTGTTCCCGTTGTTTTCCCTTCAAAAATGCCAGAAAGGAACTTCACTGTATCGGGTTCCTTGCGCTGGGTCACAATAGCAGATTGCCCCGGTTTTCTACGGTTCATTTCCTGCTGAATTAGCTCAAGGTCTAGCTCGAGTCCGGCAGGACAACCATCAATGACTCCTCCAATAGCTTCGCCATGAGATTCGCCAAATGTGGTAAGTCTAAAAAGTTTTCCGAAGGAATTTCCGGCCATTGAAGGTGATTTTGAGCAAATGTAATTTTTTAAGATAACATTAAAAAATGTTATTTAAGCGCTCCTGCCATGATAACAGCAGGGTGCAGGGCCTTTTTCCCCGTTCCGTCATAGATCTGGTGACGACAGCTGGTTCCGGGAGCAGCGATGATGGTCTCTTCTGAAGCTTTTCTCACAGCCGGAAAGAGCGTTTGTTCCCCTATCTGCATGCTTACCTCGTAATGCTCTTTTTCATAGCCAAATGAACCCGCCATTCCGCAGCAACCGGAAGGAATTACGGTGACCTCAAAATTCTGCGGAAGGTTGAGCATGATAAAAGTGCTTTCCACTCCCGAAAGCGCCTTCTGGTGGCAATGGCCATGCAGCTTTATCCTCTTTTTTTCTGAAGTAAAGGAGTCGGCAGTAATATTTCCGGCAAGTACTTCTTTCTTGAAGAATTCCTCCAATAAAAAGGCATTTTTGGATATCTTCTCTGCAGCAGCTTTATCATCTGCCAGCCTCAGGTACTCATCTCTAAAGCTCAAAATAGCCGAAGGTTCCAATCCAATGAGCGGATTTTCTTCAGAAACTATATCCTTAAAAATGCTAATATTCCTATTGGCAACTTCTTTTGCTTCCTTTAGAAATCCCTTTGAAATAAAACCACGACCACTTTCGGGATGTTCTATGATCTTTACATCATAATTAAGTTTCCAAAGCAGGTTCAAGGTTGCCACTCCCACTTCGGCATCCAAGTAGTTGGTGAATTCATCATTAAAGAGGTAGACAGTTTTTATCGGAATACTAATTCTCTGTTGATTCTTCCTGAAATATTTCGACAAGCTCGTCTTCGAGAGCTGCGGAAGCTTACGCTGCGCCGCTATTCCCATAGTTCTTTTGATCAAACCGGAGGTTAAAGAACCGGAAAAAATGAGGTTCGAAAAAGGGGAGATTTTCGATGCCTTTTTGTTCATCATGGTGTTAAAAGCAAAAGCTTTTGAGCGGAGAGAGCTTCCATTGGCCCTGTTGTATTGGTATTGAAATTCAGCTTTATACGCAGCCATGTCCACATTTGATGGACACTCACTTTTACAGCCTTTACAGCTTATACAAAGATCCAGTACTTCTTTCAGTTCTTCGTGATCAAACCGGTTTGCTTTATCAGAATTTGTCAAAAACTCCCTGAGTGCATTCGCCCGGGCGCGGGTGGTGTCCTTTTCGTTACGGGTAGCGCGGTAACTGGGGCACATAGTTCCTCCAGCCTCGGCCGGTTTACGGCAATCGCCACTACCATTACAATTTTCGGCACCTCTAAGGATTCCAAGAGAATCAGAAAAATCCATAATGGTATTCATCTCCGGCTCCTCTCGGCCCGGCTCATAACGCAAACTCTCATCCATTGGTGGTGCATCGATGATCTTGCCGGGATTAAAAATGTCCTTTGGATCGAAGATCTTTTTTACCCTTTTTAGAAGGTCATAATTCTTTTCCCCTATCATGAATTTTATAAACTCTGCTCTCACCCTTCCATCCCCGTGCTCGCCACTCATGGAACCACCGTATTTTTTGACCAGGGCAGCTACGTCTTCTGTGATCTTTCTAAAAAGGACAACATCAGAATCTTTTTTCAGATTTAGTATAGGTCGCAGATGCAGTTCCCCGGCACCTGCATGGGCATAGTAAACCGCATCCTGACCATAACTCTTCATGAGTGCAGAAAATTCTGAAATATATGCAGCAAGATCTTCAACCGCCACAGCCGTATCTTCAATACAGGCCACAGCCTTACGATCCCCAACAATGTTTCCCAGCAATCCAAGCCCGGCTTTTCGCAATTCTAAAGCTAGTTCTATAGTGTCATTCCGAAGAACTGGAAGTGCATAGGCCAATTCTGAATCGGTAAGGGTTTTAAGTAGTTCGGCAGTGCGATCGGTCAACTCTTCTTCAGAAGAAGATCTTAGTTCCAGCATCAAAATTGCCGCCGGATCTCCTTCAATAAAGAACCTGTTTTCCCTGTATTTAAGGCTATTCTTCGTACAGTCGAGAATTACCTTATCCATCATTTCACAAGTAAATAATGAATGCTGCATAGCGGGAACTACCGCCTGCAAACATTTTTCAACCGAATCAAAATGAGCCGCGATCATTACCGCATTTTCAGCAGGTAAGTCGTCCAGCTGTAAAGTAATTTCGGTAGTAAAGGCAAGGGTGCCTTCACTTCCACACAACAAGTTACAGATATTGATCTTCTCTTCAGTACCACCTAAAACTTCAGCTTTTATAAGCTCATCTACAGCATAGCCTGTGTTGCGCCTGTGAATTTCAGGTTTTGGAAAACCGTTAATGATCTCCTCCCGGACAGCTTCAGATTTAAGCTCTTCATAAAGCTTCCGGTAGATCTCCCCTTCCATGGAATTCAATTCCATTTTGCTGCGGAATTCTTCCGAAGTTATTTCAGAAAATATAGCTTCAGACCCATCGCTGAGGAGAACTTTCATCCCCACCACCTTGTCACGGGTAACGCCGTATTTGATCGAGGTGGTGCCGCTGGAGTTGTTACCTGCCATCCCGCCAATCATGCAGCGATTTGAAGTTGAAGTATTGGGTCCAAAAAAGAGGTTGTGAGGTTTAAGGTACCTGTTGAGATCATCCCTTATCACGCCGGGTTGAACTTTCACTCTCTTTTTTGTTGTATCAAGTTCAAGAATCCCGGTAAAATATTTGGAAACATCAACAACGATCCCCTCTCCTACACACTGTCCTGCAAGGGAAGTACCGGCAGTTCGGGGAATAAGGGAAGTTTCATTTTTGGCAGCAAACAAGATGAGGGATTGAAGATCCTCCACAGTTTTGGGATACGCAACTGCAAGCGGAAGCGTGCGATAAACAGAGGCATCTGTAGCAAAGATCCTGCGCCACAGGTCATCATAGAAAAGTTCTCCCGTCAAGGCATCTGCCAGGGTTCTTAGTTGCTGCGTCATAGTTGTATAATAATGAGTGTTTTAAGGCTTATGCTGGCAGATTTGAATCAAAATTAACATTATATTAGCGAAAGCCAAGGGTTCTCGCACATTCAGAACCTCTAATTTTACAACAACAAATAAAAAGAAAAGATATGAAAAAATTGATCTTATTAGCCTTTTGTGTTCTTGGTCTAACCTTGAGTTCACAAGCCCAATCCATAGCCGATAATGCTTTGGGTCTCCGTCTTGGCGGAAGTGATGGCGTGGGAACAGAGATCTCCTATCAAAGAGGCCTTTCCGACAATAACCGGCTGGAATTAGATCTTGGCTGGAGAAACGGAAAATATTACGACGCATTTAAGCTTTCAGGTCTTTACCATTGGGTTTGGAACATCGACGGAGGCTTTAACTGGTATGCCGGTTTTGGAGCCGGAGTAGGTTCTGTTGATGGGCACAATGATGATCGTTGGGACAACGACGACGACGGAATTTTCGTTAATGCAGCCGGAAACATTGGTATCGAGTATGATTTCGATTTTCCGCTATTGCTATCTCTGGATTTTCGTCCGGAAATAGGAGTGATCAATTATTACGGAGACGATCTTGACTTTGACCTGGCACTTGGTATTCGTTACCAGTTTTAGAACCAGAATATAAATATCGAAAGAGGATGCCGATGGGCATCCTCTTTTTTATTTGCAGAATTACCTTTTACCTGGGTGTCAAAAAACTAATTTTGGGCAGTCTTTAATTTTTGCACTGAGTCAAGTGCATCCTGGTAAAGGTCCTCATATAAAGGAACTACTGAATAGATATCGAAAATAAAGGATTGTTTGCGGGCGTTTTCCTTAAACTGTTTGAGGGTTTCATCGTTTTCCAGAATTGTCAGCGCATTTGCCGCCATTTCCTCTACTTCTCCCACATCGCTTAAAAATCCGGAAAATCCATCTTTATTGACTTCCGGAAGACCTCCGGTATTCGTCGAGATCACCGGCACACCATTCACCATCGCCTCCAGTGCAGCAAGACCAAAGCTCTCTTTTTCTGAAGGTAACAGGAACAGGTCTGAATAACTGAGCACTTTGTCAATTTCATGGGATTCGCCTAAAAACAATACCTTTTCTTCAAGTCCCAGATCATGGACCAGTTCTTCGGCCATTTCCCTTTCGGGCCCCTGCCCTACCATAATAAGTTTGGATTTCAGCTTTTTCTGAACTTCATAGAAGATCATGACTACATCTCTCACCCGTTTTACCTTCCGCAAATTACTCACGTGAGTAATGATCCTCTCATCGTTTGCAGCCAGCATATTTCTTTGACAGTTGCTAACAGATTGGGTGTATTTTGTAGTGTCTATAAAATTAGGAACCACATTGATCTCGCGCTTCACATCAAAGAGCCGCAGGGTATCGGCTTTTAAACTTTGAGAAACCGAAGTAACCACGTCGCTATTGTTGATGCTAAAGGTCACTGCAGGTTTGTAGAAAGGATGATTTCCAACAAGGGTAATGTCTGTTCCATGAAGGGTAGTTACCATTGGCAGGTAGATCCCTTCTTCCTCCAGCATTTTCTTCGCCATATAACCCGCGTAAGCGTGAGGAATGGCATAATGTACATGAAGAACTTCGATTTTATGAAGCTTCACCATATCTACCAGTTTACTGCTTAAGGCCAGTTCATATGGTTGATAGTGAAAAAGTGGATATTCGGGTACGTTTACTTCATGAAAATGTATGTTGTGAGAAAGTTGCTCCAGCCTTACCGGCTGTTTATAGGTAATAAAATGTATCTCATGGCCTCTCCTGGAGAGGGCCATTCCCAATTCTGTAGCAACCACGCCACTTCCACCAAAGGTGGGGTAACAAACAATGGCAATTTTCATTTTCTAGCGATCTATAGCTTCGTAAATAAGTTCCTGAATATTTGACCGGATGCTCTCCCTCGTAAGCTCATTGTTCGCTGCCGATGGATGTATACGGTTTGCTAAAAATACGTAAACTATTTCTTCATCGGGGTCTGCCCAGGTAAAAGTTCCTGTAAAACCGCTATGCCCAAAGCTGGTCATGGAAACACAGCCACAGGTAGGCCCCACATTTAAAAGCTGTGGTTTATCAAAGCCCACTCCCCTTCTTACATCCTGTTCGCAATAGTAACAGGTGTTGAACTTATCTACCGTCTTTTGATCCAAATATCGTTTCCCGCCATATTTCCCGCCATTCAAATACATCTGCATGATCTTGGCTACATCATTGGCGTTGGAAAAAAGACCTGCCTGGCCGCCAATCCCTCCCAGCAATGCTGCTCCTTCATCATGTACATAACCGTGGAGCAGTTGACCTCTCCAGTTGCGGTCATTTTCGGTTGGAACGACCCTTTCCTCAGGAAGTTTCTTTAGTGGTAAATAAGTGGTGCTGTGAGCTCCTAAAGATTTATAGAAATGATCCTGGGCGAGATATTCAAGAGAAGTGCCGTAAATATCTTCCAGGTAGAACTTGAGCAGGTAGTATGGGAGATCACTATACTTGTACGTCTTTCTCTTTTCAAGTTCGCTGTCCCTAATCACCTTAAGGATTGTATCTCTAATATCATTGCGTGCATAGAAATTTTCGGCAATTTGTACATTATAGCCTCGATCTTCCCGGGAACGAATATATTTTACATCCGGCTTTTTTGTTTTTGGGTCAATGGTCATCCGGTGAAAGGGGATCCAGCTTTTGAGTCGGGCGTAATGCGAGAGCATATCCAGTACGGTAAGATTTTCCTTATTGCTTCCGCGGAAGTAAGGTAACATTTCACCCAATGTAGTGTCCAGATCCAGTTCATCCTTATCCACCAGTTCCATCAATAGCGGAAGGGTGCCCAGTATTTTGGTTAGGGAAGCGAGATCATAAACATCTGAAGCCTGTACAGGTCTTTCTTTTTCATAGGTGTGGTAGCCGGCATTTCTTTCATAGATCACTTTTCCTTTTCTTGCGATCAATACCTGAAGCCCCGGAGTCATTTTCTCATTAATAGCTTTGTCTATAAGCTCATCAATTCTTTGAAGTTTGTAGGAATTCATCCCTACTTGTTCGGGAAGACCGTATGACAGTCTTTCGAGGTTTCTGGTTCTGAAGCCGGTGCCAACAGGAAAATTATTTCCGGCGCTTACAGGAAGTTTTCCTTTGGCCTCCAATGCCCCAAAAATGACCTGCGCTGCTTTTTGCTGCGCCAGTTCAGTATTTTGATAAGCCACTTGTATTGCCTCAAAATTCCCTGTGCTCTCGAGATCAAGTAAAGCATAAGGGCTGGTAAAGACATTAAGTATGACTCTATTCTTCCTGGCAATCTCATACAGCCAGGTTTGCTGTCTCTCATTCAGCCTAAAGCCACTCCAGGGTGAAGCAGAAGATTGATGGTAACCAATGATCACCTGGTTATAGGAATCTAATTTATCCAGCAGCTCATTCAGGTTTTCTGCAGAAATTGAATCCACCTGTGCGTACTTGTTTAGCTGGTCAAAAAAAGCATCTCCGGAATCCTCACCAAAATGCACATAGGCGATCTTGCTGGTTTCAAGATCCTTTATTGGAATTGCAGACCGGTCATTCTTGATCACCGTCATTGCATTCTCATAGAGCTTATGGGCTAGAACATCATTTTGAAGGCTATTTAGATCTTCAATAAGATAAGCGGGATCTACAGGTTCAAAGTTGTTAAGCCCTGCTTTATATTTTGCATACAAGATCTTTCTTACCGAATGCTTCAGGCGTTCTTCGGTAATTAATCCTTTATTATAAGCTTCTATGATCATTTCTGAAGCTACAGGAACATTTTGTGAATAGAGCAAAATGTCGTTTCCTGCAAGAAAGGCCGCCAGTTCTATTTCCCCCGGTTCATCAAAATCTGAAACTCCCTTCATATTAAGGGCATCTGTAATAATGAGACCATTAAAATCCATCTCCTCCTTCAAAACCCCGGTGACAATTTGGTGTGAAAGTGTAGAAGGGAAATTCTGCCGATCTTCAAGACTGGGTACATTTAAATGCGCTACCATTACGCTGCCCAGTCCTTCCTCAATAAGTTTCCTATATGGATACAGCTCTTCTCTAAAGATCCTGTCTCTTGAAAAATCAATAGTAGGAAGCGTTTTGTGCGAATCCCTTTCGGTATCCCCGTGTCCCGGAAAGTGTTTAGCGCTGCTCAAAACCCCTTCCCGCTGCATACCTTTAATGAAGGCAGTTGCTTTACGGGAAACATTGTTCTTATTTTCACCATAGGAACGGTTTCCAATGATCGGATTTTTGGGATTGGTGTTTATATCTACTACAGGAGCAAAATTGATATGCACTCCGAGCCTTTTTGACTGCCGGGCGATATTTACACCCACTTCTGTGATCAAGTTTTCATCCTGAATAGCGCCAAGGGTCATGTTCCATGGAAAGGCATAAGTAGAATCCAGTCTCATCGCAAGTCCCCATTCGGCATCCATTCCAATCATTAGCGGAATTTTTGCAAGTTCTTGTAGCTCATTATTAATTTTGGCCTGCCGTATTGGCCCGCCCTTGGAGAAAATAAGTCCGCCAACATATTCCTGCCTCACCAGCTCCCTTACCCTCTCAATTTTTCCGGGAGGATCTGAGGAAACTACATCGATCATAAATAACTGCCCCACCTTTTCTTTAAGGGTCAGCGAATTGTATATGCTGTCTACCCATCGCCGTTGTCCCTGAACATCTTCAGCAATTAAAGGACTGCTTTGGGAATAAGAAAACGGGGAAATAGAAAATAAGGCCAATATGAGGCCTAAAAATATCTTGTTCTTAATTGTCATTAATTCAGGAAACGCTTGTGCCAGCTTTCGGATGCAGGAACTTCCCAATCTGAAAGGTATTCGGCTTTATTGTTCACGAGGTTGTTAAACACTATGGTTTTAGGAGAAACGGCTTTGTCTTTAGCCATTTTTCTAAAGTCGGTTAGGGTCTTATAGGCTACAAAATCTCCCTGTTTATAGGAGACATTCATCTTATCAAGCAGATCAACGTTATAGTCTTTTTCGAGCTGTTGTATAAACCTTACCGATTCGTCTATTGAGCAACCGGTAGCCGCATTGACCTTTTGGTCCAGTGCAAGAATTATAAAACGTTTATATCGCAATTCAAAAGACGCTTTGAGGTTTGCACCGTGGGCAGTCCATTGTTCAATAAATGATTGAAGTTTTTCTTTAATTTCCTTGAGCTCTTCCTCTGTAAAAGAGCGATTTGACTGATAGATCCAAACGCGGGAACTTTCAGGTAAAGTTTCAAATGGGACAAACATTACTTGGGATAAATTTAGTGCTACAAAAATAAAAGAAATGCAGCCGGGAATCCAATTTCAGAAGGTTAAAGTTGTACAAGTTTTACAGATAAAGCCGTTGTTCCACAATTAGTAAAAACGAAAAAGATAAGCTGACTTAAATCATAATTCTTAGGAAGATCCTCACTTAAATTTGTTCTATGGAAAAGAAAGAAAAAGAACTCATAAAGCTTGCAAAGGATTTGGGCTACCATTCCCGAGGTAAAAATCTATATGATCTTGTAGACTGGTTGCGGGAAGAAAAGCAGATACATGTGGAGGTGGGTAGCATTTGGGATGAGTTAACCAATTCGGTTGAATCCTACTGTTTTACCATAACTGCACCTGTTAATGTCTATTTCTTTGAACCTGTTTACGTTTCCGGAGGAAAAACTCATGAAGAAATGCTTAATCAGGGGCTTTTTAAGGCGCTTGAGATCCTCCGCACCTACGATAAACAGAAGAATATTAGAGTGTCTGATGATGAGGTAGTAATTGCTTATTTAAAAGGCTACGGTGATAAACATAAGACTACGGCACCACCTCAATACCACACCTATATTGAAAAGTACGCTTACCTGTTAGGCAGGCAGGGAGATTATATTGAAGAAGGTTTAACGGAAGATGATATCCTCATCCTGGTGAAAAATATTTCTCCGGAAGAAGAAGCTCTAAAGCTGGAAAACAGATCCTAAAGACAAAGGGGCTGAAAAATGTCATTTTACAGCCCCTTTGTTTTTGCTATAGGAATACTACAGATCCTCGGCAGTTGCGATCATTTCTGCAATATCCATCACTGCAATATTGTCTTCCCGATTTTTAGCTTTAACTCCATCGGTCATCATGGTGTTGCAGAAGGGACATCCGGCTGCGATAACTTCAGGTTTTACATCGATAGCCTGTTCGGTACGTGCAACATTCACATCTTCCTTTCCGGGTTCAGGTTCCTTGAACATTTGGGCACCGCCGGCACCACAACACATGGCATCTTTTTTACACCTTTTCATCTCCACCAGCTCTACTTCCAGTTTTCTCAAGAGATCTCGCGGGGCTTCGTAAATCCCGTTACCACGCCCCAAGTAGCAAGGGTCATGAAAGGTGATCCTCTTACCTTTAAATTTACCACCTTCTACTGTTAGTCTTCCTTCTTCAAGCAAGGACTTTAGAAAGGTGGTATGGTGCATTACCTCATAATTACCGCCTAAGCCGGGATACTCGTTCTTAATGATGTTGAAGCAGTGCGGACAGGTAGTAACGATCTTCTTTATTTCATATCCATTTAGAACTTCGATATTACCGGCAGCCTGCATTTGATAAAGAAATTCATTTCCGGCTCTTTTTGCAGGATCTCCGGTACAACTTTCTTCGGTTCCTAAAACGGCAAAATCAACATTTGCTTTATTCAGAAGCCTCACAAAAGCTTTTGTTATTTTTTTTGCTCTATCGTCAAAGCTTCCGGAACAACCTACCCAAAAAAGAACTTCAGGTTGTTTACCTTCTGCCATGTATTCTGCCATTGTAGGCACTTTTAAACTTTCTGCCATTATGATCTATGTTGCAGCCTCAAAAAGGCCATTTTTGATATTAATTTTCGTTTGCCCAATTAAGGCGGTCCATCTGGTTGTAAGGCCAGGGAGCACCGTTATTCTCAATATTACCCATGGCGTTATTGAGATCGGCCGGGCCTGCACTTTGTTCCATCATAAGATATCTTCTCATTTCTACGATAATGGATAGAGGATCAATTCCTACAGGGCAAGCTTCTATGCACATTTGGCACGTAGTACATGCCCATATCTCTTCTCTATTGATATAATCATCCAGGAGCTGCTTGCCGTCATCCACAAACTTGCCATTCTTATTGATGTTTTCTCCCACCTCTTCAAGCCTATCGCGGGTATCCATCATGATCTTCCTTGGAGAAAGCAGTTTTCCGGTGTTATTTGCAGGACATTGATCTGTACAACGCCCGCACTCTGTACAGGTGTAGGCATTAAGCAGCTGAACCCGATCCAGGTCAAAGACATCTGATGCCCCAAACTTTTCAGGTTCCCCTTCTTCTTCACCTTCAGGCTCTGCCGGCGCAGCAAAAGGATCGGCATCGGGATCCATCATCAACTGCACCTCTTTTGTCACGGCATCAATATTGTCGAATTCGGCCTTAGGTTTGATCTTGGAATAATAGACATTCGGAAAAGCCAAGAGTATATGCAGGTGTTTTGAATAGTATAGATAGTTAAGGAAAAACAGAATTCCGAGGATATGCAACCACCAGGCAGTTCTTTCTATGATTATGAGCGTTGGATTTGATAAACCATCCAGTAGCGGAAGTAAAAAGCTGCTTACAGGAAAAGCACCTGCGATTTCACCACTTGCCATTGCGTAATGCGGAGCAAGGTTTAATTGCAATTGATAATCGGCCGCGTTCATAATGAGGAACAGCGACATAAGCACCATCTCGAAGTACAGAATGTAATTAGCGTCGTTCTTCGGCCACTTCGTTAATTCCCTGGCTCTAAACCTGTAGATGTAAATTATATTACGTCTTATCCAGAAGATGATCACTCCCACAAGGACAAGAAGGGCCAGGATCTCAAATGCACCAATAAGGAAGCTGTATGGAGCGCCGGCAAAAGCAAAGATCCTGTGGGTGCCAAAGATACCATCAATAATGATCTCCAGCACCTCAATGTTGATGATGATGAAACCAAGGTAAACTATAATGTGAACGATTCCGGAAACCGGTCGGCGCACCATTTTGTATTGACCAAGAGCGATCTTGGCCATTTTCCCCCAGCGTTTCCCGGGGTTGTCACTTCGGTCGGCTTCCCGCCCAAGTTTGATATTTCTGATCATTCGCCGGATATTGCGAATAAAAATACCTATCCCCACTGCCAGAGCGAGGATAAAGGCGATTTGTGCAAGAATCTGCATGATTGGTTGGTTATTTTAATGAATCTCTCGGGGGCGAATAAGGTCCCGGGTTTTTCCCAAAGATAGAAAAATGTACGTAACGTTTTGGATTGAGTTTGACGTCTTGTATTAGAGCGTCTAACTGATTTGTTGCCCTTTCAAGATTATTATATACAGAAGGATCATTGATTAGTTTACCTGCAGTTCCTTCTCCCGAATTCAGTTTGCTGGTAACAGTCTCAAAATTAGACACTGCCCTTTCCAGATCTTCCGTCACCTTTCTAAGCTCAAAGTCGGCCAGGGTATCAGAAAAATTGTTCAGGTTCGTGGACATCTCGTCCAGGTTTGTAAAGGTGCGGTTGAGCTTACTACTATTCTCATTGAGAATACCTTCAACCGAATTTGCCGAATTATTTAGAGAAGCAACTGTCGCATTAAGATTCGCAATGCTGTTCTTGAGATTAGCACGGGTTTCGGCATTCATTACATCATTAAAGGAATTGATCAGGGAGTCTGTACTCACTATCACTTTCTCGATCTTCTCCTGTAATGGAGTTAATCTTTCATTCACCAGTTCCAGCAATCCTTCTTCTATCGCGCTTTGAAGGGTATCGCCAGATTCTGCCATATTCCCTTTTTCATATTCGGGAATAATAGCAATGGATTTCCCTCCTATAAGTCCGCCTCCATAGATCTGTGCCACACTACTTTTTGCAAAAGGAAAATCATTATCAACAGTGAAGGAAACTACTAATTTACCGGAAGTATCTAAAAATCCGATCTTATTGACATTTCCAACCTTGAGGCCATTTATGGTTACAGCAGAAGAAGGTGTGAGTCCTTCTACATCATTATAGACTGCATAAAAGGTCCTGCTGGAATCGAACCAGTTTTTACCTTTTAAGAAACTATAACCAAAAATAAAAAGAAGAATGGCAACAATAGCCAGAAGAGCGGTTTTTACCTCTTTAGTATATTTCACAAAGACTGTCCTATTTGATGAAGGACAAATATAAAATTTATATAGTAAAGAAGGTCTATTTCATTTTTGTTTTTAACGCGTCATTAACGCTGATCTTTTCATTTCCGCGGAATGCCACGATATAGGAATCGCGATATCCCTTTCGTTTTGCCTCTTCATGAAGATCCTGTACCTGCCCATAACTGGAAGTGGCTCCGTAGTAATATTTAAAGAGCTTGCCTTCCTTGTTTCTGGAGACCTGAGTAAGACCTTTAAAATTTCGGGCGCTGGGATCAAGTTTTTTTCCTGTGGCTGCCAATTGTACTTTAAAAGTGATCCCGTCATAGACATCCAGAGTTGGTTTAGGAGCTTCATCGACGAGATCCACAGCAGGATTGGCTTCGATATTCTGAAGGATCTCAAGGTTCATCGAATTCTTGTAATCTTTTACAGCACGAACAATGGACTCAGATATTGCAGTTTGGCCCGCGGCACTGTTGAGATAAGCTCCTTCAGATTTGTTACTCAAAAAGCCGGCCTCCACAAGGACACTGGGCATATATGTTTCCCTCAATACAAGAAAACCTGCCTGCTTCACTCCCCGGTTCACTCTTTTGTTGATGTTGGTAAAGTTCTTCTGAATAAGATCTGCCAGTAAAATGCTCTGTTCGAGATATTCCTCCTGCATTAAAGTTAAGCCGATATAGGATTCAGGAGAATTGGGATCGAACCCGTCATAGGTCATTTCATAATCCTCCTCTAAAAAAATCACCTCGTTCTCCCTCATGGCCACCTCCAGGTTGTCCTCGTTTCGGTGAAGTCCCAGCACAAAGGTTTCAGTACCCTGAGCCTGGGATTTATGGCCATTCATGTGAATGGAAACGAAAAGATCGGCTTTGGCCTTATTGGCGATCTGGGCCCTGCCGGCGAGCGTAACAAATACGTCACTTTTGCGGGTGTAGATCACTTTTACATCCGGAAGTTTCTCAAGTTCAGCACCCACTTTAAGGGCAATGTTAAGGGCAATATTTTTCTCGGAATAACCATTCCAGGAATTCCCCGGATCCTGTCCTCCGTGACCGGCATCAATCACGACTACAAACTTTTCAAGATAGGGATCTTCTGCAGCAGAAGCTGTAGCTAAGGAAATTGTAAGACTGAAAAATATAAATAGGGCAAAAAATTTCGTTCTCATATGCAAATAACGGTTCATTGGGGCGGTTATTATTTTTCCTTAAGTCAAAAGGTTCCTTAAAAAATATATGTAATTTTGAAACTTCAAAAAACAGGCCACACTGTACAAAAATAGTATAACTAGCATTGCGAACAAAGATACTTTACATACTTTCCTGCTGTATTTTTTTGCTTTCTTTAGCCTCAAAATCAACAGCTCAGGAAATAAGAACAAATGAAGGTATCCGCATCCCTGCAGAACGAGAACCTGTTCAACCAATACGCGATTCTTTACGAATTGAAGCCCCTGTTCCGGTCATTTCTTTAACTCCGACTACCCGGGACACAGTGCGTCCCAAAAATGAGCCTTTGACCGATAGGGTAGTTTACACCGCACAGGACTATATGCGTCTCAGTCCCCGTGAGAACAGGTTGTATCTCTATGACAATGCCGAGATCACCTATGGCGACATAAATATTACTGCCGGAAAAATTATCTTAGACAACGAAAGGAATGAAGTCTACGCCTATGGTATTGTAGATTCGGCAGGAGTTTATACGCAAAAGCCTGTGTTTACACAAGCTGAAAGCGTGGTTCGCCCCGATTCCATCCGGTTTAATTTTGATACCGAAAGAGCTTTGGTCTTCAATTCCCGAACAGATCAGGGAGAGTTCAAAGTGTTGGGGCAGATCACTAAAAGAGAGAATGATTCGGTCTACTACATGAAAAATGTAAGGTTTACCACCTCTCCAAACGAAGAGAATCCTGACTATTATTTCTATGCCCGGCGAATCAAATTTGTTCCCGATAAGAAGATAGTTTCGGGCCTCGTCAATATGTATATCGCCGATGTTCCTACTCCGTTGGGACTGCCTTTTGGCTATTTCCCAATGACAGATGAACAAACTTCGGGCTTCATTATTCCCTCTTTTGGAGATGATAACAACAGAGGTTTCTTTCTTCAGAATGGAGGTTATTATTTCGCAATAAGTGATTATGTGGACCTCACGGTCTTAGGTGATTATTATACCAATGGAAGTTATGCAATGAGAATGGAGTCCTCTTACGCATTGCGATACAGGTTTAGAGGAAACCTTAGCTTCCGGTTTGAAAAACTCATCAATAGTGAACCCGGTTTTCCGGATTTCTCTGAATCGACCATATATAACCTGCGTTGGAATCACTCACAGGATTCAAAAGCAAATCCTACCTCGAGATTTTCAGCGGCAGTGAACCTTGGTAGTAGTGACTATTACCAGGCTTCAACCAATCAAATGAACACCGGGAACCGATTGACAAATACCTTAAGTTCCTCTGTTTCCTATTCAAAGACCTTTAATATTCAGCCTCAAATAAATCTGAGTATTGCTGCTACTCATAGTCAGAATACAAATACAGAGCAGATCAACATGACCCTGCCCACAGTCCAGGCGAGTATGGCCAGGGTTTATCCTTTTGAGCCTAAAGTAGGTGCCAAAAAAGGCATTATTGAGAACATAAATTTTCAGTACAATTTTAGGGGAGAGAATAGATTTCAAACGACCGACTCCCTGTTCTTTAAACCGGAGATGTTCAAAAATGCCATTTTAGGGGCACAACATTCCATTCCGCTTACCACCAACTTTAAGCTTTTTAATTATTTGAGCGTAAGTGCAGGGACAAATTATACCGAGAACTGGGTTTTTAGGACATTTGAACGATCTTATGACGAAGAAGCACGCGTAGAGGTCATAGATACTGTGAGCGGCTTTGATTCTTTTCGCACCTACAACTTCAATACAAGTATTGGAACCACAATCTACGGAACCAAGAACTTTAGCGGGGATGGAAAATATCAGGCAATCAGGCATGTTCTGCGCCCTTCCATAAGCTATAATATCAATCCCGGCTTTGGATATTACTACGATAATTATATTATTCCGGAAACAGATGGCCGGGAAGAGCGCGTAGTAGAATACTCCCGATTTCAGGGAACTTTATATGGTCCTCCCGGCAAGGTGTTTTCCAGCTCTATTGGCCTCTCTTTAAGCAACACCTTTGAAGCAAAAGTTAAAGACTCGGTAGATGCCGAACCGCGTAAGGTCAAGCTCCTGAACAATTTTAACGTTAGCACCTCGTACAATCTTGCGGGGGATTCTTTAAGGCTTTCCCCTATTAGTGTCCGCGGAAATATTCCAATTATTCAGAATAAGCTGGACATCAACTTTGGAACTAACCTAGACATTTATGCTCTCAACAACGAGAACCGTCGGATTGACAAACTCAATATCGAGAATGGCGGAAGTCTCTTCAGGCTTACGAATGCCAACATGAGTTTTGGATATTCCTTCTCCAGCGACCAATTTTCAGGAGGAAAGGAAAATGTGAACAGGCTGGAAAATCAAACCTTCAGAAATGGAGGTCGCCCGGATGATCTATTCGGAAAGGACATGGATATTGACGGGACTTTCTATGATGAGAAAGAAACAAATCCTGCTGAGGAAGAGGAAAGCGAAAACAGCTGGTACAATTTTGACATTCCCTGGGACCTTCGCCTGGCGTATACCCTCAATTATGCCAATAATGCACGGCAAAGTCAGATAACATCGCATTCGTTGATGTTTTCGGGCGATGTTGAACTTTCCCCAAAGTGGACTGTTGGTGCATCTTCGGGTTATGATTTTGTAAACACAGGATTTACCCATACCCAGCTGCGTTTCGCCAGAGACCTTGAAAGCTGGCGAATGACCTTTAGCTGGACTCCTTTTGGAGTGTATAAACAGTGGAACTTCTTTATTGGTATCAAATCTTCATTGTTGAGAGATATCAAATATGAAAAGAGAAGAGAAAGAGACAGACGACTTTAATTTAAATACTTCAGCTATGAAAAAGATCATCCAGACTAATGATGCCCCGGCACCAATAGGTGCATACAATCAGGCGGTTTTAAGCGGAAACACCCTGTACATTTCCGGACAGATCGCTATCAACCCGGTTAATGGGGAATTGGAACAAGAAACTATCGAGGAAGAAACCGAGCAGGTAATGCGTAATCTTAAAGCTATTCTCACTGCAGCTGAAATGAGCTTTGAAAACGTAGTGAAAAGCTCGATCTTCATTAGCGATATGAATAATTTCTCCAGGATCAATGCTGTTTATTCCAAATACTTTAACGAAGCAACAGCACCGGCACGAGAAACTGTGGAAGTGGCCAATTTGCCCAAGTTTGTAAATGTGGAGATCAGCATGATCGCTGCAAAGTAGAAAAATAAGAGGTTCCAAGAATGTCATTTTTGGAACCTCTTATCTTTAGAAGTCATCGGCTCCCGGAAACTTAATATAATCTGGCGCCAAACTTTTCTTTTGCTCCCCCTGCCCCTCTTCTTCGTCTTTTCGAATGGCGGCAGCTACAACTTCCTTATCGACGATCTTGCGCAGTAGCTCTTTAAAGGTGTCAAAATCTACCTGGTAGGACAATCCAACTCCCTGAGTAAAGCCCAGTTCCTCTCCCAGGTACTGAATATTATTTTCCCTGTTAAAGATCTTTGCACGCAGATTACCTTCCTCATTAAGCAAAAATTCGATCTCGAGGTTTCCTACAATAACAGTCTCAGTGACACCCCCAACCGGCACCCCAACCTGACCATTGATCAAAACCCGTTCACTTATTTGCGTGGACAGAGTAACCCCAAATCTGTCGGCCATAGACTGTTCAGGAGTTCTTGAACCTTGTTCGTAGTTTAAACCGACTTCAAACACTCCTCCATCATCTCCAACTAAACTGCTAAAAAGTCCTGAAGATGCACTTTGGAATACTCCCCCAATTATAGCGCTACTGGCATTACCACCAAAAACATCGGGAGTATAGAACTGCCCCAGTGCAAGGAGTGAGAATGCCTGAGCTTCACTGTTTCCGCTTGTTTCGATTTTGTATTCCAGCTCAGACCTTACCGCCGAAGCCACATTGGGATATTCGAGATCAAAAGAAATATCGGGCTGTACAAGTTCTCCTTCCAGGTTGATCACCACATCTACAGGTATTCTTCGGCTAATCCCCGGATTATCCAGGATAACAGCAGGATTGGCATGTGCTTCATAAATAGCACTCATATTTAGATCGGCAAGGGCCGGGTTACCATTCCAGTTAATAGTTCCTCCGGGCCGCACTTCAAATCGTTTTTGAAGAGCTCCGTAGTTAAAGATGTATTCCCCTGTATTGGCAATAAAATCTCCCCACATATTGAATTTTCCAAGGGTATTGATCTCGATCAACAGAGTTCCTGCTCCTCTTCCCCTTAAAATACTGCCGTCAATATCCAATTCTACGAGGGCATCATTGGTTACATCAAGATCGAAATTAAGCTCCAGTCCTTTTACTTCCTCAAACTGTAGTTCCTCCCCGGCCAGTCTTGCAGCTTTTTCTTCAGGGCTTAAAAAGTGAATAAAAGAGTTATCTCCTATACTTTCTGAATCACTTATAGGAATTTTAAAAACTGTTCCCCTGCGGGTAGTTCCAATTACATCAATGACTAATTCTGAGGTGGGACCATAAATTGAAGCATTGCCGCCAATGAATCCCGTACCGTAATAAAGAGCTTCGTCATCGTATCCGGTATCGAGCACCAATAGCCTGTCTGTGGAAATATTCAATCCCAGCACCCAATTGCTGAAGTTGGTATGGGAAATTGTTCCATCCAGTACTCCTGTGGTATTGTATTTCGTGTCGGTAATATTGATTTCGTCAAAATTGAATTGCTGTCGGGTGAGGTTCACAACGGCCCCTTCCTCAAAAGCAAAATCAACATTTAAATAAGGAATTGATAAACCTGCCCGATTCAAGAATAGACGCCCATCTATATCGGGATTCCGGTAGTCCCCGGTGACATCTGCCTCCCCGGATACCAACCCCCGTATGTTATTGAGAACATCCTTGCCCAGCGGACTAAACGCTGACATATTAAAGTTCTTGAGTTCAACCTCCAAATCGATCTCGGGAGATTCTCCGTCTACCACAATTTCTCCAATAGCCGACAAGGACTCGAGTCCGGCATTACGAAGAGAGGTATTTACGTTATAAAGACTAAGGTCGCGGTTACCCATAACATCCAGATTGAGTACTCCAAGCAACTGTTCATTTATAGTCAAATCCCGTACCGTAAGAGAAGTGTTGGGATAATAGGCACCGTCCTCCTGCAATAGATTAAGGGAGCCATTCACCACTCCCCCCATTTCGAGACTATTGATTTCAGGAGTGATCTTATAAAGATCTACACTATCAAACTCCATTTGAAAATCTTTATAGGTCGAATCCCGCATCTGGCCTGCAAGGCGTATCTCTTCATTTTCATGGCTTAACACGAGAGAATCCACCCTTATATTGTTCATTCCATTCGAAAAAATAACTCTGTTGGACCTGTTCCCTTCTTCATTGAGATGCCATACACTTTCCTTAAACTTTATGTCTGAACGCTGTAAACCCACCACGGAGTTATTGTTTTCATTTATGGTGTGGTACATGTTAAGATTGAAAACATCATTGCTCTTAGGTCCACCCTTGAATTCAGATCGAATAAAGAGTGTATCATTAAGTGTAACATTAATAAGATTAAAATCCTTGATATTATAGAAACTGGTAGCTACGCTGTCTATCTCTATGTAGGTATTAAAAAGCGGATTGGAGTTATCTACCTGAATATTAACCTTTTCAAAGAGGTTATTGAAAGCATTGATTTCAGGTGAGCGAAAAGCAAGCCGAAACTCAGATTCATCAGATTCTACACTTCCGCGGATAAACGTATTGGGTGCCAGAGTAATTTCCGGATAAAAGACTTCTACGATCTTATTATAAATATCAAAGTCAAAATTCAGATATTGATTGGTGGTGATCTTGTTGGGACGATAATTGGTATAGAGACTACCAACAGCATTTTCCACGAGAGCGGGCACTTCTGTAATATCAAAAATTCCTTCTATAGTACCACTTATAACATCCGGCGAATTTACCTGAATTGTCCTCACGGGTCCATCAAAGGAGGAGGTGATCTCCAGGTCTTTGAACATATAAGAGTCATTCTCATTTTTATATGAGGTATTCAGCAGGTATATTTCTCCTTCAAAGTTATTGAGATTCGTACCCTCCATATTCATAATGATGTCTCCCTGGAAAATGGCCAGACTATCCCTTTTTACTAGGTTCATGGCAGCCAGATTTGCGTGAGCAACAGAAGCTTCAAAGTCATAGACATTAGTGCCTGCCGAAAAATCGGCAAGACCATTAAATTCCATCTGGAGGTTGGGGTCAAGAGAAATAACATTTCCATTGAACAAAGGAGCTTTCAGGGTCCCCCGCACCTTCAGGTTATTGTAGGCGTAACCGCGGTAAACAAGCCTTGAAATCACCCCCTGCACCTGGGTATTAAGAGTTTCAGTAGAGAAACCTCGTCCGTCAAAAGTTATATTAAAGGAGGTAGTCCCCAGATCCTGTACGTTTGCGAGTCGGCCAATATTAAAGCTTTTCACTTGTAGCCGCCCTTTGTAAGAAGTAAGATCTGTTTCGCCAAAACCTTTTAGGTTAAGATCTACATTTGCAGTTCCCAATTGAGAGTACAAAAGGGCTTTAGTGGAAAGAGCGTTTTCAGAAACATAAATATTCCCTTCCATTTGTACATTTCCAAACTCCCTGAGCTCTGTAGGTAATTTTTCCCGCAGCAGCCCCGGTAGAAGATTGATCAGATCATAATAATTAGTGGAAAGCTCACTAAGACTACCCTCAAGAGTGAATTCCTCTTCTTCTGTCGATAAGGAATTTTTAATTTGTAATTCTCCTACCAAACGAGTGCGGTCAAGGCCACTCATTTCCAGGTTGGAAAGGTGAAAATCGTTTAAAATTCCATCAAGGCTGGTTGAAAAATTGATCTCCTGGTTATTTCCAAATTTATTATAGAAAGGCTGCAGGTCGTTTGTGGATACGGTTGAAGGCCTGAAAACAGCCTTTACAGGAACTTTATTGATAAATCCGGCAAAACCATTGGTAATATCGAAAAGCACATCTGCATCTATACTGGAATACGGCGTCTCCACCTGAAGATCTTTCAAAGCCATTTCTTCAGAAGTATAACTGAAGGCAGTACTCAAATGATCTACCTGAATTCCCCTTTTCTCAAAACCGGATAATCTGTCCACATCGACAAACACATCAGAGCCGTCAACAACAAGATCACTGGCCAGGATATTGAGATCATCAAGCGAAACAACCTCGGGGTAGTTAACATTATGATTTGTATAACCATATCTCCCGTTGACAACCTCTAACCTTGAAATAGTGAGGAGAAATGGGGTAGACTCCTTTTTGGATTGGCTCTTTAGTTTGTTAAGAAAGATATTCAGGTTGTCCCGCTCTTCTCCTTCGTACACCTTCATATCCATGTAAAGCTGTTTTGCTGTTGTAGGGCCAAGAGTAGGATTGTTGTTGTAGATGCTTTTAAGACTGGTGGCGGAAGTACGTACATTTTGTGAAAAAATGAGCGTATCCTTGTGGTGGTCCAGGATAAGAACATCCTGCAAATTCAATTTACCACTATAGGTGAGACCCACGCGCCCAATATTGATATCTACATCTTTAGTTTCCTTGAGGTTATCGGTAATTATTTTGGCAACAAAAGTTTGGACTGAGGGAATAGAAAATACGATCAACAAAATGATGAAAAGCAGCAGCAGGGCGAGCAGCGTTTTACCCAGTATTTTCCAGAATTTTCTGATAGATTTTTTAGTTATAACTTTGCGAACAATATTAACAATTTTCGGGCCTAAAAACTAAGGATGGCAGTACAAAATATTTACATACTAGGCATTGAATCCTCCTGTGATGACACGGCCGCAGCCGTACTACATAATGGAAAAATCCTCTCCAATGTAATCGCTACCCAGGAGGTGCACAAAAAATATGGCGGAGTAGTTCCAGAACTTGCTTCCAGGGCCCATCAACAGAATATAGTGCCGGTGATCCATGAGGCGCTTTCCAGAGCCGGTATAAAAAAAGAAGACCTCTCGGCCATTGCCTTCACCAGAGGGCCCGGATTAATGGGGTCATTGCTTGTAGGAACCTCCTTCGCAAAATCCCTTTCCTTAGGTTTGAAAATTCCCTTACTGGAAGTAAATCATATGCAGGCTCACATCCTGGCTCATTTTATTGAGGAAGAGGAATATAATAAACCTGAAT
The DNA here is from genome assembly GCF_035607535.1 of Salinimicrobium aquimaris. Classification (NCBI taxonomy): domain Bacteria; kingdom Pseudomonadati; phylum Bacteroidota; class Flavobacteriia; order Flavobacteriales; family Flavobacteriaceae; genus Salinimicrobium; species Salinimicrobium aquimaris. The sequence continues at coordinate 325,072 of NZ_JAYDZX010000001.1, forward strand.
TTCCTTTCCTGGCGCTAACCATTAGCGGTGGACATACCCAGATTGTTAAGGTCAATGACTACTTTAAAATGGAAGTCATTGGAGAAACGTTGGATGATGCTGTTGGAGAAGCTTTTGACAAGAGTGCAAAGATTCTCGGCCTCCCCTATCCCGGCGGACCATTAGTTGATAAATACGCGCAAACAGGAAATCCAAAAGCATTTCCTTTTCCCAAACCTAAAGTAGACGGACTTAACTTCAGCTTTAGCGGACTCAAGACTTCCATTCTTTATTTTGTTCAGAAGCAATTGAAGGAAAATCCCAAATTCATTGAAGAGAATATTGAAGATATCTGCGCCTCCATCCAGCATACCATTATTGGAATCTTAATGGATAAGCTGAAAAAAGCCGTAAAACAAACCGGAATCAGACAAATTGCTATTGGCGGCGGAGTTTCTGCTAACAGCGGCATTAGACGTACGCTCAAAGAAGCTGAAGCAAAACACCAATGGAAGACCTTCATTCCAAAATTTGAATACACTACAGATAATGCTGCAATGATCGCTATTGCAGGTCATTACAAATATCTTTCAGAAGATTTCGCCAATATGGGAATCACCGCCAGAGCGCGATATAAATTTTAGATTTATGCAGTTATTCTTTCATCCTTCGGTTTCTGAAAATGACCAGGAAGTACGCTTTTCCAGGGACGAGAGCAGACATATTGTAAAGGTGCTGCGAAAGCGGGAAGGCGATGTACTTCAGCTTACCAATGGGAAGGGCTGGATGTTTGAAACGGAGATCATCCTGGCCGAGCCAAATAATTGCAGCGCCCGAATTTTATCATCTGAAAAAGAACCTCCTGCCCCCTATCACTTGCACCTTGCGGTAGCGCCTACTAAAATGAACGATCGCTATGAATGGTTTCTTGAAAAAGCAACAGAGATCGGCATTCAGGAGATCACACCGGTAATTTGTGACCATAGCGAGAGAAAAGTGGTGAAAAATGAGCGGTTTCAACGGGTGATCCAAAGCGCATTAAAGCAATCTTTGCATACGCGCGTGCCAATACTCCATGAGCCGGTAAATTTTTCTGAATTCCTGAAGCAAGAACATCCTGAAACAAAATTTATAGCTCATTGTGAAGAGTCAAAGCCAAGAAAACTTCTGTCTAAGGTTCTCAAAAAGGGCATTTCGGCCACTATATTAATTGGACCCGAAGGGGATTTTTCAACCCAGGAGATAGAGCAGGCAATTGCAGCCGGTTGGGATCCTGTAAGTCTCGGAAACAGTAGGTTAAGAACAGAAACAGCGGCTGTGGTAGCCTGTCACACGGCAGCTTTAGTTAATGAAGAATAATCAGCTTTCTTTTTGCTATTTTAGAGAGATGAAAAAATACCTCATTATACTTTTTCTGGTTATTTCTACTTCCGGAATGCTAAAGGCACAGGAAGTGGCTATTTTGAAGTACGGCGGTGGAGGGGATTGGTACAGCAACCCTACTGCCCTACCCAACCTCATTAAATTCTGTAACCAAAATATTCATACGTCATTAGAACCAAGTCCGGCAACGGTCGAACCGGGCAGCACAGACATTTTTCAGTATCCTTTTCTACATATGACAGGGCACGGAAATGTCTTCTTCAGCGAAGAAGAGGCTGCAAACCTTAGGAAATATTTGTTGGCAGGAGGCTTTCTTCATATAGACGATAATTACGGTATGAATGAATTCGTTCGCCGGGAATTGAAAAAAGTTTTTCCCGATAAGGAACTGGAGGAACTTCCTTCCTCGCATCCTCTATTCTCGGCAGCCTATAATTTTCCAAATGGTTTGCCTAAGATCCATGAACATGACGGACTAAGGCCCCAGGCTTTTGGCATTTTTGAGAACGATCGCCTCTTGTGCCTTTTTACCTATGAGAGTGATTTGGGCGATGGCTGGGAAGATCCGCAGGTGCACAATGATCCTGAAGATGTGCGGCAAAAGGCTCTACAGATGGGAGCTAACATATTAAAATATGCTTTTTCCAACTAATGCAGAAGACACATTCTAACACTGGATTTGAAAAGAAAAAGTTCCCCCTGGTGCTGGTTCTGGACGGAGTTTCGGGACCTGCAAACATTGGCAGCCTCTTTCGGCTGGCCGATGCCTTCAATATTGAGAAGATCATTTTCTGTGGTACTTCCGTTGACATTCAAAGTAACAGGTTGAGAAGAACTGCAAGAGCAACAGTCAAAAATGTCATTTTTGAGGAGCAGGAAAATTCCGAAGTAATTTGCAGAGCTTTAAAAGCTTCAGGATATAGAATATTTGCTTTAGAAATTACTTCTGATAGTGAACAACTCCAGGATTTTGATTTTTCAGAAGTAGAAAAGCTGGCCCTGGTGCTGGGTAATGAAAGATCAGGTATTGAGGCCAGGGTTTTAAAGCTGGCAGATAAGGCATTACACATCAACATGTTTGGGGAAAATAGTAGCATGAATGTCACTCATGCTGCAGCTATTGCCCTTTTTGAAATTACAAAAAGGCTGCAGCCAGTTCCATGAGAAATAATATATTTACTTCGTGAACGAAAAAGAGCTTTCCTACGGAATCCTTCGGGCTATAGCCATTATACTCGGAGTGGCATTTCTTCTTTATTTCCTGTACCTCATACAGTCGGTACTCATTTACATTGCCATTGCCGGGGTGATTTCACTGGTGGGCAGACCTGTTGTGATATTTCTGAAAAATCATCTAAGGGTTCCCAATAAAGTAGCGGTAGTCATTGTGCTACTGCTCGTGGTGTGCAGTTTTATTGGCCTTATCACCATTTTTATACCTATTGTTGTTGAACAGAGTAAGAACCTGGGCCAGATCGACATGGACGCTTTTACCCGCGACCTCAATGAACTTAATAACCAGATCAACAATTACCTGGGAGTTGAAGAAATCGATATTATTGAAGGAATTAAGCAGACTGAGTTTGTGCGGAATTTCGATCTCACCACCATTCCCCGATACCTGAACAATTTCTTCGGAATACTGGGAGCCGGGATCATTGCCGTTTTTTCTGTGATCTTTATCGCCTTTTTTTTCCTGAAGGACAGCAAATTGATGTTGAACAGTATTCTTGTTTTTGCGAACAAGGGACATGAAGATAAATTCCAGAGGGTTTTCAATAAGATCAAAGTGCTTCTTTCGAGATATTTTGTGGGGCTAACGATGCAGATCACCGTGCTGTTCATTTTGTACAGCATACTTTTATCTCTGTTTGAGATCGATAATCCTATAGCGATTGCATTTATTTGTGCATTTCTAAACATCGTGCCCTATCTTGGACCTATCATTGCGGGAATTTTGGTCTCTCTTTTTGTTATCTCCAGCAACCTGGGAGCCGATTTTCAGACGATCATTCTTCCGCAGCTCATTTACGTAATGTCCGGCTATTTGATTTGTCAGTTGATCGACAATTTCATAAATCAGCCACTTATTTTCGGAGCCAGCGTGCGCTCTCATCCCCTGGAGATCTTCCTTGTGATTCTTATTGCAGGACTTACATCAGGAATTATGGGGATGGTAGTTGCTGTACCTTTTTACACGGCTGTAAAAGTAATTGCCAAGGAATCTTTGAGTGAGTACAAGATCGTAAAACGACTTACCCGGGATCTCTAGATGAACAGGCGACTTCTAAATAAGGAGGTTCAAGATTTTGTTGAGAAGCATTACAAAGAAGAGGTGTCAAAAATGGCATTTCAGGGGAGTCCTTTTGAAGGAGTTTCTACTCAGGAATTATTGGTGCAACTCTCAGGAAAAAAACGGGCTGAAAAGAAACTTCCCACCTGGTTCAAAACCCACGGAGTTATTTATCCTCCTAACCTCAATCTGGAACAGACTTCTTCGGAAATTACAGCCGAATACAAAGCCTCTTTAACTTTTGGAGCGAACATGGTCGATCTTACCGGCGGTTTCGGAATTGATTCCTTTTACTTTGCTCAAAAAGTGCAAAATCTTAAGCATTTTGAACTGAATGAAGAATTGCAGGAAATCGCCCGGCACAACTTTGAGATCTTAGGTGCCAAAAATGTCATTTCTGAAGCCGGAGATGGAATGGAATTCCTTCGGAATACTTCTGAAGAGTTCGACTGTATCTACCTTGATCCTTCCCGCAGAGATGATTTGGGCGGAAGGGTATTTTTTCTTTCAGATTGCCTACCGAATGTTCCTGAAAATATGGAACTACTCCAGAGAAAGTCGAAGAAAATTTTAATCAAAACCTCTCCTCTTTTAGATCTACAGGCAGGATTAAAAGAGCTGAAAAATGTTGAGGAGATCCATATAGTTGCTGTGGATAATGATGTTAAGGAATTACTTTGGATCATTCAAAGAGAACCTTCAGAAGAGCAGGTTCTGGTCAAAACAGTGAATTTTCAGAAGAATGAAAAGCAGGTTTTTGAAAGTCTGCTTGGAAATGGATCAACTGAAGAGTACAGCGAACCACTCACTTATCTGTACGAGCCTAATGCTGCAATCATGAAAAGCGGATTATTTGCTGATTTAGGAAGAAAATTGGATCTAAAAAAGCTACATCCAAACACGCAGCTCTTTACTTCGGAAACTCTGAAAAACTTCCCCGGCAGGCATTTCAGGATCCTGAAAATTCTGCCGTATAAAAGAAAACAGCTTAAAAAAGAGCTTGATCTAAAAAAAGCAAACATTACCACCAGGAACTTTTCCGAGTCGGTTGAAAGTCTTCGAAAAATGCTGAAGTTCAAGGATGGTGGAAAAGATTATCTGTTTTTCACCACTTTGTTTTCAGGGGATAAAGCAGTGCTGGTTTGCGAAAAATGTGTTGATTGAGATTTATTCCATCGGAATATTACTACCCGAAAAGATCTTTTTTGACACCTCTTTTTTTTTACCTTTTAATTTCCGAAGAAGGTTGCGTGGAGCAATATAAAAGGCTGCAACAAAAACAAAGCAAATATTTAAAACTGTGATCCTGGCTACGTCCTGCCAGGGCTTGAAGTGAGTTACCCGCTCATTTGGATCATATAATACCTTTACCGGAAGATTTATCACTTTTGCGCCCGCCCAGGAAGCTTTGACGATCACCTCTATTTCAAGTTCGAACCTGGAAGTATAAAGATTCAACGAATTAATGGCCTCCAGAGGGTAAAGCCTGTAACCACACTGGGTGTCATCGAGATCCACACCCGTTTCTACCCAAAACCAGAAACTGGAGAAACGGTTGCCGATACTGCTCTTTTCGGGGACAGTAGGATCATCCATTTTTCGGGATCCTATCACCAGGAGATCAGGTTTTGTTGGTAGGTGAGATTCAAGAGCATCTAAAAATATATGCAGATCATCGGGAAAATGCTGTCCATCTGAATCCATCGAAATGGCATACTTGTATCCCATTTTATAAGCCTCTCTGAAACCTGTTTTTAAAGCATTTCCTTTGCCTTTGTTTACGGAAATATGTATCACCCGGAGCGCGGAGTAATTTTTGAGGATCTGTGAGGTATTATCGGTAGAGCCATCATTCACCACAATTATATTAACAGTGAATTCAATCACCTGATCTACTACCCTTTTCAGCGTTACTTCGTTATTATAAGTAGGAATAAGGACGCAGCACTGCAGCTCGTCAAATCTTGATTGATATAATGGTGGATGGTTCAATAAAAAGTTTTGATATAAATTTAGGGAAAACTGCAGCAATGCAATTTAAATAGAGAATCAAAAATAGGTAAACTTCTATGATCCTGTTGTATTGAAATTAATGGGAAATTTTGTTATTGGTGTTGTGGTCGTGAGCAATGATAAAAAAATGAGCAACTCTACCTTTGTATTTCTAATTTCGTACTTCTACTCTCGTACTTCTGCCCTCGTACTTCTACCTTCGTACTTCTACCTTCGTACTTCTACCTTCGTACTTCTACCTTCGTACTTCTACCTTCGTACTTCTAATTTCAGGATTACCTCCCTGCGGTCGGTGATCCTGTGTGGGGGTAACTAAAACAAAGCCAGCAGGCTAGCGCCTGCACGGTCTTTTTTGTTTTATCCTTCGACCTCGAACTAGTTCGGGTCTTGGCTAAAACAAAAAAGCCCTGCACTTCCGTGCAAGGCTTTGTTTTGTCGGGGTGGCAGGATTCGAACCTGCGGCCTCCTGCTCCCAAAGCAGGCGCGATAACCGGGCTACGCTACACCCCGAAATAATTCAAAATTCAATATTTAAAATTCTGAATTCCAAGTAAACTTGAAATAGAAATTCTGAATTTTGAATTAACTCAGCGGAGAGTGTGAGATTCGAACTCACGCGACAATTGCTCGTCGACAGTTTAGCAAACTGCTCCATTAACCACTCTGGCAACTCTCCTAATTCTGTATATGAACTTGCAAATATTTTGCGGTTGCAAATGTATGTTATCAGATAGTATTCTGCAAACCTTTTTAGGCTTTTTTGCCGCTTAAAAATGCGGATATTCTTAATTGATTTTCTTTCAGGGGTTTGAGTAAAACATTATCGTGTAGCAAATGGTTTAGGATCAATTCCCGTCTTTAATCGTTCAGGAGCTTCAACTACAGTTAAAATATTTTAAAACCCTCCTTAAGCGGCTGATAATATCCTATTTTTAATAGAAAGTTAAAAACCGATATGTCAATCCTCCCCGAAAATCTAGAAAGATATCAGAAGTTTCTGAGTTTTATGCTTAAATACTGGAACAGCGACCTCCTCAATGAGACTGCATCCAATGCTTTAGAAGAAGAAACTGCCCGCACTTTTAACGATTATGAACAATCCCCGGAAGAGCTAGTGGAAGATCTTAAGCAAATGGGTCCTACTTATGTTAAACTGGGGCAGTTACTATCTACCCGCCCCGATCTTCTTCCCGACCGTTACCTGGAGGCCCTGGCTTCTCTTCAGGATGATCTACCTACTATTTCATATGAAGAAGTTCGGGAAATTGTTGAAGGAGAGATTGGAAGCAAAATCTCGAAAGCCTTCAACTATTTTGAAGAAAAGCCTTTAGCAAGTGCTTCTATAGGTCAGGTGCACCTTGCAGAGTTGAGATCAGGTAAAACTGTTGCTGTAAAGGTCCAAAGGCCGGGAATTAGAAAGAAGTTTATGGAGGACCTCGATACACTGGAAGAAATGGCGGGTCTGGCCGTAAAACATACGGAGGTCGGGAAGAAATATGCATTTAGTGATGTACTGGCAGAGCTAAGGCGGATAATGCTGCATGAGCTGGATTACCTGAGGGAGGCAAATAACCTTGTGACCCTGGGATTAAACCTGAAGGAGTATAGGAGGTTAATTGTGCCACAGCCCTTTCCGGACTATACGACCTCCAGGGTCCTTACCATGGAATATGTAAAAGGGAAAAAAGTCACCAGCATCTCCCCTCTTAAGAAAACAGAAAACGACTATACAGCTCTTGTTGATGAATTCATCGAGGCTTACCTCAAACAGATAGTTTCAGATGGATTTGTCCATGCCGATCCTCATCCGGGAAATGTACATCTTCTGGAAAATGAAAAAATTGCACTTATTGATCTTGGAATGGTAGCCCAGTTCTCCAGGAAAATGAAAGATTTTCTTCTTAGACTTCTTTTAGCTTTAAGTAAAAATAACGGTGAGGAAATCGCTGATATTCTTCTTAGAATGAGCAATAAAAGAGAAGAAAATTCTGAAGAACAATTCAGACGCCAGATAAACATCATGGTCCAGGAGGGACAAAACAGTACTGCAAAAGACATGCAGACGGGAAAATTATTGATCCAAATGAACCGCAGCGCTGCAATGAACGGAATTCATCTTCCTGTGGAAGTAAATATTCTTGGAAAGATCCTCTTAAATATGGATCAAATAATTGCATTTTTGGCACCTGAGTACGATTTACGTGAAGCGGTTAGAAATTACATGAACAAGCTGCTTCAGAATAAAATGCTCAATGAGCTGAAGCCGGAGGAGGTTCTGTCAATATTATTGGACTCTAAAAAGTTAGTTGAAAATCTGCCTGACAGGATAGACAAAATAACCGAGAATCTGGCGAGAAATGAATTCCGGTTTGCCATTGACGCCATAGACGAAAAAAGACTGACAGATGGTTTTCAAAAAGTGGCAAATCGGATCACATTAGGATTGATCATAGCTTCGATGATCATAGGGGCTGCAATGCTGATGAGTGTACCTTCGGCATTTACGATTTTTGGGTATCCGGGACTGGCAATAATATTTTTCTTGTTAGCCGCTGTTGCAGCAATTTATTTGAGCTACACTATATTGTTTAAAGATGAGTGAAAAAGTGGCAGTAGACAGTAAATAGTAGGCAGTAAAATAAATATTTTAGGCTTAGCCCCAATTTTGTGGAAATTCAAGGCTTTAAAAAAAGCTTTTTTGAATCCTAAGGCCGAGGCCAACATTAGAGGAATTCTCTTCAAAATATATGTCTGCTCCAAATTGGAGGTTCACATTTATAAAATCCTGCCAAACATTCACATCAAGATAAGTTGATATGATTTGTTCAACAGGTTTGGAGGTACCGCCCTTGGCTCCGTAATTTGCCCTGTAGCTTGCCAGGAACTTGTATGGATATGTATAATATGCCAAGCCGGTTAAACCGATGTGGTGAGCAACAATGTTGTTATGAGCTACTCTAAATCTGTCCTCGTCAAGCATCATAAAAGGTAAACCGATAATCCTATTCTCATAGGTCCAGCCGGATCTATATAAGTGATTATTGAAGTAGTTATCTTTTCCGTCTGTAGTAGGGTAGGTTTTACTTTGATGCCTTGTATAATAATATTCGTACATAAAAGCCTGCACCCACTTTTCAGGCTGTTGGTCCTTAATGTAGATCCCATAGCGACCATCGGGAGTATTTCTTAGCTTAATACCGGAATAATCTTCAAAAATTGTGTTATAGATAAGGGATACATCAAAATGCGAAATGGAAGTATTTAGCTGCACTTCATAACCTCCAAGGTGATTTCCTAGTCCGTTCACCTCCTGTTCCCCAACGAATCCATCACCTCCTATTATACTACCTCCTGTGATCACCCTGAGGTAATCTTCAAAACTGGCCGGTAATTCTCCATATTCTTCAGATTTCCCTCCCCATTGGACATAATGATGCCCTCCTGCCACGAGTTCTATATTTCGGATTCCATTAAAAATAAAGTGAAAACTTTTGTGATGAATTCTGATGTTCTGAATGTACCTGTCCTGCTCGTCAGAAAAGAACTCATCCCAGGAGGCTTTAAATCCTATTCCTGCACGTTCAAATATTGTTAGGGGCTTGAGATCAATGCCAATACCCGGAATAGGTCTGGAGTTATTTGACCAAAGAACATTTTCATTTGTAGCACTTACTCCACTAAAAGACTCGGGGTTTTGTTTCCGACCGGCAAAGACATCAATTCTACTGTTTTCAAAGCTCACAAAATATTCATCCAATTGTGCTTCACTGGAATAACCATCGTGATAAAGAACTCCCAAACCTGCCTGTAATATCCCCCCGTATCTGAATTCATACCTCCCGGTACCAGTGATCCAGGAACTGACATTCGTTATTTCATCTATTCTGCCGCGTCTGTTCGAATGTATCCAAAAGGGACTCTCTTCTCCCGAGTATAAAATCCCTTCACCGGTAGCTGAAACATTATATTCTACTTCCTGTGCTTGAGTTGCTGAAAAGATTAAGAAAAGTAAAAGAGGGAGTTTTCTGAACACACTTTCATTTTGAGCAGTAAAAGTAGTATTCTTCCGATAAAGCTCAATACACTTAGAACTAAAATCAGTAATTTTATCTTGTAAATGTAACGCATGTTCAACCTTTTTCAAAAGAAATATTTTCTAAGGGATCACCTTGACAATTTTATTGATATTCATAATCATATCTTACCGGGGATTGATGATGGTGCTACAGATGTAGAGACTTCCATTGAACTGGTTAAAGGCTTTCAGAAATTGGGGATCAGTCAGTTTATAGCTACCCCACATGTAATGAATGACTATTATCCCAATACACGAGAAAGAATAATAGAGGCCCGAGAAGCTCTTATTACGGAATTAGAGTTGAGAGGTATGAAAGAAACCAAAATCAAAGCGGCTGCCGAGTACATGATGGACCAGGCTTTTCTCGAACTGGTACAGGAAGAGGAACTTCTTACCCTTATGGAAAATATGGTTTTGGTAGAAATGTCCTATTTCCAGCCTCCCATTAATTTGAATGAAATTCTGTTCAAGCTTCAGACAGCTCAATATAAGCCCGTTTTGGCACACCCGGAGCGGTATGCGTTCTTCCATTCCAAATCTTTGAATAAGTACGCAGAATTAAAGGACAGAGGCTGCTTATTCCAGCTCAATGCGCTTAGCCTTGTTGGCCACTATGGAAAGAACATGCAGGAAATTGCTTTCCGCCTTCTGGAGGAGGGGATGATAGACTTTTTGGGTACTGACACTCATCAATTGAGGCATCTGGACAAATTGTCGACAGCTCAATTGTTTAAAAAGCAGATTGAGCTTGTGACACCAATAATCAAAAGAACTAAAGAGACTTTTGTTTTCTAGTTTTTACTGAACGGTTTTTTCAAGAAATTAAATAATCCTTTTTTCTCCTTGTCAGCTTCATAGCCGTAACCATACCCATATGCATACCCATATTTGGCACCATAAGAGAATTTTGAATAATCTACATCATTAAGCACTACTGCAAGACCTTTCAATTTTCCTTGCTGCCTAAGATCCTTTGGAAAATCAAGCAATTTCTTTTCAGTATATCCTGCTCTTGTAACATAAATTGTAGTATCCGCCAGCTGGCTGATGAGGAGAGTATCAGTAACAATCATTGTAGGTGCAGTATCTACAATAATAAAGTCATAATTTGGTTTTTGGCTATTAATAAATTCTTCCATCCTGTCATTCATTAAGAGCTCAGCAGGATTGGGCGGAATTGCTCCTGAGAACACCATATCAATTGGAATGTTATCCTTTGTAACAGATCGAATAACATTTTCCGTTTGGAGGTCGTGATCATATAAAAAATCCGAAAGACCTTTTGTTTCCAATGCACTTCCGGCGAATTTATGCAGTTTTGGATTCCTTATATCTGCACCTATTAGAAGGATCTTTTTTCCGGTACTAGCCAGAGTTCGCGCCAAATTGTATGAGACAAAGGTTTTTCCTTCCCCTTTAATTGTTGACGTGACAAACAGAACCTCTGCTTTATCTTTGTTTCTGGACTGAACCAGGTAAGCGAGATTTGTTCGCAGTATCCTAAAAGATTCCGCTAGAGGTGAGCGATCATTTATCTGAATTACCTCCTCCTGATCTTTACTTACTTTAGGTACTTCTCCCAAAAATGGGATATTTTTTATTAACGGATGGAGATCACCTTTATGATGAACCTTAGTGTCAAGAAAATTAATTACAAATATTATAAGAAGTGGAATCAATAAACCAATAACTCCTCCTCCAGTATAAATAAGCCATGGTTTTGGATCTACCGGTTCAAAATATGTAAAAGCCGGATCAATAACCTTGGCTACGGGGGAAGTTGCCGCAAAGGAAATGGCAGATTCCTCTCTCCGTTGTAAAAGGAATAAATAAAGTTGCTCTTTTATTTCCTGCTGTCGTTCAATGCTGCGGATTCCTTTCTCAAGGCCCGGAAACGTACTGAATTGACCTTCTGCCCTCTGATCAAGTTGATTTAGTTCCTTCAGTTGAATACGAATGGAATTTCGTATCTGTTCAATATTATTTAAAATATTTTCCCTTAGTGCATCCAGTTGTTCAGTTAAAGTTTCCACTACTGGATTTTTTGCCGTCCCTGTTTTGAGGTAGGCATTTCGTTGAAGTACGAGTTCATTGTACTGTGAAATCGAGCTTCCCATTCCTCCCTGTTCCAAACCCAACCCTTCAGGAAGAAGTTGGTAGGGGCTAGCTGAAGATAAGGTGTTCTCTATTCCCGCTAGAACCATTAGCTGTGTCTCTAATTCAAAAATTTTTTCTTCTGCTCTAGTAGATTTGGACATGTATTCACTTGCACTACTGGTAACATCCATGAACTTGTTTTCACTTTTAAAATCAGCTATTCCACCTTCTACAGAATCAAGCTCCTGACTGATTAACTCAAGTCTTTCTTGAATAAATTCGGCTGTGTTTTGCGCTACCTGTCTTTTATCGGCAACTCCGTCTGCATTGAAATGGATCATGAGGGTGTTAAGAAAATCCCTCGATTTCTCAGGAACTTCCCCGACAATTGAAAGCAAAATAATGTCCTTGGCTTTACCTTGCGGTTCAACGGTCATATACCACAGATATTCATTAGCCACTGTGCGTAATGGTTTTACTAGAATATTGACTGTTGGATTGTATTCAGGCCTAAAAGTTGGACCTGGAGAAATAATAAATTTCAGGTTTTCTAAGGTTATAGGTTCTCCAAACTGGTAAACTTCAGAAAATCCTTCTCCGTTTTCTAATTGAAATTCAGTAGAGGATTTTGGTGTAATCCAAAGATTTAATTCCGAATCATGGACAATGGCTTCTTCAGTCAAGAATTCAATGGTCACCGGACTGTTATTGTAAGCCTCTACTGCTATAACCTTTCCTTCAAGAAAGTATGTAATGTTCAGGTTGAGCTCATCTATCACTCCCTCCACCATTCTTTTGGATTTTAAGGTCACTATTTGATTTTCGAGGGAATTGTCATTAATAGCTAATATAGAAGCTCCTCCTGAAGGTAAAGCTCCTACGACATTGTTCTGCTCCTCATTCAGCATCATCATAGATGCCTGAGTAGCGTAAGCAGGCAAAGTATAACGGTCATATAAATAAGCTATAAATAAGCCGAGAAGACAGCCAAACAATAGCCATTTCCAATATTTCAGGTATTTATATATCTCTGCTTTGAAATCAAAATTAGACTCTTCTTTTTCTGAAAACTCTTCGAGTTCCTCCATAATTTATCTACTAAAAAGTATAAAAAGACTTAATGCTGTTGTAACTATGGAAACAAGTCCCTGCCAACTGGTTATGAATCCGGCCGATTTGACTTTTCTATAGGTGGGTTCTACATAAACAATATCATTCTGCTTTAAATAATAATATGGGTCATGGAAAATATCTACTGTTCTAAGATCTAAAACACCGTACTGCATTTGCCCATCCTCCTGTCGGATCACAAGGATATTATTTCTTTTTCCATCATATGAAATATCCCCTGACATAGCCAGAGCCTGAGGAACAGATATTCGCTCATCCAAAACTTGAATTACCTGACTATTTGTTTCTCCCATAACAGTAATTTTGAAATTAACGATGCGAACCCTTACAACTGCGTCTTTCAAAAATTCCTTTAAAGATCTTGTTAGTTCCTCCTCAAGCTCACCTCGGGTCATTCCTTCAACCTTCACTTCCCCCAATACAGGAAAATTAATGTAACCGTTGGTATCTACCAGATACCCGGTCAGGGTGGCATTATTTCCACCTCCTCCCGCGGATCCCTGAGCATTGAAATCCAGGCGAAAAGGTGCCGCTAATTCTTCATTAAGAGAAGAAACATCAATTCGCAAAACATCATTTACTTCAATTTCGGGTTCAAAATCTTCGGGAGCTTTCATATTTGATAACCGCTCAAAGTCCTGGAAATAAAGAATATCTTTTTTTGTAGAACAGGAGAAAATCGTTCCTAATCCTATAAGAAACAAGACGATTTTAAAAAAATGGAAACGTGTGGAGAAAATCTTTAGGGGATTAAAAATATTCATTTAGCTTATCTTCTTCTGGTTTGGATGAATAACTGGATCTTTATCTAATTTCTCAAAAGTAGAATTATTGCTTTTAAATTCAGGCACCAGAATTTTTAATTTAGCTACGACCTTATTACTTTTTAGTTTATTGGCCGATTTAATTATTTTTTCAATTGCTTCACTAATCTCCGGGTAATTGCCAGGTTGATCAATGGCTATCATGATTTTTTTATGGTGAGTAGGCAAGGTTCTACTTTTTTCGCTTAACAATTCTTCATAAAGTTTTTCTCCGGGACGTAAACCTGTAATTTTTATTCCAATTTGCTTATTCGGAATAAATCCTGCTAATTTAATCATTTTTACTGCCAGGTCCATTATTTTCACCGGTTCTCCCATGTCAAAGATAAAAATTTCCCCTCCCTTGCCCATGGCTCCGGCTTCTAACACTAATTGACAAGCTTCTGGAATGGTCATAAAATACCTGATTATATCGGGATGAGTAATGGTCACCGGACCACCTTTTTCTATTTGTTTTCTAAATAAGGGCACAACGGAACCATTGGAACCCAGTACATTTCCAAAACGGGTAGTAATAAATCTCGTACAGTCTGTCTCCCCTGCACAAACCGAATGATAAAGTGACTGCACATACATTTCTGCAGCCCTTTTTGAAGCTCCCATCACGTTAGTGGGATTAACAGCCTTATCTGTGGAGACCATTACAAAATGGCCAACTTTATATTCCACCGCAAGATCTGCGAGATTTTTAGTTCCCTGGATGTTAACAAAAACCGCTTCATGAGGATTTGCCTCCATTAAAGGAACATGCTTGTAGGCCGCGGCATGATAAATCACATCCACCTGATTTCTCTTGATGAGCAATTCCAATCGTTTTCGATTGCTCACATCACAAATAATGCATTTGTAATTGAGGTCTGGAAATTTTGCAGCTATCTCAAGCTGCAGGTTATGTAGCGGAGTCTCCGCCTGGTCAAGTATTAAAAGAAGTCGAGGATTATATTCGGCAACCTGCCTTACAATCTCACTACCTATAGATCCCGCACCTCCGGTCACTAAAATCACTTTTCCGGTGAGCTGTTGTTTTTTATTCTCCTTGTTGAGCAGGATAGGTTCCCTGTCAAGCAGGTCTTCTATTTGAAGGGATTTCACTTTATGGGAAACCGATTGCTCATCCTCATAATTGGAAACGATGGGAGCATTAAAAACTTTTATGTCATTTTCCAGACAATCTTCAACTACAGCAAATTTCTCTTCGGCAGTTAACGTGTTTTCGGAAAGGATCAGAGCAGTGGCCCCCAAAGCTTTAGCTTCTTCACTTATTTTTAGCCCATTATAAACCACTGGTTTGCCCAAAATCCGAATATTTCTCCTTGTATTGTCGCTAGTAATAAAGCCCCGGATATCAAATCGTTTGGGATGTTCGATCTCAAGTGCTCCTGCAATGGAAATCGCATTTTCATCTGCGCCAAAAACGATGGCCTTTTGAAGAATCTGGTTTTTTTGAGTTCTTTTAAAGTACTCATAGACCTGCTTCACTGAAAGTCGGAAGAGGAACAATAGGGAAAAAGAAACAAGGAAGTAAAAAATTAGTCCAGCAACAAGATAGATTTTTTGACCTACAAAAATATAAGTGGCATAATTGACAAAGAGAAGGGTGACAAAAGTGCTGAAACATGCCAGCATGATCTTTAGAGCATCCACATATGAAGAATGCCTTATTAATCCAGCATAGGTCCTAAAGACAAAAAAGTAAAAAATATTTACCCCCAGCACTAGAAACATTCGCTCAGAAATAGAGAAAAAGTCATAGAAATGAGAGGTGAGATCATTTAATGCCAACAACGTAAGGAAATTGGCAGCGACAATGATAGAAATATCAATACCTAAGATAGCCCATCGGGGCAAGTATTTGATATTTCTTATATCGAGACCATTCTCGGAAGATAGTATTTGCTGAAGGGCTTTATTTAATTTCTTACCCATAATGTTCCATTAAGGACTCTTTTACTGCAAATAGGCCTTTATTGCAGTACTAATCCTGTTTTTTTCTTCTTCCCCCAAATTTGAACCGGAAGGAAGACATAATCCTTTCTTAAAAGCTGCTGCAGCAACTCCATTTCCATAAAAAGGAGCATCCTCAAAGACCGGCTGCAAGTGCATTGGTTTCCAAAGAGGTCTGCTCTCAATATTATTTTTTTCGAGATGCAGTCTCAAATCATCAGTTTTAAAGGCTCCATTTTCTTCTGCTTTTATCACCGTGAGCCAGTGATTACAAAAGTAGGTATTTTCAGGCTCATTTAGTACTATTGCTTCATTAACTGTGCTGAACAGCTCCCGGTAAAATGCATTCATTTCCCTTCTTTTAGCAATATGAGCATCCAGAACCTCCATTTGCCCTCTGCCAATTCCGGCAGCTATATTACTAAGCCTGTAGTTGTAGCCTATTTCGCTGTGCTGATAATGGGGAGCATTGTCTCTCGCCTGAGTGGCAAGAAAAACAGCCTTTTCCTTTAACTGAGCAGTTTTTGCAACCAACGCGCCTCCTCCGGAGGTAGTTATGATCTTGTTTCCGTTGAAGGAAAGAATGGCAAAATCTCCAAAAGTTCCACATTTCTGTCCTTTGTAGGAGCTGCCAAGAGCTTCTGCACTGTCCTCTATAACTGGAATTCCATACCTTTCAGCAACTTTGTGAACCTCTTCCACTTTGTAAGGCATTCCGTACAAATGCACAGCAATTAAGGCTTTAGGTTTTTTTCCTTTTCCTATTCTGTCTTTGATCGCTTCTTCAAGATAACCCGGAGAAATGTTCAGGGTTTCTTCTTCACTATCTACGAAAACAGGAGTAGCTCCAAGATAAACAATAGGATTTGCCGAGGCTGCAAAGGTGAGACTCTGGCAAAGGACCTCATCTCCCCGCTCCACCCCGGCGAGTATTAATGCCAAATGAAGGGCAGCAGTACCCGAACTTAGTGCAGCGACATGTACATCCTCCTTAAGGTATTTCTTCAGGTCTTCTTCAAAACCATTTACATTCGGTCCTAAAGGCGCAATCCAGTTTTGTTCAAAGGCTTGATGGATATATTTTAATTCATTCCCTCCCATGTGCGGGGAAGACAGATATATTTTTTCTCTATTCATTACCGTTTTCTGCTATTTTTATAACTTTTCCCGGATTGCCCACTACAGTGGCATAATCTGGAACATCTTCAATGATTACTGCTCCTGCACCTATGGTGCACCACTTTCCTATTTTTTTTCCGGGAATTACCAGGGCCCCGATACCTATGTGGGTACCTTCACCAATTTTAACTCCTCCTGCCAGTACAGCTCCCGGCGAAATATGTGTAAAATTATCAAGTACGCAATCATGCTCCACGATGCAACCTGTATTGAGGATGCAATGAGCACCAATTATTGTATCTGCATTTATAGCTGCATTGGCCATTACAACAGTTCCCGGCCCCAGCTCGACTGTGCGATCAACAACTGCAGTAGCATGGCTTAGCCCCTTATAAAATCCCCCTGAGAAATTATCCGCGACTTTTTTCCGAATTTTGTTATCCCCAATTGCTATAATGGTTTTACGTCTCAGCACCTCGGGAGTGAAATTGTGAACCACAGGATAATTGTAAATGCCGGTAATAACAGGGTTATCATCCAAGACATTGTGAATCTCCTCCATGCGGGAATGCACAAGATCAATAATTACTTTTCCGTGTCCGCTGGCGCCATAAATATTCATATTAATTACTTCCGTTAAAAGGTTCTGTGGTCGCCATGTTAGCAGTATTTACTCCTTCAGATTTTATAACCTTTAAAAAAGTTAACAAAATTATTTTCAAATCCAACCTGAAAGAAAAATGCTCCACATACCATACATCCAACTCCAGCTTCTTGTTCCAGGAGATAGCATTCCTCCCGTTCACCTGGGCCCATCCTGTAATCCCCGGCCTCACATTGTGCCGCTTTTGCTGCCTGGGTGTATAAAGCTTCAGATATTCGGGAAGGAGTGGTCTCGGCCCAATAATACTCATGTCTCCTTTTATCACGTTGATTAATTGCGGAATCTCATCAACAGAAGTCTTCCTCACAAATTTGCCAGCTGCCGTCAATCTTTCTGAATCTGGAAGAAAATTACCCTGCTCGTCCCTGGCATCTGTCATTGTTTTAAATTTAATAATCCTAAAAATTTTTCCTCCTTTTCCAGGACGGCGTTGAAGGAAAAAAGGATTCCCTCTGTTAGCTACGAAAAGCAGTAAACTGAAAAACAATAGAAAAGGACTTAAAAGTATAAGAGCAAATAAGGCTATCAAAAAATCCAGAATGGTCTTAAAAAATTTTCTGTACATACACAGGTAGGAAATTTTTCCCCGTTGCTAAATTAACCTTTTGTAATTTCCTGCTCCAGCGTTTTGTATTCCTTTAACAAAATTTCCCAAAATTTTTTCCGCTCATAGTTTTGGCTAATTATTTCGCGGCTCACCCCAGAAATTTTTTTCCTTAGCTCAACGTCTTTAATAAATCTTTCAATAGCTAAAAAAAGCTTTTTTTCATCTTTGACCGGTATAATTATTCCATTAATTCCCTCGCAGATAATTTCATTACATCCATTGATATTGCTCGTTATCGTAGGAAGCCGCATAGAACCGGCCTGCAGAACCACATTGGGAAATCCCTCTCTATAACTTGGAAAAACAAGCAAATCTGAAATTGCAAAAAAACATCGAACATCTTCCTGATAGCCGGTAGCAATTATCTTTGAATGTTCCTTAATGAGTTGGAGGTTTTCCTCTTTAATAGGATTAAGTTCCTGCTCAAATGGTCCCACCAGTAATAAAGTAATATGGGGATACATGGTAACTAGTTTTTTGAAAGCCTGTAATAATTCATTAATTCCTTTATCTCTCACTAACCGACCTACAAAAATTAATACGAGATCATCGGCCGCAATACCCCATAATTTTTTAATTCTCAATTTGTCCGCTGTTTGATAAAGGTCGGGATTAAAATAGGAAGTATCTATACCATTAGAACTTCCTTTTCCTAAGATCTGGAGCTTTTCTGCAGATGAAAATTTTTTGTCCAGAATTATTTCCTGCAGTCCGTAAGAATTGGGGTAAATCTTTGTAGCCAGTCTGTAAGTTAAGCCCTCAACCTGCTCCAGAATATATCTTTTTATTCCTGAACTTTCCATTAAAGGAAGACCCGCTACGGTATGCAATCTTATAGGAACTCCTGCCATTTTTGCGGCCATCATTCCTACTATTCCAGCCTTAGGAGTATGTGTATGAACGATTAAAGGTTTTTCCTTTTTTAAAAAATTATAAAGTTTAAATACTGCTTTTATGTCTTTGGGAGGAGTGATAGATCTAGTCATTTCGACTGTGAAAGTGCGTACCCCATTTGCTTTACCAAATTTTTCCAACCTTTCCCTTTCTGAGGAAACAGCAATAACCTCAAAATGGTTATTCATGAAAGTTAGTTGTCCCTCTAATAATTTTTCAAGAGAGAGGGGAATTGTGGTAATTCGTACCAATTTGTGCATTGAAGAAAATTTTCGCTAAAAATAAAATTAAATAAACAGTTGAACCAAGAATGACTAAGTTTAAATGGCATTTACTGGTCAAACTAGAACTATAATATGCTTTAAAAAGTATATTTGTTACTAAAATTTAATAGGGATAATGAATTTTATAGAGTTTAGGAAGAAATTTGAACAAATTCCTGTACATGAATTTCCAAATGAAGTTGCCGACAACCCGATGGTCTCAGTATGCGTTCAAACATTTAATCAGGCAGCCTACATCGCTCAGTGTCTCGATAGTGTTCTGGAGCAGAAAACTACTTTTCATTATGAAATTCTTTTAGGAGATGATTCTTCAACAGATGGTACCGCAGAAATATGCAAAAATTATGCACGAAAATTTCCCGACAAGATCAGGCTGTTTCAGCATCAGAAACAAAATAACATATTGGTCAATGGAGAATTTACAGGTCTTTTCAACTCCATTTATAATTTTTATTCGGCCAAAGGAAAATATCTGGCTTACTGCGATGGGGATGATTATTGGACCGACAGTTCTAAGCTTCAAAAACAGGTAGATTTTTTAGAAAGACATAAAGATTACGTTCTTGCATATCATGCTGCTATGTTTGTAGATGAACATGGATTTCCATTACCCGATGAAGATTTTGTTGCAAAAACATGCAGAGATTTTTCTTCTGAAGAACTTCAAAAAGCGATTGTTCAACCAATTATTTCTACCTGGTGTTTTAAAAATATCGTTGAAAACATACCTGAGGAACTGACGAAGACATTAAATGCTGATAATTTTTGGCTTAGTCTTTTAGGAAGACACGGCCAAGGGAAATTTCTTCCAAACATTCTTCCCTCACATTATAGAATCCACAAAAAAGGTATATGGAGTCTTCTGGAAAAAGAAAAACAGGTAAATTCCAAAAGAACCACTTATAAAAATTTATCTCAATATTATTTTAGAAATTTAAATCCGGAACTTGGAAAGTACTTTGAATACAGATCAAAAAATTATACCAAGATGTTAATCATGTACAATTTAAAAGATTTAAACTTCATTAAGGTTCTGAAGAATTCCTTTATCCTTCTAAAAAGTGGTTATTAATGATTGACTGAAGAATAGGTCGTTTTATACCATTTCTGAAAGCAGAAATATGTCCAAACTTTGAAGGTATTATCTTCTTTCCCTTCAATATGCTTTTTCACCATTGCTATTATAGGTTCGGGCTGGAAAATTTCCTGATCTTTAAGGAAATCATGATCAATATAGGACAACAGTTCATCGGAAAGATAACCTCTTAACCAATCGCCTACCGGGACTCCAAAGCCTTTCTTGGATTTATCTAAAAATCTTTTAGGAAAATAATCTTTAAAAGCTTCTTTCAGTATATATTTTTTGTTCCACCCATTCAGTAGATAATTCTCAGGTAATTGATTGGTGAAATTCCAAAGCTCTTTATTCAGAAAAGGGGCTCTGCTTTCGAGGGAAGTTAACATACTTGTTCTGTCTACCTTCACCAGCATATCACCCTCCAGACTAATGATTTTATCAATTAACCTGAAATTCGTCAGGCTTCCATCATTTTCCACCTGATCCTTATAATAAGAAAGGGCATTCCTGTTATTAGAACTTTCTTTGAGAATCTCCCTAAGCTCATTTTCATTAAAGCCTAAAGAAATGATATTATAATAAAACTGTTGATTATAATTGATTGCATTCAGCAATTTTCTAATTTTAAATCGTTTCCCCCTGTTATCATCCTGTGTGGAAAGGATTGGGTCAAGAATTTTTCTTGCGTTGTGGTGCAATGGTGCAGGTATAACACTCGTATATTTCCTGTTCAGTTGCCCTACATAATATTTGTTGTAACCACCAAATAATTCATCACCACCATCTCCTGTGAGAGCTACTTTTACTTGTTCTCTTGTTTTGTTAGCCACAATGTAGGTAGGTAAAGAAGAAGAATCTGCAAAGGGTTCATCGAAATTTAGAAGAATATCTTCAATATTGACCTTAAGATCATCTACACTCACATTAAATTCGTGATGTTTACTACCTATCAGTTTTGCTACCGTACGTGATTTGTCTGATTCATCAAAGGATTTCTTTTCAAATCCTATGGAAAAAGTATCAATAGGAGTGTCACTTCCATGGGCCAGGGATAATGAAACTATTGATGAATCTACTCCACCCGAAAGAAATGTGCCTAAAGGAACATCTGATATGGAACGCGAAAGGACGCTTTCCTTTACCTTATCATGAGTTAAATTTTTTGCTTCCTCAAAAGAAATTGAAGGATCTATATATTTTTCAAACTCCTGTTTTACTTCACCTATTTCAAAATCTCCAGTGTTTAAATCTAAACTTATGAATTTATTGGCCTCAAGTTTATATATATTCTTGTAAATGGTAAAAGGAGCAGGGATATATGTGAGCTGAAAGAATAAATTAAGACCCTTAAGGGACAAATGAGGCTTTTTCTCCAGTACACGAACAATTGATTTAAGTTCGGATGCCCAGTAAAAACCATTTTCATTGCTACTATAATACAAAGGTTTTTCTCCAAAAAAATCTCTTGCTATAAATACTTTATCCAGTTCACTATCATAAATACTGAAGGCAAACATTCCATCCAGCATTGAAAAAGAGGCTGTTCCGAAAGCAATGTAAAGATTTAGAATAACCTCAGTGTCTGAAGAAGTATGAAAAACCATCCCCTTATCCAAAAGAATCTTTTTCAGTTTTTGATAATTATAGATTTCTCCATTGAATACAATTGCTTTACTATCGTCTTCAGAGAAAATAGGTTGTTTTCCAGTTGAGAGATCTATTATGGATAATCTTCTCATAGCCATACCCAGAGAATAGGCTTCTCTTTCCTCTATCAAATATCCATCCTGATCTGGCCCTCTGTGAATAATTTCATTATTCATTCGGGAAAGTATTTGGGAAATGTCGTTTTTGGATCCCCCTGTTTTTAGAAGGAGGCCGTTAATTCCGCACATGTAGGTTTATTTTTTGCTTTACAAAGATAGGAAAAGCATCAGGCCATAATTGAATTTAAGGCTTTTTTAGGACACTTCAAGGATAGGGTTTTGTCAGGTTGGCGAAATCTGTCCTCTTACCGCAGCTTCCTTTTTTTGCCTTAATTTATATGCTTTATATTTTAGATATCGTCTGTATTTCTTTTGAGCCAGATAATAATAAATCACAAAAAAGATAAAATACATTACCATAGATTTTTGCCTCATTATGATTCCAAGATTAGACATTACAAATGTTAAGGCAAAAGAGGATAAAATGAAAATCACGAAACTCATTTTAATAAGGGACGGAGATCTTCTAAGGAACTTTATAAAGTCTTTTTTTAGAATTTTAAAAAACAATAAAAGGTAAATCAGGTTTTCAAAAGAAGTAATGATACCTAATATATTGGGCGCATCTATAAAAAGTGGTCGAAACCAGAACGTGAAAAATTTGAACGGCAATGGATAGTTCGACATATCTACCCCAGAACCTGAAGTGCTTAGACTTTTTGATCTTTCTCCTGATTCACTTTGAAAATCTTCTACAATATTTTCAGATTCACCCAAACCCATTACGTTCAGTACGTCGTCCATAACCAGGGTTAATACCAGAACCATACCAAGTGAAATTGTAGCTTTTTTCCAGAATGGAATTTTTTCCTTTCCACTCAAATAACCAATTACAACCCCAACTGCAACAAACATGAAGACGTGAGGTCTTATATAAAAGACAACAAGAGATGAAAGGATCAAAAGAAAAATGCGGGATTTTGGATTGATAATAGCATATGTGAACATCATTAATCCCATAAAAATTAGAGAATCCTTACCCAAAGCTGAAGTCCAAAAATGCATATTGGGGAAGAACAGAATAAGGGTGAGCAAATCCAATCTTTTAAAAACCTTCACTTTTACGGGAATTTTTTCACTCATAAACACATAGGCATACACAAAGCCCAAATATCCAAACCAGGCGAAGGTGAGCATAAGCATGCTATAAGAAAAGCCCAGTCGATAAAAAGGATATGAGACGAAGTTTATAAACAGGGTATCTGTCCCCAGCAATTCAAGCCAAGTACCTTCAAAATATTCCATATCCTCATAATACCTCTTCGAATCGGCGGGATTATTAAAAGAATACCAGAGAAATATACCAAAGAATAGGAGATGATAGAGATAAAGAAGATCCATTTTTTTTCTCTCAAAAAAGGAGTGCTTCTTTTTATAGAAGTTAAATATAAACTGGTTAAGAATGTAAAAGAGAATTAGTAGAAAGATTACTCCCATATCTTATTTTTTTCAGTATAGCTTAGAGGTAGAAAGCTTTCTCAAGACTTTTTTTTGAAATAACTTCCTCATAAAGAATTTCTAATCTTGATACCATAATATCAAGGCTGAAAAAATCCTCTACTCTTTTTCTTGCTGAACACTGCAAACTCTTCCGTAATTCCTCATCGTCTATTAGTTCAACTGATTTCCTGGCAAGACACCGAAAATCTCCCACCTCGCATAGAAGCCCTTCCTTTTTATCTCTAATAGCTTCAACCACTCCTCCGGCTCTTGTAGAAACAACAGCACATTCCATACTCATTGCTTCTAGAAGCGCAATAGGTAACCCTTCAAATTCCGAGCTTAAAAGAAAGATATCCATAGCAGAAAAATAGGGTAAAGTATCTTCTTTTACACCCGGAAGTTTTATTTTGTTTTCCAGTTTGAGCTCTCTAATGATATTTTTCACTTCTTCTTCCTGAGGTCCCGCTCCCACTAACAAACCATATACATCGGTTTTTTGTTTACTGACTTCAGCAAACGCCCTTATCCAGTCTGGTAATGCCTTTTGCTCCCGGAAGACGGCAATATTACCAAGAACTATAGCTTCTTGAGGAATATCTAATTCTGCCTTAACTCGAGCTCCCATTTGCAGATTCTTTGTGTAAAATTGGGTGTTGACCCCATTAAGGAGGGTTCTTACAGGAATCCTGGGATTAATATTTTTCTTGATAGAAGTGCTCACATCTTCAGAAACTCCTAATGCAATAGTTTGCTTATTGTAAGTAAACTTATTCACCAATTTTGTAGCAAAATGATATTTTTCCTGAATATTATGCTCTGTATAAATAACCGGAATAGCAGTCCTGCTATAGACATATCTCGCAACAAAGCCGGCCAGTGGGAGATGACTGTGAATAATATCGATTTTATTCTTTTTACAGAAATTAATTACTTTTTCTCCCTGCAGCAACATATTTATGTTACCGTCAGATTTAAAATGAATTACCTTACCTCCCTCCTTTTCTATGACACCTTCCATGTCATCAAAGGGTAAAAAATAGCCATAGAAAAACTCAAATCTATTTTGGTCGTGCAGCTTTAGGGTTTCAGGAAGTAAAACTTCTGCTCCTCCTCTTCCTAATGCTTTAATAAGATGTAAAATTTTTATCATTTTAAACCGGATCTAAGGTAATATGGACGCCTCGTTTGCTTTGAGTTCCAGGGTATACAAATAGCTCTCGTAAAACCTTTTCGCTATCTTCTCGTTTAGAAATTTGCTATGGATCATAGTTTTAGCGTTCTTAACTTCAGGAAGATCCTTTTTGTCTTTTTGAAGTGTCTCTTTTACAGCAAGAACAAATTCTTCTTCTTTACCTTTTTCAATTAACCACCCCGTCTTCCCGCTTTTAACCACTTCACCAATGCCTCCAACGTTATTGGCAACAACAGGAGTTCCGCAAAACATAGCCTCAAGAATTACGCCGGGGAGACCTTCAATTAGACTTGGCATGACATATACCCGGGAGTGATGAAGGATTTCCAGTACATCTTTTCTGTATCCTAAAAAATGTACATTTTTTTCTATTCCTCTTATTTTGACTTCCCTTTGAATAACCTGTTTTAGATGGCCTTTACCTATTAATATCAATTGGGCATCAGGAATATCTCTAAGAATTGCAGTAAAAATATTGACCAGGCCGATATGATTTTTTTCCGGTACGAAACCTGCTATGTTGGTTAATACAGGGCCTTTTTGAAATATCTCTTGAAGATCCTCAGGCACATCACCAATATTCTTATCCTCGATGCCTATTTCTACTGTGTTTCCCATAGCGGTGGGATATTGAAAGGTTTTAATAAAATCCTTTTCACATTCCTCGCTAACCGAAATTGTAAAATCCAATTGATCTATATAAAACTTGTTCACTTTCCATTTCAACCGTGAATCAATAAAATCTCCTGATTTATTGGCATTCCTATATACCAGGGGTGTTTCCCAGGAAAAAAAATATTTTGAACTTGTAGTAAATTTTAAGGTATCTGAGGCATTGGCCTGAATGATATCCGGTTTAAACTCCTGAATTATTTTATAAAATTTTTTCCAGCCTTTTAGATCAATTAATCTTAAGGAAAGCGGTCTATCGAGATTTATTATTTCTCCATTGAAGGGGATATCTGCATCGCCCTTAAAAACGGTTACCATTAACACTTTATGCCCCTGCGCCTTAAGATGATTAGACAACTGGCAGGCAAAGATCTCTGCTCCTCTTAATTGGGGTTGTTGTATTACCTGAATTATCCTCATACTAATTTATTCTTAGCATTACTTTTTTAAGTTCTACGTCCCATGTCCCGTTCTCCAGAATAAATTGCCTCCCCGCTTCCCCCAATTCTTCACGCAACTGGGGTTGCAGTAAAAGATCTATCTGTAATTTTGCCGTACCTTCTATGTCTTCAAGCTCGTACAACTTCAAATGAACATTATCTGTGAAAATTTGAGGCACTTCTCCCGCATTAGGTGCGAGAGTGGCCTTACCGGCCTTTAAATATTCCCGAAGTTTTAATGGCGAATAATGAAAATCACTGGCACTGCGCGCACTCAGTATGGCCACGTCAAAAACATGGACAAATTCTGTCATTCTTTTAAAAGACACTCTACCAGGAAAACTTACGGCATCCTCAATATCATACTCCTTTACCAATTTCTTGATCTTGTTCATTTCTTCTCCATCTCCTACCAAAAATAAATGAGCATTAGCCAATTCCTGTTTCACTATTCTAAACGTTTCAACCAGGCGTTCAACACCGTGAAAGCTTCTAAACGATCCCGTCCAGCCTATCACAAGTTTGTTCTTCAAATTGTACTCTTTTACAATATCACTGGTATCAAGATCGCGGTACAAAAAAGGATCCACAGCCATTGGAGAAATTATAATTTTTTTCTTCTCAACACCCATAGACTCCAATTTTTCTGCCACTTGTGAAGACACGCAGGCAACCGCATCTGCACGTTTTAGATTGCGACTTTCCATCTTTTCAAGTATTTTCCCCCAAAAAGGCCTTTTAACGCCCCATTTATGAGATTCCCATACCTGTGGAGCGTGAACATAAATTACAAAAGGAGCCTTGAATTTCTTAGCAAGTTTATATCCATTCCCCGGAAAAAAATCATGTTGTTCCCATACCATTGCTACCGGCTTCTCTAACCCTGGAAAAGCATACCGGTAATTATCTGTTTTTTTTGAGGTTCGCCAAAGAAGAAAGTCATTTACGAAGGTAATTATTTCCAGCGGGAAAAATCTGGCCATTTTTTTTAAAGGAGACGTATTTGTTACTCCGTTTTTTCCAAGAGGGTACTTAACTACCTCAGAAGGTTTTTCTGCTCTGTCTGTAGTCAGCACATAAGATTCTCCAAATATTCTTTCCCCTGCAGCTGCCCATCCTGCTGTTGTGATCCACAACCCTTCTGCTCCTTTCCAGTCAGTGCTGGACCTGGGCATTACAAAATAGGCTACGCTATCCTTACCTTCCATTCCTTATCATTTTTTGACGATTCACAATACTGAGCAAAGCATCATCCATTATCACTTTTGTCCAAGTTTTTTCCTGTCTTTCCAGCTGATTTAAAAATTCATTCAGTTCAAGATCGGGATTATGAAAGCCCTGTTTTTTCATAAACTGATTATTCTTTTCTACATCCTTCACTTCATCACGATAATCGTCGGCGTATGGTGTTTTAAAAAAAGTAAAGCCGGTAATGTAGAGTTCCTTACAACCAGAATTAATGGCAGCATAGAGGGCGCTGAATCCTACGGTAGGAACCCAATTCCCGAATTTTTCTTTTATTTTTTTGTAAGTGCTGTGGGGAAGTACATACGTCTTTCTGGGATTTAAATGCCTTTTATAGAAATTTAAATGGGCTCTTAGTCCTTTGAGATCGTTATTAGGATTTATAACAAACTTGATCCCCTGTTTAGAATAAAGTTGCCAGTCAATTACACCTCCTCCCCCTTCGGTAAGTTCGAAAAAAGAATGAAACAAAATATCTGTTCTACTACCTACAAATCTACGCTTTTCAGGAGTCAAAGAATGTGGAGCCTTGTTTACCCTTACAATATAATCGAAGCTATTGATATAATCTCCATTAGCCTCTTCAAATGCAGAGTCTGCTGCTCCAATTATTGCTATTCTTTTATTTTTAAAATGTTTTCGGGGCTCAAAAATCCTGGTGTTCTGTACCATCATTAATATTCCCCGAAGTGTATTCACTATTCTCATACACTAAAGCTTTCTATATAATTTTTCCCATCCTCTTTAAGCTTTATGTTGTTATAACCAAAAAAGGTAATTCCATTCTCTACTGCAGCTTCATAATCATTTATTGAATCTCCTATTAAAATAGTTTCAGAATTTTTGTAGTTATTATTCTTCAAGACCTCTTTTACTAACAGTTTCTTGGGAGTAGGAGAGCCATAAATTGAATGGAAGAATGTTGAAATATTTACTTTTTTACATATATGTCTCAATTCTTCTTGATCTGAACCAGATACTACATGCATGTTATACAATTGATGTTTTCTTTGAATAAAATTTAAAGCATCATCTATCAGAAGCACGGGATTCACAAGATTCTCAAGCATTATTTCAGAGAATTTAGAAGCAAAAATCCTAATTTCCTCATCACTTATTTGCTCCTTTTTAATCTCATTAAAAAAATATCGAAATTTCATATATCTGGAAAGACCTCCATTGGCCCTATGGAAGGCCATCAATTTTTCAATTTCTTCTTTGGAATGTTCTTTTAACACAATTTCAAATCCTCTATCCCTGACAGCCATGGAATCCATAATAACCCCGTCAAAATCCCAAAGGATATTTTTAATATTAACGTTTGGTTTAAACAATTTTTTTCTTTTATAATGTGTTTTCAAACTTCTTTTGAAACATAAATTCTGCAAATTCAAAATCAAGTTCAGTATCAATATCTATTGCTTCGACCTGCGTTACTTTATAGAAGTGAGGGTTTTTACCGATATAACTTCGAGTTTTCAACATTGAAGCCCGTTCAACTATGACCAATCCAAAGGTGGGAACTAAATATTCAGGAAGGTCTTGGGAGTTAGGAGTATTTTCTATAGAATAATTTAGAGGTTTATTGTTATACCATATAAACTCCTTCAGTACTTTTACTGACATGAGACTGTCACAATTGACCTTATAAAAAGTATTAATCGCTCTATTATAACTCTCTTGCATAATAAGCGGTGCTGTTACTTGAGCTATCAGTAGATTTTCAGCTTCCGTTACTTTAGCAAGATAATGGTGAAATTCACTATTACTGCATTTTGAGCTTGCAAAATACGGTTCTCTTCTATGGAAGGAGATGCCCTCCCTTTGGGCAATTCGTATAGCCTCTTCACTATCTGTATTGATTACAATATCATCAACTGGTAACTGTTTAATAATTTCCAGCTTATGCTCAAGGAGAGATTTACCTGCAAAAGGTCGGATATTTTTACTCTTGACCCGCTGAGAACCTTCTCTCACCGGTATGACGGCTACTAATTTTTTCATTATTTTTTTTTGATTAAACTTTTTCGAATTTTAATTGCTGCCTCAAGAAAAATATTTATATCAACGGAATAAGCTAAATATTCAAATTCCAGGCTTAACAAATATTTTGCCGACTCAACAGAATCTGCAAAGGTTCCAAGCTTTTTTCCTTTCTTTTTCACCTGATTAGCTACTTTCTGCATAAGGTCTTTCATGTCGGGATGATCTATTTGTCCTGGAATACCTAATGATTGGGAAAGATCATAGGGGCCAATAAAGAGGATGTCATACCCTTCTACCTTTAGTATTTCATCAAGGTTTGCTATACCTTCCTTTCCTTCTACTTGAAGAATTACCATCTTGTTGTTTGCATTATGAAAATAATCTGACTTAGGTGTTGATCCAAAGTTTGCAGCCTTTACAAACCTGCAGACTCCCCTGTTTCCTTTAGGATAAAATCGTGCCGCATTGACCGCCATTAAGGCTTGTTCCGCTGTTTCAACATTAGGAACCTGTACCCCATCAGCTCCGGAATCCAGAGCAGCGCCTATAGCGTTGGCATCTACTCCTTTCACTCTTACTATAGCCTTCATATCACTTACTCTTGCTGCCCTTACATGGTTGTGTAAAGTTTCATTATGAATGGGCCCGTGCTCCTGATCAAGTATAATAAAATCCATTCCGGCTAGACCGAGTGCCTCAACAAAATTGCTGTCTGTAGTTTTTGAAAATACCCCTATCATACTTCCTCTATTTTGCTGTAAACTGAATCCTCTCGAAGTCCTTCATATAAAGTAGCAGTAATACTTATTAAGGGGACGTCATATTTTTTCCTGAACCGTTCAAATAAAAATTCATTTTCAAGAAAAAGTTCCTGCTCCTTTTTTCCAATAATATCACCGGAATAACCATCATAACCGGTCATCAGAATTTCTTTTGCCCCCAGTTCCAAAGCTGTTTGTAGAGCTATAGCAGTATGTGAATCTGAAAATTTATCAGTAAAATCCACACTCCCCAATTCATAAGAGCAGTCATTTAAGGCATTAGGAATGTATGTTCCCATTTTACGGGGGTAAGGAGGCAGAATACATTTGCCTGAAATTTTTGATTTAAAATCAAAAACTTCCTCCAGACGATGACCTTCGTTACCAACGAGACAAAAAAATTGCTCATTTGGAATTTCTTCAAAACTACGGGCATTTTTAGAACTGGCATGAACTACAGCAATCTCCGGATGATGCAATAAAAATTCTTTAATTGCTCTTGAATGACAAACAGCATTTGGTCCTCCCCCTATAAGCATTACTGAATCATGTTTCTTGACATTTTCAAAATCCAATTTTTTCAGTTCTTTATTGTCCTTTAGTCCTTTGGATTGATTGGAGAGGGCTCTTATAATACTGTTTAGCGAATAATACCGCTTGGTCACCCACTCCATTACCTCCTTTTGAGGCAGTGAATGTGCCCCGGATACCATATAAGGAAGATTTGAGCCCCAACCATAATCCATTTGTAATTTAGAAAAAGGATCTACAACTTTACTAAGTGCATTGAAATCGAGGTCATCCTTAAGTCTGTTCTTAGCATTTAAGGCAGTAAGAAGTAACTCAGTACGCAAATTACCAGCTCCCCGTCCCATTCCGGTAACAGTGGCATCAACTATAGAAACTCCACAATCCATAGCCGTCAAGGTGTTTATAAGTCCCAATTGTAAGTTATTGTGGCCGTGGAAACCTATTTTTACATCGGTTTGGTCTCTTACGATGTCAAAGGTCTTCTTTACATCCTGCGGATATACACCCCCAAAAGAATCAACCATATAAAAGTAATCCGCTATTCCATTTACTTCCTTTATTTGGCCAAGAAATTCTTTTTGATTTTCCCAAGTTGACATGTACATCACATTAAACCCTACCTCAAAGCCGATCTTCTTAACAGCTTCTGCGAGACCAAGAGCTCTTTTAAAGTTCTGCGGGTCAATTGCAAGTCTAACCATGTCTATATAACCGATACAAGGTTTAAGTAAGGCCTCAGCATCATTTGAGCGTACATCTTTTTCATTCAGGATAATCACCAGTTTTTTGTTACTGCTTTTTTTGCACCTTTGGAGGACGTGAGGCGGACAATAGAAATATTCCCCCAAATAAGATTTCATGGGGTTGGAGCGATATCCTATTTCCAAATATTCTACAGGAAGTCTATTAAAAGATTCAAAATAGGTTTGGACTAAATTGAAATTAAAATCCCAATTCGTATAATAACCACCGTCTCGTAAAGTGCAATCAAGAATCTTTACTTCAATACCTTTTCTATCCATTCGTTTGTGATTTTTTTGGCGTTAAAACGCTCGATTTTATAAGAAGTGTTTTCCTTTAAGTATGACTTAAGTGAATGTGAATTCACAAAATCCTCCAATACTGATTCAAGATCTCCCTCCTTTTTTTTGTCGTATAAGAGGCCATTAGTGCCATGTCTTATTATTTCTCT
Source organism: Salinimicrobium aquimaris (assembly GCF_035607535.1). Classification (NCBI taxonomy): domain Bacteria; kingdom Pseudomonadati; phylum Bacteroidota; class Flavobacteriia; order Flavobacteriales; family Flavobacteriaceae; genus Salinimicrobium; species Salinimicrobium aquimaris. The sequence continues at coordinate 356,688 of NZ_JAYDZX010000001.1, forward strand.
GGGACCATAGTCACAATCGTTGCTTATTACAGGCACTCCCAAAGATAAAGCCTCTACTAAAACATTCCCGAAACTTTCAAAGTTTGAATTAAGAATTAATGCTTCTGCATTCTTGATGATGAGCTGAGGATATTTTACAAAGCCTAAGAGTCTAACACAATCCTCAACCTCCAGATCTTTTATCAAATTTTTCAAATCCTCTTCCATCGGACCGGAACCTAGTATATAAAGCCGATAGTTACTCCGAAAATCGGCTGCAGCAAAAGATCTTATTAATTGTTCAAAGCCTTTATTTATATCCAATCTGCCAACACTCACAAGGTATGGTTTTTTCATTTCTACCGGGAGTACCTGGTCTTTTTTGTGGCGAAAACTCACAGGGTTGTGAATGGTGACTAATTTTCGAAAACTGGCTTCTGGGACATAATCCTTAAACCTTAACCTGAGCTCATGGGAAGGAATTATTACTTTTTTTACATTCGGGAGATAACCTATGTACTTTATAATCTTACGCCTGTATAACTTCCTTTTAACCCAAAATAAATTAGTGTCAATTGTGAAGACCTGGTTTGGCAATAAAGTTGTTAAGAGTAAAACATTCAATTCTGACGAAAAAGAGATTATTCTGTGTGGCTTATATTTGAAATAAAACTTCCACAACCTATAGTAAGAGACTAAGATTTTCTTTACTCTGTTTTTATACCTTTCTGAATTTAAGTAAAGAATGTGATCTCTTAAATGTTTGACAGGGAAATCTATTGTATCCCTTAATAGGACTAACTTAACATCGAATCCTGCTTTTATTAATTCGTCACTCATTACAGAGGCCACTTTTTCAGTCCCACCAACTTTCAAGGAACCAACAAAAAAAAATACAGTTCTTTTTTCCATTAAATTTGTGAAGTTTCTAACCCCTGCAGCCGTATCATCTTTTGAAAAGTTTCAGATTTTTCCAGTAACCCCTGAAAAGTTCCCTCAGCCTGAACCCTACCTTTACTCATCAAAATAATCCGGTCTGCATTTTTAACCGTAGACAGTTTATGTGCTATTAAAATAATGGTGTAAACTCCTTTCAATTCGTCTATGTTATTCTGTATTGCTAATTCCGTTTCCGCATCCAAAGCAGAGGTAGCTTCGTCCATAAACAAAAAATCAACATCTTTAAATAATTCTCGCGCAATGGATAATCTCTGTTTTTGTCCGCCACTGATGTTTATTCCATTGTTGCCCAATTTTTCATCTTCCCTATTAGGCAACTCCATTACAAAATCATATATAGATGCTTTCTTTAAAGCATTAATAAATTTAGCATAATTTTGGTCGTTCTTTTCTGCCCAAAAGGTGATGTTATTATATACACTATCACTAAAGATCGGAGCCTCCTGCGCGATATAACCTATCCTGTCTTTAAAAGTATATAAATCCAGATGAGCTAAAGAATTTCCGTCAACTATGACTTCTCCTTTTGTTGGAGGAAGAAGACCTGAAAGTATATTTATTAAGGTTGATTTTCCAGAGCCACTCTCTCCTATAATTGCAACAGTTTCATATTTGCGGATCTCCAGATTCAGGGAATTTAATACCCGTGTTTCCCCATAATAAAAACTGACATCTTGAAGTTCAATTTTTTCTTCAAATCCTTTAAACTGTATTTTACCATTGGACTCAATACCCCCTTTTAATTCTGTTATAAAATTGGTCATGTTCTCCAGAGATCCGGAGACCGCTAGGAACCTATTCCACTGCTCTTGTAAAGCCATTAAAAATATTAGGGCTCGGTAAAGAAAAAGTAAGCTGAGGATAACAGTTCCCAATTGTGCATTCAATAGTTGAACTTGAATCAAAATCACTACCACTACAACCAAAATGGTCAACGGCTCCCTCAGGCCATTTAACAGAGAACCTAAAATACCTATTCTGCGTTGTATGTATTCGATATCCGTAATGTTCTTAATTAACTTTCTTCCAAATAAAAGATTAAGCCCGGTTGCTTTTAAATATTTAAAGAAAGCAACATATTGAATTAATAAACCCTGAAAGTAATGAGCCTCCACAGTAATTTCTCTGGAATGAACTTTGGTTTTGCTGTACAGATATTTAAAAACAAAATTTGTTGCAGCCCCACCTATAGTTACCATTACTGCAAAACTCATATTAGAAGCAAAGGCAAGGAGCATGTAGACCGTAATAAGAGAAGCATATTGCAGTACAGCTAAATAGGTCTTGAAGGCCATGTTGATTTTCTCTACTTCTCCGCTGAATGTGTTCTGAATTCTTCCTGAATCTGCTTTTACAAATTCCGAAAATTTGAAGACATTTAATAGCTTTATGTTGGTAACCCTTATCTCCCGCATAAAGAACTGTTGATAGATAACCGCCACATAACCCTGGACAAATTGGGCTACTCCTTTAAGGGTAAAAAAGATCAAAATAAAAATTAATACACTCGTAATGTTAAAACCAACACCTAAGGATTCCATGAATTGTGGAATAAAATCAAGTTTACCAAGATCTTCTCCGCCAGCATTATTACCCGCGTCCAGCATTTGTAATAAGGGTATGAACATAGCCAGTCCAAATCCATCAAGGAGACCTACAAAAAGACTTAAAGCAAATGCAATAAAAATCCTGTATCTTAGATAACTATAGAAATAGAAAAAATAAGAAAAATTATTTTTTAACTTCTGTTTGATTTCCATTTAAAATTCTAATAATAGTTTTCCAAAGCTATGACTTAAAAGGGGAGTCGCAATATTTCATCAACTCTTTGTGCTGCTTTTAACTATAATAAAAGCACTATCCTCACTCTCTTTTTCCCCTCAACAGTAGCTGCTTTAATCTTTAGTTCTCCTTCTTCTTTATAACTTCTTCTATGCCTATAACCAGCCGATATATGCTGTGAAAATAATATTTTCTATTTAACAAATAGTCTTACTTTAAAACGCCGGTGTGCCTGCTGAATAAACTTAGCCTTCAGGCGGTCTGTCAATGACAATTTGTATAACGGCACACCTTTATATGATGCACCACTTTCGACATCATTATAGAAGTATTTTGCCTCTTCTCCACCTCTTAAGAAATAAAATCCAAATTTTATAGCATCCTCGGTAGGCTTAGGGTCTAAATTCTGTTCTAAAAGTTCTTTTAATTCTTCCTTTTGTTTGGGCACATATGCCACGTCTTGATAGTACCAAAAGCATTTTCCCAAAAGAATAACAGGTTTCCTCCAGAAATTGGCCTCCAAGCCGATTGTAGAACCAAAGACAATAACCTTATTTGCGATATTTAGGAGTGCATAACTGTCAACAGAACTCTCGGGAGCAATGACATGAATATTGGGGCCAATTTTCTCCATGTTCCTCAATTCTTTGACGTAGTCGTGATCCAGGCCTGTAAGATTCGGATGCATTCTAATCATTAAGTTGCATTGGGGAAATTCCTGTGCCACTAGTCTTGCGACATATGCTATGCCTTCGTTTTGATCTTTAAAATAAGGATTTATAAAGTCCTTACCTACAGCTGCAAATTCATCATCGGAACTGGTAAAAATAACAAAGGTCCGACGACTGTAATCCACATTTTCAGGTACTTTATTACTCTCCTGATTTTTAGTATATATTTTATCATTGGTGTAAATTCCCTTTACTTTATTTTCAAAGAAACTCCTGCCAATCTTTTCTTTTTCATCTGTGGTAATGTCCTTTTTTTCCCAGGCCCGGTTAATTAAATTAACTTTTGTCTCGATGTGATGAGGTAATTCATTCCTGAAGGTTTCTACTATTCCACCAGTGCGTGCTATTTCTTTATTTATACATTCAACTCCGTATTTTTTAGAAATATTCAGTACAGCTCTCTGGTAAGAATTCCTTCCGTTAAAATTGTATACCTGAGAAAATTTAATTTCATCAAAGAACCGGTCGAGAGCATTGTATAGAGCAACATCATTCTCCACCAGATCATAAGCGAAACTATCATGGATGCCATTGAGGTTCTTGTCCCTCGTCTTGGAAATATAAGATGACACGGCAGCTTCTCCTACTTCATAATCCTTAAACCACACTTCTTTATTAATTACCGGATTTTCCTCTATGAATTTTTGAGCCAGCTCTTTATCTTCCGGAAGTAATATATCCTCAATTTCCAGGTGGATATAATCTCCTTTTATAAGATCCATTCCTTTTTTTACCCCTTTTTTGCAAACATAACAGACCTCCGGTTCCTTCTCTGTGTTAATGTAACACACGTTGTAGGTATTGGAGCAAGTTAAATAATATATTTTGGCATCAGGATTTTCATCAATTAAATCCTGAAGTGTTTCTAACATTACACCCCTTGCAAATGTTCCCAGGGCGTGAATTTGAGCAACTAAGATATTTTTCATTAATTGATTTTATGGGACTTAAAAAACCTAATGATTGATTTGATTTACACAGCTGTAGAATTCGCAGCCGAAGTTGATTTAATGTAATACTCAGCTAATTTCCAATCTGCTTCTTCGTCCAGGTCCACTGAGGAAAAATCATCCATTACATATTTTTTTATCTTTTTGAATTTTCCTATGTGCTGGTTTTTCAACCTCTCAACATTGATAATATAGATGGCGCCATTGAGCTCCCATACTTTAGGACAATCCTGTCTTCTAACAAATTTTCCGGTTTTAGATGGCACTAAAAAACCTTCTGCATTTTCTTCCTTTAAAACATAGTAGGGATTAGACTTGGTCTCTTTTACGGAGGTGACCATGTCAAAAGACGGGTCATACAAATTTAACGCTTCTCTTAAATGTTTTGAGTTCCGAAAAGGAGAAGTAGGTTGTAATAAGACCAGTATATCTGTTTTTTTACCCATTCCTTCCATGAATTCAACAGCATGAATCATTACCTCATGCATTCCGCTATTATCTGTAGCTAAGTGTTCGGGCCGAAGAAAAGGTACTTCTAAACCTGTTGCCTCTACAACGCTTTTAATTGTAGGATCATCGGTTGAAACGAGAATCTGATCATCATTGAAGATTTCTCTGGCTGTTTCTACAGTGTAATAGATTAAAGGCTTACCCTCCAGCAGCTTGACATTCTTTCCGGGTACACCTCTAGATCCTCCACGGGCAGGAATTAAAACCAGAACATTTTTATACATTTATTTTCATCCTTTTTCCGCTTCCCATTAGAAGTTTGTTTGGCGTAAAAATAATGACTTTTGTGGTCGTTTCGGATTTTAGCTCTTTTATTTAAACGAAGTTTAACAAACCTAATCTTACAAAAATTCCATGATTCCTTTGTAACCCTAATATTTTTTTTCCATTATGGAAAAAAAATTAAATAGCCGTCCAACCTCCGTCAACCATTAGATTATGACCGGTAATATAAGAAGATTCAGAGGAAAGCAGAAAAGCTATTGGAGTGGCGATCTCTTCGGGTCTTGCTAATCTTTTTAAAGGGGATTTACTACTATAACGTTCTATAAAAGAAGGGTGTTGTTTTTCGGGTTCCAGGACTCCACCGGGAGACACACAATTTATCCTTACATTGAACTTGCCATAATAAGAGGCCAAATATCTCGAAAGGTTAATAATCCCACCTTTTATTGCTGCATATGCAGCAGGAGAAGTTCCGCCATATTCCTCATAAAGAGAAAAATCGTTTCCCACTACACCATATATAGATCCAATATTTACTATTGATCCCGATTTTTGTTCTTTCATTACATCAAGAACCTTTTGGCATAGATAAAATACACTGTTCATTTGCATGTCAACATTTCTCTGCCAGGATTCCAGCTTAATGTCTTCAAAAAAAGCTCCCCAATCTTTTGTTTTTGGATAAGCCAGATTAACTAAACCATCAATTCGGGAATACTTTTTCAAAGTATATTCCATAGCTTTATCAAGATCATTTTTGTCTGTAATATCACAAGACAAATAATCTGCTTTTTCGTTTGCTTTATTCAAATCAAGTGCTACAATCCGGGCCTTTTTTTCCAGAAGATATTTCACCACTTCTCGTCCTATTAAGCCACTGGCCCCGGTTACTACAATTACTTTTTCTTCTAATTCTCCAAACATAATTTTAGAATTTTATATGCTTCATTGATTGAGTTAAAGTCATTTATTTTTTTATTCTGGATTTGATCAAGGAAAAAATCCATTTGATCAAATAAAGTGTCCGGGATTCGCTGATCTGAAGAATATATTTCTTCCCCATTCTTATATACCTTGTTAAGAAGTAAATCAGTTTCAAAAGTGGCATCAGAAGTAAGCACTTCTATTTTTCGCTTACTTTCCACCCTATAATAATTTAATGTAATGCTTGCATTAAAATCCCTGTACTCCCAAAGATAATTTGCATAATCGACAGAATTTATTTTCAAGGAGGACTTACTGGAAAAATGCGATCGCGTTCGCTCAGGTTCACCAAAAATCCAGAACAAATAATCTAATTCATGTATAAGATCGATGTGTACCCCACCTCCCATTTCTTTATTAGCACTATAGGTGTTTCTAAAATTTGTATGGGGTCTCCAATCCGGCAAAAAAGAGCCGCTATAAATGGTTACTTCATTGATCCTCTTATTCGTAACATGCTTCTTTAATTCCTGCAGGCAGTCCAAAAACCTTAAACTACATCCTATATAGGTCGGGATTTGCAACTCATTTATTTTGGCTACTAAGCTATTATTCTCTTCATTTATTTCGTTGAATACCGGCTTTTCGATAAACAATGGCTTTTTAAAGGGTAACAACTTTTTTATTGCCTCCGCATGTTTAAAAGTAATATTTGAAATCAGGAAAAAATCAAAGTTTTGCTCTTTTATTTCACTAAAAGAATAAAGATTTATAACTCCTTCATAGTTTTCTGACCCTCGGGAAGATCTCAATGCAAATATTTCATTCACACTCGCCCTACGCAAGGCTTTGATATGTTTTTTTGCAATTGAACCTAAACCGATTATAAGTACTTTCATGGGAGAAAATTAAATCCGAGTTTATTATTCTTTAGCAGAAAAGACATGAAATCAAAGTCAATAGGATGATCCAAATCAAAACATATATGAGGTACTACATATATAAGAGTTTTATTTGTTATGTTATTAGAATAGGAGAAATTAAAGAATTCTCTTTTAAAAATATAGAAAGAGGCATTCATATCATAAACTTTAGGAGCTGACTGGCGGGTGAGAAAATTCCCCTCTTTAACAAGCTTCACGTAAGCTTCACCTTCCCGGTATTCGACCATATTAAAATAAGGATTTCGATTTGCGGGACTTACAGAAAAAATATTCAATGCACCTGAATCTCCCTGCAATTGATTATAAGCCTGTTCCAAATCTTGAACAGTTCGAAGAGGAGATGTGATATCCATATCTATTACGAAATCATAAACAACTCCTCTTTCGTTCTCGGCAAAGTCTAAAACATCCTTAATGACTGCCAGTTTCCCTGCTGAATCTGTGGCTAATTTTGCTGGACGGATATAGCTCGTATTTACGGAAGCAAAATTCAAATCTTGTACAACAGCCCGAATCTCTTCAGAATCTGTAGAAAGATATATATGCACATTTTCTCTTTCAGAAGCAAAAGTCACTGCAGTCATAAGGGTGTAATAAATGAGTGGGTGTCCATTTAGCTCTTTTATATTCTTACCGGGAATTCCTTTTGAGCCACCTCTGGCACAAATTGTAATGAGGGTTTTCATTTAATTTCCTTTAGTGGCTAGCCTTTAATGTGTTTTACAAACTCCTGTGCCTGTTTATAATCCACAGGCTTACCTATATCTATCCAATAGCCCCTAATTGGGCTAAAATTCAATTTACCGCCCTCCTTTACAAGATTCTCCATCAAGTCGGTGATGTCGTAAAATTTGTTTTTGGGAATACCTTTAATTAGCTTTTTGTTTAATATATAAATGCCGGCGTTTGACTGGTATATATATGAAGGTTTCTCCTGAAAATTAACGACCTTTTCTCCATCAGTTTCAAAAACAGCATAAGGAACATCTACTTTATATTCTGTAGAAGCCACAACCATATCTGAATTATTTTTGACCATATCTAGGTATAAATCTTCAAAATCCACGTTGGTGAACAGATCACTGTTCATCAATAGAACATTTTCTGTTTCAAAATCGGTAACCAAAGCAAGGGCACCCGCAGTACCCAAAGGTTCATCTTCCCAAACGTACTCTATGCGGATACCTTTTTTACTTCCGTCTCCAAAATAATCCTGGAGCTGTTCTCCCAGATATTTGACAGAAATGTAAATTTTTTCTATACCAAAGGATATTAGGCGATCAATATTGTGTTCTATTATGGGTTTGTCTCCCAGAGGCAACATTGGTTTAGGAATTTTATCTGTAAGAGGGCTAAGTCGCTTCCCTCTACCTCCTGCCATAATCATGCATTCTAACGGGAGTAAAGACCTGGTCTTTTCGAGGTCTACCAGTCTCACCATCCTTTTGTCTCTGCCCAAAATAGGAAGGATCTTAATATTTTTTTTCCTATAAGAATGCAGATTTAAGAATCCCGGGGTATCATATTCGAAAAAAAAATTTTTATTACAAATGTCCCTTACCTTCAATTGAAGATCAACATTTTTGGTAAGGGAACGTCTGATATCTCCGTCAGTTAAAGAACCTATTACAGTCTGCTTTTCATCTATAACAAAAAGTATTAATCTGCTTACGTCCCTTACTGTATTTAGTCTTTGTAAAGCTTCAAGAATAGTTTTTTCTTGACTTATAAGTATATTCTCTTTCAACATATCAATCTTTTAGATTCTGGAATTACTCCAGGAGGTTATTGACGATTCTTTTATCTATTTCAGATTTTAATGTTGTCACTATTTTCTCCACTCCTCCTTTACGTCGGTAGATATTTTCACCTTTATAGAACGGATATTTCAAGATTTCCTCTGCTATTTTTACAATTTCAGTAGCATCAAATCGTGCATGAAATGTATTAGGACCTGTTTCCCTTCCCTTTTGTCGATCACCAACATTTATAGCGTACCTGTTAAAAGAAGCCGCTTCAGATATTCCGCTTGAGGAATTCCCGATGAGCAAATGGGAATATTTCATGCAAGAAAAATAAGAGGTTCGCCCGAAATGCTCTATGAGAAAAATCTTTTCAGGAGCCAATTTTTTGAGCTTCTCAAAACTTTCTCTGTAAACAAAGCCTTCAGTATCGGCATTGGGCATGGTTATTACAATTTGATGGGTCTTTGAAAGGACAAGAAAAGCGTCTACAAGTTCCTGAGAGTGCCGATGATTTTTTTCTGGAGAAATGGTTTCAGGATGAATAGTGGCAAGAATAGTAGGAAGAGACAGGTCTATTTGCCATTTTTCCTCGAATTCTTCTAGTGAAGGAAGTTGAACTTCTTCAATATCGTCAAGGCTGAGTAACCCTACGACCTCTACCGGTTCTTTCCCGAATTTTAGCTGTTTAACTCTTTCAGCGCAGGAATTTGTGGAGGTAAAATGAAGAGAGGAGAAGTGAGTAAGGGAGTCACGGTACATATTATCGATTACTCCAAGGCTGCGATCACCTCCGTATAAATGAGCGAATCGTATTCCAAAAGGCACTCCTGCTGAAACTGCAGCAAACATTTCATATCTGTCACCTAAACACAATACCACATCAAATTCATCTTTATGACTAGCCCAAAAAGAAGAGAACTTCATAGAACAAAGAGCTGCCGAAGTTGAAATCCCTTCTTCAGTCTCACTTGCCAGAAGAGTAGGAAGCATATATTCCACCTTAAGATCATTCTCCAAAATCTCATTTACTGTATAGCCATGAAATTTAGAAAGATGCGTGCCAAAGGAAATAATAGTATATGTTATCCCCTTCTCTGCTTTCAATCTTCGAATTAAAGGTAAATAAATTCCAAAATCGGCCCTTGAACTTGTTAGTACACCTATATTCATTCTTTTATATTATCTTAAGACTTCCGATCAAATGAAAGAAGATTTGTTTTTCTATACAGAGTGAGAAATTTACTCTTTATCAATAAATTTTATCAACTGAAAAGCTTCTGCATATTCCACCCCTGCTATAGCTCCTCTATAGGTAGCCAAAGCCTTGATGTTTCGCTCAGATCGTGGAAAGGGATGCTCTCCTAATTCAGAAGCATATATATTCATCGCCTCTAGTTTTTTTTCTATGAAATTACTAATATCAACATAATAATTTGGGAGAAAAACCTTTTCGGGTAAAGCTGGTGCAAATTCTGTTTCTGATATGCATTCATAAAGAAGAACCTGCTTCAAATAAGAATATCGAAAAGATTTAGTACAAGACATAACAGCATCAAAAGTATACCTGTGGTCTGAATGGGCATCAGATCTGTTCAGACAATAAATTATTTCCGGTTCCACTTCCTTAAAAATTTCGGATATTCTTGGAACCATCTCATTGACAATTCGCGAATCCAATTTCATTGTGGGGTAATTCAACAAATATGTTTTCTGAATTCCCAGTATCTTCTCCACTTCTTTGATCTCTTCCTGGCGTTCTGACACCATTTCTACAGTGAAACCATCTGGTTCAGTGATGTTTGTTGTTATTAACCAAAATACTTGATCCCCCTGGGCCGAATGTTTCAAAATTGTTCCCCCGGCCCCTAAAACCTCGTCATCCGGATGAGCTGAGATAACTATTACTTTTTTCACAAATATTCTCCTTTTTTAGGTAATTCAACAAATTCATGTTCAATAATTCGCACAGCATTGTCGTAAGTCTTCACTAATATTTCAGAGCTTTTTGATTCAAGAATTTTCCCCGGCTCAATATTTTGATGATCATATTTTTCCTCTTTAACCTTCCATATTTTGATCTCTTTATTTTTATAAAAAAGATGTGCTCCAACATAGGGTCTGGTTAAGGCACGAACCAGGTTATAGATGGCATAAGAGCTCATCCTAAAATCAATCTCACCGTCTTTCATCCCCCGCTTTCTCCACACATTCCCGCAAGAGTGATCCTGTCGAACTACTTTAAAAAACCTTTTCTGTAATTTCGGAAGAAATTCAGCTATTTGAACAAGTGCATTGCTTTCTATTTTAAGATAAACCGAATTAGCATCATCTTCGTAATTGATTCTATAGGGTTTTTGAGAAAGTATATCTCCATCATCTGCTCCTTCTTTCATAAAGAAAAAAGTAGAGGCTCCCTGCTCTAAGCCCAGAACTAGAGACCAGATCAAAGGATGCCTTCCCCTGTTCTCCGGAAGTGCCGTGGCATGAAACCCCACTACCCCCAGCTCCGTCAACTCTAGAAGCTCTTTTTTTATTAAAGTGGACCATCCAAAACAAAAAATTATATCGGGTTGTAGAGATTTGATCCATTCAACAATATGGGGCGCATTAATGTCCTTTACATATTTCCAGGGAATGTCATGTTCTTCAGCTAAATTGGATAAATCAACATGATCTGAGTTAAAAACTGAAGAAGATTTCGTCGCTATTCCTACAATTTCCGCATCCAGAGATAATAGCTTCTGTAATGCTTTCTGCGAAAGGGATACAGTACCAATAAAGAATATCTTTAGGCCCATGCTTATCTATTGAGGTCGTAAAATTTCTTTTTGAGAATATCTGAATAGTCAAAGGACTTCAAAATATCTACTATTTTTTGTGATGCTCCTCCTTCCCCGTAAGGATTCTTCACCTTTTTAAGCTTCTTCTGAAAAGGTTCTGAAAGTGCAACGGACAAAGCTTCAGAAATGGATTTTTTGTTCGGTTCACAGCTAATAACACTTTTAGCCTTAATTCTGCCTTTCTGCCTGTCTCCAATATCTACCGTAGCCACCTGAAAACTTGGTGCCTCTGCAATTCCGCTTGAAGAGTTACCAAGTACAACATCTACAAATTTCAGAGCAGATAAATATCGTAATTGTCCTAACGAAACAAACGCGCATGCTCTTTCGGAATTTTTGGCCACGAAATCGTCAATTAGGTTTATGATCACTCTTCCGTTTGTATCAGAATTCGGTTTGGTGAAAATAAAATTGGTATCCTCCAATTCTGAGATCGCCCCCAGTAGTTCTTTAAATTGTACTTCAGCTGTATTGTTTTCCAGCGTAACAGGATGAAAGGTAATCATGATGTTCCTCCTGTTAAGGGTAAAATCAATGGATTCTTCAAATTTCCTCCGATCCAGCAGCTCCAGTCGAAAGACATTATCCAAAGTAGGAGTTCCTACGTTGAAGACCCTATCAGGACTTTCGCCCATTTGTATGACTCTACTTCTGTAAGCCTCGGTAGCTGTAAAATGTAAGTGCGACATCTTAGTGATAGAATGTCTTATTGGCTCGTCTATTAAACCTTCAGTTGCTTCTCCCCCATGTAAATGTGCCACCGGAATTTTGGAAATCATCGCTGCTGCAACTGCTGAAAAAATTTCATATCTGTCACCCAACACGACGATGATATCCGGCCTCAACTCCTCAAGTGCTTCTGCGAAACTTATTTGCGCGAGCCCCATGGATTTTGAAATCCCAATTGAAGAGTCAGAGGAAAGCAACATCTCGATCTTCTTATTGATGGTAAAGCCGGCTTTTTCTATTTCCCGGTATGTCAATCCAAATTCCGGCGAAAGATGCATTCCTGTAACAATCAACTGCAGCTCTACTTCATCATCATCTTTTAAAAATTTCAGAAGCCAATACAAAGGACCATATTCCGCACGTGTACCTGTGATGACACATATCTTTTTTTTCATATCTGGTCATCAGTATTATAATCTCTTTCGGCCCGCTTTCCCACAACTTCATCCCATTTCATAGGGCTTATTCCTCCTCCCGGTCGTTTAATTGTTATATTTTTCTCTGTCAGTATTTCGCCTTTCTTAATTTCCTTAGCTGCGACTATGCTTTTTCTCACAATAGCTCTATTTTTCTTTTCGGAAGGAGAGGGTTCTTTGTAGCCCGAACCCGAAACAGCTTTTTCAATATTCCTAATGGCCGATACCATAGCTTTTAATTCTGCAGGTTCAAGCGATGCGCGGTGATCCGGTCCCGGTAAATTCCGGTCCAGAGTAAAATGTTTTTCAATAACGGTTGCTCCAAGAGCAACTGCAGCAATGGGGACTTCTATTCCCAAAGTATGATCTGAATATCCTACTTTTACTCCAAGTTCCTCTCCAATGGCATTCATTGCCTTCAAGTTAACATCTTCCATAGGAGTTGGATATTCTGTGTTACAATGAAGAATGGTGATATTATTATGCTCTGTTCCATTTTCCATTAGAACATTATACGCCGCTTTTACTTCCTCCATATTTCCCATTCCCGTAGATAAAATGATTTGTGGAAAATTTTTGGCTACCATTCTCAGGTAAGGCAAATTCACTAATTCTCCTGATGGAACTTTGGCTACTTCAAGGCCCAAAGATTTTAAAAAAAGTAAACTATCTGCATCAAAACCTGTGGAAAAAAATTTTATACCCTTCTGCTCACAATATCTTATGAGTTCGAGATGAGTCTCTTCTGAAAGTTCCAGCTTTTTTAGCATATCGAACTGGCTCTCTGCTTTATCTCTGGAATTTTCAATTTGATAATTAGCTTTTTTGGCGGACTTGGAAACGCTCAATTCTGTTTTGAAGGTCTGGAACTTCACATAATCTGCACCGGCTTCCTTTGCAGCATCAATTAGCTGTTTGGCTTTTTCCATGTCTCCATTATGATTGACACCCGCCTCTGCTATTATTATTACTTTTTCCATTTAAACGTTTTCTACTCTGTATTTTAAAAGAAAATTGCGATATTCCTCTTCTAAGTGCGGATTTTCGCTATTCCACTGTTTTTCAATTGAATTATAGACTTCCGGATAATAAATTTTTTTCCCAAGGGTGAATATCGAAGAGGTGTTTGAAAAACCTTTTTTGAATCTTAGAAGAGAATCTTTAGGGTTTCCGGTTCTTCCTCCTCCAAAATGATAAAATTTTGCACCTAAGTCCTTGGCCAGATTAATAGATTCACTGTAGAGAAAATTACTGGCCCAACTTATAGCATCCCTGGTTCTCCCTGAGAGATGGTAATGAAAATAATCCCCGTATTTGAACAAAATTGTTGAGCTTATGATCTCCCCTTGTTCATTCTTTATATTCATAAGATAGGAATGACCGGGAAGATATTTGAAAGTGTTTTCAAAATATTCAGAATTAAAGTAAAAATATTCATCTGCATTCACCATTTCCATATTTCCCCTGTAAATCTCAATAAAGGTCTGGATATCTTCACCTTCCGGATTTTTCAGCACTTCAGAAGAATAGCCTCTTTTATGTGCTTTTCTAATTTTATTCCTAACCTGTGACGAAAATTGATCCTTCCAGAGATCATCTATTTCCTGGCCTAGTGCTAGGTAAACGGTTTCACGATCGTCTATTATTTTCATCCTATTTTTAGAAAATTCCCTGTTCTTAAGGAGAGGATGAAATCGGGTAAATTCGGCAAGAATTTTTTTTTCGAGACAATATTGATTAAAAGCCTCATCAAACGCAGCTATCACCTCATCATTCAGGGAAGTATAAATCGTTCCGTTGTAACCGTAAGCCCCCTGGATATCATAGTAATCTTCCTCCAAATTATATTTTTTCTTATCTACGGCATTCATCAGGTATGGATAAAGGGCTGTCTCTTTGCCGTTTGTAACTATAAAACATTTAGCTATTCCGTCGCCAAGCTTTTCATATAATCGATAATAATCGGGTGAAAAGTAGATATCCCTTTGCGGTTCGGGAATCCTTTCCAAATATTCCTGCCATTTATCAGAGTCATTTAAATCCAGTTCAAAACTCTTATACATATTCGTCTTTTAAAATTGAATAAATAAAGACATCCCGGTATTTACCTTTTCTAAAGTGATGTTTCCTTAGGACTCCTTCTTTTTTAAAACCAAGATCTTCATAAATAGAAATTGCGCGATTATGATCAACATCTACCGTGAGATAAATTCTCTCCAGATTGCGCTCCCTAAAACCAAAGTTCAACATTTGAGCTGTGGCTTGTTTGCCATATCCCTTTCCCCATTCAGATTTATCCCCTAAAAGAATTGAAAATTCAGCGTTTCGGTCAATCCATTGAATATTGATAAGATTCACCATTCCAATCAACTTATCATTTTCCTTTAATGCTACCCCAAGACGAATATTGACTTTATCATTCATTATCACCTCCTCTATCCATTTTTTTTCTCTATCTGGTGATGTATGAAAAACATTACCAGCCAAAAGATCTGTCACCTCAGGATCGTTACGCCAGGTGGAGGTAAGGCTGAAATCCTTAATTTCTAAAGCTCTTAAATAAATTTCCATCAAGTTATATTTAGATGTTGCCTATAACACTGCTTGGTATGTTCACGATCCTGTCTTCAAGAAACTCGGCATTTTTTTGTCTATCTCGTAAACAATTCTCGTACATTGGTAATTTATACATTAATTTCCAGATAGGCCGGGTCATGACTCCGGATTCATTAGTCAAACTCAAAAACATGTCTCGTTCTTTCCTATTTTCTAACTCAAGACACATGAGCCAATAATTAGCTTTTGTTCCGCTATCTTCTGTTCGAAATTTGATGTTCATTGAACTGAAGAATTCTTTGTAAATGTTTGCCAATTCTCTTTTTTTATTCAGAAACTGGTCCAGATTCTCGAGCTGAGCACACGCCAATGCGGCATTAAGATTTGGCATTCTAAAATTATAGCCCAGTTCATTGTGTACAAATTCATATGTATGCGGCTCCTTTGCCGTGGTTGTCAGAAATTTTGCTTTTTCTCCAAGCTTTACATTACCGGTCACCAGGGCTCCACCTCCACCACTGGTGACAATTTTATTTCCATTAAAGGAAAAAACCCCTATTTCCCCAAAGCTTCCGGTAGGCTTAGTTCCTACCAGACTACCTAAAGATTCGGCAGCATCTTCAATTAGGGGGATATTCCATTGGGAGCAGATTTCCACAAGTTCTGTTATTCTAACCGGAAAGCCAAAGGTGTGCATTGGCATACATGCAGCTATCCTATTACCTGTTCTTTTATTGTAGCACCCATTCTCACGGATCTCAGCATTCTCATTTAAAAAAGCCGTTACTGCTTTTGGAGATAATCCCATCGTATCCAAATCAACGTCTAAAAATACAGGATGTGCTTTATTGTAGGATATAGCATTGGCTGTAGCAACAAAAGTAAGGGCCTGGGTAAGAACTTCATCTCCAGGCTCCACTCCCACCAATTGTAGTGCAACCTGCAGACCTGAAGTTCCATTTACAACCGCCACGCTTTTTTTAGTACCTGTAATGCTTTGCATCATTTCCTCGAACCTGTCCACAAAAGCACCTACAGAGGAAACAAGAGTAGAATCTATTGTTTCTGTTACATAACGTTTCTCATTTCCGGAGAATTTTGGTTCATGAAGAGGAATGAAAGCTTGACTGCCATACAAATCCCTAATGAAGGAAATACTTTTTTCAGCTGCTTTCATTACATCTTTGAATCTAAGTACTTCCCGGTTTCCTTATGTCCAAAGTTAGGGATCATTTCGAAGAACAGTTCTACTATATCCTCCTTTTTCCATGCTCCGGCAGACTTCATTTGTTCAATAGTGCTCGTAAAATGATCTATCTTTTCGTCCTCCACATTAAGTTCATTCTTAATTACTCCCAGATTATGGAACCTGTCCAAATCAAGAGTTTCTTTTTGCGTGAAGAATTCCTCAAAATCCTTCTCTCCCGTAGTATCGCTTTTGGTGAAGTAGCAAGGCCACTTTTTCTCATCCGGAAGAAATTTCACCAGTTCCCGTGCTTCATCCTCAGAATGACAGATATGAGGTTCAAATCCAATTTGTTTCAGGTATCTTTCAGCAATATCTGAAAAAGAGATTAAATGAAGCTCCTCACTGAGTTTAGGAAAAAATATATCTCTATTTCCTCCGAGCAGACAAGACATTAGACAAAGTTCACCTGACTCCTTGGGAGTTACAAAATAACGCTTAACATCTGTAGGAGCCACAATGGGTTGTTTCTTTTGTATACGTTGATTAAAACTGTGTAGCAAAGAACCATCAGAGAAAGCAACATTTGCAAAACGAGCGGTAGAAATAGAAATATCTCTGCTTCTTCTCATTAAATACATTTCCATTATCCTTTTAGAAGCACCCATCATGTTGACAGGATTTGCTGCTTTATCTGTGGATACACAAAAATATTTTTTGGTGCCTTTTGATATTGCCTGTTCAATTGTTTTATCGGTATTGAAAATATTTACATCGATCATGCGCATTAGTGTAAAAGGATCCTTTTCACTACGAACATGTTTTAAAGCAGATAAATTAAGAACAAAATCATAATCCCCATTCTGCTGAATTAAAGCGTTGTATCCTATTGAACCTATGTCAAGGGTATATGTTTTAAACTCACCCTCAATGTACCCAAAGGAACTACGAATATCCCTCACGAGTTCTACAAGGTTATTCTCACTAATATCTACAACATGTAATTTTCGAGGATCTCTTTTGAAAATTTCTTTAGTGACTGCCTGTCCTATAGACCCGGCGCCACCTAATACCAAAAAAGTTGAACGGCTAACTAATTGGTTTAATTCCTTTTCGTGTTTGGAGATGTCATCGGTAAAAAGCTCCTGCTTTCTACCAATAAGTTGAAGTATATTCATCAAAGTAGGTTAATTCAAAATGTCAAGAAAAAAATAATTCCCTTATTCTAGTGGTAATTTTTGAAAGGGTGTCTCTGATCTTATTGCTCAGAAAAGCCTTATAATTCAAAGAGAACTTCGTCTACAAAGGTAACACTGCTAAAAAACTTAGGTATTAAAGAAAGGTTAAAGCTAGCAAAAATGGCCACAGCTGAATTTTTAGAATAAAAAATATCTTTCCCGAAAGGAGGGATTTTAGGAAGCTGAAGAATTTTGAATAGTTCGGGTCACGGTGCTAATCTCCTCCTCATTAAGATCGTAGTAAAGAGGAAGTCTCAAAAGACCGCGTTCGTATCGTTCACACTGAAATAAGGCGCGCCCTGTGTACTTATCCTTGTAGTATAGGCTTTTATGTAGACTGGTATAATGGAAAATAGCGTGGATCTTTTTTGTTTTCAGCCACTTTACAACCTGAATCCTCTCTTCCATATTTGGAAAAACAAGATAAAATATATGGGCATTATTAGTTGCGTACGACGGAATGACAGGAAGTTGCACAGAATCTTTCTCAGCCCATTCCAGTAGCTTTTTATAGTAGGAGTTCCAGATTTTTTTTCTTTGATTCTGTATGTCTTCTAATTTTTCTAACTGAGCCCATAAAAAGGCAGCAATTATTTCTGATGGCAGGAAGGAACTCCCAACATCCACCCAACAATATTTATCGATTTCTCCTTTAAAAAAGGCAGATCGATTTGTTCCTTTTTCCCATAATACCTCAGCTCTTTTCTCAAACTCCGGCTCATTTATTACCAGCATACCTCCTTCCCCTGAAATGATATTTTTGGTTTCGTGAAAGGAAAATACTGCCAGATGTCCTATGGATCCCAGAGCCTTTTTTTGTCCATCTCTCCCAGTATAATAGCTATCAATGGCCTGAGCGGCATCTTCAACCACGTATAGACCGTATCGCGATGAGAGATCCATTATCTTGTCCATATCGCAGGCTACCCCGGCATAATGCACCGGCACTATTGCCTTAGTTTTAGGGGTAATGAGCTCTTCTATTTTATCTTCATCAATTCCGGGATGGTCTTTCCTGCTATCAGCAAATACAATTTTAGCTCCTCTTAAAGCAAAGGCGTTAGCTGTGCTTACGAATGTATAAGAAGGCATAATAATCTCATCGCCAGATTGAATATCCAAAAGAAGAGCTGCCATTTCTAGAGCGTCTGTGCAGGAGGTTGTCAAAAAACAACGGCCGAAATTAAATTTTTCCTGAAAAAACCTTTGGCACCTTTGAGTAAATTCTCCGTTTCCGGAAAGTTTTCCATTTTGGAATGTGTCCTGGATGTAATCTAACTCTTTACCCGATATGTGAGGTTTATTAAAGTATATCATAAATTTTAACTCCTGTGAATAATTCCGGGAAAGCCGCTAATTATTGAGCTTCTATATTTTCTATGTTTGATTCTATATGCCGGTCGATCCAATCTTTTTGCAGAAGAAGGCCCTGCTCCATTTTCACCTGAGGTTCCCATGAAAAATTTTCTTTGGCGGCCGAAATATCTAAAACGACCTCCTGAACTATAGACTTATCTGTCGGAGAATATTTTAGAGGAGGAAGTTTAGGAACTATAGGAGCAAGCAATTCCACTATTTCATTTATACTTTTTCCTAAACCACTACCAATATTATAGGTCCCTGATATATTACTCAAACCTGCCACCTTTAGAAAATCTACAAGATCCTTAATATAAATATAATCTCTTACTGCAGTTCCATCTCCCCATATTACCATCTCCTCCTGAGTATGACTTTTGAAAAGCAGCTTTGCTATTAAACCTTGATTTCCCCTAAAATTCTGTCCTGGACCATAGGGATTTGAAGGCCGTACAATTAAATAGGAAAAACTAAACCTTGATGCATACATACGGACGTAATTTTCTATACAATTTTTTACTATCCCATAGGATCCAATAGGTTGACAGGGATGTTTCTCATCAATTGGTAAATAATTGGGATTGCCGTACACGGTTCCTCCAGATGATGTATAGATAAACCTTTGAATATCATATTTATCCAGATCTTCTAATAGATGTAGAGTCGTCAAAAGGTTCGATTGAACGTCATTAATAGGATCAAGGTTTGCAGTATAAGGTACAGTGGTACTTATTAAATGAAATACTATATCCTGGTCTTTCAAGATATGACTGTGCTTTTTCCACTCATTATAATCTCCATATACATAGTGTACCTCAGGATGTTCCTTTTTAAACCTGTTTGGTGATCTGTCAAAAACAGTTATCGAATGTTGGGTCTTAAGGCTTTCCACAAGATGCCCACCTATAAAACCATTACCTCCTATTATCAGAATATTCAAAATTTCTTTCTTTTATATTCATAAAAACCTCTTCCCGATCCCATTATGGACAAATTAATTCAGTTTGCTTTTTGCTCGTTTCATTAAATATTGTCCGTATTCGTTTTTTAAAAGGGGCTCGGCCAATTCGATAAGCTGGTCCCGGGTAATGTAGCCTTTGTCATATGCTATTTCCTCAAGGCAGGCGACTTTGAGACCCTGTCGTTTTTCGATGGTATGAATAAAATTAGAAGCTTCTAACATGGATTCATGCGTACCAGTATCCAGCCATGCAAATCCGCGATGCATTAGCTCAACTTTCAGTTTTTCTTCTTTTAGATAAGCCTGATTAACTGATGTTATTTCCAGTTCACCCCGATCGCTTGGTTTGACTTTTTTTGCAACTTCTATAACCGAATTGGGATAGAAATAAAGTCCAACTACAGCAAAATTGCTTCGTGGTTGTGAAGGTTTTTCTTCCAGACTTGTGACATTACCAGTTTGATCAAACTCCACTACTCCATACCTTTCAGGATCATTTACATAATACCCAAAAACGGTCGCTTTTCCATTCTCTTTTACGTTTTGTACCGACTGTTGGAGTAATCCTTTCAACCCGTGCCCATAAAAAATATTATCCCCTAGAACCAGGCAGACATCATCATCACCAATAAATTCTTCTCCTAAGATGAATGCTTGTGCCAAACCGTCGGGACAAGGTTGCTCCTTATATTGAAATTGCATTCCCAATTCGGACCCATCCCCTAGAAGCTTTTCAAAATTGGGGAGATCTGAGGGAGTAGAGATTACCAGCACCTCCTTAATACCGGCAAGCATCAGAACAGACAATGGATAATATATCATGGGTTTGTCATAAACATTTAGCAATTGTTTAGAGACACCCCGGGTAATGGGATACAATCTCGTTCCTGAACCACCTGCTAATATAATTCCTTTCATTATTAACTATTTTATGTTATTTGACCTCTTCTATTTCTAAATTTTGTTCTGCAATGCACCTCAAGTTAATTAATTGGGACTAAACTCCTCCAAAGATGCAAAATTAGTGATAGGAAAAGCTGAAATAAAATAATCGCACAAAACGGCCATATATCAAATCTAAACGGCTACTATTCCTCTTTTCCTCTTTATTAGCTGAAAAAGTTTGCATCTTAAAAAAATCTTTCAGCTCCTCATAGCTATGAAATCACCATTCCTGCCGCAACTGTTTCCCTGCTCACTTCATCGATAAGAATGAAGCTTCCTGTACTTCTATTTTCGCGATAAGCATCCAGCATAAGCGGACGTGTACATCTTATTTTCACCCTTGCTATATCATTCATATTTAATGTGATGTCCGTCTCCACCCTGTCATAGGTATTAATATCGATTTTATAGATCACTTCCTTGATCATGGCGCGTTGTTCGTTGGAAGTATGCAGCACGATATATTTCATTTTAGGTTTAGCGCAATCGTTATGCAGCCAGCAAAGCATAACGTCAAATTCCTGCTTCAACTCCGGCTGATTATTTATTTTAACTATCATGTCGCCTCTTCCTACATCAATATCATCTTCCAAAGTCAGAGCTATAGACATTGGAGCATAGGCCTCCTGCAGTTCTTTTTCCCCAGCATTAATGCTTTGGATTTTTGAAGTAAACCCCGAAGGTAACACAGCGATTTCATCTCCTCTCCTATAGATGCCACTGACTATTCTTCCGGCATATCCTCTATAGTCGGAACTTCCTTTATCTTGTAGTCTGATAACGGTCTGCACAGGAAATCTCGCATCTATTTTGTTTATATCACTGCTTATATGTAGTGTTTCTAAAATGTTAAGTAAAGTTCCACCCTGGTACCAGTCCATATTCTCAGATCTATTTACAACATTGTCCCCATCTAAAGCACTAATAGGGATAAAACGTACATCCTTGATAAGAAGCTTAGAAGAAAATTCTTCGAATTGTGATACGATCTTTGAAAACTGTGCTTCAGAATAGTTCACCAGATCCATTTTATTGATACAAACCATCAAGTGAGGAATATTGAGCAAAGAAGCAATAAAGGCATGTCTTTTTGTCTGTTCAATCACTCCGTGTCGGGCATCAATTAAAATAACGGCAGCATTAGCGGTTGAAGCACCGGTCACCATGTTTCTGGTATACTGAATATGTCCCGGTGTGTCTGCGATAATGAATTTTCTTTTTGGAGTAGTGAAATATCTGTAAGCCACATCAATAGTGATCCCCTGCTCCCTTTCATCCCGGAGTCCATCTGTAAAAAGTGCAAGATCCACTCCCTTATGTCCCTTTTTTGCACTTGTAGCACTCACGGATTCCAGCTGATCCTCAAAAATGGATTTGGAGTCGTACAATAGACGTCCGATTAATGTGCTTTTTCCGTCATCAACAGATCCTGCTGTTGTAAATCGAAGAAGTTGATTATTATTTATTTCCATTCTAAAAATATCCTTGTTTTTTCCTATCCTCCATCGCTGTCTCTGATCGTTTGTCATCTGACCTATCACCTCTTTCCGTTTTTCTCATGGCAGAAACTTCCTGTACAATCTTTTCTAAAGTGTCGGCATCAGATTCTATTCCGCCCGTGATGGTGATGTCTCCTAACGTTCTAAAGCGGATCTTTTTCTTTTGGGTTTTCTCGCCGTCTTCCAGTCTCAAAAATTCTGAAACCGGGATCCAGGAATTACTTCTCCAGACCACTTCCCGTTCGTGAGCAATGTAAAGCGACGGAATTTGAATGTTTTCCCTCCTGATATAATTCCAAACATCCATCTCGGTCCAGTTGCTGATTGGGAAAGCGCGAAAATGTTCCCCTTCAAAATGTTTTCCGTTTAATAGATTCCATAATTCCGGGCGCTGATTCTTAGGATCCCATTCCCCAAAGTCGTTACGGTGAGAAAAGAAACGCTCTTTTGCTCTTGCTTTTTCCTCATCCCTTCTTCCTCCACCTATAGCACAATCGATTTTATGCTCTTCAATATTATCCAAAAGTGTAGTGATCTGTAAAGCATTTCTGGTGGCATTCTTTCCCCTTTCTTCAGCTACTCTGCCCTTATTGATGGATTCCTGAACAGAGCCAACTATTAATTTCACTCCAAGTTCCTTTACCAGATCGTCCCTGAATTGAATGGTCTCGGGAAAATTATGTCCTGTATCAATATGTAGTAAAGCAAATGGAATCTTAGCGGGATAAAAAGCTTTTTTTGCTAAATGAGTTACCAGAATAGAATCCTTACCTCCGGAAAAAAGTATTACCGGATTTTCAAATTGCGCCCAAACTTCCCTCAGGATAAAGATGGCTTCAGATTCCAGTTCATCCAGGTAGTTCAAATAGTATTTACTCATTATAAGTATATTTTTCTTTCAAATAAGAGAAAAGCCGTCCTACGGCATCTTCTACAGATTCTTCTTCAGTTTTAATTTCAAAGTCAGGATTCTTGGGAGCTTCATAAGGAGCACTAATGCCGGTAAAATTTTTTATTTCTCCTGCCCTGGCTTTCTTATAAAAGCCTTTCACATCTCTTTCTTCACAAACTTCAAGGGGAGTATTCACAAAGACTTCAATAAAATTATCATCTCCAATAATTGCTCTAGCCTGTTCCCGGTCTTCTTTTAAAGGGGAAATAAAAGCTGTAATTGTTATCATCCCTGCATCAACAAAGAGTTTGGCAACTTCGGCTATTCTTCGGTTATTCTCCGATCGATCTTCCCTTGTAAACTTCAACCCCTTATTAAGTCCACTCCGAATATTGTCCCCATCTAAAGCATAGGTCTGAATACCGGCTTCAAAAAGACGTTGCTCCAATTTGTCTGCAATTGTCGATTTCCCCGATCCTGATAACCCTGTAAACCATATTACCAATGAGCCGTGTTTGTTCTGCCTGTTGCGGTCTTGACGAGTAATGTGGTAATCGTGTTTTACTATGTTGGACATTTTGGGTTTAGTTAATTCGTTAATTGGAGAATCGGGAATCGCTAATTTGTTGATTGGTAATTGGTTAATTGACTAACAAACATTTTAGTCCGTAATTTGACTTTGTTTTTCAAACTTCATAAATCTAACTTCTTTTTACTTGTTCCTTTATTTCCACAACCGGCTCATCCCTTCTCCTCCTTCCTTCGAGTCCGAAGTCGATTTTATACCATGTTCTTTCATGCAAATAATACAGAAGCATTTTTGTAATCACTTCTGCCAATCCAATCTTTACTCCAGTTAAAGGGCTTCCGGTGATAATCCAAGCCAGCAGCATGGTATCGACGGTGCCTACTACTCTCCAGGAAATCGTCTTGGCAATATGCCTTTTTCGGCTGGACCATTTTCCTGCAGGAATTTTTAATTCTCCTTTAAACCATAATCTCTCATGTAAATAGTACAAGATCATTTTGGTAATAACCTCCGCAAATCCTATTTTCAATCCCGTTGTCGGACTACCGGAAATCAGCCAGGACAATAGAATGGTATCCAGAGTCCCTAGGATCCTCCATGTAACTGTTTTGGCAATATGTCTTTTATAGGATCTATCCTTCATAAGAAACTACAAAGTTATCGTTTCTTAAATTTTTCCGGTTGTAATGGATGCTCTTACCGGAATGACTGAACTTACAGGAAAAACCTACGGCTTCACAAATAGCCTGACCCGCTGCTGTATCCCACTCCATAGTGGGACCGAACCTGGGATAGTAGTGTGCCTCACCTTCTGCCAGTAAGCAGAACTTAAGGGAGCTGCCTTTGGAAACCACCTGCACCTCCTTCTCTGAAGACCTCAACTCCTCTATAAAGTTCAGAGTTTCCTGATTCATATGAGAGCGGCTCCCAACCACTTTTATAGCATTTGATATTACTTCTCGCTGAATTTCTTTCGCAGACATCATAATTTCATTTGCATCTACTGCTTCTGAAGTTCTATTATATTTAAAAGCTTTTTTCTCTGAAACGAGACTAAAGTAAAGTAGGTTGAGGGCCGGAGCATAAATTACCCCTAGTTCAGGTCTTCCTTCTAAAACCAAAGCTATATTAACTGTGAATTCCCCGTTGCGCTTTATGAACTCTTTGGTACCATCAAGAGGGTCAACTATCCAGCACTGCTTCCAGTTCTTCCTCTCTTCAAAAGGTAATTCTGTATTTTCTTCACTAATGACGGGAATACCTGTAGGTTTCAAAAATTCATTAATGATGTCATTAGACCTTTTATCAGCTATGGTCAAAGGAGATTTATCAGACTTTATTTCCATCTGAAAATTCTCTCCCTCATAGACATTCATAATCTCTCTCCCGGCTTCAATTGCAGCCTCTATCGCTGTTGCTAAATGCTTTTTCATCAGTTGCCAAATATACACAGAGAATTAGGAGGTTGAAAATTTACCTCAAAAAAAAAAGAGGCTTCCATCCTTTTTTCGTTTCAAAGACCGGTAAGCGTCTTAACCTTAAAATCTGAAAATTTTCCTGTTTAAAGAAGAATTAGTTTCCAATAGCATAGAATTCAAATCCGATTTCTTTTTTGGTCTTCGGCTCGAGTAATCTTCTGCCGTCAAACAAAAAGGCCGGTTTTAGCATTTTATCGTATACTTTTTGCCAGTCAAGCTGCTTAAACTCATCCCATTCAGTAAGAACAGCAACGCCATGAGCATCCTCACAGGCTTCCATTGCAGAGTCCACAACTGTAACTGCCTGCCGGTTAGCATCTCCACTACGGCTTCCCAAGTAATCAAGATCTGAATAGATCTGCTCTTCGGTTACCTTTGGATCGTAAACTACAATTTCCGCCTGTTCATTCAACAGGTAGTCGGCCACGTATATTGCAGCAGATTCCCTGGTATCATTCGTATCTTTTTTAAATGCCCATCCTAAAATGGCAATTTTCTTACCTGCTACTGTGTTGTACATAGTTTTAACCATATTCGCAGCAAACCTCTTTTTCTGATGATCGTTCATGATGATCACCTGCTCCCAGTAGTCAGCAACTTCCTGAAGGTTAAAACTTCTGGCAATATACACCAGGTTCAAAATGTCTTTTTGAAAACAAGAACCTCCAAAACCCACCGAAGCCTTTAAAAACTTGGGTCCTACTCTGCTATCCATACCTACAGCTTTTGCCACCTCATTTACATCTGCACCTGTTTTTTCACAGAGTTCAGAAATAGCATTTATCGAAGAAACTCTCTGAGCCAGGAAAGCATTGGCTGTTAATTTGGACAATTCAGAGGACCAAACATTGGTAGTAAGTATTTTCTCTCTTGGCACCCATGAAGCATAAATGTTCACCAAAGCTTCCATAGCCTCTCTTCCTTCTTCCGTCTCAACATCTCCTCCAATAAGAACCCTGTCGGGATTCCTTAGATCCTCTACGGCCGTACCTTCTGCGAGAAATTCAGGGTTAGAAAGAATTTGGTATTTCACTCCGTTCCCAACACTATCTAAAATATCCCTAAGAGCTGCCGCAGTCCGGACAGGCAATGTAGATTTTTCAATTACAATTTTGTCATTTTTGGATACCTCTGCTATTTGTCTCGCACACAGTTCAATCCACTTCAGGTCGGCCGCCATGCCTTTACCTATTCCATAGGTTTTTGTTGGAGTGTTGACAGAAATGAAGATCATATCTGCCTCATCAATTGCCTTATCAACATCTGTCGAAAAGAACAGGTTTCTACCTCTGGCCTCTTTGACTATTTCTGAAAGTCCGGGTTCATAAATGGGAATTTTTTCTACATCCGGATCATTCCATTGTTTAATTCTTTTTTCGTTAATATCTACAACGGTTACCTGTACTTTAGGACATTTTTGAGCTATTACTGCCATGGTAGGTCCGCCTACGTAACCGGCGCCAATGCAGCAGATGTTTTTTATTTTCATGATTCGCTTATTCGTTAAATCACTAAATCGGGAATCGTCAAATTGATTTTTCTACCCAATTTTACTTTTCATTTTCTTTTCTTAAATATCTGATGTATCCATTTATAATCTGAATACACCTGGTGGTTCTAATTCGAGTCTGTTTTAAAGTTTCCTCATTGATATGGTCCTACGATCTTGCTTTTAGGGAATGATCCAAAATTTATGCAACGGAACCGCGGGCATTCAACAATAATTTTATGTTCTCTTTATAATGATATCTTCCCCAACCTTCGGCTATGTTAGCTGTCGCAGATCTGGATGCTCTTAGGATTTGACTGTAAAGCTGAAATTTTTCAGATGCGGGCAATTTCAGAAGAATATTTTCTTTGACAAAAAATTTCAATTCATGGCACCTCTGCCAACACTCCAGATCCTCAAAATTAGTTGTCATTATTATTCGTTAATTCGTGAATCGTTAAATCGTTAAATTGTTAGTTCAGTATTTCGTTATTCGTTACTTCCGATTTCGTCGATTCTCGATTCTCAATTCGCGTTTACCACTTCCCGTTTCCCGTTTTTCGATTCCCGTTTCCCGAATTTATAACTTTTTATCACACCTATCCCCCAATACTCCCTTCACATCATAAACAACCGTCTGTCCATTCTTCAACTGATCCAGGTCCAGATCCAAAAATTCTCTATGAGCCACAGTTAATACCACAGCCTCAAATTTTTCTTCAGGTAACTCTCTTGTTGTTGTTAAGCCGTATTCATGCTGTACTTCTTCCGGGTCGGCTAAAGGATCATATATGGTCACATTTGTACCATACTCTTTAAGATTCTTAATAACATCAACTACTTTGGTGTTCCTTACATCAGGACAATTTTCCTTAAATGTAATTCCGAGTACAAGAATATTAGCACCCTTGACTTTCTGGTCATTCTGGAGCATCAATTTCACAACTTCAGAAGCTACATATTGTCCCATAGAATCATTCATTCTTCTTCCTGCAAGAATGATCTCCGGATGGTAACCTATTTCCTGGGCTTTTTGCGCTAAATAATAGGGATCTACTCCTATGCAGTGGCCACCTACCAGGCCGGGTTTGAAAGGAAGGAAATTCCATTTTGTTCCGGCAGCCTCAAGCACATCCTGTGTGTCAATATTCATCATATTGAAGATCTTGGCCAGTTCATTTACAAAAGCAATATTGATATCCCGTTGAGAATTTTCAATAACTTTAGCCGCTTCGGCTACTTTAATAGTGGGAGCTAAATGTGTTCCGGCTTCAATAACCGAGGCGTAAAGCTCATCCACTTTTTTACCAACTTCAGGAGTGGAACCTGCTGTAACTTTCAGAATCTTTTCTACAGTATGTTCTTTGTCTCCCGGATTTATTCTTTCAGGAGAATAGCCCACGAAGAAATCTTTGTTGAATTTGAGTCCACTGGTCTTTTCCAGTACCGGCACGCACTCATCCTCTGTAGCTCCCGGGAAAACTGTAGATTCATATATCACTATATCCCCTCTTTTGAGCACCTTTCCCACCGATTCGCTACTCTTATACAAAGGAGTAAGATCAGGTCGGTTATTTTTATCTACAGGAGTTGGCACTGTGATGATATAGTAATTACTCTCTCTAACGTCTTTCAAATTAGCAGTACAATATAAGCCCCTGTCGTTTGAGGGAGCATTTAAAAGAACCTTCTTTAAATCCTCGTTTTTGACCTCTAATGTGGTGTCTTTTCCTTGGCTGACTTCCGCAACACGTTTCTTATTAATATCAAATCCAACAGTTGAATATTTAGTTGCAAATAGTCTTGCCAGCGGCAATCCTACATACCCTAAACCTATGACAGCAATTTTAATTCTCTTTGGTTCCATTTAATTTCGTACTTAGTACATGCATGTTAAAAATATCTGAAAATACAGTATCTACTTTTGTTTCCAGATGTGGTAGACAAATCTTATGGGATGTAATTCAAATCCATGTCTTTTAAAGACCGTTAGAGCCGACCTATTTTCGGCTTGTGTTGCGCTTTTATAAAAGGAGCAGCCGCGTTCAAAAAATATTGAATCTGCGGCACGCATAAGCGCAAAAGAAACCCCTCTACCTTCGGCTTCTTTACTGACCGCAAACAGTGGAGTTTGGCAATCTCCCTCGTTGATAACCAAAGTAACAAATCCCAGAATTTGATTATTTTCCTCAAATACAATTATATCTGTAGCCATTTTTTTTTCCACAGATTTTTCTAACCAAACTCTATACAATTCCTCTACCTGTTCCGAAGAAAAATGAGGATCGTGATGATATCTTGAAAAAGCACCGGCACGATGAGCCAGTTCCTCCAATTCCTTTCTTGTTTCTTTCTCAGTATAAAATCTTACTGAGGGATGATGAGGAAAACTCTGGTCAAGTTTCTTTTTAATGGGTACCTTTTTATTTACAAGGATAAAATTGAGATGAGGAAAATTCACTTGTTCTAAAGCAACATCGGTGGTATAATATACCATTTCAAGATCACTTTCTCGAAATTTTTCAAGAACTTCCTCTCTCTTTTCTCCAGACAAAACATTATCTTCTAACTCCCCAATGTTTCTGTTGAAAAATTTGGAGTCCCACTCCAGCGTTACCAGCGATTTGTTCATTTATGTTATACTTTTCTTAAAACCGATAGGTAGGTTCAGCACTACCTTAGATTCTCCCAATACCACTCAACAGCCTCTTTTAGACCTTCTTCAATTTTGTGGGTCGGCTGATAATTAAGTAGCTCTTTCGCTTTATCTATTGAAGCTAATGAATGAGGAATATCACCAGGACGATTTGGTCCATGCTGCACCTCTACATTCGCAATTTCAGGATCAAATTCTGAAAGATATTTTTTAAGAAGCTGTGTAAGCTCCTTAAGATTGGTCCTATCTCCAACTGCGGTGTTATAAACCTGGTTTAAAGCTTCATTATTAGCTGTGGTCAATGCCAACAAGTTCATCTGGATTACATTGTCTATGTAGGTAAAATCCCTGGAGTAGGTTCCGTCACCATTTATAACCGGACTCTCATGCTTCATAAACTGAATTACAAACTTCGGGATCACTGCAGCATAGGCACCATGAGGGTCCTGCTTTCTTCCGAAGACATTAAAATATCTCAATCCTATGGTGTCAATTTCATAAGTCTTATGAAAGATATCAGCATAGAGTTCATTTACATATTTAGTAATAGCGTAGGGTGAAAGAGGCTTTCCAATATTATCTTCTACTTTTGGCAGTGCTTCAGAATCTCCATAAGTTGAAGAACTTGCAGCATAGACAAAACGTTTTACTCCTTCGTCTTTTGCCGCAACGAGCATATTTACGAATCCTGAAATATTTACATCATTACTGGTAATAGGATCGTTAATAGATCGTGGCACAGAGCCAAGGGCTGCCTGATGCAGAACATAATCCACTCCTTTTATAGCTT
The DNA here is from genome assembly GCF_035607535.1 of Salinimicrobium aquimaris. Taxonomy (NCBI): domain Bacteria; kingdom Pseudomonadati; phylum Bacteroidota; class Flavobacteriia; order Flavobacteriales; family Flavobacteriaceae; genus Salinimicrobium; species Salinimicrobium aquimaris. The sequence goes on from NZ_JAYDZX010000001.1 coordinate 387,001, forward strand.
TTTGGCAATCTTCGAGATTTCGGATATCTCCTTCATGTAAAGTAAAATTAGGATTTTCTTCAAATGCGGAAAGATTCTCTCTTTTTCCTGTAGCGAAGTTGTCAAGACAAATAACTCTTGCATTTAGGTCTAGAAGAGTTTCACATAAATTGGAGCCAATGAATCCGGCACCACCGGTAACTAATACTTTGGAAGAACTAAGCAATTCAAATTGTTTGCTGTTCATTAAATAAAATTTGGGTTAATTATAGAATGCCGGCCAAAGGTAAAATATTCAAAGAAGGTAATTATTAATTTCCTCTTAAAGAAGCTCATTTTTCCGGGAATTGGGTGGATTCAAGATGTACCACCTTTGTATCTATGATAGATTTTTCTTTGGGGCCTGTAATTTTTTTATTTATTCTTCCAATCAAAATTTCCATGGCCCTCTCTCCTATTTTATGGGGAGTTTGATCCACATAGCTTACAGAAGGGGTAAGGTATTTTGCCAGTCCGCCGCGAATAAATCCTATAATCTTTACATCTTCAGGTATTCTTAACCCATTCTCATACGCAAGCCTGTAGGTCAACATTGTGCTATCGAAATCACTGCACAATACCGCTTCTATCTTATCTTCCAATAACATTTTTAACGTTTTTTGGGTCAGGCTTTCCATTTTTGCAGAATTGGCTATGTAAAACTTGTAATCGGTGCCCAGTGCTTCCTTATAGCCATTAATCCTGGCCTTTCCCACTCCCATATGGTGAATGGAAGTTGCAATTCCTATCCTTTTCACCCCTTTTGCCTGAAGATCCTTCGTAGCGTCGTAAAATACTTTATGATCATTTATTCCTACTTTATCTACAGGCATATCAAAATCTATTCGATCATACAGCACTACCGGAATATCATACTGAATTATACTTTGGATGTGATCAAAATCTTTTTTTCTCTGCGACTCCTCTGCAATGGCTATTAACACTCCATCTACAAAACCTGAAGTTAACATTTCTGCAATATGCTTTTCCCTTTCGTGAGACTCATTCGAGATATAGGTTATTACCTGTAAACCCTCCTGTTGTGCCCTTGCCTCCATACCGGAAAGAACTTTTGCAAAAAAAGAATTTGCAATATTGGGAATAAGAACCCCTATCGTTCCGCTTTTACTACTCTTTAAATTAACAGCCGTTGGATTGGGACGGTACTTATGTAAAGCTGCAAGTTCCTTTACTCTTTCAATGGTTTTAGGACTAATTTCGGGACTGTCATTTAATGCTTTGGAAACTGTAGAAACGGAAACATTTAGTAATTTAGCCAGTTCCTTTAAGGTAATTCTGGATTTCATTTATACTAGAATCTAAGGATTAGACACAAATGTACTAAAGAGTGGGTAATCTACTGACGTCAGACTTTAAACTTCTTTAATAAATCATTAATTTTTGAAAAAAAGCAGAAAAAAATGAAATTTCTAGGCAGCTCCTGGTTTTATATTATTGCGGCAATCATAACAATAATAGGTTTGGTTACGGGATGGTACTTCTTTTTTCTGCTCGTTATCCCTTTCGGCTTATTCGACTTTGGAAAAAAGGACAAGGAAGATCGAAGTTAAATAATTATTAAAGAACGGCGGTTACCTTGTATAGACGCTTTGACAAGCGTAATTTATACCAAATCAAAACTAACAACAATGAAACAGAAAGGAACTTTATCGCAAACCCTGAATATGCTTCGAACTGAAGAAGGTTACACTGAGGATTTTAACCTTCTGGACGACGAACTGAAATCTCCCGAAGACAGAAAAAAATTCCTCTCCCAGGATTTCGTAGTTGATGAAGTTTATAGATTTGAGGGCCCTTCAAACCCGGGTGATGAAGCCACCCTCTATGCAATTACCACATCTTCAGGCAGGAAAGGGGTTCTGGTCGACGGTTTCAACTATACCTCAGGGCAAATTTCGGAAGAACTCATGAATAAGCTCGATCTCAAAGGCAACCGCCCTATTTCAGATTAGGGAACTTCTGCTTGGAATTACAAGCTTCATATTGTATCTTTGAATACAAATCAACAAAACCATAACTAAAAACTATGAGCTATTTAGGATTAGACGCCAAAGAGACGTCAAATACAGTTCAGGAGCTAAATATTCTTTTAGCCGATTATCATTTGTACTATCAAAAACTCCGCAACTATCACTGGAACGTAATTGGTAAAAATTTCTTCGACCTTCATGAAAAGTTTGAAGAACTTTATGATGACGCAAAGGTGAAGATCGATGAAATTGCAGAGCGTATTCTTACTCTCCGCTACCAACCGACCAGCAATCTTAGCGATTATTTAAAAAAATCAAATCTGAAGGAATCGAAATCTGATCTTACAGATTCTGAAATGATCGCAAATTTATTGGATGACCATGGAACAATTTTAAAGCAGATGCGCAAGGTAGTTGAAGTGGCAGACAAAGGAGGTGATGAAGGTACAATAGATCTTATTGGTGCTTACATAAGAGAACTGGAAAAGACCAGTTGGATGCTTGATGCCTGGAAAATGAAAACAGCAGAACAGCATAAGCCGGTGTAAATTAGATGTCGGAACAATTTGATATAAAAGATTCCTTCAAAGGGATCTCAGCGAAATTAGGCGAATGGCTGGATCACATCATCCTGGGTTTGCCTAATTTCATTTTGGCGGTAATTGTATTTGTACTTTTTGTCTTTGCTGCTAAATACCTGGGAAAACTACTAGACAGGCTCCTAAGGTTCAAGGTGAGGCAAGCTTCCATCCGCGAAATTACCATCAAGATCATGAAGGTAGTTGTTATTGCGGTTGGATTTTTTGTTGCACTGGGATTATTAAAACTCAACACAGTACTAACCTCTGTACTTGCAGGTGCCGGGGTCGTAGGATTAGCTGTTGGTCTCGCATTGCAAGGAACTTTAAATAACACATTTTCGGGGATATTATTAAGTTTTCTTCCGGAGATCCAGATTGGAGATTGGATAGAAAACAACGGTTACGCCGGAAGGGTGGTTGAAATAAACCTTAGAAGTATTGTTATAAAGGAAGCAGATAATAACTACGTAATTATCCCAAACTCTCAGGTCATAGATGCTCCCTTTAAAAATTTCTCACGCACCTCCAGATCACGTATTATGGTGAATTGCGGGGTAGCCTATAATTCTGATTTGGAGTTGGTAAAAACCATCACCATTAATACTCTTTCTGAACTTTATCCCCAGAAAAAAGGAGAGGAAGTAGAATTTATGTATAATGAGTTCGGAGACAGCTCCATCAATTTTGTAGTTCGTTTCTGGGCAAATGTGACTTCAAACAGAGATATTTTAATGGCAAAGAGTGCTGCTATTATAGCTATTAAGAAAGTGTATGATGAGCATGACGTCAATATTCCATTCCCAATCCGTACTTTGGAATTCAATAACAAATTAAATATTCAGAAACCTTTTTCTGAAGGGGAATAAAAAATAGGTTTCCAAAAATGGCAAAAAAATAACCCCTTTCGGTTTTTCCGAAAGGGGTTATTTTTTGAAATACAACTCTAAAAATTCATACCCAGACTAAAACTGAAGCGAGGTTTTTCTCCGCCAGTAAAGAGATTTACCTTTGCTGAAATAGCTTCGGCACCTGTGATCCAGAAGCCTCCGCCGTAACTGTCGTGCCATACATTACTGTCTTCCCCATCCAACCAAACACGACCAACATCATACCCTCCAAAAATGCCAATTTGAACCGGGAAAAATCGGGTCTTAAAGCTGTCAAAGCTATACCTTAGATCATTGCCCCATACAAAGGAACTTTCTCCGGCAAATCTTTCTTCCCTGAAACCTCTCAAATTTTCAGCTCCACCCGCAGTCGCGGCCTGGTAGAATTCAAACGAATCCCCAAAGTTCACCTTAGCATCTATTCTGGTATTTAAGACAAGTTTCCTGCTGCGAATTACCGATCTGTAAAAACCGAGATATGGATTAACGTAACCATAGAAGTTCTCTGTTTCTCCTGTATTGATTTTTCCTCCACCAATGACCTGAAATCTCATTCCATTGGTAGGATTAAGTACATTGTCGTAGCTTTCATACCTAAAGGTTCCTTCCAGGCCGGCAAAATAAAGCCGCTCATAGAAGGCAGCATCTTCAGGATAATTCTCAGAAAGGAATCTATCCTCGGTTTCTTCTATTTGTACTCCCTCAAAAGAAGCGGCAAGTTTATAAAAGCGTCCAAAAGGTGATTCTTTGACCACACCGGCCTCTCCTCCTATCCTGCTTATGCGAACCCGGTTATAATCTTTCCCAAATTCCTCTTCAAAACTTGGGGTTTCATTTCCTAATCCGAAGAAATTATGCGTGTAGCTGGGATTTGTAAAATGGGCTCCGACAAGAAAATTCCACTCCCGGAAAGCATTTGCAAATTCCCCCTGGTATCGAAGGTCAAAACTTTGAGTGGCAAAATAATAGCCACCTCTAAAGCGGTGCTGTGCGGTAAAAGGATTTCTTCGGAAGCCATATTTTGTAAAAGAAGTGCTTAGCCCCACCTGAAATCCATCATCAGGATTGTATCCTACGGCCGGAAGTACTGCTGTGGTGGAATATATCTTCCGGTCCTTATCAAACACGTTCACCTCGTAATTATCTGTGAAGGTGATATCTGCACCATCATTTATTTCCACGGTGTTGGGTAGGGATTTGTAGTCATAGACCTTAATGTTTTTCCCATTTTTGATCCTGTATATATCATTATTCTGTCCGCCAATGATCCTCACCAGGATCTTACTCTTATGATCCCCAAACACCTCAAATTCATCATCATCATCTAAACCATAAACCCACAGCTCCCTTGTGAATTTTGGATCATAGGTCCTTTCACTTACCACATCGGCTTTTTCTCCATCTTTGATCCTGTAAATACCCACACGGGTCTCTCCTTGAGGCAGTCTTTCTATTTCCACAAGATCATCTTTATCTGTGGCTGAAATAATACCGACCTTGGCAAAATATTTATAGTACCGTTCGGTAAGATCTACCAGATTATTCCTTCTTGCCTTTAAATTTTTGATGATCCTTTCTGTAGATTCACCCACTGTTTCTGGAGGAAGATGGCTAAAAGCTTCCTGCACGACTTCATCGGTAATATTCTCCTGTAAGTACCTTGCCTGCTCCAGCCATTGTTCTCTGGTAATATTCTGAATTAGGCTTCTGTCCAGGCCGACAGCAGCAGAGTTGAACCACTCAATATCTTTGATGTCTTCATCATATACAGCAAATTGATTTGCGAATCCCGTTAGACCCCTAAGAGTATTGAAGAAAGCACCATCAAAGTTTGAGAAAACCTGATCCCGATCCCTTGGAATGGGACGAAATAGTCTATTCCCGTCGCTGTCTTCAAATTCTGCCCATCTCCATTGATCTTCATGCCTGTCCCAGTCTCCTATGAGCATATCAAAAATCCTTGCACGAACATATGCCTCCTCGTCCAAACTGTATTTTTCATCTCTTCTCAATCTCTCATAAACTCCCGAAGTGCTTTCAATGTCATGATTAGGATTTCCAAAAGTATCGAGCGTCTTCCAATCTCCTTCAGGTCGTTCTACGATCATATAAAGTTCGTCACCATATTCCCTGTTGTATGGGCCCAAAGCTTTTTGCTTCGGAACATAGAATAATTTTGGGTTGGTATGGTAAATTCCTGCTGCTTTAGATAATGTAGGTATAGCCAGGAAAGCATAAGGATGTGCCGAAGTATAGAAATCCTGTATTACATCCTCGGCAAGTGTATTCTCAAATTTAGTTTCTATAGGTGTGTCCTTGTAAGCCACTGTCTGTAAAAACTGAACGGCACTTTTCTTAAGAGCGCGCATATTATAATCCCTCCCTAAGCTATCTTTAAGCCTAAGGGAACGGGTTTGGTGACCTCCGCCTGCTCTTACGACCTTTAGCCCTCCAAAAAGGGTATCCAGAATGGCTGTTTTTGCCTCCACAGGAGTCCCGTACAACTCCCTGTACCTGTCCCCCCATACGCTTTCGTATACTTCTCCAACATCTGTTTCATCAGGTTCATAAACTGTAGCCTTTACTGTTCGGGGAAAAGTTGTTGGCAGAGTGTCTGTAAGGAATTCAGGTTGAGCAGCAATAACTTCCTTCTGGTAGAGCAGCTTTGGTTTTTTGTTCTCACTGCCATAGTAGCTCGCCCAGGTAGAGCCATCTTCAAAAATGTCTAAAGTCACAAACCCCTGACCCGAATAAGCAAACAATCCGTCATTTCTCAAGCCTACGTAAGATGCTTTAGAAGCAGACCCCGAGACGATCTGTTTTATTTGATCATGTTCAATATACTGAAGGGAATGATCATGGCCCGAAACAAAGATCACATTCCCCCTCCTACTGGCTATAGTCTCAATCCTTTTTCGCATTCCCTTGTATCTTTCATTCTGAAGATCTGTACTGGTTACCCCTCCTGTAGTTCTAATAAGATTAGCCAGAGAGCCTAAAATAGGAAGTGGAAGTTTTCTTTGAGTTGGAAAGATGTGGTCGTTCAAGTGGAATTTACCTCCGTGAAGACCATTAGTGTAAAGTGGATGGTGAATTGCAAAGACAACTGTCTTCGTCTGATTCTTTTTTAGTTCATTATCTATTTCAAGAAACCAGGCTTCCCGGGTTTTTATTTCGGGACAGTCATCATTTATAGTTGGATGCTCATCCCAATCCTCAAGGAACCATTGAGATTCGGCGATGATCAACTGTATGTTTTCCGATACCTCTATTGAAGTTAATCCGCATCCGGGTTTCGGCAAATAGACATTCTCCTGCTCCAGCTTTTCCTTCAGGTATTCTTCCTGCCGTTTAAGCCCGGTTATCCCCTGATTATACCAATCATGGTTACCAGGCATAAAAATGAGTTCTCCGTCGTAATTTTCAACGGCATCAATTTGAGCATCAAGCCGGTACTCGCCTATTTCCCTTTCAGGATGGTCTTTTGCTACCAGCCCTTCAGGATAAATGTTATCTCCTAAGAAAAGGGTGTAGTTCCCTATCTGTTTTACGGAATCAATATAGGTCTTAAATGCCAAAAGAGCTTCCGAAGAACCACCGGGTGGTGAATAACCTGCATCTCCTAATAAGTAGAAGGATTTCTCTATAGGTTTATCATGAGGATAGCCAAAATTTTTAGTGGGTTCATCTTTGGCGTAATAAAGTTGATTTAGATGAGGGGAACAGCCCGAAATTACCAGAAACAGTACCAGTGTTAGAAATATGTTATTTTTTTCCATACAAAATTATTGGGGGGATTTTTTTGTAATTTGGTTTAAAACCTAACCGAACCTGAATGACAACTCATATTGAGAAAGCTGAAAACTTTGTAAAGGATTTATTCAGTAAAAAACTGCCCAATACTTTAATTTATCATAACCTAAAGCACACTCAGAGGGTAGTTAAAAGTAGTAAAGAATTAATTGAAAAATCTCAAATTCATGTTAAACAGGAGGAGCCGATATTACTGGCTGCCTGGCTTCATGACACAGGTTATACTCAAGCGTATTCGGGTCATGAGGAAAAAAGTGCCGAAATAGCCGAAAAGTGGTTAAAGGAACAAAATGCAGACAAGGAGCTTATCAAGGAGGTGAGTCGGCTTATAATGGCCACGAGAATGAATGCCGAACCACAGGATCTTTCAGAGAAGATCCTCAAGGATGCAGATACTTCTCACCTGGCTAAAGACTATTTTGATGAAACGAGTGAATTCTTAAGACAGGAACTTAAGCTGCATAAAATCAAGAATTACAGTCACCAGGAATGGATTCAGCAGAATATTGAACTCTTCACTGAAAAACACGAATATTACACTCCCTATGCCCGCCAAAACTGGCGTGAACAGAAGGAAAAAAATCTTTACGATCTACTTAATAAAGAGAGAAAGGCTAAAAAGAAGTTGGCCAAAGAAGAAGCCAAGGCCAGACTAAAGGTAAAATATAAAGATAAAAGTCCTGACAGGGGAATCCAGACTTTATTTCGGGTCACCATGCGAAACCACCTGAAGTTAAGTGATATTGCAGATGCTAAGGCAAACATTCTCCTTTCTGTCAATGCTATTATTATTTCCCTTGCTATTGCAAATTTTATCCCGGACCTTTCCAATCCTGAAAGTACCAGTACTACGATCATGATACCAACCTTTGTGCTGATGATCTTTAGTGTTGCATCTATTGTGGGGGCTATTATGTCAACAAGACCGAATGTGACTTCAGGAGAATTTACCCGGGAACAGATCAAGAACGGCGAAGTGAACGTGCTTTTCTTCGGAAATTTTCATCGCATGCCTTACGAACAGTTCGAGTGGGCAATGCATGAGATCCTTGAGAATCAAACCGAAGTTTATGAATCTTTAATGAAGGACCTTTATATGCTTGGAGTAGTGCTTAACCGCAAATATTACCTGTTAAGGATTACCTACACCATCTTCATGATAGGAATTATCCTCTCGGTCCTGAGTTTTATTGCTACCTACTACCTTGTTTAAAACCTTTTCAAGGTCTTCATAGGTGAAGATTTGCTCCTCGTGCTTTTCATTCTCAAGGTGATAAAGCACTTCAATTCTTATTGCTTTTAGACCTATAACTCCCTGCACGTCTTCCAGCTCGAGCATTTCGACTTTGGCACCCAAATATCGTTTTGACTGCAGGTATTTTATGTAACGCAGGTATTCCCTTTCATCACTCCTGTTGGAATAAACAATGGCAATTTTTCCCTTTTTTGTGACCCTTTCTTCTGTACCCTTTATAAATGCCTTATCTATTCTTTTCTTTATAATTTCATACCTGGCATTGTAAGTTCCATCAACATCGAACTGCTTTTCGTCCATTCTATATCTTATGGAAAGAGTAGTATTATAAACTAGGATTAGAGAAGCGGCTTCGAGCTTAAGAGGCATGTTCTCCTGGATTTGATAAAACCGGTTTTCCATCTCACACATGGTGGTCAACTGCCATAAGCGAAGATTGTAAAGATAAACCTTGTCAAATGCTTTATTCCTGTTATCTACCAGAGAAGCTCCTATGTAAATATTGTGTTCAACCCCATCGGTCTTGTACCTTTCGAAATAATGAGGATAGATCCTTTGAGCATCTACCTGTTTGCGGTCAATGTATCTTGCCATTGTTCGGTTGATCTGCTGTACTGCCTCATCATAATTCTTCCGGTGATTGTAAATTATTCCCCTTTCAGAATTTATATTTTTCTGGTAGTCTTCCACCTTCTCTTTTAATTCTGATGTCTGCTTCTGAATATGTTCCATTACAGGGTCAATTTCCCGTTGTAGCAAATTGAAGACTTTCTGCTCACTGGAGGTACTTAAACTTTCGGAAAGATCTTCTTCAAACTCTTTGATCCTGAATTTCACCTGCTCATAGATGTCTAGCTTTTCCACCTCTTCAGCCTCACAAACAATCTTCTCGATTAGCTTTAATTGATCCAGAAGATCTCTTTGAATAGCTTCGTTTCTGGCTTCAGAAGATGCGACGATATCAATTTCTCCATACAACGGATAAACATCTTCAAAGGTGATATCTTTAAAAGATGCAAGACCATCCTCATCCAGGTCCCGGATAAATTTTCTTGCCTCTTTTTCGAAGATCCAGAGGACGCTTGGGTGAATGGAAGTACACTCACTCTGAATCACAGCTTTTACCCGGTTCTCAAATTCTGCCTTGCTTCTTTCAACGGCCGTAACAATGTATGGCAGGATATCTTCAAGCTTGGTGGCATTGATACTGTTTAACTCATTCTTTTTAAACGACACCAATTCGAGTATTCCTAACAGCACATTATTTTTTGCAATAGGCGCTAAAATGGCACTTTTGACTCCTTCTTTTTGCAATGACTTCGCCAGGAGATTTTCTGAAGATTTTTTAATGAAATTATCTACGTTTGGGATGCTGAAATATTGGTGATCATTCACCAGTTTTTGAAAAGCTTCTTCACTTAAAGCTCCATGACAGTTGGTTCCCTTTTTATTCGTGAGCAGAAAACTTGGCGACCGATTTCCCATCATGCGTTCAAAGGAGGATTCCTGCTCATTATACATTGTAAAGCCTACCCGAAGATTGGATATCCTGTAGATTGACTTGAAGATCTCTTCAAATTTTTCAATTTCTTCCTTACCCGAAGTGTTGCGCTGAAGCAAAGTTGTTTTAAGATCAGAGATTGCATCATCTACAGTGACATCGGTAAGGGTAATTATGGTAAAACCTTTAAAGATCCAGCTTTGGGGTGGGAATTTCTTCTTCCAAAGCTCAATATCCTCAATATTCTGAATCAACTCATCTACATCCTCATTTGTTATTTCTTTGGCATTTTCACCAGGCTCTAATTCCATAAAATCTGAATTGAGATCTATTCTATAGTGCCTCAAAATATTGTTCTCATCAGGAATGTCGTAGTATAATGGTCTGGAAAAATCGATATCATATCCGTAGTGTTTGTTCAGTATAAGAATACACGCATAAATATAATCAAGGTCGGCATTGAGATTTCTCATACTTAGAGAAAAATCCTTACCTGCTCCTTCCAGAATGCTGCGGAATTTTTGAGTAGAATTAAATATAATATTATGAAAAGGAATTGAGATCGCCTTTATCTGAATATTGGAAAGGATCTCAGGAAAAAGGTCCTTCATAAGGATCCTTATTGGATCCTTGAGCTTTTTAAGATCATCAAAATTCTCAATCCCCTTCTCCAATACCGGAAAGGTGGAAATATATTCCAGCATTTTTTCCAGATATTCACTGGAGATCTCACTGGTTTCTTTTTCCAACTGTTGGCGGTATTGTTCAATGATCTTATGGAAACTTATCTTAATTTCTAATGGGAACTCCTTTTGATTCTTCATATTTTAAAATTAAAAGAATTTGATGCCGCTGGTTGAGAGCTTCCTTCATATTAACAATTATTTATCTAATTGAACTTCTTCTCTCCCCTATCTTCCTTATTTTTGTCCAAAATATAAACTATGATGCGTAAAATTTTATTAGCCGGGGTTGTTGCTCTTCTGGCTGCCTGTGAAGGCGAAAATGAAGGATATAGAATAAGTGGAACAGTTCAAAATGCTCCAGATGGGCAGAAAATAATTGTTTCTGAATTAAATGAAAGTAACACTCAGGCAATACATATAGATACCGCAACTGTACAGGATGGAAAATTCGAACTTGATCTTCCTGAAAAGGATAAACCAACCATCAGTTTTCTTACCGTAGAAGGAACCCGCGGAAATGTGGTTTATATAGCTGATAATACTCCTATTAATTTCACTGTTTATCCCGATAGCATCTATACTTCAGAAATCTCCGGCGGTGAGGATAACAAGGTGCTAACTGCATACCTTCAGAATGTGAGGAAGGTGAGTAAGAAAATGAATGAGAATAGAAGCTCGATGAGAGAGGCTATGTTGAACAGGGACTCTGCTAATCTGGAAGATCTTCAGGCTTTTCAGCAACAGGTTTTCGATGAAGACAAGCAGGTTAAAGTGGAATTAATTGAATCCAATCCCAACTCCATTGTTTCTGTTATGATCCTACAGGATATGCTGAATTCTTCAGCTTATTCTTCTTCAGAATTATTGGCTTTATATGAGCAGCTTGGAGAAAAAATAAAAGAATCTTCCCTGGCAAAAATGGTAAAAACCAGCCTTGATAAACTGAGCAAGACAGATATTGGCAGTATTGCACCACAGTTTAGTGCCCCAACGCCAGAAGGGAATGAGCTTGCCTTAAATGAAGTCTTAGGAAAAGTGACTCTGGTAGATTTTTGGGCCTCCTGGTGCAAACCTTGTAGAGTGGAGAACCCAAACATCGTGAACGTATACAACAAGTACCACGATAAAGGCTTTAATATCATCCAGGTGTCGCTGGATCGACCTGGCCAGAAAGAAAGATGGTTGCAGGCTATTGAAGATGACAACCTGGGCCAATGGAACCACGTTTCCAACCTTATGTTCTGGCAGGATCCCGTTGCGGTCGAATATGGCGTTCGTGCTATCCCGGCAGCTTTCCTGCTTGATGAAGATGGAAGGATCATTGGAAAAGATCTAAGAGGTGATGCTCTTGGAGAAAAGGTTGCAGAAGTTTTGGACGGAAACTCTGCACAAGACTAAAATCGAAACATCAGGAATAGAAAAGGGTGCCGTTCGCACCCTTTTTTGTTGTAAAGACAATCTGCTAATTCAGCAGAAATTCTACATTCACCTTTACAGTTATTTCCATTTCTCCGGGAGCTATAGTTTGCTCCTCAGCACTATCCGATTTCATTTCCATTACGCGATACACCGGCTGATAATGGTCTGTCTGTACTTCCGAAATCCGAATGGCTTTCCCTGCACTCTGTCCCAGGGCCCGGGCATATTCTTCAGCTTTCATTTTTGCATTCAAAACTGCCTTTTTTCGAGCCTCAGACTGTAAAGCTTCTTTCTTGGAAGTCTGAAACTGAACCCCGTCAATCCTGTTCAATCCCGAACTTAAAAGGCCAGACATAATCTTTTCGTAATCTTTAAGATTGGTAAGTTGAATAGATATTGCCTGATTTGCAGAATACATGGTGTCCTGTGTATTATAATTGACTTCTTTGTTGAGACGGATGTATTCAGTCTGAATATTTTTAGCTGCTACTCCTTCACTTCGAAGGTATTTGATGATCCTGTTGACCACTTCATCATTCTTCCGCTTAACTTCTGCAGGTGTTTTACCAGTATGTTCAACCCTTGAATTGATGAGCACCTTATCTGGTACTACACTCATTGTTCCGGTTCCCATGACAGAAATTGAGGGTTCAGGCTTTTCCTGAGCAAAGCTCATGATACCTGTCAAAAATGCGATTAATAAGAGAAATTTTTTCATACTTGAAATTGGTTTTACTGGGATGTTCAATTTCAATGCCATTGTCAGATTTTCCCGGTTTTTTGTAGGAAAAACAGTAAAACTATGGGAACAGCAAGCAGTATCACCATAAATAAACTAGTGGCAAATAACTGAGGAACAAGGATCAAGGTAAAGATATAACCTCCCACTGCTCCTCCAAAATGTGCATCGTGACCTATATTACCAATTCTGTTTTTCATTCCGTATATGGAGTACAGCATATAACCAATTCCAAACACATAAGCAGGGATAGGAATAGGAATAAAGAACATATAAAGGCTCATATCCGGATAAAGTAGAATGGCGGCATAAATAACTCCGGAAACAGCTCCACTTGCTCCTACGGCATTATAATGATATTCGTCCTTGTGAAAGTAATACGAAAGCAAATTTCCCAGTAAAAGACTGATCAAATAGATCAACAAAAAACTGATGCTCCCGAGAGAGGCGATGACAACATCGGCGAAAAAGTACAATGTAAGCATGTTTAAAAAGAGATGTGCCGTGTCTACATGCAAGAACCCTGAAGAAATGATTCTAAGTTTCTCTCCTCTTTTAACCGCTGCCGAATTGAATTTATACTTTTCAAAGAAGGCACGGTCATTAAATCCTTTAAAAGAAATAACTACGTTGACTCCAATAATGATCAATGTGACGACATCCAGATCTCCCATAAATGCTAAAATTAAAGTGCCAAATATACCATATATTTGCCTAAATCACTTTTCAATGCAGCGACTGGTTTTCTGGCTGGCCTACCCGTTTTTATGGCTTATTTCAATTCTTCCCTTTAGTCTGTTTTATCTGTTTTCGGACCTCGTATTTTTTATAGTTTTTTACGTGGCCAGGTATAGAAGATCCACCGTCTTAGAAAACTTGGAACTGGTATTTCCTGAAAAGTCTGTAAAAGAGCTTAAAAAGATTCGCAGAAAGTTTTACCGGCACATGGTCGACATGTTTCTGGAAATGATCAAAAGTATTTCCATTTCAAATGAAGAATTAAAAAAACGTTTTGCTTTTACCAATGTGGAAGAGATTCAGAAGATAAGGGAGATGGACAAAAGCATTCTCCTTGCCTGTGGTCATTATGCCAGCTATGAGTGGATGAATGCGCTTCAATTGTACGGCCTGGATTACAGAGGATTTGGGGTTTATAAAAAGGTGAAAAACCGGTATTTTGATCAAATGGCGAAGGATATTAGGGGACGGTATGACGGAGAGCTAATTCCTACGACCAAAGCCACCAAGACCATTACTTTTAACGAGACGCAGGGGATTCGGGGTGTTTATGCTATGATAGCTGATCAGTCGCCAAAACTGTCTCGCTCAAAAGCCTGGACCAGGTTTATGGGAATTGAAGTTCCGGTTTTTATGGGACTGGAACAACTTTCCCGCTCCCTGGACATGGTTGTTGTATACCTGCATGTCAAAAAAGTAAAAAGAGGCTACTATGTAGCCTCTTTTAAAACTATTTCATACGAACCCGCACAAGAACGGGAATACTTTATCACCCGTAAGTACTTTGAATATCTAGAGAACCAGATAAGAGAAGAACCAGAGTATTACCTGTGGACCCACAAAAGATGGAAACACAGAAATGCTCCTATTCCCGAACAAGCTGTCCTCATCAAAGATTAGCAATCGCTCTTATCTCCTCCATCATTTTCCCCGCAATCTCATCTGCCTTCTCCTGACTTTTCGCTTCGGTATAGATCCTGATTATAGGTTCTGTGTTCGACTTGCGCAGGTGAACCCAATGTTCTGCAAAATCGATCTTAACCCCATCAATGGTACTTACTTCCTCTCCCGAATATTTCTGTTGTATCTCCAGTAAGATCCCATCTACATCAAGATCTGGCGTCAGTTCAATTTTATTTTTACTCATGAAATAAGCCGGATAGGATTTCCGCAGCTCTGAAACCTTGACTTTCTTTTCTGCCAAAAAGGTTAAAAAGAGGGCAATTCCAACAAGGCTGTCCCGCCCGTAATGAAGTTCGGGATAAATAATTCCACCGTTTCCTTCACCTCCAATAACTGCATTGTTCTTTTTCATTAATTCCACCACGTTCACTTCTCCAACAGCACTGGCTTCATAATTGCCTCCGTACTTCTCGGTCACATCTCTCAGAGCCCGGGAAGAAGAAAGATTACTAACAGTATTTCCCGGCGTTTTGCTCAGCACATAATCAGCACAGGCTACAAGGGTATATTCTTCTCCAAACATCTCTCCATCTTCACTAATGAATGCCAGTCTGTCGACATCAGGATCCACAACAATTCCAAGATTTGCTTTTTCCTTTTTTACTAGATCACAGATCTCGGTAAGGTGCTCCTTAAGAGGTTCCGGGTTGTGAGGAAAATGTCCTGTAGGTTCACAATACAATTCTTTCACCTTTACTCCTAATCTTTTAAGCAATTTCGGAACTGCTATTCCTCCTGTCGAATTCACACCGTCGACAGCTACTATAAAGCCGGCTTCCGCAATTTTTTTCGCATCCACTAAAGGCAGCAAAACCACTTCTTCAATATGAGTGTCAATGTAATGATCTACAACGGTAATTTTTCCAAGCTCATCAACAGCTGCAAACGAAAAGTCTGCTTTTTCAGCCATCTTAAGGATCTCCGCCCCCTCATCACCGCTAAGGAATTCTCCTTTATGATTAAGAAGTTTCAGGGCATTCCATTGTTTGGGATTGTGACTTGCAGTGAGGATGATGCCGCCATCAGCCTTTTCCATTGGTACTGCCACTTCTACAGTTGGAGTTGTAGAAAGATCGAGATCGATTACATCAATTCCAAGACCAACCAGGGTATTCATGACGAGCTGTTGGATCATGGGTCCGGAGATACGGGCATCGCGGCCAACCACCACTTTAGTTTTCTTGCCCGGCTGACTATTTTTAAGCCAACTTCCATAGGCTGCTGCAAATTTTACTGCATCAATCGGGGTAAGATTATCTGAGGGCTGTCCCCCAATGGTTCCGCGAATTCCTGATATACTTTTTATTAGTGTCATAAGATTAATTTCTAATACTTGTCAAAAATGTCATTTTAAGGACCTGTCTTCTGCGGAAGTTAATCTGCAGAAATTACAGGGCCGCACAAAGATACGGTCCTTCTGCAGCAGACCCAAACCTTAACAAAATTTAAACACCCGGATTTTTTACCTTAGCCTTAATGAATTTTCTTGCCCATATATACCTCTCCGGAAATAATGAAGATATCATCCTCGGCAATTTTATAGCCGATTCTATTAAAGGAAGAAAATATCTGAAATACCCTCCTTCAGTTCAAAAAGGAATCATACTGCACCGCGCTATTGACACTTACACAGATTCCCACCCGATTGTTAGGACCAGTGCTTCTAAATTGTACAAGAACTATAGCCATTACAGCGGAGTAATAGTAGACATTTACTATGATCATTTCCTTGCTTCTAACTGGCAAGATTATTCTGAAGTCCCTCTGGAAAATTTTGTAGCTGAATTTTATAAACTACTCCAAAGAAAATTTGACTTACTACCGGCGCCCATTCAAGGCTTTTTGCCTTACATGGTATCCGAAAACTGGCTGCTTAGGTACGCAAGTATTGAGGGAATAAGTCGAATTCTTTATCAAATGAATTTGCGTACAAAGAATATTGTACAAATGGACAAGGCGGTTAACGACCTGCAAGAGCATTATAAAGAATTTGAAGAGGAGTTCAGATCATTTTTTCCAGAACTGCATAAATATTCAGATGAGAAGCTAAGAATCCTCCTGGACTAGATTTTTTCTTTTTTCCCTGAGTTGAACGGGCCAATCTTTCTTAAGAAAATCATAATTGGGGAAATCTACAATCCTCTCTACAATTATTGTAGAAAATTGCCACACAATTCTTAAATAATTCCTAACACGAAGAATCCTGGTCTGTTTAAAAAGCATAAAAAAACCCGGCGGGGCAGCCGGGTTTATCTTTAGTAGAATATGGTTACTTATAGAACCAGTAACCTCCTCGGTTGAAGACTTCCAACCAACCATAATTACGGTTATAATAATACCAGGTATCATTATTTCTGAGAAGATAAACTCCATATACAACATACATTTCTCCATTTACATAAGTTTCTTCCGGAGTAGTTGTGGTAGTATTTCCTCCAGATGTATAAGGATACATGTTATTAATACCTGTTTTGTCTCCCGTAGAAAGTGCAGAGCGTTGAACAGAGAAAGTACTTCCATCCTTTTTCACAATGGTAGGTTTACCGTTACTTGAAAAAGAATAGGGTCCGTACATCATTATAGAGCCAAAGTCTAAAGAACTTGTATATTCATCACCATCCATTCCCTGCTGAGTGTAGGTGTGGAAGTTATGTTCTCTTCCGCTTTGAATATTTCCATAATTAATGGTAATATAGTTCTCTCTATCTATTCTACTTTGCTCATGCCATAAACCTATAGCGTGACCTATCTCGTGGATGGTATTACCTGTTGAACATGATGAAGACAGGGTAATATTCTGTCTACCGCCTACCATTCCAACATAAGAAGAACATCCGGAACCGGTAACAAAGTAAATGTAATTGGATTCATTAGTTCGTTCTACGAAGTCCAGATTCGTATTGGCTTCCCAGTGTTTTATAGCATCATATACACGGGTTTTATTGTCAAGGGAACTTTCAATAGAATAATACACCGTGTTATTTGTCCATCTCCCGGAGGTACGGCCTACACTTTTATTAGCAGGTATTTCTTCATCTTTATCAAATACCACCTCTACTTCCTCATGGCTAACCATGTCCGGTGGCAAGAGGATATCTCCCTGATAAATATAGTCTCCATTTATCTGCTCAACAGGCAGTTGTTGACCTGCAAAATAAACTTCGGTAACTGAACCGGGATTAGGATAAGCTACTTCCGTAGCATCTTCAAGTGATACAGTCTCAACAGTAGGATCTGTTCCTTCAGTGACTTCCATATCTTCAGGCACATCCTTTGAACAAGAGGCCAATAAAGCTAAGGCCGGTAGTAAAATTTGAAATCTTAATCTTCTCATAAGTAGGTTTTTATGGGTTTTAATTTTAGTAGCCTTGGGGTCTACAGTATAAAATGTATTTTTAGTAGTTTCGATGGCGTTAAAATTTTTGAGTTGATATAGGTTTTAAAACTAAAAAAATTCTTAAAAAATTTTTCTGTTGTTACTCATGTAATAACTATGCCAAAGTTGTTTTCCAGTTGATAATCTTGATTGGGTTTGGGTAATGTACGGTGCTTTCTGGTTCGTTTATGTTATTTTTGAGATTAAACAATTCAGTTCTCGTTCTCTAAAATAGAAGACGACGTAAAAATATAAATTAATAATATTTTAATAGGATTTAATTAAACTTTAACATTCTGATTGTCAGAACCTGTAGGAAATTTCATCAGCAGGTATTACAAGACATATTTGACTGAAATTTTAAACGGACAAGTATCATGAAAAAATCAAAGAGAGAGAAAAAGATGTAGAAAAAGGAAGATAGATTCTGAAGGTGTTATACCAGGTAATTAGGAGATAAACGAATAAGATCTTTATCTTTCTCTCGCTAAATATCTTATCTACATTTGGGAGTAGAATGAAACAGCAATATTTTACTGAACAGACCAGATGGTAAAGAAAGAGACGTCATGGCTTTTGTAAAGATGATCATTAACTCCAGTCCAAAGATTACTTTTTTCGTGCAAGGCAAGTAGGACTATTTATTTTCTTTGAGTAAATAATCCTCGGGGCAAACCCCGAGACATTTGTTAGAATAAGTTCAGTTGTAAATCTTTTTTTAATCCTTCTCACTTCCTTGGTTTTTGACGTAGGCGGCGATTATTTTTTCATTGCTATGTCTTCCCACGGTATTGATGTAAAAGCCACTGCCCCCAAATGCACCTCCCCATAATGCTCGCTTGACTCCAGGTGCCTGAGCAAAGATTTCTCTTGCTGGTATACTTTTTACTTTTCGAGCAATTTTCCTAGGGCTGTAGGTTGGAACACTTTGCAAAAGGAAATGAAAAATGTTCTTTATCAGAACCTATTTCAAGAAAACTAATTTCATATCTATCTTCTATTGCCAAAAAGTTTGCTTTAAAATTATATCTACTTTGGGATTTAATACAAATCGACGATACTTTGTTGAGCAATCAAATGGTAAATGAATAACGAAACATAATGGCTTTTATAAAGATGCTTACTTGGGCTCACGCTCAAATATTACTATTTTTTGCATGCGAGGCAAGCCTTGGGTTATTTACCCCCTTAGAATAAAAAACCGCCTCATTTTTGTAAATGAGACGGCTTCTAGTTTTAAATTGTAGTTTTTAACTACACTTTAATTATTTAAAGCGGATTGAAACAATTCACAGTTCTTACCTTCACAAAAACTGGGTATTCATATGTAAACCCGTTAAATGCTTCTGGTGTAATTTCTTCGAAGATACCATTTGCATCACTTCCACATCTACTTTCCTCACATTCAGATTTGACACCATCAACACTTGGACTAACTAGTATTTCCCAAGCTGTAATATTATCTGTGTCAGTTATTACATCTACTGATTCTTCAGGAGTATCTAATGTAACAGAAATCTCATTGCTCATATTAATTGAAACACTTGCAGTACCAACCCTGAATTCGTCGGTTCCAACATCTGCAGGATAAACTAGGAAAAATTCTTCCGCGCTATTGACCTGAACCCAACCGTTGTTAGATCCCTCTATATAAGTTTGTTCACAGAAATCATCTTCAAGATCACCGCTTATGTCAAGAGAACAATCAACTACAGTAGGACAGTCTTCACCTCCACCAGTATCTTCACCACACTCAAATCGTACGTGCTCATATCTTGGAGTCATGTTCAATTGAGCATCAATATCAGCCTGACTGATTTCAAACTCCATGTAATCCATTTCATCTGCAGTGTAATCTAGGTCGTCATGATTCATTACGGTAACTGTCACATAATAAGTATCGTCACCCATGAGTTCTGGCAATGGCATACAAAGAACAGAAGCTGCCGGCCAATCCCCTGAATCATCTATAGAATTAGTGGCTCCATCAATAATCTGCAGTCCTTGTCCATATCCTTCTGTCCAAACATCTACGCTAAAGTAAGCAGGATAATCACGTCCGTCACCAGCACAGTAGTTAACAAATAAGCAGTAGTTGTTAGTAATTGTATATGTGTTAATATCAAAGAAAAGATATCCATATGCTTCTTCATTTCTAGGAACATAGCATAATACGTCAACTGTAATATAAGGTTTTGTTCCTGGATCCAAAGTAAAGTCATTTGGAAGAGGATTACCTACATTACTACCGTAAGCACCATCTAAGCGTGGAGCTACCCAAATTGGATTATCATCGGCGTCAAATACAACAAAGTACTCTAATGTATAGTCACCTGCTTCAAGTGCAAGAGCATCTGTATACTCGGTTTCCCAAACGTTCATAGCCGAATTCCACTTTAGGTTCACCGGAATAAAATTGACATTAGGAACATCAATTCCATCATCGTCTCCTATATAATCCCCGTTACTATCTGTAATGGCTACATGAACATAGGCAGGATCTGCAGTGCTACACTCCCCAGGTTCAGCTTGTTTGTTTTGGGAATTAAAGTCGTTCATAAGGGATCCGAAAGTAACTTGGATTAATTCCTGATCATCAGTTACTGCTCCAGATTCTTCTTTACTACAAGAAGTAAAAATAAGCGCCAGAACTGCAAGCCAGGCAATGGAAATTTTAAAATTTTTCATAATAAATTGATTTGATTAATAATTAATTAGAATGGTTAATAAAAATTATTTAAGACCTCTCATCCAGAATAGGATGAGAGGTTTAGATTTAATTATTCATTATCATAGTTGTAGCAAGTGTCTCCAGCATGAACTATGATGGCGTAAGGACCGGATGCGTCAATATCTTCTACTGTAAACGTTAGACTACCATTGCCCATATCAAAAGATCCTGGTGCCCGGTTTGCAGGCCACAGCATATCTTGCTCATCATTGTCACTAAACCAGAAATGAGTGTCACCGATAGTTACGTTTTCATCAGCAGGTTCAATTGTTATGGTTATATCGCCATCAACTACTTTAATTCTCACATCTCCGGCTCTCCAGCCTTTGCTTGTATCATTTTGACCGGCACCGGCATAGAAAGGAATTAACCATTCACCTGCCCCCACGATATAATCATCATCGATATCTACACCTTGTCCGTCAACAAGTAATCCCCAACCCCAGTTATTTCCGGGATAATTATCCATTAGAATATAATCACCAAACATATAGGCGGTATCACATCTTTCTTCCGGACAAGAATTATCATCTGCACATGTGACTACACAATCACCGTTAGTGTCTCCAGGTACATCACAAGGTTCTTCACAGCTATCGTCATCTGCACAAGTAACCTCGCAGTCTCCATTAGTATCACCTGGTACAGGGCCATTTGGACATGTTGGATCATCTGGACAGGTATTTGTATCTCTACAATCTACCACACAGTCATTATTCCAGTCACCGGGCTTGTTACTTGCACCAGGAACACAAGGATCATCAGAAGGTGGTTGGCAATTATATCTTATATGCTCATATCGAGGAGTCATCTGAAGTTGTGCATCAATATCAGCCTGACTAATAGTAAAGTCCACGATATAATCTTGTTCTGGATCCAATTCGTAAGCCCCATCATAATCTTCTAATGTTACTCTTATGTAATAAAGTTCATCTGCGGCTATTTCCGGTAGAGCAAAACATAATACGCTAGCTGAAGGCCAGGTTCCAGTGGTAACCGTATTTCCGCTGTTATTAAGGGCTACAGGAGTACCGTCAAAGTCATCTGACCACACCTCAACAGAAAATTCTGCAGGATAGTCACGTCCGGTCTCATCCCAGCAAAAATCGACGAAAATACAGTAGTTATTTTCTATTCTTACCTGATTTAGATCAAAGAACAAATAACCATAGGCCTCCTCAGATCTTGGAATATAACAGAGCACATCAACATTGATATAGGGTTTGGTACCGGCTGCTAGAGTTATGAGCTGAGGCAGTGGATTATCTACATTGGTAGCATATGCACCTCCTGTACGGGGGGCAACCCAAAGAACGTTACCTCCTTCGTCGTAAACAACAAAATGTTGTAATTGATAAGGTCCTGCTGGTAAGGCAAGAAGATCAGTGTACTCGGTTTCCCAGACATTCATGCTGGCGTTCCACTTAAGATCCACCTCCAAATAGTCATCTGCATCAGGATCTCCATCATCTACATAATTTGTACTGTTAGGATCTGCACCTTCTGTAATTCCAATAAGGACATAGGAAGGGGCAGCATCACTACACTCCCCAGGGTCTGCCTGCTTATTTTGGCTATTAAAATCATTCATTAATGAGCCGAAAGTAATTTGCACTAATTCCTGATCTCCTGCTACCGAGTCAGATTCTTCTTTACTACACGAAGTAAAGATTAAGGCCAGCATTGCAAGCCAGGCCATCGAAAATTTAAAGTGTTTCATAATTAATAGGTTTTTGATTAATAAAATTTAGAATGGTTAATAAATATATAATGGTTAATAAACTTCAGTTTATAGTCTGCGCCATGCGCAAGTCTTTGGGGGAGCTAAGAGAATTCCTGTTAAATGTAGGATTTATCTTAATCTATATCAATGGGGGAAAACCCTCCTTTTCCTCCTTTTCCTCATATTTCAATAAGGTTGTGATTCAAAGCATACACAATACTTTCGAGAATTGTCCCTGAATGGGTTCTCCTTATAATATTAGCTCTGTGTTTCTCAATTGTTTTTGCCGAGATACACAGAGCTTCAGAAATTTCTTTGGTTTTGTAACCTTTACACAACAAGGCAATAATTTCTTTTTCCCTTTTGGTAAAACACTGCTCTTCTTCATTACAATTGGCCGAGAAATATTTTTCCGTTTCAATAGAACTGGTACCTACTTCTTCTTTTAAAGGAAATTCATTACCTGTAAAGTTTATCATCATGATCATTTGACCACACAGGTTCATATCGAGTTTAGAAAAAGTGATCCTCGCCTCCCTTATCTTTTCATTCATTACGAGGTTAGTCTTAGTGACAGCCTTCATATGTTTTCCGCGAACAAATTTCCTGAGAGTTTCCCTGACCTTTAACCGGTTCTTTTCGACAACAAGATCTGTGAGATCCAGTTCCTGTTTTCCGGTTATAAAGAAATCCTTTTTAAACGCGTCGTTCATTGCTACAACCTTTTCGTCCTGCAACAAAATCACCGGATATTCCAGCAGATTAAATAATCCCATAAAGGAATCCTTCCAATAGTTGGTGATACACTTTTTCACCCTGGTCTTTTCTACCAGATCTTGTACAATAACATAATAACAACCTTTATCGTAAATGATCCCATCCACTATATCTGAAAAGTTATTATTCAGAAATTTTTTATTTTCCTGGTCCCCAAGAAGGAAAAGGAAAGATTTGTTTAAAAAATGTGTGGATTTGAAGCGGGACAGATTTTTAAGACTTTCAAGACCAAGAGAAGAATAATCGATAAGGATCACATCGGGTAAAATGGTAAGAGCTAAAGGGTAGCCGGCGTGAACACCATTAACATGAGTAGTAAGGAAGTCAAAATTAGCTTCTTTTTCGACATTTTCCGCCAGGTCCTGATTTTTGGTAATTAGTAGTAGTTGTTTCTTTTCCATATTCTTTCAGAACAAAATATTTTTCCTTACACCTAGCAGCGTATAAACTGCCTAACTTTCAGAAGTAAAGATATAGAAGCATCTTTAAAAGTAATCCTAAACTTGTGTGCTAATTATCTGACTTATAATTACTTAAAATTCGTTTTTTCCTACAAAAAGATGTCGGTTTAACTTAAAATTAATCTACAAGAAGCTCATCTTAAGAAATTTTTTGACAGAAAAAATTTGGCTTTTGCTATTTTCAGGAGGTCATACCTCTAAGGTTTGTTTCCTTTCTTAATAACTGCAGTTTCAGTACCTTTGCCCCCTTGCAAAAAATTTTATGGCAGTTACAGAAGAATTTATTGAAATACTGGGGGCCCGGGTCCATAATCTTAAGAATATTGACGTAAAAATACCGCGCGAAAAGCTTGTAGTCATTACGGGATTATCGGGTTCAGGTAAGTCCTCCTTGGCCTTCGATACTATCTATGCTGAAGGTCAACGTAGGTACATCGAGACCTTTTCCGCTTACGCCCGCCAGTTTCTTGGAGGGTTGGAAAGACCCGACGTCGATAAAATTGATGGTCTCTCTCCTGTCATTGCTATAGAACAGAAGACAACCAGTAAGAGCCCCAGAAGTACTGTAGGAACCATCACCGAGATCTATGATTTTTTAAGACTCCTGTTTGCCCGTGCTAGTGACGCTTACAGCTTCAACACTGGAGAAAAGATGGTAAGCTATAGCGATGAACAAATCCAGGAATTGATTCTAAAGAATTTCCAGGGTAAAAGGATAAATGTTCTTGCTCCGGTAATTAGGTCCCGAAAAGGGCATTATAGAGAGCTATTTGAGCAAATAGCCAAACAGGGCTTTCTAAAGGTGCGGGTTGATGGAGAGGTAAGGGATATCGTGAAAGGGATGAAGTTGGATCGATACAAGATCCACGAGATTGAAATAGTTGTAGACAGAATTAAAATTTCAGAGGGTGAAGAGTCCGGAAAGCGTCTTTCAGAAAGCATCAAAACGGCCATGCACCATGGAGATGATGTACTCATGATCATGGACCAGGATAGTGGGGAGATCAAATACTTCAGCCGGAATCTCATGTGCCCTACTTCAGGTATTTCCTATCCTAATCCTGAACCGAATAACTTTTCATTCAACTCTCCAAAGGGTGCATGTCCTGTATGTAATGGTATTGGTTCCCTGCATAAGGTCAATGAAAAGAAAATCATTCCTGATCCCTCAAAAAGTATAAAAAATGGCGCTCTTGCCCCACATGGTCCGCAAAAAAAGAACTGGATCTTTAGTCAGCTGCAGTTGATCGCAGAACGTTTTGACTTCAGTCTTACAGATCCTGTAACCAAAATTCCGCAGGAGGCTTTGAACATGATCCTGTATGGCGGCAAGGAAAAATTCAGTAAAGAATCGAAAACCCTGGGTATCACAAGAGAATATAAAATTGATTTTGAAGGGGTCGCTACCTTTATAGAGGAGACCTATGAAAAAAATGAATCTGCCTCTCTACGTCGGTGGGCCAAAGATTACATGGACAAAATTAAATGTCCGGAATGTGAAGGCAGCCGGTTGAAAAAAGAATCTCTCTATTTTAAAGTCAACGGAAAAAATATTGCCGAACTTGCTCAAAAAGATATTGTTGACCTTGCTGCCTGGTTTAAAGATCTGAATTCCCAGCTTTCAGAAAAACAACAGAAAATTGCAGCTGAGGTCATAAAGGAGATCTCTGTACGCCTGCAATTTCTTGTTGATGTAGGGCTGAATTACCTCTCGTTAAACAGAGGCTCAAAATCTCTTTCTGGAGGAGAAGCGCAACGAATCAGGCTGGCCACCCAGATAGGTTCTCAACTTGTAGGTGTGCTTTACATCCTGGATGAGCCCAGTATCGGACTACACCAACGTGATAATGAGAAATTGATCAACTCCCTGGTAGCCCTTAGAGACCTGGGGAATTCAGTAATTGTTGTAGAGCATGATAAGGATATGATCGAAAGGGCAGATCATGTCATTGATATTGGTCCCGAAGCCGGTAGACACGGAGGTGAGATCATAAGTGAAGGAAGTCCTGAAGAAATCCGGAAACACAATACCATTACTGCCAATTATCTCAACGGCAGTATGAAAATAGAGGTTCCAAAAAAGAGGCGGAAAGGGAATGGCAAAAAAATCGAACTCACAGGTGCAACGGGTAATAATCTAAAGAATGTTTCAGTCTCCTTCCCTTTGGGAAAAATGATTGCAGTGACTGGAGTTTCGGGAAGTGGGAAATCTACTTTAGTAAATGAGACCCTCTACCCCATTATGAATGCTCATTACTTTAACGGTGTCAAAAAACCCAAGCCCTACAAGAAAATAAAAGGCCTTGATCATATAGACAAGGTAATAGATATAAACCAAACTCCTATTGGTCGAACACCACGCTCTAATCCCGCTACCTACACAGGTGTTTTTTCTGAAATAAGAAATCTTTTTGCAAAAACTCCTGAAGCAATGATACGGGGTTATAAGCCAGGACGCTTCAGCTTTAATGTCAAAGGCGGAAGATGCGAAACATGTAAAGGTGGAGGTCTGCGCGTGATCGAGATGAATTTTCTTCCAGATGTTTATGTGGAATGTGAAACCTGCCAGGGCAAACGTTTTAATCGTGAAACCTTGGAGATAAGGTACAAAGGCAAATCAATAGCCGATGTGCTGGACATGACAATAAATGAATCGGTGATCTTCTTTGAGAACATACCAAAGATCTACAGAAAGCTTAAGACAATTCAGGATGTTGGATTAGGATATATTACTCTTGGACAGCAGAGTACTACCTTATCGGGAGGGGAAGCTCAACGGATTAAACTCGCAACAGAACTTTCTAAAAGGGATACGGGAAACACCTTTTACATTCTTGATGAACCTACAACGGGTCTACATTTTGAGGATATCCGTGTGCTCATGGAGGTTTTAAATAAGCTCGCGAACAAAGGAAATACAGTACTCATTATTGAGCACAACCTGGATGTGATCAAAATGGCCGATCATATCATTGATATTGGATACGAAGGAGGTAAGAACGGAGGTGAGGTAGTAGCTCAGGGGACACCAGAGGAAGTAGCGAAGGATCCTAAAAGTTACACCGCCCGTTTTCTTCAAAAAGAACTAAATTAGCCGCAATTTGAAATTTTATGAGAACAGAAACAAGAAATAAGAGCTGGAATGAAATAAAAACAAATGACTCCTGGGCCATTTTTAAGATCATGGGAGAATTTGTGAATGGATATGAAAAGTTAAGTCAGATTGGTCCTTGTGTATCAATTTTTGGTTCGGCCAGAACAAAACCCGATCATAAATTCTACAAGTTGACCGAGGAGGTTGCAAAGAAGATTGTAGAACATGGTTATGGGATCATTACCGGAGGAGGTCCCGGGGTAATGGAAGCCGGAAATAAAGGTGCCCACCTTGCCGGAGGTACATCTGTTGGTTTAAATATACATTTGCCTTTTGAACAACACGACAATCCTTATATAGATAGTGACAAGAACATAAACTTTGATTACTTTTTTGTTAGAAAAGTAATGTTCGTAAAATATTCACAGGGTTTTGTTGTAATGCCGGGAGGATTTGGAACTTTGGATGAACTCTTTGAAGCAATCACTCTTATACAAACCAACAAGATCGATAAATTCCCCATCATCCTGGTTGGAAGGGACTTTTGGAGTGGCTTGATAGATTGGGTGCGAACCACTCTACTCGACAGTTTTCAAAATATAAGTGCCGGTGATATCGATATTATTCAGGTCGTTGATACAGCAGACGAGGTGATTGAAATTTTGGACAAATTCTATGAGGAATATAATTTAAGTCCGAACTTCTAATATTCATTGCCGAAGAACACCTTAAAAAAACAGCCTTTTTGACAGGGCTGTTTTTTTATTTTTATTCGGCAGGTACTTTCTTACCGCTCCATCGGGAAGATTTGCCATCTGTCGGTACTAAAATATTACTAATAAGCTGAATTTTATCCAGTGAAATAATATCTTGCATGGCTAATTGGTAATCCCTATCTACTCTATTTAATTTGAACATAAGATTCTTAATCTTTTCAATCCTTGCATTCACCTGCTTACCGATCTTTGGACAACATAACGTCTATTTGAAAGCGGAGCTCAATGATTCCATAAAATCACTTTACATTCAGCAAACGCTGGAATACAGGAACATGAGCAATGATACGCTGCATGAGATATATTTGAGCGATTGGATGAATGCTTTTTCTGATAGTCGCACTCCTCTTGCCCGTCGATTTTACGAAGATTACGATCGCAGTTTCCATTTTGCGAGACAGGAAAAAAGAGGAGGAACTACTATGAACTCTATAATGGGAGATTCCTTTGATCTTCTGGAGTGGGAACGACCCAAAGGACAACCCGATTTGATAAAAATAATTCCGAAGCAGCCTGTAGCGCCTCGTGAGAAATATGTGATCAACCTAAATTACTCGGTCAAGATCCCCAGTGATGAATTTACCCGTTACGGATATCAAAATAACGGGAACTATGGGATGAGATACTGGTTCATTGTTCCAGGAGTTTATAATGATGGCTGGCAGGTATATAGCCATAAAAACCTTAATGATCTTTATCTTCCTAAACTTGCTCTGGACATTCAGCTAACCATTCCTTCAAAACTTGCAGCTATTTCGGCTCTTAAAATGGAAAAAATTGAACCTGAAGGAGGCAAGAAGACGGTTTTCCTGACCGGAGATGAACGATTGGACACTGAACTCTTTCTCACTACAGATGTTGTTTTCGACGACTTAAAAGTTGACAGTCTCCATGTGATAAGCAATATTACAGACAGCGGTGTAAATGCGGGTATGAAATCTTTCTTTGTGAGGAGGATTGTCAATTTCCTCAACAATAATTTGGGCTCCTATCCTCATCCATTTATCTTATCAACTCAACAGGATTATGCTTCAAATCCTGTGTATGGACTAAACCAGCTACCCAAATTTTTGAGACCTTTCCCCGATGGGTTTGGTTATGAGCTTAAACAACTAAAAACCCTTACCGAAAATTACCTTGAAAATACACTCCTGCTGAATCCAAGGGAGGATAAATGGATCTTTGATGCCATACAGATCTACCTGATGATGGAGTATATTGAGGAGCATTACCCCGACTTAAAATTACTGGGGAGTTTAAGTGAAGTCATAGGAGTGAGATGGTTCCATGCCTCCAATCTTTCCTTTAACGATCAATACCCACTCATGTATCTTTTTGTGGCACGTAAGCACCTGGATCAACCGCTCACTACTCCACAGGATTCTTTGATTAAATTCAATAAAAACATTGCCAATCCTTTTAAGGCGGGAGTAGGTATGAATTACTTGGACCATTTTCTCCAGGACAACACCATTTCCTATTCTATCAAAGAGTTTTATGAAAAATACCAGCTTAAACATGTTGATTCACAAGATTTTGAAAACCTGCTTAAATCCAATGCAGGAAAAGATATCAATTGGTTCTTTGATGAATATCTGGATACAAAGGATGAAATCGACTTCAAGATTCGTAGCCTCAACAGAGAGGGGGATTCGCTAAGAGTAACTCTTAGAAACAAAACAGGAACTACTGCACCAATACCGGTCTACGGTCTTCATGATGATGAAATTGTGTTCAAAAAGTGGGTCGAACATTCTCCAGACTACCGTACCGTCTATATTCCCGCCAAACGTGTTAAACAGGTGGCAATAAATCATGAGGGACTGGTTCCTGAGATCAACAGGAGGAATAATTACCGAACTGTAGGTGGTATTATGAACCGTCCTCTACAATTCAGGCTTTTTAAAGATGTCGAAGATCCAAGGTATCAACAGGTTTTCTTTATGCCCGAGTTCCAATATAATTTATATGACGGCCTGGCCCTCGGTGTAAAATTGTACAACAAGACTGTTCTGGATCGCAATTTCGAATATAACTTTTCCCCCTTTTATGCGACAAGGAGTAAAACCATTGTGGGAAATGCAGGGCTGTCCCATCAAATATTTTTTGACGATGGTCTATACTTGATCAAATATGGAATAGGTGGTAGCAGGTATCATTTTGGTTATGACCTCATGTATCAACGTCTCACCCCGTACCTTGCACTTTTCTTCCGGGATTCCTATATGAGAAACGGCAAAAAGGAAAGGATAATGGTACGAAATGTCAATGTATATCGTGACGAGAACGAATTCACAGATCTTGAAATACCAGATTACAGTATTTTTAATATTAACTACTCCTTTAATAATCCAGGGATGGTGACCCGGCTTTCGGGGGCAGTTGATTTCCAGCTCGCACAGCAATTCAGCAAGTCATCCCTAACTCTGGAATACAGTCAATTGCTGAAGAATGACCGGCAGATAAATCTACGCTTCTTTGGTGGCGCCTTTTTGTATAACGATATGCCCCAGTCTGACTACTTTAGTTTTGCCCTGGATCGTCCTACAGATTATCTCTTTGACTATAATTACTACGGAAGAAGTGAAACCAGCGGAGTTTTCAGTCAGCAGATCATTCTTGCTGAAGGTGGGTTCAAATCCATGCTGGAGCCGGAATTTGCCAACCAATGGATCACTACGGTTAACGGAAGCATTACCCTTTGGAAATGGATCTTTGCCTACAGCGATGTGGGACTGGTAAAGAACCGAAATGATGATGCCAAATTGTTATATGATTCCGGAATACGTCTAAGTCTGGTACAGAACTACTTCGAAATTTTCTTTCCGGTCCATTCCAGTGAAGGTTGGGAATTTGAAGGAGGGAATTATGATCAAAAAATCAGGTTCATAGCTACCTTGGACCTACAAACCCTCGCCGGACTCTTTACCCGAAGCTGGTTTTAAGCAATTTTCATTTTCTTAATGAAAATCGACCATTTGAAGATACTTTATATTATTCTCATTATTAAGTAATATTTCTTGATGAAAAACGATTTTTAGCTACTTCTGTTGAATTGTAATTAATCATTGTTTTCTGTACATTTGCTGTAATCTTAAACATGTATTATGCAGAGTGAAACCTCCTCAAAAAGTGCAATTTCTTTTGAAGATTTTAAGGCGCAGGTGCTGAGTGATTATAAGCTGGCGGTAACGAGCCGTGAGTGTAGTCTTTTAGGAAGACGGGAAGTACTCACAGGTAAGGCCAAATTCGGAATTTTTGGTGATGGAAAGGAAGTGCCACAATTGGCATGGGCAAAGGTTTTCGAAAATGGTGATTTCCGGTCGGGCTATTACAGGGATCAGACCTTTATGATGGCTATAGGTGCCATGAATATTCAGCAATTCTTTGCAGGCTTGTATGCCACTACAGATATTGAACAGGAACCCAGTTCTGCCGGCCGACAAATGGGTGGTCATTTTGCCACTCACAGTTTGAATGAGGACGGTACGTGGAAAAATCTCACTCAACAAAAGAACTCCAGTGCAGATATCTCTCCTACCGCGGGTCAAATGCCCCGACTCCTTGGTCTTGCGCAGGCGTCAAAAATCTACAGAAATGTAGAAGGCCTCGATTCCGAAAAATTTTCGAAGAATGGAAATGAAATTGCCTGGGGAACTATAGGTAATGCCAGTACCAGTGAAGGCCTTTTTTGGGAAACCATAAATGCTGCAGGGGTACTTCAGGTCCCCATGGTCATGAACGTTTGGGATGATGAGTATGGAATTTCTGTACATGCGAGACATCAAACCACCAAACAGAATATTTCTGAAGTTCTAAAAGGATTCCAAAGAGACAAGGGAGAAAATAACGGTTACGAAATCTTTACCGTAAATGGTTGGGATTATCCTGCATTAATAGAAACATACGAGAAAGCGAGTAAGCTAGCCAGGGAGGAGCATACTCCTGTTTTGATCCATGTTCAGCAACTCACCCAGCCCCAAGGTCATTCAACATCGGGCTCTCACGAGCGCTACAAGAGTGAAGACAGACTGCAATGGGAACGTGAATACGACTGTAATGTAAAGATGAGAGAGTGGATGATCGCCACAAACATCGCTACAGAGGAAGAGTTACAGGAAATAGAAAAAGACATTAAAAAACAGGTTAGGGATGGCAAGAAGGCCGCCTGGGAAGCCCACATGGCACCTGTTAAGAATAAAGTCCAGGATGTTTTACCGGTGCTCGAGAGAGCGGCAGAAAGTAGCCAGAACAAAAATTTCATTCTTCAGTTAAAGAATGAACTTCAGGGGAACAAAGAACCTCTTAAACGGGATATTCTCGTGGCAGCCCGTAAGACCTTGAGGTACATGAGAGGAGAGGACTCTTCAGCAAAAACAGAACTGATAGATTTCATCGACAAGTTTACTGAAGAAACCCGTCCCCAGTACAGTAGTCATTTATATAGTTCTTCAGAATACAAGGCATTAAACATTGAGCCGGTAGAGCCAACTTATGATGAATCTTCAGAAGATGTTGACGGGCGTCTCATTCTTAGGAATAACTTTGACAAGATCTTTGAAAAACATCCTGAATCACTCATTTTTGGAGAGGATACCGGAGAAATTGGTGACGTAAACCAGGGGCTTGAAGGACTTCAGGAAAAATACGGAGAACTGAGAATTGCCGATACAGGAATACGGGAGGCAACAATTCTGGGACAGGGAATTGGAATGGCCATGAGAGGTCTTCGGCCAATAGCAGAGATCCAGTATCTGGATTATCTACTGTATTCATTACAGATCATGAGTGATGATCTCGCAACCCTCCAGTACAGAACACGCGGAAAACAAAAAGCACCACTTATTATTAGAACCCGTGGACACAGGCTGGAAGGGATCTGGCATAGCGGCTCCCCAATGGGAGGAATCCTTCACTTGATCCGAGGAATTCACGTGCTGGTGCCACGTAACATGACAAAGGCAGCAGGATTCTACAATACCCTGCTGGAGAGTGATGAACCGGCACTGATCGTGGAATCTCTGAATGGTTACCGCCTGAAGGAGAAAATGCCGACTAACCTTGGAGAATTTAAAACTCCTATCGGGGTGGTTGAAACAGTTAAACAAGGTGAAGATATTACCCTTGTCTCCTATGGATCCACTTTACGATTGGTGGAACAGGCAGCTAAAGAGTTACAGGAAGTAGGAATTGATGCCGAAGTAATCGACGTGCAGTCTCTCCTGCCTTTCGATCTTAACAAGGACATAGCAAAGAGCGTTGGAAAGACCAACAGGTTGCTTGTTATTGATGAAGACGTTCCGGGAGGAGCCTCAGCCTATATTCTGCAAAAGATCCTGGAAGAACAGGATGCGTGGAAACAACTCGATAGTAAACCTCAAACTTTAACAGCAAAAGAGCATCGTCCGGCCTACGGAACAGACGGAGATTACTTTTCAAAACCATCTGTAGAAGATATTTTTGAGAAAGTATATGAGATCATGCATGAATCCAATCCTGCAGAATTTCCGGAGTTGAAATAGTACTGTAATTTTTATAATAAAAAGCCACAAGAGCATCTGCCCTTGTGGCTTTTTTTACATCCAGGAGAATTGAGATATTGTTATTCCTCTGTAACAATCGTCCTGGCAACCAAAGGGTACAAAGCCGCACAAGACCATGACCCCTTCTTCATTTGTTTCGAAATAAATTCTGTTTGCATCGGAATCTGCAATAAGGTATTGTGCCAGGCAACTCCTGTAAAGCTCATCCATAGTTACCGGTGCTGCCCCTTCGGAATGCTTCCCAAGATCCTTTTTAGATTCTTCTGCGTAAGAAAAGGTAGTTTTCTTCTTCCCATCTTCTTCTGAGATCACATAAGCTTCGTAATGTCGTGAGATTACTTTTCCTCTCTCTACAGTTATTTTGGTCTCACTGCCGATTCCGGTAAACGACTGCTCAAGAAAAATATAGAAATAGGAATTTTCGTTTTTAGTTTTCAGTTCATCCCATTCCTGTTTACTTTCCATAAAGTTGAACCCATGTTCTCCTTCAATGTTCACATTTTCACGAACAGTTTCAATACTGCAGGATATCAACAGCAAACAAAAAAGAAGAAAAATTAAGTGAGTGTAGTTTTTTTTCATAGCTCCATGTTTTCCTGAAATTTAAAGGAATTTCGAGATATTATTCATAGTTTTAACTCATTTATTTTCAGTTACTTGTAATTATTGTAAATCCTGAAGATTTTTTACATTTACGGAAGAAGACCAGTAAAAAAAGGCATTTTTGAGGGGTGAATGTTCAAAGAAATTACATCCAGGGCCTATTTGTACTTTCAATTTTGAAGAGCAGGTAGTTGATCAAAGGCTGCACCCGGGATTTATACACCATGGGAAAGTGCACATCCCCTCCGGCTGAGTGAAAAGTAAGGTTAATAAGTCCCCTTCTCCTGTACCACAATGGCTGACTCATAGAAACCGACTGCAACCTGAACATCTCCAGATACTCCTCCTTCTGTAGCCAAACACCGGAGTGTTTAATGAGAAAATCCCTGGAAATCCCCAATTTTAATTTTCTAAAGTAGAAGTAATTATATGTTGCAACCAAAAGAATATATACAAATGCAATGGCTGCAAACCAGGCGACTGTGATGAGTTGAGCATAAAAAAATAAAAGGCCTGAAATAATTACCAGAGGAATCATTCCTCTGGAGATCTTACGCCACAATAAGAATTTGCTTGGCAGAATGAAAAAATCCTCCTCTATACTGCTTTTGTAGAAATACTTTTTGACTTGGGACACAACATCTGGAGGTAAGCCAACTACTTTAATCTGATTCTTTTCCAGGTCATTTTCACTGCTGGCCAATGAAATTTTAACCTGATAAAGGTCCATTTTTTGCTGAATAGGATTTGTGAGTACCTGTAAAAGCTGAATTCTACTGGCACGAAGATTTACTCTTGTATTATTTCTAAGTCCCATTTCTACCTGCAAAGTATCCCTGAACTTTTTTAAATGCAGATCAAAATATTTAATGACCGTTTCCCCAACAGTAATAATCATTCCTACTAAAAGAAGAAAGATGATAAGCATGAATTTCCCCTGAGCCCAAAACATTTCTGGCTCCCCGAGTTGAGAGGATAGTTCCTCATTGAACATAAACTGCTCTCTAAGTGTAAAATAAAAAGCTATTATGATCCCAACTCCCCGTAAATAATTGGAGGTTAAACCCAGTTTAAAAAGGGTGAAGAGGCTAACCTTATGCTCCCATTCTGGAACAGCTTTAGAAGTAATATAGTCTTCAGATTCCACAACGCATTCTTCTTCCTCCTGTGGCTGTTTTCTTTCTTCTTCGGCATGTGCCATTAATTTTTCAGCAAGGGAATTCGCCTTCTCCTGACTAAGGGCTCTAATCTCCACTTCTTTTTCCTGACTTCCGGCAGTTTCCACAACTACGCTATAGACCCCAATAACCCTCTGTAGAATATTTCTTTTAAAGTTTACCTGCTGGATCTTCCTGAAAGGAAGGTTGATAGTATCAGTTGAAAAAACGCCTTTTTGGAGCACAAACTCCTCCTTCTTTTCATCGATGTGGAATTTGAAATTCAGAAAATAAAGAATGCTATAGGCGAGACTCAGTAAAAGGATAAGGATGAGCGCAGCACCCGCCAAAAAAAGGGTTCGGGGACTAAATTCTCCAATAGCAAAGTAGATCACCATAACCCAAAGGTTTCGGGCTATGTGGTAAAGAGAGGTAGCAAATATTAGGACGAGACCTACTACAGATTGCCGTTGAGGCTGTGCAAAACTGAAATCAGGCATGTTTATAGATTCGGGAAGAAATTTCCTCTTTTACAGAGGTAGCTGTTGCAGGATCAAGACCGGGAACGCTGATATCACTTCCAGATCCCCCCGCTGTAAATACTTTTACAGTGGCAATATTCAGCATTTTATCCAAAAAGGAACGTTCAACCGAAACATGCTGAATCCTGTTGAAAGGAACAACAGTAGTGCGTTCAAATAAAAAGCCTCTCTTGAAAATAATATCCTGCTCCCTTAAACCATAACCACTTCTCCTAATATACATGACATTGTTAAAAAATGTCCATGCAAGGATAACTGCCAGGAAAGCCACTCCCCACCAAAGCCACTTGTGGACCTGTGGAGGTGAAAAATAAAATGCCACTACAAGCCCAATTGTGAAGAACAGGAAAGAAGTAACTGTTCCCACCTGCAATTTCACCAGGTACTTCCTGGAGATCGGTTGCAGTTTTACCTCCTCAAGCTTTGGAAGGGATTCTACCTCCAGCTGAAAGTTAGAGAATCGCTCTGCTTCTAAGGAATCCATTTCTTATCGAAGTTTGGTTTTCTCTTTTCTAAAAAGGCATTACGCCCTTCTTTTGCTTCATCGGTCATATAGGCCAACCGGGTTGCTTCTCCGGCAAAGACTTGTTGCCCTACCATACCATCGTCTGTTAGGTTCATCGCGAATTTCAACATCTTGATAGAAGTTGGAGACTTTGCAAGGATCTCCTGCGCCCATTCGTAAGCTGTATTTTCCAATTCATCGTGCGGTACAACGGCATTGACCATCCCCATTTCAAAAGCTTCCTGAGCCGAATAATTCCTTCCTAAAAAGAAGATCTCCCGGGCTTTTTTTTGCCCCACCATTTTCGCGAGGTAAGCTGAACCGTACCCGCCATCGAAGCTGGTTACATCGGCATCGGTCTGCTTAAAGATAGCATGTTCTTTACTGGCCAATGTAAGGTCACAAACCACATGAAGACTGTGGCCGCCACCTACAGCCCAACCCGGAACAACGGCAATAACTGCTTTAGGCATGAACCTTATTAATCGCTGCACTTCCAGGATGTTTAACCGATGCATACCGTCCTCGCCTACATATCCCTGATGCCCCCGGGCTCTTTGATCTCCCCCGCTGCAAAAGCTGTAAACCCCGTCCTTAGGAGAAGGTCCTTCAGCAGAAAGAAGCACTACTCCAATAGATGTATCTTCCTGAGCATCGTAAAAAGCATCATACAGCTCACTGGTAGTTTTTGGCCTAAAGGCATTACGCACTTCAGGTCGGTTAAAAGCTATTCGCGCAACTCCATTGCTCTTTTTATAGGTAATATCTTCGTATTCTTTAGCCGTTTGCCAATTAATAGTAGTCATAGTAAGTTAATTTCAGTAAAAATATGGTTTTCCCACAAGAAAGGCCAATAAAAAAGTCCGTCGTTAGAGGACGGACTTTTCTAAAAATATGGCAAACATTTACTGCTGCATGTATTTCATCATTATAGGCTGCAGCTCCTGCCCCCACTGCTGACCTATTTCCATACCTTTTCTGGTAAGCTCTGGAGTAATGGCCCTCATCTTTTCCCCTACCGGAGTTTGATAAAAAGCAAGAATCTCATCAATTTCAGCTTCTGTGAATTCTTCAATATATACCTGAGCCAATTTGGTGTAAATATCTTCCAGGCTTGTCATCATTTCCTTTTTAAATGCCTCTCTATTTTCTTCGGGCATCATTTTGACGATAGGTTCCAGTATAATATCGAATTGTTGGCCCGAAGTCATTTTAATTAGTTCAACGGCTTTTTTCTGAACGTCATTTTTTACCTGAGCCTGAGACTGAAATCCCATAAACATCAGAAATACCACGCATAATACTTTTTTCATAAAGAAGGTTTTATTGTTAGCAGCAAAAATAATAGTTTAATTTAGTCTTCAAAGATTTAACCTGGCCATAGCTTAAAACGCATTTACAATAGAAAAAATCAAGAGCAGGCATCGCCTTTATTAAATTTGTACGGTTTTTGATTCTTAGCCACAAACACTAAATATGAAAAAACTCTTCCTTCTTTCTTTGATCCTTTTTGGTGTAAGCGGGTATGCTCAGGAATTTTCTGCCGATGCTGGGTACAGTGAAGTCTTTAAGCAACTGGAATTTTCGCCATTTGAGGAGATCACAATAGGTTTGAAGGAGGTAAGACCGAGTCTTGCTTTGCCTTTGCCCCAGCTTCCGGAAAGAGAATTTACTATTAGAGAAGTAGATTTTACCAGGAAAGAGGTTAAAAGACAGGTGAACCTTATTGCGATGATGGAAAGAAAACGCTACGAAAAGGAGAAGGGCTCAGTTGATCTCGATTCCCCAATGCCAGATGTGAGCACCGGGGAAAAGGCCCTCATTGAGATCACCAACGACATTAGGATGCGCGACCGCAGTTCAAACTTCGATATTTATACCGGACAAAAGAAAATTCCTGCTTATGAAGAAATGCAGACCCCGCTGTTCCGGCGCAATTATTCACCTTATTCCGGAAGAGGATATATTTCCCCTAACGTCTATTACAGCCCTTAATTGAGATAAATTCCGTTTTCCTTTATCTCGACCTTCCGTTGTTTGTAAAGGTTTCCTAATGCACGCTTAAAGCTCTTTTTGCTCATTTGCACCTCTTTTTGAACTTCTTGTGGAGAAGATTTATCTGTGAGCGGTAAAAAACCTCCTTTTATTTCAAGCAGCGTTAGAAGTTCCTGAGCATTAGGTTCAATACTACGATATCCGGGACGTTGCAATGTGATATCAATTTTCCCGTCGGGGCGGGTTTTCTTTACAAATCCTTTAAGTCTGTCACCTACGTGCAATTTTTGAAATACATCATCCTTGTACAGCAGTCCTTTATGGATCTCATTGACAATCACATTCCAGCCAAGTTCAGTTGGATTGGCAATGATCAAATCCACCTCTTCGTATGCTTCCACCGTTAACTGGGAGTTATCAAGGAAGGCATCTACTTTACTTGATCCAACCAACCTGTCTGTAAGTTCGTCGAGATAGCAGAAAATGAGATAGCGCTCTCCCTGGCGCATCTTTACTGCCTGTTCCTTAAAGGGCACAAAAAGATGTTTTTCAAGTCCCCAATCCATAAAAGCACCAATTTCACTCACCTCTACACATTTCAAAAAGCCAAATTCATCCAGCTTTACAAAAGGTCTCAAGGTTGTTGCCACCGGTCGCTCCTCGTGATCCAGATAAACGAAAACTTTTATTTCATCCCCAATTTCAAAAGTCGCTGGTTTGTATTTATTCGGTAACAATACCTCATTCCCGTCATCATCTTTAAGAAAAAGTCCGGGTTCTGTATCGCGATCGATCTTGAGGGTGTGATATTCTCCAATGGCAAGCATAAAATCAAATTTTTGGCAAAGTTACTTATAATAAATGGCTATTTCACGAAGCTGAAATATTCCAGCAACACCTCATCATTTACTTTTCGCGGAGTGAAGATCTCCAGAACCTTCGGCTTTTCTGAAGTGTCAAAAAAGCTGTTTAATTGTTGTTCTATTTCTTCGGAAGTTTTAGCTGAAGTATATTCAAAACCGTACAGGTCACAAACCGGTTTAGCATTGAGATCATGTACTGTCTCAAAATACTTGTCAAAAGTTTCAGTGTTCTTTTCCCCCGGGAGTATCCTGAAAATTCCGCCACCCTGGTTATTGAGTATAATGATCCTGAAATTATTCGGAATATTTTTGTTCCACAATGCATTGCTGTCGTAGAAAAAGCTGAGATCTCCTGTGACCATCAACACCGGCTCTTTTGAGATCATCGCAGCCCCTACCGAAGTCGAAATACTGCCGTCAATCCCGCTGGTCCCGCGGTTACAGTAGATCTTCAGGCTTTCTTTCCATCTAAAGAGCTGGGCATATCTTATAACAGAACTATTGCCGAGGTGAAGAATGTAATTTTCGGGCACTGCCGGACAAATAAGCTGCATAGCCTTAAGATCTGAATAAGGAATCCTTCCCATGTAATCCTCATGCTTCACTTTCCTCCTGCTCCTTACCTCCTGCCAGTACTCGGCATAATTACTTTCTGAAATCCCGGTAAGCGGCAAGAACTGACCGAAAAACGAATTGACCGAAGTTTCGAAATGCTTATTCAGACAAAAGAAGGTATTATATGCCTTTTTTGGATCCACATGCCAATGCTGTTTCGGTTGATAATTCCGAAGAAAGGCCTTGATCTTTTTGGAAACGATCATTCCTCCGAAGGTGAGGAGAATTTCCGGCTGCAGATTGTCAAAGAGCTGCTCCCGGTTCTCATCTTTTTCAATGGGACCTACAATGGTATCAATTCGAGTGAAGAAGTTTTCCTGGTGCACATTGGAGGTAGTTTCAGTAAAAACAATGACAGAAGGATCATTAGCCAAACGATCTAAAAACTCCTGCTCCACTGCATTTGGCGGAGAAACCCCAATGATCACCATTTTTCTCGCAGCCTTGTTCCAAAGATCGGCATAAGCTTTCAACTGCTTTTTTGAGTAGGTTCTTTCAATGATCTCCGGAAGTATCTGGATAGGATTCACCTCCACATCCTCAACAGTTCCATAGAGCGGCTCGTAGAACGGCACGTTTATATGCACCGGCCCCTTCTCCTCTACCGCTTTGTTTAGGGCCAGATTGATCTCCCGCTCGTTATGCTTCTGAGATTCAAACTGCTTCTGCTGAAGTTTTTTATCAGTGGCCTCATTCTCCAAAACCAATTCAGAATGCAGATTAGCCGAGTACAAAATATGGTTCTCAAAAATGTTCTTTTGACGAATAGTTTGTCCGTCGCCAATATCTATGCGCTCGATTGGCCTATCAGCAGAGATCACAACGAGCGGAATGTCGCTGTAAAAAGCCTCCGCCACTGCCGGATAATAGTTGAGCAATGCCGATCCGGAAGTGCAGACCACCGCTACCGGTTTCTGCAGTTGCTGCGCCATACCAATAGCCACAAAAGCAGCACAGCGTTCGTCGACTACGCTGTAGGTTTTAATATTTGGATGATGTACGAATCCGTTGGTCAATGGCGCATTTCTGGAGCCGGGAGAGATCACCACATGATGAATTCCCTTGGCTTCACATAGTGCGACTATAGATCTTGCGACCGGTATATTTGGGTGTTTCAAATTTCAAAGGTTTTTCCTCCGCAACAAGACCTCACAGGTTTTGGAAACCTGTGAGGTCTAATCTTAAACGGAAAATATATTTTTATCCAAATTTAAGAATTTACTTAAACAGCACTCTTTTCATCGTCTCCGCCTTATTCACCGTCTCCTGCCACTCATCTTCGGCCACGGAATCTTTGGTGATCCCTCCGCCAACAAACAGCACCGCCTTTTCTTCTTCAATCTTCATACAGCGGAGATTTACGTAAAGATCGGTTTCTATTTTTACCGCTCTATAAGCGAGGTTTTCTACATTTCTTCTTGTTCGACTTCGCTGTACATTTTTCTGAACATTAATTTCTCCAAGAAATCCCGTGTAGAATTCCCTCTTATAATTTTCT
Organism: Salinimicrobium aquimaris; assembly: GCF_035607535.1. NCBI lineage: Bacteria > Pseudomonadati > Bacteroidota > Flavobacteriia > Flavobacteriales > Flavobacteriaceae > Salinimicrobium > Salinimicrobium aquimaris. The sequence goes on from NZ_JAYDZX010000001.1 coordinate 427,851, forward strand.
TCTGAAAGAATGAATTCTTTTGCTTTTTCCTTCGGAAGTCCGCATACCGCCGGAGTTGGATGAAGGGCAGATACTATATTTTTAATACTAAAATTTGGAATTTCGTTCCTGGAATTTGAAATTTTCCCTATAATGTCCGTCCTCAGGTGCAAAAGATTTCCTGCCCTGGCGGTATGAGGATCTGATATTACCAGATCTTCCACACTCGAAGATTTTAGGCTCTCCACAATGGAGTCAGTCACAAATTGCTGCTCCTGCTGCTCCTTTTCGCCCCAGTTTACGTCGATGGTTCCAGAATATTTCTGCGTACCGGCCAGGGCCATGGTTTTAAAGCGACTGCCTTCAATTTTCAGCAGCGTTTCCGGCGTTGCGCCAAGCCAGCAGCCGACCTTCGGGTGAAACCAGCAATAGACAAAAGCTGCGGAATAAGTTTTAAGCAATTCATTGAACAGCTTCAGCGGATTAGGATCATCCAGTTTCACCATTTCCTTCCGGGAGAGCACCACCTTCTCCATTTCTCCGGCTTTTAAAGCCTCAACTGCTTTCTTCACCAGCTCAACATGAACCGACCTTTTTTCTTCCGGATTTTGCCTTTTTTGAAAGGTAACGGGAGTCGGAAATCCTTCAGAAACTACCTGCTCAAAAATGAAATTTTCCGAAGCATTTTCAGGAAAAAGAATAGCTTTTATTTCTGAGGTGTCAAAAGGGGCAAAAACAAACCCGCTTTCGCTGAAGTCTTCAGTATAAATTAACTGGTCGTCCTGTTGTAAAAAAGCTGTTACTTCTCCTGAACTTCTCCCTATGACAGGCTTACGATAAGCCACAAAAGGCAGGTTTTGCAAATACTGAGCCTCCAGTTTTTGAAAAAAATCGGCTTCAGGCATTGGTTTTCTTTTTCGGAAGTGTAATGGTCGTAAGCTTCACTACAGAAATCAGGTTTTCAGCTTCATCGGTGATCCTGATGTTCCAGAGTTGTGTGGTGCGGCCTTTATGAAGATATGTAGCTTTTGCATAAACAAAACCTTCAGAAATACTTTTTAAATGATTGGCAGAGATCTCGATCCCGCGGACGAAAAACTCATCTGTGTTCAAAAAGACATAACTGGCAAGACTGCCCACGCTTTCGGCCAGCGCAACGGTAGCACCGCCGTGTAATACTCCGTCTGGTTGATGAACTTTAGAGGTCACAGGCATTTTGGCCACCAGGTAATCCTCCCCCACTTCAGTAAATTCAATATCAAGAGTTTCCATGAGCGTGTTCTTCGATACTTTCTTCGACAGCTCAAGAATTTCCTCTTTGGTCATAGCAAATAGATTGGTTTCTTTGTAAAAGTACAAAACCACCCGATAATATGGATGAAAAGCAGGTTTCTTATCGCACCACAAATACCTATAGCACATTAAATGCTTTCACTGACAAAACTGAAAACGTCTGGGTGGTTTTCCACGGAATTGGTTACCTAAGTCGCTATTTTCTAAAATACTTTCGCCACCTTACCCAGGAGAAGAATTATATAATCGCGCCACAGGCGCCTTCAAAATACTATCTCAACGAAAAATATGAGCACGTTGGCGCCTCCTGGGCAACCCGTGAAAATACTGAACTGGAGATACAGAACGTGCTGGCATACCTGGATGAACTATACGAACAGGAAGGTCTCAAAAATGCCAAAAACCTAATCCTTTTCGGCTACTCCCAGGGCGTCTCCATCGTCACCCGCTGGATCGCCCGGCGCCAGATCAATTGCTCCAAGCTCATCCTGAATTCCGGTCGCTTACCCAAAGAACTTAAGCCGGAAGATTTTATCTTTTTAAAAGAAACACAGATCTCCTTCGTCTATGGAACTGAAGATCCCTTTGTCAACAAAGAATTTCTGGAGTCGGAGGAAAAAAGGATCAGGGAATTATTTCCGAAGAATTTGAATTTTATTCCTTTTGATGGAGGGCATGAGGTGAATAAGGATGTGATTGGTAGACTTGTGGAGGAATAGTGTTTTGCTGACCGCTCCGGCTGTTAGAAACAAAAGGCAAAAGGCAAAAGGCAAGAACCAAGAGCCAGGAATCAAGAGACAAGAGACAAGAATCAAGAGCCAAGAGCCAAGATTAAAGACTTTCTAAGTGCCGTCATCCTGAACCGGTTTCAGGATCTATTCATTACAAAAGAAAATTTCCTCTGCCTCACTTCCCCGGTTATTTATAAATTCCCTGCTCTCTTCGGGATCGAATTCTTCAATTATTTCCCCTTTACAATTATACAGGTCTATTTCATTTACAGCATTGCAAAGTGGATCTGTCACCTGTTTATAAAAAACTGTCTCTCCCTCGTAAGTTGTTTTTAGAATAGAAACTCTACAGGAGTATTCTCCGCACCCCAGCTCTGCTATTAAATTTTGAAACCACTCAAGTTCTACAGGATTTTCTCCCGTACATGCATTTTGCAATATTAATGCTGAGCTGTCTATTACTTCATCATCACTACCACTGCAGGAGACCAAAATTGTATATAGAAACAACGTAAAGGTTATTTTTTTCATGTCGGCTTTTACTAAGATGACTCAAAATCCATAAAAGGTTGCGTATTGCATCAAATAAGGTGACAATTTATTCAAAACATAGAGTACTTCTTCCTTAGTCAGTCATAAAAGAGACACTAGCTCTTCTCCATTTTAAAAAGGTGCTGCTCTAAATTATCCTAAAACAAAAAAGCGCTGCCAAATTTGACAGCGCTTTTATATTCTCTCCAAAATCCTCCCTCACTAAGGGGAGGTTAGAAACCTGCCTGCCGGCAGGCAGGGGTTTATTTTACTTCTTCGAAGTCAACGTCTTCTACATCGTCACCTTGCTTGGCGTCACCTCCGGCTTGTCCTCCGGTTGAACCCTGAGCTCCCGCTCCAGGTCCACCTTCAGGGCCACCAGGTTGTCCGCCGGCTTCGGCTTGTGCTTTGTACATTTCTTCAGAAGCGACTTTCCATGCCTCATTGATTTTATCCAATGCCGGCTGAATAGTTTCTACTTCTTTAGTTTCATAAGCTTTCTTCAGCTCTTCCAAAGCATCTTCGATTGGCTTCTTCTTATCATCAGAAAGTTTATCTCCAAATTCTTTCAGCTGCTTTTCAGTCTGGAAGATCATAGCATCAGCTTCATTCAGCTTATCTACTTTTTCTTTGGCTTTTTTATCGCTTTCAGCATTCGCTTCAGCTTCCTGCTTCATCTTTTGGATCTCTTCTTCGGTAAGACCGGAAGAGGCCTCGATTCTAATATCCTGAGATTTACCGGTAGCTTTATCTGTAGCGCTTACTTTGATAATACCGTTAGCATCAATGTCAAAGGTCACTTCAATTTGAGGTGTTCCTCTTGGTGCCGGTGGAATTCCGTCAAGGTGGAATCTACCAATAGTTTTGTTATCGGCAGCCATTGGGCGCTCACCCTGTAACACGTGGATCTCAACAGATGGCTGATTGTCGGCCGCAGTAGAGAATACCTGTGATTTCTTAGTTGGGATAGTTGTGTTAGACTCGATAAGTTTAGTCATTACACCTCCCATAGTTTCAATACCAAGAGACAGCGGAGTTACATCTAGAAGCAATACGTCTTTCACATCTCCTGTCAATACACCACCCTGGATCGCAGCACCAATGGCCACAACCTCATCAGGGTTTACACCTTTAGATGGTTTCTTACCAAAGAACTTCTCAACTTCTTCCTGGATCTTAGGAATACGGGTTGATCCACCAACAAGAATTACCTCGTCGATATCACTTTTTGAAAGACCTGCATCGCTAAGTGCTTTTTGAACCGGATCCATAGAACGCTTCACAAGGTTATCGGCAAGTTGCTCGAATTTAGATCTTGTAAGAGTTTCTACAAGGTGCTTAGGTCCGCTAGCCGTAGCAGTTACGTATGGCAGGTTAATTTCAGTTTGAGAAGAAGAGGAAAGCTCAATTTTAGCTTTTTCTGCAGCTTCTTTCAAACGCTGAAGTGCCATAGGATCTTTTCTCAAGTCGATATCCTCAGCTTTCTGGAAAGTATCGGCAAGATAGTCGATGATCACCTCATCAAAATCATCACCTCCAAGGTGAGTATCACCATTTGTAGAAAGTACTTCAAATACTCCGTCTCCTAATTCAAGGATAGAGATATCGAAGGTACCACCACCAAGGTCATAAACAGCAATCTTTTGATCCTGAGATTTTTTGTCAAGTCCGTAAGCCAGTGCAGCTGCAGTTGGCTCGTTAATAATACGTCTTACTTTAAGACCAGCAATCTCCCCGGCTTCTTTTGTAGCCTGACGCTGAGAGTCATTAAAGTAAGCCGGTACGGTAATTACGGCTTCATTAACATCCTGTCCAAGATAATCTTCGGCAGTTTTCTTCATTTTCTGAAGCACCATCGCAGAAAGTTCCTGCGGAGTATACTTACGTCCGTCGATCTCCACACGCGGAGTATCATTATCACCTTTTACTACTTTATAAGGAACCCTTCCGGCTTCTTTAGAAACTTCGGAATATTTGTTACCCATGAACCTCTTGATAGAGGAAATAGTTTTTTGCGGGTTGGTCACAGCCTGGCGCTTTGCAGGATCCCCTACTTTTATTTCGCCTCCTTCTACAAAAGCAATTACAGAAGGAGTAGTTCTTTTTCCTTCGGCGTTAGGTATTACCGTTGGCTCGTTACCTTCCATTACGGCAACACAGGAGTTGGTAGTACCTAAGTCGATTCCAATTATTTTACTCATAATTCTATAGGTTGTTATTTATTATTTCTGATTTTTTTTTGAACAACCACTTAAAGTCAATCATTATGCCAGCAGAAATTATATGACAGGATGTCATTTTTGACACCTGAAGGTCGGCAAATGCTACAAATTTTGGCAAGGATTTTTATTCTGAAAATGCTGAATGGATTATTACCTTTGCGCGCTAAAGATTGAGAATGGAGAGTATCAGCGTTTTTGACATGCTTAAAATAGGAGTTGGTCCTTCCAGCTCACATACCCTGGGTCCATGGCGGGCTGCCGAAAGATGGGTCGGGGAATTAAAGCAATCGGGGAAATTTGACCAGGTCGAAAAGGTAACCGTAAATCTTTACGGGTCTCTTTCCCTTACCGGAAAAGGCCACGCTACAGATCTGGCTTCGGTGCTGGGTCTATTGGGTTATGATCCTGTCACTGTTCCCGTAGAAAATATTGATCCTGAAATCAATAACATCCGGACTTTTCACCGCCTTAACCTGAATGGCGAACGCAGTATTGACTTCGACCTCGAAAACGATATCGTCTTTAATAGGAAATTCCTGCCGTTCCATCCCAACGGAATGAAATTCACCGCCCTCCTTTCCTCAGGAAAAACCACCTCCTCCACTTTCTACTCCATCGGCGGCGGATTCGTAGTAAAGGAAGAACGCAAAAACGCCAAGAAGCAGCTAAAGAAGTTCAAAGAATTTCCGTTCCCTATTGTAAAGGGAACAGATCTGGCAGCATTTTGTAAGCAGGAGAACAAGAAGATCTCTGAAATAGTTTACGAAAATGAAAAATCCCTTCGTACCGAAGAAGAAATAGACGCCGGATTAAAGGCTGTGTGGGACGTGATGCTGGAATCCATGTATTTGGGCTGCCACACCGAAGGAACTCTTCCCGGCGGATTGAACGTGCGCCGCCGTGCTCCCGATTCTCATAAGAAACTTATAGGGGATTCAAAATATGACACTAAGGAAGAATGGATTGAAGCCATAAGAAATACCGAAGTGAAATTCCGTTCTATCCTGAAGTGGGTTAGTTGCTTTGCCCTGGGGGTAAATGAAGTTAATGCCTCTTTAGGCCGCGTAGTAACAGCACCTACAAATGGAAGTGCCGGAGTAATTCCAGCGGTATTGATGTACTATCTCACCATTGAAAATCACGATGCCGGATTCGAAAAGATCAAGCAGTTCCTTTTAGTGGCCGGAGAAATTGGCAGTTTATTCAAGAAAGGAGCAACTATATCTGCCGCAATGGGAGGTTGCCAGGCAGAAATTGGTGTTTCTTCCTCTATGGCCGCCGGAGCTTTAACCGAAGTTATGGGAGGTACTCCCGAACAAGTCATGATGGCCAGCGAGATTGCCATGGAACACCACCTTGGCCTCACCTGCGACCCCATCGCCGGACTCGTTCAGATTCCCTGTATCGAAAGAAATTCCATGGGTGCCATCAAAGCCATTAACGCCGCTGAAATGGCATTGGATGCAGATCTTATCCACGCCAAAGTTCCACTTGACAAGGTCATCGAAACTATGTGGGAAACAGCAAAAGACATGAATTCGAAGTATAAAGAAACTTCGGAAGGCGGATTGGCGGTGAGAGTGAGTTTGAGTGACTGCTAGGACCACCCCGCCCTCCGGGCACCCCTCCTTGAAAAAAGGAGGGGAACACCTTGAAGTCACAGGTGACTTCCTGCCTTCGGCAGGAGCTGTGACCCAAAAATCCATTCTTCTGGATATTACCTGCAAAAGCTAATATAGGTCTTACATCTCCTTCTGTCAAAGGTTGAAGGAATGCAAAGCAGAATTCAAATTTGAAACCTCTTTCCTCTCGAAGAGAGTGAACGCGCAGCGGAATTATAAACTTGAACTCCCTCCACTTGTGGAGGGTTTCGCGCAGCGAATGTCTCGAATAGCTCCCCTCCTTTTTTCAAGGAGGGGTGGCAGGCGATAGCCTGACGGGGTGGTCAGGCGCTACACCCGCGAAGCGGAACTAAATTATCCCTAACCTAATATTCCAGTTTCGACAACAGCACGATCTGCCCCAAATGATAAGCATCATGTTGGATTATCCCCTGAATCAAATAATAATACCGCTGATCATTCCCCGGATAAGTTTTTTCGAGGTCTTCATCTTTTAAGTTATCAAAGAATTCCAGCCACTCCTGTTGTGATTGCTCCAGTTCTTGCAGGGTCTTTTTCCAGGCTTCCTCAGATGTATCTAAAGTTTCACGAATAAAATTATCTTCAGGCACCGAAATAATATTTCCGTTCAGGCGCTTCAGGATCATACGTCGCCACTCGATGATATGAACGACAATTTGCCAGATCGAATTCCGGCCTTCAGCAATTTTTTTACGCGCTTTTTCCGCAGAAATCCCTTTAAGCGTTTGCTTCAGGTTTTCATCAATCCATGGGTCCCCATCATAGAGCTGGGAAAACTCTTGTTTTAACCTCTGTGTTTCCATGCTATTTAAGTTTCTTCTCATCACATCCCTCTCTCCTTCTGGTGTCTATGAGGTAAATGATCTTCCATTCTCCTTTTTGCTTCAGAAGTTGAAAGTTGTTTACGCCACAGTGGCTAAAAGCGTCATTAAGAAAAAATGAGTAAGGCGTCCAGGCATTAGCCATGTCTCCGTCTATTTTGATCACGTAATCATGCAGCACTTCTTTAAAAGAAGTCTCCAGCGGGATAGAAACTATACCTTTTAAGACTTTCGCCAATTCCTCATGGACCAGCTTGGTATCACCTTCCTTAGTTTTAGCTATGGTCTGCACCACAGGCTCTTTATGAAATACAGATTTCATAATAAGGGAATCCCTGGCGTGGAAGCCCTCAAAAAAGGTATTTACAACCTTCTTTATTTTTTCTTCCTCAGAAGAATTCTGTGCACTTGCAAAGATTCCAAAAAGGAGAAAAACAGCACTTGTGATAAGTGTTTTCATATCATCATGGTTTTGCAGGTAATTTAGTACTTTTACCTGAATTTAATTTTTACCCTATGTCAGTCGCTAAGAAAGAATACAAGCGTATTACCACAAAATCTCTTGTTGAAATGAAATCAAATGGAGAAAAGATCTCCATGCTTACTTCCTATGATTTTTCAATGGCCAAAATCGTGGATGGGGCCGGCATAGATGTGATCCTGGTAGGTGATTCGGCAAGTAATGTAATGGCAGGACATGAAACCACGCTTCCAATTACCCTTGACCAGATGATCTACCACGCTGCAAGTGTGGTTCGGGCTGTAGATCGGGCGCTTGTGGTGGTCGATCTTCCCTTCGGAAGTTATCAAAGTGATCCCAAAGAAGCTTTGCGTTCTGCGATAAGGATCATGAAAGAAAGCGGCGGACACGCAGTAAAGCTGGAAGGCGGAAAAGAAATAAAGGATTCAGTTAAACGAATTCTTAATGCCGGAATTCCGGTGATGGGACACCTTGGCTTGACTCCGCAGTCGATTTACAAATTTGGAACATACACAGTAAGAGCTAAAGAAGAAGCCGAAGCGGAAAAACTGAAGAACGATGCTTTAATGCTTGAAAAAGCGGGATGTTTTGCTTTGGTTCTTGAAAAAGTTCCGGCAAAACTGGCAAAAGAAGTAGCTGAAAGTCTAACAATCCCTGTCATTGGAATTGGTGCAGGAAACGGCGTTGACGGACAGGTTTTAGTAGTTCACGATATGATTGGGATGACCCATGAATTTAATCCGCGGTTCTTGAGAAGATACCTGGATCTTTATTCAGAAATGACAAAGGCTTTCGAGCAGTACAGGGATGATGTGAAGAGCAGGAATTTCCCCTCGGATGAGGAACAATATTAGAAGTTGAATTTTAGAAATTAGAAGTACGAAGTTATCTTGGATGAAGATAAGGTATTCAAAAAGTAGAGTTTTTTTAAATGGAACTTTGGGAGCGACATGTGCCATTTTTGGAGCCTTAAAAGCTTTTGAAGGAACAGCAGATTTTGTCCATTACGTCCAGCTGATTTTAGGCGTATTACTGGTTTTTAGTTTCTTTGTTGAAGTCAAATTTGGATATCTAACTATTGTAGATGGAAAACTTAGTAAATATGCGTTTAGTTGGACAACCCTGGACCTCGATAAGGTTACCAGTATAAAATCTCAGCCGGGCCGGATCAAATTAGCTACTCCCGAAAAGAATCTCAGCATCAACACCTCGGTGATCGATAAAGAATCGATAAGAGATCTCTACCGGGAATTAGGTTCCCTGCAGCTCGATCGCCGGGAGAACCCTTTTACCGGTTGGTCCAATACAGTAACTATTAAACAATGATAGTAAGATATACGAGAAGGCATCTTTTAGCAGATTTTATAGTTGGTTCATTGTACCTGCTTACCGGAATCTTAGGGATGATCTTCAACTCTGATATCTTTAAATATCTTTTTACAGCTTTAGGAATTCTCTACCTGGGGTCAGGCTTTTATAAATGGAGATTTCAGTATTTAAGAATAGAAGGTAAAATTCTTACTTGTTTTGTGCCTGGAGGAAAAAAAAAGCTTGATCTCAGCCAGGTTTCTCGAATCAAAAGTTTTACAGACGAAATCACCTTTTTGACACCTCATAAAGAGCTAACAGTCAGCACGAAGCTAATCAACAAAGAAGACTTTCCTGCATTTAAAGAGTTTTTGGCTTCATTAGATATGGAACCGGATAAAAATTCTTTTTCTGTGACTGCTGAAAAACCTACAATATGACTGTCAAGTACCGAAAAACGTTAATTTGGAAGGAGTTGATCCTGGGTTCGCTTTTTTTCATTTCAGGTATCTACTTCGCCCTTAGTGGGCCCTATAATTTTCTCCGCTATGGCTTTATAGTTGTTGGCCTGCTCCACTTGATTACCGGAATATATCAATTGAAAGTGCCTTATTTGAAGTTCAATAACGGTAGCCTTATAAGAGGCGGATTGATATCAAAATCTATTTCTCTATCTGAAGTAGAAAGGATCAGGAAGTTCGCCGGGGACTATACATTATATGCATCAGACAAGAAGCTAAAGATCAATTCAGAATTAGTGTGTAAGACTCAAAGAAAAGAACTTAATGAATTCCTGAGTTCACTGGATATTACCTTTGAAGAGACTCCTTCCCAAAAGTATAAATACAGCTAAAATTACCTTTTTTGACAGATAAGATAATTTCCACTCCGCATAACCTGCAAATCCTATACGAGGACAATCACCTGATCATCGTGAACAAACGTCCCGGAGACATTGTACAGGGCGATAAAACGGGAGATGTACCGCTAAGTGAGGTGGTGAAGGAATACATCAAGATCAAGTACGAAAAACCGGGAAACGTTTACCTCGGAGTGGTCCACCGTCTTGATCGTCCAACCAGCGGCATTGTACTTTTCGCTAAAACCTCAAAAGCACTACCCCGCCTCAATAAGCTTTTCAAAGAAAAAGGCGCCAAAAAAACTTATTGGGCAATAGTGAAAAGTGCACCGCCAAAACAGCAGGATACGCTCGTGCATTTCATGAAACGCAATCCAAAGCAGAACAAATCTTACGCCCACGTTAAGGAAATACCGGATTCCAAAAAAGCCATTTTAGAGTACCGTCTTTTAAAGCAACTTAATAATTATTTCCTCCTGGAAATCGATCTGCAAACCGGAAGACATCACCAAATTAGAAGTCAGCTGTCAGCCATCGGCTGCCCGATCAAAGGAGATCTCAAGTACGGTTTCGACCGGAGCAATAAAGACGGCAGTATTCACCTGCATGCGAGAAAGCTGGTTTTTGAGCATCCGGTAAAGAAAGAAAAACTGGAGATCATTGCGCCCCTACCAATAGATCCAATATGGAAAGCTTGTCAATGAACAATATCTCTTTACGGTTTTCCGTAATAACCTTATTACCAAAAACAGTTATATTTCAGCCTTGAAAAGTTCAATCAAAAATGGCTCGATTTTTACCCCCCTTTGTCCTCCTCCTTTTTAGTTTAAGTTCGATTTCACAGACCAGGACCTATACAGATAAAAATTACCACGAGACTATCAATCTTTTAGAAGCTGTATATTACGTGGAAAGGGAAACAGAGGCGGCCAATCCAGATGCAGGATACGAGAGATTTTATTATTTATCGGGAGAAAAACGGCTGGAACAATACTACAGCAGTTTTGAAGAAAGAACTCTTGAAGGTACTAAAAAAGTGTGGAGGCAGGATGGCAGCCTTATCCGGGAAAGCAACTACCTGAAAGGAAAACTTCATGGGCCCTGGATCTCCTACTGGGAAGACGGTAAGATGAAGAGAAAGGAGGTCTATAAAAAAGGTAAATTAAAAGAAAAAAATCTCTGGGATATGAACAGCAATCCGGTAGAATGGTATCCCCGAATGCAAAGACCCCAGTTTCCGGGTGGGGAAAAAGCAAGAATTAAATACATTGTAGCTAACACCACAAAACCTGAAGGCGTAGCCGGGGGACGTGTAGTAGTAGGTTTTGTAATTGAAACAGATGGATCTGTTACCGATGTCGAAATAGAAGAAAGCACCTCACCCGCTCTTAATCTCGCCGCTTATAACACCGTCAAAAATATGCCTTCCTGGCAGCCGGGTAAAATTGATGGTGATCCGGTAAGGGTAAAGCTTTCAATACCCCTGGTCTTCCGTGATTAAATAAAATAGATTCATCAAGCTTATGAAAAGCATCTTTACCCTTCTGCTTATTTTTTCTTGCAGCATTTTCTATGCACAGGAAAAGATTTATCTGGACGGCAGTTATAACGAAACAACAGACCCATTAAACGCAGTTTTTTACAAGGTCGAAAAAGAAGTCAGCTTTGGAGAAATAGATCTTCATAGAAAAACCTATAGAATGAATGACAGTATCATGGCTGAACAATTTTATTCTATTAAGGATGGAAAAGAAATAAAGTGGGGAAAACACAAATTCTGGTATACCACAGGAGAGCCCTGGTATGAGATTGAGTATAGAAACAATGAGCGACACGGGGAATTAATTGCCTGGTGGAAAAACGGATCCAAAAGAAGGCATGATTTCTACAAAAAAGACAAATTAAAATCGGGAACTGTATGGAACGAACAAGGGCAGGAGCTGGAACATTTCCCTTACTGGATCCCTGCCTCATTTCCCGGAGGAAAAGAAGCTATGCAGGCGTATCTTAAGGAAAACCTGCCTATTCCCGAAAAACAAAAAGTTGGTACCACAGTAAAAGTTGCACTTCTTTTCAACATTAATGAGGAGGGAACCATTAACGAGATCACGATCATTGATGGTGCTCCCCGGTGGTACAATGCTGTAGCCGTTCAGGTTTTGAGCAACATGCCGCGATGGAATCCTGCAAGATATTTTGGAGAACCCCGCCCTTCGAGCTATAGTCTGCCTATCAGCTTTATAAAATAACCTTTATTTCGGCTTTCGTAAGAGAAGTTGTAATTTACAGGAAAAAGAAATGGCCGAGGAAATAAAGAACGAAGCGACAGTTAATATTCCGGAATTACTAGCTTCTCAAAAAGAATTTTTTGAGGCCGGTAATACCTTGGATGTTTCTGAAAGAATTGCCAGGCTTAAGAAGCTCAAAAATGTCATTGAATCAAAGGAGCAGGAAATCTCTGCTGCACTTTTTGCTGATTTTCGGAAGCCGGAATTCGAAACCTACGCCACCGAGACAGCACTGATCCTTAGCGAACTCAAGTATACGATCAAAAAATTAAGGAAGTGGGCGAAGCCAAAAAAGGTAAAAAGCACGCTTCTTAATTTTCCTTCCAAAGATTTTATTTATCCTCAGCCCTACGGAAACGTTCTAATCCTGGCGCCCTGGAATTATCCTTTTCAGCTGAGTGTTTCTCCGGCTATCGGCGCTTTGGCAGCGGGAAACACAGTGATGATCAAACCCAGTGAGTATGCTCCGGCAACTTCCAGCCTTACAAAAGAGATCTTTGCTGAAGTTTTTCCTGAAGAACATGCTGCAGTGTTGTTAGGAGGCGTGGAAGTTTCACAGGAACTCCTGGAGCAAAAATGGGATTACGTCTTCTTCACCGGAAGTGTGCCGGTAGGACGGATCGTAGCCAAAGCAATAGCTCCTAATCTCACGCCCTCTACTTTAGAACTTGGTGGGAAGAATCCTTGTATCATCCACAGATCGGCAAAAATAGATCTCGCAGCCAAAAGAATTGTTTGGGGAAAATTCATCAACGCCGGACAAACCTGCATCTCCCCCGATTATGTCCTGATCGACAAAAAGAAAAAGACTGAATTTACGGAGGCTGTAAAAAGTGAAATTAAGGCAGCTTTTGGAGAAGAAATAAAGAAGTCACCAGATTACGCCAGGATCATCAATAGGAAGAACTTTGAAAGGCTTCAGGCTATGCTGGAAGGACAAACAATCATCACAGGTGGTGAGACTTCCCCGGGCGATAATTACATCGCTCCTACGCTTATCAATGAGCCTTCCTTTGACTCTGAAGTAATGCAGGATGAGATCTTTGGCCCCATCCTGCCTGTCCTCTCCTATTCAGAGGAACCTGAAATCGAGAAGATCATCAGCCGTTATCCAGATCCATTAGCCCTGTATGTCTTTGCGGAAGACAAGGAATTTTCAGAAAAAACTCTTCAAAGGTACCGTTTTGGAGGAGGTGCTTCCAATGATGTGGTGGTTCATATAGCCAATAAAAATCTGCCGTTTGGCGGAGTTGGCAGCAGCGGCTATGGCGGCTACCACGGCAAATTCTCCTTTGAAACTTTCACGCACAAGAAGAGCATCAGCAAACGAGCCACCTGGCTGGATATCCCGCTGCGATATGCTCCCTATAAAGGAAAACTTCCACTTATAAAAAAGGTGATGAAGAGACTCTAATTTTTCTTTAGCTTCAGGGAATAGAGGTCTTTCCTGCGATCTTTCATGTTTCTCACACTTCCGAAGTTATGCAGCTCTTTGAGGAGATCCAGATCCACATCCACTAACAAAGTACTTTCTGTATTAGGAGTAGCTTCAGCTTTAATTCCGTTTACAGGAAATGAAAAGTCAGATGGCGTGAATACTGCGCTCTGGGCATACTGTATATCCATGTTATTTACCTTAGGCAAATTCCCCACCGAGCCCGCAATCGCCACATAGCACTCATTCTCAATCGCCCGACTCATGGCGCACAGACGAACCCTGGAATATCCATTCTGGGTATCGGTCATAAAGGGTACGAACATGATATTCATCCCCTGCTCTGCAAGCAGCCTCCCCAATTCAGGAAATTCGACGTCATAACAAATAAGAACTCCAATTTTTCCGCAGTCGGTATCAAATGTCTTCACCTGGCTTCCGCCTTTCATCCCCCAGGCAGAACCTTCGGCCGGAGTGATGTGAAGTTTTTCATAACGCTCATAGCTGCCGTCACGACGACACAAGTAGCCCACATTATACATGTGTTCTCCAATGATCTGCGGCATGCTACCGGTAATAATATTGATGTTATAGGTAATGGCAAAATCTACAAAGGTCTCCAGCAGTTTATCTGTATATGAAGCCAGAGAACGTATAGCTTCGGCTTCGTTCAGGTGATTATACTCGGCCATTAACGGCGCGTTGAACAGCTCCGGAAACAAAATGAAATCACTCTGGTAGTCACTCACCGCATCTACAAAGAATTCAATTTGGGATACCAGGGCATCAAAATCCTTGAACAACCGCATTTGCCATTGAACAAGGCCCAAACGCACCACCGTTTTGGGAGTATGAATAAGTTTATCTGGTTTGGTGTAGTAAATATTATTCCACTCCATGAGAGTTGCGAACTCCTTGCTCTCATGATCTCCGGGCAAGTAACCTTTTATGACCTTCTTTACGTGAAAATCATTGGAAAGCTGAAAAGAAAGCACTGGATCATGTATCTCCTTGACCTTTACTTTTTCGATGTATTGTTTGGGAGTTAGCTCTTCGGCAAATTCGGCATAGTTGGGAATGCGGCCTCCAAAAATGATGGATTTTAAGTTTAACTGTTCACACAGTTCCTTTCTTGCTTCATAAAGTCGGCGACCAAGACGCATCCCGCGGAATTCCGGGTGTATAAACACATCGATCCCGTAAAGCACATCACCGTTCTTTGTGTGAGTTGAAAAATTTTCCCCGCCCGTGATCTGTTCATAGGTGTGGTTATCGTCGAACTTGTTGTAGTCAACTATGATTGAAAGTGCACAGCCGGCAATTTTTTCATTAATAATGATACAAAACTGGCCATCGGGAAACTTTTTTATTAGGTTCTTGATCTCTTTCTCGCTCCAATACTCATTCGGCATGGCATCATAGCTCTCGATCATGGAGATCTTAAGTTCCTTATAATCCTTGACGCTCAGGTTTCTTAGTTCTATTTTTGCAGATTCTATCACTTGCTATTTTTATTTACAAAGATATTCCTTTCTCCGCTGCTTTTTAAAAACAATGCATTTTGAGGGAAAACTTTTGGTTTCCAATAAATTACAATTTTTGACGCTTTTGATCCAATTTTATTTCAGCACAGTTGATCTACAGCGCTAACTATATTTGGCGGATCTTATTCGTTACACTTATTTGACTTAATTCCACTAAAGAGAAGTGATATTCCGATATTCAAGCGACCTGAACAATGACGCCTTCTTTATTTTTAGTAATCATTTGTACTCCAGAAATTCAATCCGGAACTTTTCTCCCGGAAGTCTTTGAGCAAGCGTATTGATCCCGGCCTCACTTAATTGAAGAACCCTGGGATAGCCACCCGTAGTTTGCCCGTCTCTCATCAAAGCAATAAGAGTGCCCGATGGGGTTAGCTGCACAGTTCCCGGCAGAACCGGCCCGGTAATAATGGGTTCCAGAGTGTTCTCAATTTTCTCCTGAAACTGAATTCCCATACGGTTGCTTTCCCTTGCTGCTGAAAAATGCCATTTTTGAAGGGCATCTTTTTCTGAAGCTTTTAATAGCTGAAATTCCGGCCCCGGAAATGTCTCTATTACTCCTGAAGTAAGGTAATCATCAGCTTTTACAGCTGAAAAAGAAGAAACTGAAGATAAATCCCCTTCTAAAAATGCCAGTTTCATACCCTTTTCTAAACGGCTGAATTCTGTTATTCCCGGAGACCAGCTTCTGCTCCCCATCACCTGTTCGGTCTGGAATCCTCCTTTGATGGCCAAATAAGCCCTGTAGCCGGTATTTCTTTTTCCAAATGATAATACCTGTCCTGCTGCAACTTTATAGAGCTTGTAATTATCTAAAGGCTTTTCATTGAGCTTTGGAGAGAGACCTGCTCCTGTGATTGCAATTTGAGCGGGAGCAAAAAATCGCATTTTTGGCCCCTGTAGGGTGATCTCCAGCACGGCAGCGTCGGGATGGTTCCCTAACAAAAGATTGGCCATGCCGGCAGCTTGCCGGTCCATAGCACCACCCGCTGGTACTCCAAATTCCCTGAAGCCAAACCTCCCTCGGTCCTGAACGCTGCTAAATAAACCTGCCTGTAAGATTTCTACTTCAGCCATTGTACTCCTCGCTTTTTATCCGGTACAGTCCTTTTTTGACCTCACTACTCATCCTCCTGTGCTCTTCCAGACTCACAGGATAAAATCTTATCCTGTCACCAGCATGAATTTCACATGGAGGATCCAATGCGGGATCAAAAAGCGGAACAGGAGAATTGCCAATAATATTCCATCCACCCGGACTTTCCTGCGGATAAATTCCTGTCTGTTTTTCGCCTATTCCAACTGCCCCTTTTTCAATCTTTGAACGGGGATGTTTTCGACGTGAAAAATGCAGAGTTTTTGGAAGGCCGCCGAGGTATAGAAATCCGGGTAAAAATCCGGTAAAATACACCAGGTAATCCTTAGAAGAATGCAGTTCGATTATTTGCTTTTTTGACAGGTTTTTGGACCCAGCCATCTCAGCCAGATCCAAAGCAAAAACATCATCGTAGCACACCGGAATATGAAATAACCGACTTACGATTCTAAAGCTTCTATTCGCCTTAGAAAGGTCGTCTTTAAGGTTTAAAACACTACCATAGACATCTTCTATTGACACATTGTAAGTGATTAACAATGAGTTGTATGTGTTGCTTATTTCAACCTTCTCTTTAAGTGTATTTTCCTGAAAAAACTTTTTCACCCCGAGCACTTTTTTAAGTGTATCAGGAGATATTTCGGGTTCAAATTCGAGCAGGATAGCTCTCTCCCCCAGCCTTTTTATCTTCGGATATTCATCCATCAGGCTTTGTAGATTTCGACATTTCTGGAAGGTAATTCCCGATGCAAATATTGCAAGATTTCCACCGAATTAGGAGTGTCACCGTGGAGGCAAAAAGTGGTGGCTAAAGTATCGAAATTTTGCCCTTTTTGAGGGGTGATTTTTCCGATGGAAATCATCGAGAAAAGGTGGTCCAAAACCTGCTCTTTTTTTGTGATCACTGCACCACTTTCTTTTCGGCTTACCAGCGTACCATCGGCATTGTAGTTCCTATCGGCAAAAGCTTCATATCTCACCTTTAGTTTTCCTTTTGCCAATTCACTTATGACTGATCCTTCCGCAGCATAAAGCACAAGATCATCACCAAACTCGAGAATCGCGTCGATAATAGTTTGAGCAACTTCAGCATTTGAATGGGCATCGTTATATAAAGCGCCGTGGGGTTTGACGTGAGTAAGAACAGCACCTTCAGCTTCGGTGATCTGTTTCAACCCCATGATCTGAGCTACAAGAGAGCGTTTCAGTTCCTTTTGCTCCATGTCAATTGAGACCCTTCCGAAGTTCTCCTTATCGGGATAAGAAGGATGGGCACCTATTTCAACTCCGTGCTCCATAGCAAGATCAACGGTATGCTGCATGGTCTCCAAAGTGCCTGCATGACCGCCACAGGCAATATTACAGGCCGAAATTAGAGCCATGAGCTCTTTTTCGTGCTCCCCTCCTTCCCCCAAATCACAATTAATGTGTATCTTTTTCATAGCTATAGACTTTCAAGTACAGTATAAATGGAGCGGGCACCAAGGAAAATAGTGATAGCTATTATCAAAACGCCCAGGATATTGCCCCGAAGTTTATTCTTTGCACTCCCCATCAGTATCCGCCGGTTTACGACCCAAAGCAGGAAAACCGCAATAACGGGTAGTAGTATTCCGTTGGCTACCTGCGCAAATTTGATGATCTCCACCGGCTGTAATCCAAGAGAAGAAAATATCACTCCCAGAAGAAGGATGATGGCCCAAACCATTTTGAACTTTACTGAAGTTAGGCTTTTTTTCCAACCCATACAACCTGTAACCACGTATGCCGCAGCCAGGGGTGCAGTGATGGAAGAAGAAATTCCCGCAGCAAACAATCCTATTGCTATGAACCAGGTGGCATAAGTCCCAAATATCGGTTCGAGCCCGGCAGCCAGATCGGCTGCGGAATTTACATCAACCACTCCCGAAGCAGCTGCTGTTATGACAATAGCGAGAGAAACAATTCCGCCGAGACTAATGCTCCAAAAAAGCTCTTTTTGAGCAGTCTTTAAGGAACTTCTGTCTTTCCACTTCTCACTCACCAGGGAAGCATGCAGAAAAAGGTTGTAAGGCACCACAGTAGTCCCTATCAAAGCCATTACGGTAAGGATCCCGGCGCCACCATTCCGAGGAATGAAAAGGCCCTGAAGCAGCTTGGAGAGGTCCGGCTTTGTAATAACCGCGGTGACAAGAAAGGAAATGCTCATGATCGCAACAAGCACAATAAAAACCCTTTCCAGAACTTTGTAATTGCCTAGTGCCAGTAAAGCGAAGGCGATCAAGCCAATGACCACACTCCAGATATTTACCTGAAAAAACCCTGACCCAATTTCCTGCACAGGAAGAACTGCCGAAATGCCCAGAACAGCACCCGAAATGTTTCCGGCTTCGTAGGCGGCGTTACCAATAACAATAGCCGCAAAAATAAGCAGAATGGAGAGGCTTCTAAAAAGCGGATTTTGGATCTCCTCTCTTATGACCTCGCTAAGTCCTTTTTGAGTGACGATCCCAACTCTCGCCGCCATTTCCTGCAAAATGATACAGGCAATGATGGAAAGCAGTAAAGCCCAAAGCAGGGAAAACCCGAAGTCAACTCCGGCGACAGTGCAAACAGTAACTGTTCCGGGACCAATAAAAGCGGCCGAAACCAGCACTCCCGGACCCAGATTTTTAACCCATTTTATCAAAGCTCCCTGTTACTTTCCTGAATGGCATACAATGCAAAAGTCCCAAGCCAGTGACCACCTTCATAGCTATCTCCAACCAGGTTTGGAAAGGAGTAATTGACATGTTCATTAGCCAAAGACCGCAGATGCCCGTAATCTTCGGGATATTGATTGGCAAGCCCGTAGAGAACCCAGCCCCTGCTGAAGTTCAGGCCGTCCAGGTGCACCAGTTTTCCATCGGTCCTGTCGGTCACTTCTGCGACCTCCATTGCAAAATCCTTCTTTCGTAGCTGTGGGAGAAAATCTTTCATCCACAGGTTGAAAGTTTTTTTCGGAAGCACGCGGCGCATTATGTCGACCTCCGAAAGACAGGGCGAAAGAAAATCAAATCCTCCCGGTTCCCATTCAATAGGACAGGCATCATCATTCAAATAGTAGTCCTTCGCTCTTTTTTCAATGAGCATTCGCAACTCTTCCCTCTCTGCAGTAACGGCATAATCATGCGCCAATGCCAGAGCAAAAGCTGTATTGGTGTGCTCCCCCACCCGAATCGGGTAATTCAGCTTTGGCAAAAATTCCTTGAACTTCTTAACCATAAGTTCAGTAAGCGGCTGAAGGTTTTGACTGAGCTCCTTTGCCAAAGGATCTTCCCAGGTTTGTAATTCTTCTGCCAGTTTCAGAACCCACGCCCAACCATAAGTACGTTCAAAGCTACTTTCCTGTGCCCGACTGAAATATTTTACTTCTTCCTGAATGTTTTCGGCTGTTAAGGAAGCCTGCAGTTTCTCACGGATTTCTTCAGCCTTTTTCATCTCCGGAAATTTCTTCAAAAGGCTCACCATTGTCCAATGTGCATGGACAGAAGAGTGCCAGTCAAAACAACCATAAAAAGCGGGATGCAATTCCCGTGGTTCTCCAATATCTTCAGCCCCAGCCAAAGTCTGGTTCAGTTTATTGGGATATTCGACATTGACACAGTTAAGTGGCAACTTGACCAGTTTGTTCGCCTCTTCAACCGTGAGGGCAATGGATTTTGATGGTTCCAGCATAGCTACAGCTTCATCTACAAGGGTGGAATCCTGGCCGACAGCTTCTCCCTCAAGAGATTCATCATTTCCTTTACAACCTACGATCGCAAGTGCAGCGATCATCAAAATTATTTTCTTCATAACGTAATTTATCCAAGCCAGCCTTCTCTGTCAAGGCTGCGGTATTGTATAGCTTCACTAATGTGAGCTCCATTGATATTATCAGAATTTTCAAGGTCAGCGATCGTGCGGGAGACTTTCAGGATTCGGTCATAAGCCCTGGCCGAAAGGTTAAGCCTTTCCATAGCCACTTTTAGCAGGTTCATGGAATTGGAATCCAGCGCGCAGTACTCCCTGATCTGTTTTACGCTCATTTGAGCATTATAGTGCACCTTATCATTACTTGCAAATCTCTCTGTCTGCCTTTGTCTTGCAGCCATTACTCTTTGTCTTATCTCGCGACTACTCTCCCCCCGCCTCTCATCACTCAGTTTTTCAAACGGAACGGGTGTAACTTCAATATGTATGTCTATTCTGTCTAATAAAGGCCCGCTAATTTTACTCATGTAGCGCTGCATCTCTGCAGGAGAAGAAGTTGCCGGAGATCCCGGATCATTAAAAAATCCGCTGGGACTCGGGTTCATACTTGCCACGAGCATAAAACTTGAAGGATAGGTGACTGTAAACTTAGCTCTGGAAATTGTCACTTCCCTGTCCTCTAGAGGTTGTCGCATCACTTCAAGCACACTTCTTTTGAATTCGGGTAGTTCGTCAAGAAAAAGAACTCCGTTATGAGATAGCGAAATTTCTCCCGGTTGAGGATATGCCCCGCCTCCCACGAGAGCAACGTCGCTAATTGTGTGGTGCGGACTTCTAAAGGGCCTGTGCGCCATCAAACCCACATTCTCCTTCACCCTTCCTACCACGCTGTGGATCTTGGTCGTTTCCAGCGCCTCATGCAAGGTCATGGGCGGCAAAATACTTGGCAGGCGCTTAGCCAGCATAGTTTTTCCTGCTCCCGGGGGACCAATCAAAATAATATTGTGGCCTCCCGCAGCTGCTATTTCCATACAGCGTTTAATGGATTCCTGCCCCTTTACATCGGCAAAGTCATGTTCGGGATTTTCCAGCTCCTGGAAGAATTCCTTTCGGGTGTCGATGATCGTTCTCTCTAAAGGTTCCCCCTTATCAAAAAACCGGATAATCTCCTCAATATTGTCAATTCCGTAGACTTCGAGTCCGCTTACGATAGCGGCTTCCTTGACGTTCTGCTTGGGAAGTATAAATCCTTTAAAACCTTCTTCCTTTGCTTTGATTGCTATAGGCAAAGCGCCCCGAATAGGCTGCAGACTCCCGTCAAGGGAAAGCTCTCCCATGATGACATACTCCTGAATATTAGTAGCTTTGATCTGCCCGGAAGCCATAAGTATCCCCATGGCAAAAGTGAGATCATAGGCCGAACCTTCCTTGCGGAGATCGGCAGGAGCCATGTTTACGGTGATCTTTTTTCCGGGGAGATTGTAGCCAACATTTTTTAGGGCTGCAGCTATTCTGAAACTGCTTTCCTTTACAGCAATATCGGGAAGACCTACAAGATGATATCCAATGCCTGTGTCCACGTTCACCTCCACAGTTATTGTGGTGGCTTCCACGCCAAAAACAGCACTTCCGTAAACCTTTACAAGCATTAAAGAAATATTTTTTTAAATGTAGTAAAAATTTAGAGTAAAGATTTTAAAGGAGCTTTTTAAACAATTAATTATGATAGTAAAAACAGGAAAACCTCATAAAACGTCATTTTTGATTTTATTAGGACTAGTTTGTAACCTGATGTATATTCTGAATACGAAATCCATAAACCACAACAATGAGAAAATGTAATCTTAGTGACGTAAAAAAGATATTATCCTGAATAATAGAGCCACAAGAAAAAATAAGTATGGGGGTATTTTATAATCAAAGAACAAAAGGTAATCGACCTCAAATTCTTATCTATAGACTACTAATAGTATCAGAAAAGTAACAATGATAGCAAAAAGAGCAAAATAAACAGCATGATGCCAGTTTCTCTTAAACTCAAAGGATTTGATATATCTCTTAATCCCTTGCTTTATTTCTTCCTTGAACATATTTCCAAAATAACCTACAATTGGTAGAACCAGTAATTCTAGATACTTCATTTGAATGAAAGTTGTTAGTTAGGTAGTTTTCTCTACATCTACTGTTGTTTGAATTAACTGTAGTAAAGATAACGCTTACACCTATTAACTGCAGAGGATGCATCTAAATTTTATTAACAGGAGATCTCTAGAAATAACACCTAATCTACTTAAAGTCAGTAAATTAAAAATAACTTTGCTCTTAATTATGTTAATAAAGGCATGCTCTAGGAGAGGTGAAAAATGAACAATTTTAGGATAATTTGTTAGAAAACAAAACCATACAGGCAATTCTGCGGGATGAAAGATGTTGATTCTTAATAAAAACACCAACCGAAAATGTCATTTTAAGAAGTTATTAAATAACAACGGCTGCCAAAACCGGCAGCCGTTGAGAAATTGGAAGGAACTGTCTATTTTCCGATGATGTGTTTTCTGTAATAGTCCAGAATTCCATCTATAGGACGCTGGACAAAATTACCGGGCTCTAAACGGTAAGGTTGCAAAGCATCTTTTACAATGTCCTGCGAAAAATAGGCAATTGATCCAACAAAATGTATAGGCACATTCTGGGCTTCTTTGAAGCAAAGTACCCTGTGTTCAATGAAGTTTTGCATTCCTTCAGCGATTAGCTGGTAGAAATAACCATTTCTCTCATTTTTGAAGATAAATTCAGCAAAATGGGCGAGATAGGTATTTGGATTCTCCTTTTTGTAGATGTTTTCCTTAATACTGTCTGAAGAAAGGTCATACTCCTTTTCAAACCTTTCAGCCAGGACTTTCGGCATTTTCTTGTAGTAGTAGTCCCTGATGAGTCTTTTTCCGAAGTAATTTCCACTGGCTTCATCCATTAAGATGTACCCCAGGGAATCTACAGCGGTCCTCATAGTTTTACCGTCATAGTAACAGCTGTTCGAACCTGTTCCGAGGATACAAACAATTCCCGGTTTATCGGTAACAGCGTACACGGCTGCCACCATATCCTCCTGAACTCTCACTTCATTCGCTCCAGAGAAAAAATCGGTAAGGATTGTTTTTAGTAAGGCGGTAGGTTTTGGGGTACCACAGCCGGCACCATAGAAATGTACTCTTTCAACCTTTTCCTGCACCTGCTTTAAATCCAGGTTCTCCTCTAATCTCGCCTGAAGTGTTTCCGTTTTAAATACCGCCGGATTAAGTCCTTTGGTACGCGTTTTCATTATTTGCTCTCCTTTTGAATCCAATAAGATCCAATCACATTTCGTGGAGCCTCCGTCTGCTATTAAAATCATAGTAAGAAAGTAGCAAAAAGCCCTGAAACCTCAGGGCTTTTTCATTAAATTATTTAAGTGAAGCTACGTGAGCAGACAGGTCTACTAATTTAGCTGAATATCCATACTCATTGTCATACCATGCAACAAGTTTGAAGAAGTTGTCGTTCAAGGCAATTCCCGCTCCCGCATCAAAGTTACACACATATGCATTAGAAACGAAATCCTGGGAAACGACCTGCTCTTCGGTATAGGAAAGCACTCCTTTATAAGCTCCTTCTGAAGCTTTTTTAAATGCTGCTTTGATCTCCTCATAAGAAGCAGCTTTTTCTGTTCTAACAGTAAGGTCAACAACAGAAACATCGGCAGTTGGAACCCTAAATGCCATTCCTGTTAGCTTTCCATCTAGCTTTGGAATAACTTTACCAACTGCTTTTGCAGCACCGGTAGAAGAAGGTATGATATTGATCAAGGCACTTCTACCACCTCTCCAGTCTTTCTTTGAAGGACCATCTACTGTCATTTGTGTAGCAGTGGTCGCGTGAATAGTAGTCATAAGACCTTCAACAAGCCCAAATTCATCATCAACGATCTTTGCAAGAGGTGCAAGACAGTTAGTGGTACACGATGCGTTGGAAACGATCTTATCATCTGCTGTGATTTCATGGTGGTTCACACCCATCACGAACATTGGTGCATCTTTGGAAGGTGCAGAAATAACAACTTTTTTGGCACCTGCAGTAAGGTGTTTTGCAGCAGTATCTTTTGTTGTAAAGATACCGGTACAATCCATGACGATCTCGGCACCAACTTCATCCCATTTAAGATCCTCAGGATTTCTTTCGGCAGTAATGCGCACAGTTTTTCCGTTTACAACCAGGTTTCCTCCTTCAATTTCCACAGATCCTTTGAACTGTCCATGAACTGAATCATATTTTAAAAGATATGCTAAATGGTCTACATCAAGCAGGTCGTTGATTGCCACAACTTCTACATCTTCTCTTTCACTGGCAATTCTGAAGGCAATCCTTCCAATTCGACCAAATCCGTTTATTCCTATTTTAGTACTCATAATATTGAAATTAAATTTAATTATATGGTGGTGATATTCAACACCCGTCTCAATTCTTTATCTAATGGTTTACTACCTTCAATCGCAACTGAAAAGTCCACTGAGGTAACAAGCTTGTTCGTAATTCCTACCATGACTCCGCTTTCCCCGCGCATTATGGCCTCTACAGCCCCTACACCTAACTTACTCGCAAGTACCCTGTCATAGCAACTTGGTGCTCCTCCTCTTTGGATGTGTCCCAGTACAGATACCCGTATGTCGTAATCTGTTAAGTTCTCTCCTATGAACTCGGCAAGTTCAAAAATGTTCTTTCCGCTTTTTTCACCTTCAGCAACTACAATAATACTCGAGGTTTTTCCGGACTGGCGGCTTTTCCTTAGGGATTCCATCATTCTGTCTATTCCCATGTCTTCTTCGGGAATAAGGATCTCTTCGGCCCCGGCTCCAATTCCGGCGTTTAAAGCAATATCGCCCGCGTCACGGCCCATAACTTCAATAAGAAAAAGGCGATCGTGGGAGCTGGCTGTATCCCTTATCTTATCGATTGCGTCGACAACTGTATTTAGTGCGGTATCGTAGCCTATCGTATAATCGGTTCCATTGATGTCGTTATCTATAGTTCCAGGGATCCCTACCACAGGAATTCCATGTTCCTGCTGAAGATAAATGGCTCCAGTAAATGTACCATCCCCGCCAATGACTACAAGAGCATCAACTGCGGCCTTCTTTAAATTCTCATAGGCTTTTGCACGTCCTTCTTTAGTGCGGAATTCCTTGGAGCGGGCAGATTTTAAGAAAGTCCCGCCTTTATTAATGATGTTCCTTACAGAGCGGGCTGTGAGCAATTCGAACTCGCCCTCAATGAGGCCTTGATAACCTCTGTAGATCCCAATACATTCGATGTTATAGTATGCGCAACTTCGGGTGACAGCACGAATCGCTGCGTTCATTCCGGGAGCATCTCCCCCCGATGTTAGCACCCCAATTTTCCTAACTTTCTCTATCATGTATGTAAAGCTATTTCAATTCTATAAGATAACCTAATCTGCAAGAATTCTCAAACGTTTTCGGTTGATAAAAAACAAAAAAGCCCCTTTTTAGGAGCTTTTTATAAATTTTTTGGTGATTTTTTTAATTATCTGCTAATATAACATATTCCCAGGCTGCAAAATGATATTGGTCATTTTCCTGAATTTTAAAATCACTTTTTCCAATATATGGGGCTAAATCTTCATCGAGCTCCAGCTGGAAATCTACAGGTTTATCTGATAAGTTGGCCACGTAAATGATCCTCTCACCATCCTTGGTTCTTTCGAAAGCCAGTACCTGCTTATCGGCTGAAGTTTTCAAGCGATTGTAATCTGCCGCTTCCTTAGCTCCATGCAAGGCGGGAGTTGAAGTTTTTAACTGTCCCAGTTTCTCAAGCAACGGCCACATAGTGCCTTTGGTTTTTGGAATGCTGTCTTTTTCAAAGAACTTGAGCCTTTTGTCCATATCATACTCCTGCCCGCTGTAGATCAAAGGCATTCCGGGAATGCTGTAGGTCAAAGCGACCATAGCTTCGGCTGCTTCTCCCATTCTTTCGCGAACTGTTCCATTCCAGGAATTTTCATCATGGTTGGTGACAAAGTTCATGAGGTAATCATCTTCCTGGTAAGTGGTATCGATCTTTTTCATATACTCGTCCCAGGCTTCAACAGTAGCTTTTCCTTGGGCGATCTGGTTCTTGATATGATGTCCTTCCCAGTTGTATCCCATATCAAAGGCATTATAGAAGAGATCCTTGTCTTCAGATTCGGCCAACATGAAAACAGGTTTTATCTCCTGAAGTCTTGGAACAGCCTGCTCCCAGAACTCGGTAGGCACCTCTCCGGCCACATCGGCTCTAAATCCGTCGATATCATGCTCTTCGATCCAGTATTCCATTTCAGCAGTCATAGCTTCCCAAAGCTCCTTGTTATCATAGTTAAGATCGGCAACATCTGTCCACCCCCATGACTCTCCTGTGGCAGGATTAAGAGGATCTACAGGTTCTCCCTTTTCGTTCTGGGTGTAGAATTCGGGATGTTCCTCCAGCCATGCGTGATCCCAGCCGGTATGGTTGGCAACCCAATCCAGGATGACATACATTCCATTGGCGTGAGCAGCTTCTACCAGTTCGTCAAGATCTTTCTTGTTACCAAATTCGGGATTAACTTCAGTATAATCTGCAATGGCATAATAGCTACCCAGATATTTCTTTCTTTCTTCGGGATCTTCAATGTCCTCAACACTAAGATCACCTGTAGCTTTTCTCTTCACCTCAGAAATAGGATAAACGGGCATAAGCCAAATCACCTTTACTCCCAGATCCTTTAACTGCGGAATGTCTTTTGTAAAAGCGTCAAAAGTGCCTTCGGGAGAATACTGCCTTATGTTCGCCTCATAAATAACCGCCGACTCCATGGCCTCGTTTGTCACCGGCGCTATGAGCTGTTCCTCCTGAACTTCGGCTACCGGTTGCTCCGGTTCATTTTTACAGGATGCCAGGGTAAGCAATCCCATTAATAAAATCGATATTTTTTTCATCTGGATTTAATTTTAGTTAATAATGCTAATAATTGTATTGTCTTCTTTTAAAGTTAGAGGAATGAAGACCTTCCTTTCATTTTGGACGTAATCAAATGACACTTTTTGGTCATTCACCCTTACCTCTTTTGGCCTTACTTCATAATTATGAATGAAAAGATCCATTTCTTTAAATTCTGAATTTCTACTGTCTTTTCCCGGCTTTTTCGCGATCTCCAGGAAAAGCCTGTTCTTTTGGTTCCTGCCGTGGAATCTTAGGATCTCGTAGTCACCTTGAGAGTAAGCCTCAGGTGTTTTGCCATCATCGTGGTACAGAATGTCCTGTGTAGCACCTGCCTCGGTGTCAAAAAAGTAATGTAGCTCCACATCTTCTGCGGAAAAATTCTGAGTGGTCTGAAGTGGTTTTGCCATGGGTATAAAAGAACCACCTCTCACAAAAGTCGGAATGTATTCTTCTTTCAGCTGAATTGTAGTTGTACTACCACCTGTATATTTCTCCCCGGTATAAAAGTCAAACCAATTGGAACCTTTCGGAAAATACACCTCTTGTTGAGTTATATTCTCCCGAAGCACAGGTGAAACAAGGATATTTTCTCCCCAAAAGTAGGTGCCGGCGATAGAATACAACCTGAAATTATCCGGTTCCTCAAAAAATAGCGGTCGCATTAAAGGAAGACCTTCAGTAGTATTTTTGAAGGCCAGGGTATAGTTGTACGGCAAAAGTTTGTACCTCAGCTCTATTGCCTTTTTGGAAAGTTCTTTTGTCGTGGGTTCTCTAAAAACCGGTTCTGAAGGAACTTCTTCCTGCGCATGTGGGCGATACACGGGTTGAAAAACTCCGTATTGGAGCCATCTTACATATAATTCATCATTCAAGTTATCTCCTGCAAATCCCCCAAGATCTGAATGCATATAAGCCAGACCCTGCAGCCCCATTTGAAGAGAGATTTCAGGTTGTGGTTTGAGTCCGCCCCAGCTTCGGTTCACATCGCCAGACCAAGGCATCAATCCGAACCGCTGAGAGCCTGCCGCCCCTGCCCGCATGAGGATGAACGGCCGTTGCTCAGGAAAGGCTCGTTCATAGCCTTCATGGATTAGCTTTGCCCAGTAATGTCCGTAAATATTATGTACCTCGTTGGCAGTACCTGTGGCGTGTAGGAGATTTTCAGGATGCATTTCGGGCTCTCCCAGGTCACCCCACCAGCCACCTACTCCCATTTCTGTAAGTTCCTCGTAAATGTTCCAGAACCATGCTTTTGCTTTTGGGTCAAAAATGTCAATTAAGGCGGTGTTTCCGAAGTAGAAATCGTAGGTGTATGGATTACCCAGGGAATCTTTTCCCAATACACCCTGCTCTACCGCCTCTTCCCACCGGTTGGAGGTGGTAAGGATGAACGGCTCTGTCACCAGAATTGTCTTTACTCCGTCTTGAGCCAGGTCTTTGATCATTTCTTCAGGCTTCGGAAAGGAATCTGTCACAAAAGCCAGATTACCCATAGTGCCTTTGATCTCATGGCCAAACCAGAACAGATCGATGATCACAGCATCCACCGGAATATTCTCCTCTCTAAACTTCTCTACAGTTTCTTCGACTTCCTGCCGCGAGTGATATCCAAACCGACTGGAAAAATTCCCAAGGGCCCAGCGTGGTGGTAAAGGTTGTCTGCCTGTCAATAAAGTGTAATTACCCACTATATCTTCCCACGTGTCGCCTACAACCAGCTGATAGGTCTTTCTTCCTCCTATAGTTTCGTAGGTAAGCGTATTGCTGAAATCACTGTCAAGATCCAGGTAACCAATGGGCGCGTTGTCGAAATGGAGTAAATATTTTTCTGAAGACAGAACTATTGGCAAAGTAAAATTGAGAAGTTCGCTTTTAGTTTCGTAACCGTAATGTGCACGATTGTAAAGCTGAAGCCTGTTGCCACGCCTATTCATTCCAAGAGCACGGGCGCCACCACCCATAAGCACTTCATATTCTGTAAGATTAAAATCTATCTTTTCGTGCTGCTCTTCTTTAGTGTAGCCTGATTTTTCTGAAATGACCTTTTCTTCGATGTAAAAATAGGTCACCTGAAATGGCATTTTTGAAACCTCTATATCCAGGCCTTCAGAATCAATTCTAATCGTATTTTCATCTTCAGAAACAGTAAAAGGTACCACCTGCGGCTCAAGCACTACGGCATGAGAATGATCTATGTACTCTTCGCCTTGCGGAATAAAGGAAGTCTCCACAATTTCGGGAGTGAAATACTTAAATAGATATTTCCCGTCATTTGTATGAACCTCTACCCCTGCTTTCGTTCTCTCCATTGTCACGAAATCCCTCTCCCGATTTTGTGCCAGTGCAGATAAAGACAGGAAAATAAAGGCATTTAAAAATGCCATTTTTGAGAGGTATTTCGGCAATGCCTTCATGCGATCTAATTCAACTCAATTACCATTGAAGTTTTTCCGGAAATCTCCAGAGTGTCGCTCAGCGTGAGCTGCTCTTCTGAAATTATATCTCTTCCCGCAGTCGCACCTCCCAAACCTTCCGAGAATCTCTCAAGGTTAAGCGTCTGGGCCTCAGGATTATTGTTGATCACTACCATCACCCGCTCTGAGTCATTATAGCGAAAATATACATACACATTATTTTCAGGTATGTACTGCAGTAACTTTCCGTAGTGAAGAACTTCGCTGTTCTTGCGGTAATTCAGCAGCTTTTTGGTGAAAGAATGGTAATCATTCTGCATTTCAGTTCTACCGGCTTCAGTAAAAGCGTTCTGCTCATCACCGGCCCAGCCTCCGGGAAAATCCCTGCGAATATCGGCATCGCCTTTTGCAGGTTTGTCGCCGCGCATTCCTATCTCGTCTCCGTAATATAGCTGCGGGATGCCACGGGTAGTAAGTACCAGCGTAAGAGCCAGTTTATATTTCTCCACATCCCCGTCGTACTGTTCATTGATGCGATTTGTATCGTGGTTTCCCGCAAAGACAAGAAGATTGTAAATATCAGCATACAAAAAGTCATTGGCAAAATTCTCATAAGCACGCACCATTCCCTGGTCCCAGTGCTGTTCATCTTCATTGAACATCACCATTAGGGCATCGTGCAGCGTAAAATCCATTACTGAAGGCAGATGAGTGTTGTAGCTTTGGATAGCACCAATAGGGGAATCCTTTTGCCAGTAAGAGATCTGTGCCTGGTCATGCATCCACACTTCACCAACAATATTGAAGTAAGGATACTCATCCATTATAGCTTTCGTCCACCTGGAAATTCCATCTTTATCATTATAGGAATAGGTGTCGACTCTAAACCCGTCAAGACCTGAGTATTCAATCCACCAAATGGCATTCTGGATAAGGTAATTGAGCACCAGTGGATTGCTTTGATTTAGATCGGGCATGGTGGAAACAAACCAGCCATCCTCATTCAATCTTGTATCAATTCCCGATCTGTGAGGATCAAATTGGGTGGTCATTCGATAATTAGAATTCTTATATCCCGGAAACTGGTGAACCCAGTCGTAGGTTGGCAGATCCTTGATCATCCAGTGCTCTGAGCCCCAGTGATTGGTGACATAATCCATGATAAGTTTCATGTCCCGCTTCTCCATCTCGGTAGCCAGGCGCTTGTAATCTTCATTGGTTCCATAACGCGGATCTATCCTGTAAACATCGCTTTGTGCGTACGTATGATAGGAATAAGCCTTGTCATCATCCTCAAGTAAGGGAGTGCTCCAAAGAGCTGTCACCCCTAAGTCCTCAAGGTAATCCAGGTTCTGAATAATACCCTCGATATCGCCCCCGTGCCTGCCTCCCGGCTTACTTCGGTCTGCTTTTTCCTGAAGTTCGGGATGAGAATCATTTGAAGGATCGGCGTTGGCAAAACGATCGGGCATGATCAGATAAATAGCATCTGAAGCATCAAAGCCCTCCCGCATTGCAGAACCCGGCTCACGTTTCTTGAGCTCGTAGCTATAAGAGAAGCCTTTTTTCCCCTTTTTAGAAAACCTGATGTCGTAGTTGCCCGGCTCGAGATCTTCAGTTTGCACCGTTACAAATACATAGTTGGGATTTTCAGTCTTACGAACATTGCTAATGATCATTTCTTTGGGGGCAGAAATATCATATTCAGCAAGATTTTTTCCGTAGAACATCAACTGCACTTCAGAATAGTTCATGTCGCTCCACCAGAATGGCGGCTCCACTTTTTCAATTTGGGCATTTATGGAAAAACTACCCAGGAACAATAAGAGGAAAAAAAACTTCTTCATTTTTATGGTTTTAAACAGTTACCGGCACGCTTGGTTCCACCTTTACTGTGTTACCTTTTACCAGGATCTCCAAAGGCTCATTTCCTTCAAGGGAGAAACTTGTTTTGCCGGGTGCAACATTTATTTTCAATATCTGGTCTCTAAAATTGAGTTTGAAGGAATAGCTATCCCAACCTTCGGGGATCTGTGGATTAAAAGAAAGCTTTCCATCTGTTACTCGCATTCCTCCAAAACCTTCCACTATACTCATCCAGGTCCCGGCCATACTGGTGATATGGCAGCCTTCCTTGACTTCATTGTTATAATCATCAAGATCAAGCCTTGAGGTTCGCAAGTAGAACCTGTACGCCTGCTCCATTCTTCCCAGAGCTGCAGCCTGTATGCTATGAACACAGGGCGAAAGTGAGGATTCATGGACCGTCAATGGTTCGTAGAAATCGAAATGCTTCTCAAGGTCTTCTTTGGAGAAATGATCTTCAAAGAAATAAAAACCCTGTAGCACATCGGCCTGCTTTATATAACAGGAGCGTAAAATTCGATCCCAGCTCCACTTTTGGTTGATAGGACGTTGAGATTTGGGCAGTTCGGAAACAGGAATGATCTCCTTATCCAGAAAACTGTCCTGCTGTAGGAACACCTGGTATTCTTCGGAATAAGGGAAGTACATCTTTTCTGAAACTTCTTTCCATCCAGCCATTTCTTCCTCTGACAGACCTGTCTTTTGTAGAACCCGCCCGTGATCTGAAGGATATTCCTTAGCCACTTTTTCAAGGGAGGACAGGCAATAGTCGATACACCATTTTGCTATATAATTAGTGTACCAGTTATTGTTGACGTTATTTTCATATTCATTGGGCCCGGTGACTCCAAGAATAACGTATTTGTCCTTTTTAGTACTGTAGTTTGTACGTTGCTGCCAAAATCTTGCAATAGCGATCATTACTTCCAGGCCTTTTTCCGGGATATAACTAAAGTCGCCGGTAAAATCAACATATCTTTTGATAGCTACAACCATGGCTCCGTTGCGGTGGATCTCCTCGAAAGTGATCTCCCACTCATTGTGGCTTTCCTCTCCATTCATGGTCACCATAGGATAAAGAGCAGCACCATTGGAAAAACCAAGTTTTTCGGCATTTTCGATAGCCTTGTCCAGGTGATTATATCTATAGGTAAGGAGGTTTCGCGCTACATGCTGGTCTTTGGTCGCCATATAAAAAGGAATACAATAGGCTTCAGTATCCCAGTAAGTGCTACCACCGTATTTTTCACCTGTAAATCCTTTGGGCCCAATATTTAGTCGGGCATCTTCTCCCAGGTAAGTCTGATTTAGCTGAAAAATATTGAACCTGATCCCCTGCTGGGCCTTCACGTCTCCCTGGATAGTAATGTCGGCCATTTCCCAGACTGCAGCCCAGGCCTCTTTTTGCTCCTGAAGCAGCACATCAAAACCTGCTGAAACAGCATTGTTTAAAACGTCCTTAGCTGCACTAATAAGATCTGGGCGCTTGTGATTCATATCTGTCACATATCCGCCGAATTTATGCAGGCTTATCTTTTCTCCTTTTTTAACATCAGAAGCATACCTGAAGATGATCTTTTCATCAAAAGTAACTTCAGTACATTCTGTTTTCACCTTACTCCCGTTTTTGAACAGGGCAGACTGCATGAAGGAGGTAGCATGAAATTCAGTTTTAAGGGTTTTGGCTGTAATAAAACCCTGCTCATCTGCAGTTTTAACTTCGAGAGTTTTCCAGAACTTCTCTTCCCAGTTGGCATCTTCGTTGGTTATACCACTATCCAGATAAGGCTCAAAAATGACAGTGGCGTCGCTGTTTACTACCTCAACCTGGTAATTAATTACCCCAAGTTCATTTCTTTTAAGAGAAAGGAATCGCACAACTTTTACTGCTACTTCAAGATCATTGGGCATAACTGCAGTAAAACTGCGCTCGTACCATCCCTCCTTCATATTTAGTTCCCTACGAAAATCCCTGACCTCTTTACAACTAGCCAGATCCAGTACTTCTCCATTAATAAAGACATTGATTCCAATCCAGTTGGGAGCATTAAGAACTTTAGCAAAATATTCGGGGTATCCATTTTTCCACCATCCCACTTTGGTCTTATCGGGATAATAAACTCCTGCTATGTAGCTCCCCTGGAAAGTGTCTCCGGAATAATATTCTTCAAAATTGGCCCGCTGGCCCATTGCTCCATTCCCAAGGCTAAAAAGACTTTCACTAGCCTCTACTCTTCCTGCCTCAAATCCTTCTTCCAGAATTGACCAGTTGCTTGGTATTATATAATCCTGATTCATTTATTTATTTTCTAACTATTTGTTCTAAAAATTTATCATCTATTTCGGTAAAATCGGCAAAATTGTAATCTGCCTCTTTCAGTATTTCCTTGTCTCCTATACCAACGCTTACCATTCCTGCAGCATTTGCCGCCTCAATACCAGCAACAGAATCTTCAAACACTACACATTCCTGCGGCGGAATTCCCAGCTTTTCAGCAGCAATTAAAAAAACCTCGGGATCTGGTTTGGCTTTGGAAACATCATTACCATCGACAATAGCCTTGAACCGCTGTTCGATCTTTAGTCCCTTTAGTATAGGACGAGCATTTTTACTGGCAGATCCCAGGGCAAAAGGCACGTTATTTTGGGTGAGATAATCCAGACTCTTTTTTACACCGGGTAAAAGATCATCGTCATCCATGTGGGCGATTCGGGCCAGGTAATCATCATTCTTGGATGACATGAGTTCTTCAAATTCAGTTTCTGTAACTGTCTTGTTTCCCCAGCCTAATATTTGTTGAAGAGAATTTACGCGGCTTACACCTTTAAGCTTCTCATTTTGCTCTAATGTTATATCAAAACCCAGATCATTGGCCATCTTTCTCCATGCCAAATAATGAAATTTAGCAGTATCCACAATGACCCCGTCCAGGTCGAATATTATTCCTTTTGTTCTATTCATTTTATTAAGAATTTTTTACTACAACCGGTTCATCAACATCATAGATCCTCACACACAAAGCAGCAGCTATAAGAAAGGCCACGCCGCTGGTCACTAATGCATATATGGGATTTCCTCCATATAAGTATTTCACCATAGGGCCACCTATAAGGGCGTTGATAATTTGAGGGATGACAATAAAGAAGTTGAAGATTCCCATGTACACGCCCATCTTCCTTGGAGGAATTGAACCTGCCAGAATAGCATAGGGCATGGCAAGTATACTAGCCCAGCCAATTCCAATTCCAACCATTGAAAGCAATAGCCAGTATTCATTGGGGGCAATATATATGGACAGTAATCCAAGCCCTCCCAGGATCAATGACAACATATGAGTACTTTTCCTTCCAATTTTCAGAGCGATTGCAGGCAAGAAAAAAGCAAAGACAGCAGATACCGCATTATAAACTCCAAAGAGCACCCCTACCCAATCTCCTGCATCCTGGTAGGTTTCACTGCTGTTATCTGTAAGTGGTAACCCATAAATGTGATGGGCAATTGCCGGAGTAGAAAAAACCCACATCCCAAACAGCCCAAACCAGGAGAAGAACTGTACCCATGCCAGTTGGCGCATAGTAAACGGCATGTTTTTAAAGTCGGTAAAAATGTCGAGGAGACTGGACTTCTTTTGATCTTCCAGCGCCTTATCCTCGATATGGTCATCCATTTGGGCAAGTTCCTCGGGAGTATATTCCTTTGTGGTAAGAATCGTCACGAGAATACTTATTACCAGGATCGCAGCTCCAATTACAAAGGAGAGTAACAAGTTCAACGGAACTTCTCCGGCCACAGTCCGGTTACTAATATTGAACCAGTTGGCAAGTACGTACGGCAGCCAGGAACCTACCACAGCTCCAATTCCTATTAATACTGTTTGAACACTAAACCCCAGGGTACGCTGGTCTGATGGTAAATTATCTGCCACCAAAGCCCTGAAAGGTTCCATTGCAATATTAAAGGATGCATCCATTACAAAGAGCATCCCTGCACCTATCCAAAGTGAAGGCAGGATGGCAATGAAGAGATCGGCGTTTGGCATTAGGATCAATCCGGCGGCAGCCATAAGAGCTCCTACCAGGAAGAAAGGCCGTCGCCGTCCTAACCTGGTCCAGGTTCTGTCACTATAATATCCAATGATGGGCTGGACTATAAGCCCGGTAATAGGTGCAACCAGCCAGAACCACGAAAGTTCGTGAACGTCGGCGCCAAATATTTGAAGAATTCTGCTGGCATTGGCATTTTGAAGGGCAAAGCCAAGTTGAATACCCAGAAATCCAAAACTCATGTTCCAGATCTCCCAAAAACTCAAAGTGCGTTTTTGCATTATCGTAGTATTAAATTACGATAAGCTGTTTAGACTTATCAAAACTATTAAAGGGAAGTAGAAATATAAGTTTTGATAAAAATCCTGTCAAATATATAAAATAAAGTTAAACCAGAGACTTTTTTCTTTTCTGGCTGGACTCTCTTTCAACTAAACTTGTTTTGACTACGGCTGTTTGGAAGTTTTCATCTGCTACGGCCTTTTCTATACGATCTATTAGAAGCTCAGCTGCTTTTGCACCCATTTCGGCACCGTGTTGGTTTACTGTGCTAAGACTGGGGATGAACCTTCTGGAGAGTTCTCCGTCAGAAAAACTAAAGACAAGGACATCATTGGGCACAGAGATCCCCTGGTCAAACAAGGCCTTTACTGCACTTGTCGCGAATTGCTCGTTGACTGCAAAAACCCCGTCTATTTCTTTATCCTGTATGAAACCGGCAATTTCTTCCTGACTGTTATCCATATCCTCGATCTTAAGAATAAGGTCTTGATCCACCTCCAGGTCATTATTCCGAAGCGCCCTTAGATAACCCTCTGTACGCAATTTACCTACACTTACGTAATCTACCGTTGTAATGATGGCTATTTTGCGACAGCCATTATCAATTAGCTGTTGAACAGCATTCCTGGCCCCATCGCTGTCATCTATTATCACTTTGTCACAAATAATATCATTTACAACCCGGTCTACCATTACAAGTGGCATCCCCTGGCTTATTACTTCCTCAAGGTGATGATAGTCCTCTTTTTGCTGGGTTTCCTTGGCTACAGAAAGAATAAAACCATCTGTACTGCCATTGGCCAGCATTTCCATGTTAATGACCTCTCTGTCAAAGGAATTGTTCGATAAACAGATGAGAACGTTATACCCTCTTTTATTGGCCACTTCCTCTACCCCGCTAATGACTGTAGCAAAAAAATCATGAACGATCTCGGGAAGTACTAACCCGATAGTACGGGTTTTACGATTCTTTAAACTAAGCGCAATGTTGTTCGGTTTATAGTTATAGAGCTTTGCAAAAGCCTGGATCTTTTGCCTCGTATCGTCACTAATTTCGGGGCTGTCGCGTAAAGCTTTGGAGACCGTGGAAACAGATACATCCAGTTCACGTGCGATTTGCTTAAGGGTGAGTTTTGGCTTCATTAATAAAGGATCAAAATTTTAGACCTGTTAAAAATCGTAAATCTATTATATTTTCATGTTAAATTAGGATTATGATAAAGTTTTCAACACGAAAACGTTTTCGAGCCTCTCCCTACAGAGTTTAATACCTGTAGATCCTTTTAGTTTACCTAATTTTAATCCCGGAAAGTAGAAATATAAGGTTAAAACTAAGTAAAACCTAACATGCAATTTTATGAGAACATTTATTAAAAGCACATTGCTCATGTTATTGATGCCAATGAGCTTTTTTGCTCAATCTACTGTTAGCGGTATTGTCACCGAAAGGGACACCGGGATGCCCATCCCGGGAGCTAACATAGTAATTAGAGGTACCACAACAGGTACCACTACCAATTTTGATGGGGAGTATACCCTTGAAGGAGTTAACCTGGATGACGTTATTGTAGTGTCATATATAGGATTCGCTCCACAGGAGATCCCCTACACCGGGCAGGAAACCATAAACGTACAACTAGCCCCCGATACAGCAATCCTTGAAGAGGTAGTTCTTATTGGTTATGGTTCTACCAGAAGACAGGATGCCACAGGTGCTGTTCAACAGATCTCAACAGAAGATTTTAATGAGGGGTCAATAGTTTCGCCTGAACAATTAATCCAGGGTAAATCTGCCGGAGTTCGAATAACCTCTGGTGACGGTGCTCCGGGTGGTG
The DNA here is from genome assembly GCF_035607535.1 of Salinimicrobium aquimaris. Classification (NCBI taxonomy): domain Bacteria; kingdom Pseudomonadati; phylum Bacteroidota; class Flavobacteriia; order Flavobacteriales; family Flavobacteriaceae; genus Salinimicrobium; species Salinimicrobium aquimaris. Next base: position 465,251 of record NZ_JAYDZX010000001.1, read on the forward strand.
GATCAGAAATTAGGATCCGTGGTGGTTCTTCTTTATCTGCAAACAACTCTCCTCTTATTGTAGTAGATGGTGTTCCACTTGACCAGCGGGGTGTACAGGGTGTAAGAAACCAGTTAAATGCTATTAACCCAAATGAAATCGATGATTTTGTGGTCCTTAAAGATGCTTCAGCTACCGCTATCTATGGTTCAAGGGCTTCTAACGGGGTGATCCTTATCACCACAAAAAAGGGTAAAAAGAATGCAGATCTTAAATTTGAATATGATCTTAAAACTTCCATAAGCGAAGTGGTTGAAACCGTGGATGTCTTAGATGCAGATGAGTTCAGAAACCTGATTGAAACAACCCCGGGAACCGATCTAAATCTTTTGGGAGATGCGAATACAGACTGGCAGGATGAGATCTATCAAACTGCAGAGGGTGCTATTCACAACTTCACTGTGTCTCAAGGGCTTGACAATTTCTATTACAGGGTAAACCTGAACCATACTTCACAAAAAGGTATTTTAAAAACAGATTTGTACCAGAGAAATGCAATAAATACTGCTCTTAACTGGGACTTATTGGACAATGATTTAAAATTGACTCTTACTGCAAAAGGAAGTATCGATCAAAATGACTTTGCAGACAATGGTGCTATAGGTGCAGCTGTAAATTTTGACCCCACCAAGCCGGTTTACGATCCCAACAGCCGTTATGGCGGATTCTACGAGTGGACCAACAATCAAGGTGTCGCTTTACAACAGGCAACCCGAAACCCTGTTGCTCTTCTTCTACAACGGGTCGATGAGGGAAAAACTGAACGTGTTATCACTAATTTCAACGTTGATTACCGGATTTCTTTGGTTGAAGATCTTAGATTTAACCTTAATGCGGGATTGGATTATTCCGAAAATAGCGGATACAATTCCCGTCCTACCTCATCTGCAGTAGTTCTACAGGACATCCCAGATGAAGAAGTGTACTGGGGAATGAACCGCAACCAGCTTTTGGACTTTTATTTCAATTATAAACCATACTTGGAATCCATAAGTACTAGCGTAGATCTTACTGCAGGACATTCTTACCAGGAGTTCTTTGTTTCAAGTCAGCAGAGATATACAGACCAGGAAGCGGAAGACAACTGGGTGTTAAATCCAATCGTCATTAACCGTAATGCATTGGAGTCATATTTCGCACGGGCAAGTTTTGATATTAATGACAAATATTTGATCTCCGGTAGCTACAGGATGGATGGTTCATCGAGGTTTAGTGAAGACAACCGCTGGAGTTCTTTCCCTGCTGTTTCAGTTGGTTGGAAGATAAACAATGAAGACTTTTTAAAAGATTCTGGTGTGTTATCTGAATTAAAGCTGAGAGCAGGTTACGGGGTAACAGGTAACCAGGAGATTGGTCCTGTTTATGGATATGTGGGTGTGTATACACCAAGCCAGAGAGGTGCTAGCTACCAGTTTGGCAACCAGTTCTATAACACGCTACGTCCCGAGGAGTATGATAAGGATTTGAAATGGGAAGAGTTACAGACCTATAACGTGGGTATGGACTTTGGATTTTTCAATGACCGACTTTCAGGAAGTGTAGATGCTTACCACCGAACTACCGAGAACCTATTGGCTGAAGTACCTGTTCCTGCCGGAGCTAACCTTTCGGACCGTTTGGTTACAAACGTAGGTGAAACAGTGAGCCGGGGATTGGAAATTGGTTTAAACGGAAATCTTGTACAAACAGACAAGGTAAATTGGGATCTTAACTATAACATTACTTTTCAGGATCTCGAGATCACCAAACTCTCTTTGGGAGATGATCCAAACTTTTTCATTCCTCAAGGAGGTATAAGTGGTGGTGTTGGTAATACGATTCAACTTTGGAAAACCGGAATTGATCCAACCACTTTCTTTGTGTACCGCCAGGTATATGATCCTAACGGGCAGCCTATCGAGGGAGCTTACGTAGACGTAAACGGTGACAACACCATTACAGAAATAGATCGCCAAGCTTATAAAAAGGCTTCACCAGATGTTTTTATGGGATTGAGCAACAATTTTAGCTATAAAGATTTCAATTTCAGCTTTACTTGGAGAGGAAGTTTTGGAGGTTATATCTATAACAACATGCAGTCTTCCACCGGGTTTAGAGGAGCAGGTACTGTTACACCGCAACCTTACTATTCTAACTTTAACGCAAACGTTCTTGAAACAGATTTTGATGAAAGTCAGTTCTTTTCAGATTACTACGTGCAAAGTTCAGATTTCGTAAAACTTGACAACATATCTGCAGGATACCTTTTCGCCGGAGACAAAGTGGATTTCAGAACTACTTTTACAGTAAGTAATGTTTTGACCATCACAGACTATGATGGTTTGGACCCTGAGATATTTAGCGGTATAGATAATAATTTCTATCCAAGACCCCGAACCTATACTTTAGGTCTGAATTTGACATTTTAGGCAATAAAAATTATGAATATGAACAATAAAATAAAATCATTCTTTCTCATTTTCCTTAGCTTAAGTATACTGAGCTCCTGTGAAAGTGAATTAGACCTACAACCTGAAGATAATAGGCAGGTGCCGGAACAAGCTCTTCAGGATCCGGCTGCTTACAAGCAGTTCTTAGCAAAACTATATGCCGGGCTGGCGGTAAGCGGCCAGGAAGGACCGGCAGGTGAACCAGATCTTCTGGGTCTCGATGAAGGATTCTCACAATACCTGCGTCTTTACTGGATGCTACAGGAACTTCCAACAGATGAGGCTATCATTGGATGGAACGATGGAACAATTGCCGACCTTCATGGACAGAACTGGACCTCAGGTAACGAATTTATTCGTACCATGTACTCCCGACTATTGTATCAAATTGCCCAGGCCAATGAATTTATTCGCCAGTCGAGTGATGAAAGCCTGAGTGCAAGAGGATTTAATGAGTCTCAAATAGCAGAGATCAAACAATTCAGATCTGAAGCCAGATTCCTTAGAGCCTTGAGCTACTATCATGCAATGGATCTTTTTGGAAATCCACCTTTTATTACCGAAGAAAGCCCCATTGGTGCTTTTCTTCCTGAACAGATCCAGAGAGCAGATCTTTTTGAGTATATAGAGAGCGAGCTACTGGATATTGAAGGCGAGATCGTGGCAGCTAATCAAAACGAATATGGCCGCGCCGACCAGGCTGCTGTTTGGACTCTATTGGCCAAACTCTACCTGAATTCTGAAGTCTATACCGGAACAGAGAGATATGCCGATGTACTTACTTACACTCAAAAAGTAATAGATGCAGGATATACTTTGGTGGATGATTATCAAAAACTTTTCCTTGCAGATAATGATGTAAACGGCGCTCAAAATGAGATCATCTTACCTATTAGGTTTGACGGTATCAATACCAACTCCTATGGAGGTTTAACCTTTGTTATTCATGCCTCTATTGGTGGAGATATGGATCCGGCTGAATTTGGAGTAAATTCCGGTTGGGCGGGATTAAGAACTACTCCGGAATTTGTGAACCTGTTTCCCGGTGGAGCCGACTCTGCAGATGAAAGAGAGATGTTCTATACCGAAGGACAAAGCCTGGAAGTAACCACAATCAGTGATTTTAGAGATGGTTATGCTGTAGGCAAATTCAAGAATGTTGATGTAAATGGAGAACAGGGAAGTGATGCAACCGGAGAACATGTGGATACAGATTTCCCGTTGTTCAGGCTTGGAGATATTTACCTGATGTATGCTGAAGCTGCTTTTAGAACAAATACCAACATGTCACAGGCTGTTAGTTATGTAAATGAACTAAGAGAAAGAGCTTATGGGGCTGGTAATGGCCAGGTTTCTCAAGGCGACATAAACCTTAACTTCTTAATAAATGAAAGAGGAAGGGAATTATACTGGGAAGCGCACCGAAGAACAGATCTTATTCGTTTCAATCAATTTACCGAAAATGGAGTATGGGCATGGAAAGGTGATGTTCCGCAGGGAACTACTACTGCTGCCTTCAGAAACATATACCCAATCCCTGCGTCAGATCTAGGGGTTAATACCAACTTAACACAAAATCCAGGATACAACTAAAATTAAAAAAACAGAACAATGAAAAAACTATCAATATTACTACTAGCTTTTGTTGCTCTAACAGGTTTTAACTCCTGTACGAGTGATGATGATGTGGTATTCATCGCACAACCCGACCCCGAGGGCATTGCTTTCATCAATACTTTTTCCTCACAGTATATCCTAACAACTGCAACTGCAGAAAACACTGTGGAAAGATTTGTTTGGAATGAAATAGATCTTGAGGTACCTACCAACATAAACTATGATGTACTGGCTTCTACTTCTGCAGAAATGGCAGACCCCGTTTTGCTTGGAAGTACAGCAGGAACAAATCTTGCCGTAAAAGTAAAGCAACTTATGAGTTTGGCCGAAGATGCAGGAATAGATAACGATCCCGCGACAGAAGCACCAAATACAGGTACTCTGTATGTTCAGGTAGTAGCTACTGCAGGTACAGGAGGTGAAATGGTTCATGCTTCTGAAGTGCAGGCTTTAAACATTCTTATACCAGAAACAGCAGGAGAAGAAGAGGAAGTATTCCTTAATTTCTTCCTAGTAGGTGATGCTACCGCTGCAGGTTGGAATCCCGATAACAACAATACTCCGTTGTTCAGGGATGGTGAGAATGAAGATCTTTTCCACTTCACCGGAAGATTTGATGGAAGTGGAGATAAGGAAGGATTTAAACTTCTTGAAATACTTGGTCAATGGCAACCACAATGGGGACTTGACAACGGTACCTTAAGTAATAGTACTATTTTGGGCGGCGACCCATCGGCATTCCCTGTTGATGCAGATGGTTACTATACCTTGACAGTGAACGTTGATGATATGACGTATTCTTTCGAAACCTATGATGAAAGCAGCGCTGCAACATACGGTAGCATTGGTTTGATTGGACCTGCACAGGCAGGAGGCTGGGATGCAGATACAGATATGACTCAGCAGGAGTTTGATCCACATATCTGGTTCATCAATGACATCGAATTAGGTGATGGTGAATTCAAGTTCCGCGCAGATGATGATTGGGCCGATAACTGGGGTGCTGCTTCAGATGCACTTAGCGGAAAAGCCAACTATGGTGCCGGTGACAACATGGTGGCGCAGGCAGGAGTTTATGATATTTGGTTCAACGACATTACAGGACGTTACATCCTTATTCCTCAAGGGGAAGAATAAATCTTAAACAGTTTAAAAAGGCTGCTTCAAAGCAGCCTTTTTTGATATAATTTATTTGAAATGAAAAAAGAAAATTTAATCCTATCCTTATTTGTTGCTTTACTCCTCCTGGCAGGATGTACTTCAGATGATGATGCGGTCGAAACAGATCCGGGCGATAATGGGGAGACTCCTCCTCCAACTGCAAATTATGAGCCTCTTGATTTATCGAGCTATGACAATGGCAGCGGGGTTATGATGCAGGGATTTTATTGGGACGTGGAGCCTGCCGGAGAATGGTGGAATACTGTGGCCGAAAAGCTTGATGACTGGGCAGATGCCGGAGTGAACCGGGTATGGCTTCCTCCTGCTTCAAAGGGACAATCTGGTGGATTTTCCATGGGTTACGACCCCTCAGATTATTTTGACCTTGGAGAATATGATCAGCATGGAACAGTAGAAACCCGTTTCGGTTCAAGAGCAGAACTAGAAAATTTAATTGCAACGGCTCACGACAATGGGATAGAAGTAATTGCAGATATAGTACTCAATCATAATTCTGGTGGAGGTCTGGAATTTAACCCATACCGGGGTTATGATACTTATACCCTATTTGAGGAGGAACATGGTAATGCTTCCGGATTGTTCAACCGTAACTACGAGAACTTTTACCCCAACAGTACCAGCCCATATGATCCGGGAAGTCTGTTCTATGAAGAAACCAATCTTGATCATAATCAGGAGTATGTTCAGAACTGGTTATGGGAAGCAGATTATTCAGTAGCAAATTACTATAAGAATGAGATTGGTTTTGACGGCTGGAGATTTGATTATGTTCTAGGTTTTGAGCCCTGGGTTGTAGAGGAATGGATGGATGAAGTTGGCGGATTTGGTGTGGCCGAACTTTGGAATGGAAATCCAACTGCTCTTAGGAACTACATAGAGGAAACAGGAGTAGCAGTCTTTGATTTTTCGACTTTTTATAAGCTGGATGAAGCTTTTGACAGGTACGATGACCTTACCTATCTGACCGATGACATGCTTTGGAAAACTCATCCTGAAAAAGCGGTGACTTTTACAGCAAATCATGATACCGAAAAGGACGACAACGAGGATAACTACATTTCTATGGAAAACAAGCTAAAAGCTTATGCTTTTATTTTGACCCATCCCGGTTATCCAACGATCTTTTATTCCGACTATGAAAATGAAAGCTTTAAGAGTCAGCTCCAACAATTGATCCTCATTAATAACACAATAGCTACAGGTGATGTGGAAGTGCTTTATGTAGATGATGATGAATATATAATGAAGAGAGCCCGCACCCCATCCAATCCGGGGCTAATTCTTTACATAAACACAAATGGTAATGCAAAGATCAAGAACAACATAGATACAGACTGGAATCTGGCTAAAATAATGGATTACACTGGCAATATCGATTACAGTCCTATGACAGATCAAGATGGGAACGTTTCCTTACGTGCACCAGCCAATGGCTATGCAGTATATTCTATTATGAAAGAATAGATCAAGAGGAACTTCAATAGAAAAGCCGGTTAGAAGCCGGCTTTTTTTATTCTCCTATTCCAGCCGCACCGAAACAATCCCTACTCCATGTTGCTCCTGTCTTTCACTCTCAGAAAGACCGGGACCAATAGAGAATTGTAAACTTTCGGCCTCCTCAAGATCAAATGTCTCCTGAATATTATGTTCAAAAAACAACGGCAAAAAAGTAGGATATGGTCGCGGCAAAGTCACTGTTTTGACCGGCTCAAGTGTGGAAAGGTCTATCTCATACTCCTTTAGTTTTGGATCGAGCTCTAAGATTTTACCAAATGAACTGCCATTATTCATTACCAGTGCTACCTGTAGTTTTACAGGTTTACCATTGAGAGCACGTGCTTTCAAAACCAATCTGTCTTTACCTTCCACGGCTTCCCTCCTGCCCTCTATTTTTTTCTTAAAATTATATCTGAAGGAATAATCGTAAACAGGTTGAGCTTTGGTGTTTTCGGGATCTACTTCAAAGAGTTTTTCAATATTTATTTGGAATTCGGCTTCTCCCGGATTTTCTGTCGGCACCAGGTTGTTCGTGGGTAGCCATTTTCGAACTACGTCCTCATGATCCCGGGCAGCATCGAAAAGAAATACAGGAGCTTCGTAATTCACAATACGAACGGAATATGGCTGGTCAGGATCAAAATCCCACTGCCCAGGATTTCCTTGCTTTCCTCCGGGAAAGGTTGTTGTTCCTTCGGGAGTAGTAACTATGATACGATACTCTAAAAAGCCTTTTTTAAGAAGCTCTTCAGGAACTGAAGCTCGATAAGTATAAGCTTTCTCCTCTTGAAGATCCAGGCTCTCATAGGTATTTCCATTCCGCAGCCATGCCTGCACCTGCTCAACAGGCTCATTGGATACTATAGTAGCTTCTATCTTGTAATTCTGCCCGGCAGTCAGAGATGGAGCAGGTTCATGTACAAGATACGTTTTATCCACAGTGGTCTCCGGTGCAAAGAAAGCCTTTAGATCATCTGCCGGCCATCCTTTATAAGAAGCCTTTGCTTTTTTGCCATTTTTGGAGAGTATATATGTCCCGGGTTCTATGCTGAAGCTGTTCCCTGAAGCAGTAAATTCTCTTTCATTTCCACTATTCATCCCGCTAACACTAAAGTTCTTCCCCAGCTCCGGAAGTTGAATATTCATCTCCCACTCTCCATGTTTAATGACTGCAAGAATTTTGTCGAGGCTGCTGTTCCCAAAAGGATTATCTACAAGCACTGCATCGGGCATTATTTCGAGCCTCCATACTCCGTTTTCAAGTTTATCCAGGAAGTAAGCTCCTGTGCCTTCATACTTAACTACCGGGGAATTTCCGTAGCCAGCTATTCGCTTCAGCCTCTTGAGATTTTTTGGTGAGGTTTCGGTTGAATTAGTATAAATGAATTTTTCCGGAGCATTCATTTCAGCCAGATCTTTCTCATAGCTTATGCCGAAGTTTCGAAAGTTTAGATTGGCAGGATATCCCCCCAAATCTTTGTTCATTGGCAATTCGTGAAAGATCTCCCCGCTTATCATTAGCGCCAGCGCCTTTTGAGGAGTATAGACCAGGTTCATGTAATGAGTGTCATACTCTGTATTCCCTGCTGCCATATAAGTAGGATCATAGGCAAAATGAGTCCCTATCTGCATCCCGGCCTGCCTGAAACTTCGCGCCATGGCAGGATACATATATGACTTCATCACATCTGCAGCATCGAATTCGTAGACCAGCTTTGCCAAACCTTTCTTCTCCCACACATCATCAAAAGGAATTTTGTAGTTATTCACATTCGGCAGCAAGTTGCCTTCCAGCTCCTTTCCAAAGCCGAGACCTGTTGGATACCACTGGAAAGTTCCGCCATCAATACCTGCAGCGGCATAAGTTTCGGCCAGCTGGCTGCTATGGGTAACATTATAAAAAATCGGCTTTTTTGTGTCGGTTGATCGCATGGAAGCTATCATCCTTTCAATGAATTCCTGTACCTTTTCGGGTGCTTCCCGGTGATGCGGCTCATTGCTGACCTCGAAGGCGATAACATTAGGCTCGTTCTTATACGCCCTTCCCGTATAAGGATTCACGTGGTTGAGGAACTGTGCCAGATAATTCTCCTGTGCTTCAATTGCCAGAGGATTGACCAAACTTCCCTCCTTGCCAAACTTATTGGAAAATCCCGGAGTATCTTCATCCGGTTCCGGCCAGCCGTTTCCCCAGTAGGCAATAGGAGTAAGCACAAAGTTGATTTCTCTCTTTTTTAACTCGCTGATTAAATAGTCAAAATGATCCAAATGTTCATTCTCTAATAAATTCCCTTCCTCATCACTTATTTCCGTATCCCAGACATGGATCCTGTAAAGATCAAAACCAAGCCTTGAGAAATGATAGACGTCATTTCGCATAGCCTCCTTCAGGTCTACACCAAGTTTTTTACCCGAACGAAATGCATGAGCAAAAGGCACCGAATAATTCACTCCAAAACCTTTTACTTCCTCCTTGTTATGACCCCAGCGCATTACTCCCTTGTCATCAACATAAACATCTCCTTTTTTCTCATTTTTGACATCCTGGGAAAAGACAGGACTAAGTGCGAAAAAAACAGAAGCCAATAGAAACAGGCATTTCAAAGTCTGGAAACGTAGCATAAATTTTATTTTAAAGTAATGGTTGTGACCGGAAGGCCTTCCGCAGATGCTTCAATGCTCAATGCCGAGGTGAATTCACTGGTACGCAGAAGAATGCTTGCAATCCCGGCTTCAGCAGCTATAGGATTCTCTCCAATTAGTTCCGCATTCTCGCCGGAGGTAATTTTAAAACTTACCGGTAAGTCAGCAGTATGAACCAGGGAACCTTTCTCATCAAGAATCCTCGCATAAACAAAGACTATATCTAAAGATTCCCGTGATAGCTCCTTACCGGAAATATCTACTGAAAGTTCTATTTTTGACGCCTTACCGGGAGTATGCACGGTATGGGAGGCAACTTCCTGTCCATCTATGTATCCAACTGCCTTTAATTCACCCGGCACAAACTGCTGAAGTGAGAATCTGTAAGGCGGATACCATAGCTCATCTGAAAATTCTGTTCTTTCAGGCTCCTTTTTTTCAAGCAACTCGCCATTGAGGTATAATGCTACTTCATCAGTATTGCTATAGACGGTGAGGTCTGTAGAGGAATTTGGCTGCCAATAACTTGCGATGTGAACCATGGGAGCGGAAAAATTCCCCTGATAAGGAGGCTTTTGACTCTTATAGAAATAATAGCTAGACTTCGGGATCCTGAAGATATCTGCAATTCCTGAAGCTTCCAGATCATCTGCGTAGCCTCTGTTATAGTCAAACATGAGCCAGTTGGACATTCCAATTGTTTGCTCTCCTTTCAAATTGGAATTAGCAGCTTCCTGAAAATTTAATGCCTGCTGTAAAAGCCTTTTTTCACCTGCACTTCGCAACTGTCGGCTGGTGCGTTCTTCTTCTTTAAGGTCATTAAACGCCTTTTGGTTAAAACCTGCATTCTGCGCGTAATATTCCCAGTCGCCATACTCCGCAATTAATATAGGTCGGTCGTGTTTGTTATACTTATTCCAGTAGAAGGGTGGTTTTGCATGCTGTCGTGCCGGAATAAAGAGATCATAAGCAGGATGATCCATCCAGCCTGCGCTAAAGGTGTCCTCATAAGGCAGTTCTGCATTAAGGACTTCATTGGCTGTCACTATGAATTCATCTGTCATCCCCGACTCGTTCAGAGAATTCTCCCAAAACACAACACTGGGATGGTTTCTGTCCCGCCTGGCCATATCCTTAATATCCTGCAGAGCATTCTCTGCAAATTCTCCCTCGGCATAGAACTGCCATCCGGGAATGGCATTCATTACCAGCAAACCGAGTTCGTCACAGGCCTCTAAAAAAGATGTGGCGTGAGGGTAATGTGAAAGTCGGACAAAATTAAACCCCGCCTCCTTGATCTTATAGGCGTCGCGGTAATTAGCTTCATCAGAGAGCGCATAACCTACGTAAGGATATTCCTGGTGGCGGTTGGTCCCGTTTAGAAATATTTCTTCTCCATTTAAAAGAAAAGCAGTACCTGTTAGCTCTATTTTCCTTATTCCTGTGTTTATTTGCTTAATGTCCACTACCTCTTCGCCCTCCAATACTTCCACTTTGAGCTCATAAAGGTTGGGTTGTGAAGGCCTCCACAGTAACGGGTCTTTAATGGAAACTTCAGCAACTAAATGCCTGTCCTCACCTGAAGCCAATTTTTCAACAGGTGTCAAAAATGTGCTTTTTGAACCCTCTTCTGAAGTAAAAGTAGTTCGCACCTTCACTTCTTTATCATTTTCCGAAGAATTCATCACATGCACTTTCACAAATCCTGAAGCATTTTGTGGCGAAATGCTGTCAAAATGCACCAGAAGACCTCCTCCATTTACTACTTTGGCAAAAACAGCATCTGTGATATGAACCAGACCGGTTTTAATAAGCTGCACGTTTCGATAGATTCCTCCATAGTAATTAAAATCAAGATCGGCCAAAGGTTTTCCGGGGGGGATAGTAGGATCATCAGTATTGATCACCTCTACCTCAATGGTGTTTAGAGATCCATCCTTAAGGTACGGAGTTGCATCAACGGTAAAAGGTAAATATCCACCCTTATGAGTCGTTACAAGAGAATCATTAATCCTCACTCTTGCCTCCTGCATCACCCCTTCAAAATGAAAAAGCCACTTCTCATTCTTCAATTGATCCACAGGAAATATCTTGCGGTAAAACGAAGTTCCCTGCCATTGATCATTTACTACTAAAGGTTCCACCTTTACACTATGGGGCAGGAAGACCTTCTCCCAATTGTTTGCAGGCGTATTTTTATTTCCTAAAGTGCGGAATTGCCAGTCGCTGTTGAAGTTAATGACCTGGCGGGGAGATTTCTGCTGTTCCCCTGCCTTTTCAGCCGGAGGTAGGGACTCACAGCCGAAAAAAGCAAGGATAAAACAGATTGCAATGATGCATTTTAACTGTTGTTTCATACAGCAGTTTATAAATGTAAATATTACAATTAATTCTGAATTACAGAAAGATTTTCAGCAAAATTTAACGCAGTAGTTTTTCTTAGATCTCGAAGTTATAACCTCTCTCTGTTAATCTCTTATACCGGTTGTGGTCAAACTTGTACAAAAAGGCACCTCTCTTTGATGTTGACTTATCTTTTTCCTCCAGTTTTACCAAAACATTATAGGAAAAAACCTTTTTCCGAAAGTTACGGGAATCGAGCTCTTTTTGATATATAGCTTCATAAACACTTTGAAGTTGGGGGATGGTAAATTTCTCGGGCAAAAGTTCAAAACCCAGAGGTTGATAACGGGCTTTTTGTTTTAGCTTTTTAAGTGCATCCTGTACCATTTGATCGTGATCTAAGACTAATGAAGGTAACTCTTTAACATCGTGCCACACCGCCCCATGCTGCTCCACCAGTTCCTTATCGTAATCATTGAGTCTTATCAACGCATACTGCCCTATAGAAATACATCGAAATCCCGGATCCCTGTTAGCAGCTCCATACGTCTTCAACTCTTCCATAAAGACATCCCTGAGACCGGTGATCTCCTCAAGAACCCTTTCGGCCGCAGCCGACACATCCTCGTCAATTTTTACAAAGCTCCCAATAAGCGACCAATCTCCCTGGAACGGGGCCACCCGGCGTTTAAAAAGCAACAGCTTCAGGTTCCCTGCATCAAAACCAAATATGATACAATCTGTAGCCACGTACATCTTGTGATCATGTTGATAAGCGTCTCTAAGCGGAATCGCCGGTTCTCCTTTTTCTTTGTACATTGATGTTCGGATTTATACCTGCAAAAAAACTATTTTTTTCCGGTTTATAAAATGTAAAAAATACATTTATTATCTTTGATTCACCTGAAAAAGAAAAGTTGTGGAAAATCAAAACAAAGAGACCATTCCGGAAAAATTTAAAGATTTTTCGGCAGAATTCACTGTTCATGCTCCGGGCAGGATCAATCTCATTGGAGAACATACAGATTACAATAACGGTTTTGTTTTACCAACAGCGATAGACAAGCGAATAAACATTCATTTTGCAGCCAATTCCACTCCCTATTCCTGTAATATTTACAGTAAGACCTATGGTAAAAACTTCAGTTTTGACCTGCAAAAGATCTCAAGAAGCGAAGAGGATTGGGAAAACTACATTCTGGGCGTCGTAAATGAGATCCAAAAGCGGGGGAAATTTCCCAAAGGTTTTGACTGCATTATTGAGAGCGATCTGCCTGTGGGTGCCGGCATCAGTTCGTCGGCTGCTTTGGAAAGTGGCATAGCATTCGGGTTGAATGAGCTGTTTGACCTGCAGCTTTCCCGTCAAAGTATAGCCGAACTTTCCCGCGACGCCGAACACAATTACGTAGGCACGAAATGCGGAATAATGGATCAATATGCATCGGTACTAAGCAAGGAAGGTCATCTTATCCTGCTGGATTGCCGCAGCCTGGAGGCTGTGTATGTACCGGCCACTTTTGAAAATCATAAACTGTTGCTTTTGAACACCATGGTCTCTCACAGCCTCGCATCGAGTGAATACAATACACGCAGGCAGGAGTGTGAGCAGGCAGTAAATCATATAAAGGAAAGATATCCGGAAGTAAATTCCCTGCGCGAAGTAAATCTCTCCCGGTTAGCGGAATTTAAGAACTCTCTTCCCCAACTGCTTTACAAACGCGCTCATTATGTTGTTTCTGAAAATGATCGCGTGCTAAAAGCGGTAGAAGCAATAAAACAGGGCGATCTTGAGCAATTTGGATCATTGATGTACGATTCCCACAAAGGCTTGCGGGATAACTACGAAGTGAGTTGTGAAGAACTGGACTTTCTCGTGGATCTTACTACCGATTACAAACCGGTAAAAGGCGCGCGCATGATGGGCGGAGGTTTTGGTGGTTGTACCATCAACCTTATTGAAGAAGATCACGTGGAGGAATTCATTAAAGTAGCTTCAGAAGCTTATCGGGAGCAGTTCAATATAACTCCTGAAGCAATTGTTGTCTCCCCGGAACAGGGTACCTATTTAACCAGAAATTAATGATGTCCGAAGATTTTAACACCCGTCCTCACAGAAGGTATAATATTTTGACCGGGGAATGGATCCTCGTTTCCCCTCATCGCACCAAGCGCCCCTGGCAGGGCCGCCTGGAAAAGGTTGTGGGAGAGGAAAGACCATCTTATGATCCCGATTGTTTTCTGTGTCCCGGCAACATTAGAGCCAGTGGTGAGAAAAATCCTGATTATAAAGATCCCTATACTTTTGTGAATGATTTCTCAGCACTTCTTCCTGAAGGTCTTGAGGAAGAATTCAACGATGGCTTATTGAAGGCAAGTTCTGAAACGGGAATATGTCGTGTAGTCTGTTTTTCTCCCGATCACTCCCTTACATTACCTGTCATGGAAACTCAGGATATAGTGAAAGTGATCCAAAAGTGGAAGCAAGAGTATGAAGATCTGGGTTCCCGCTCTGAGATCAATCACGTGATGATCTTTGAGAACAAAGGAGATATGATGGGATGTAGTAATCCCCATCCACATGGGCAGATCTGGTCTCAGCTTTCTATACCTGTAGAGGTTCAGAAAAAGACAGAACATCAAAGGAAATACTGGGACCGCAATAAGAGAAGTTTATTGGGAGACTACCTGGATCAGGAACTTGAGAAAAATGAGCGGATCGTACTAAAAAATGACCATTTTGTAGCTCTTGTTCCCTATTGGGCGGTCTGGCCGTATGAAACCATGATCGTTCCCCGACGGCAAATGCAGCATATAGGTCAGCTAACTTCTGAAGAGGAAGAAGCATACGCTGAAATTCTTAAGCAGCTCACCATAAGATATGATAATCTTTTCCAGACCTCTTTCCCCTATTCCTCCGGAATCCATCAACAACCCACCAACGGGCAGGAATATCCCGAATGGCACTTCCACATGTCCTTCTACCCTCCTCTGTTGAGATCGAAGACCGTAAAAAAATTCATGGTAGGCTATGAACTTTTTGCCAGTCCACAGCGCGATATCACAGCCGAACAGGCTGCCGAAACCCTGAGGGAACTTACAGATGTGCATTACACCAAAGAATAACTTCTCAAAAATGCCATTTTTGGCACCTCATTTTCAATCTCATTATATTATAGAAAAACTGGATTTTACTTTCGGAAAGTACAGAAAACAAAAAGACCGGAGATTTCCGGTCTTTTTCATTCAGTTTTAAATTTTAATTTATGAATTCGGATCCTTTTTACCAGAAGATCGCATATAACATGGCCACGATCAACATGATCACGAAAGCTCCAATATTAAATGCGGGACCGGTCTTGAACAGGTTCTTTGAGATAATGATCGCCTTTGGATGATCTGCTCCTCTGGTCTCGATATAACTAATGGCCATCATGATCAACATGGTAAGGATCCAGGTAATGAACATTTGGTGCATAAATGGCAGCTCCGGAAAGAACCAACTATCGACCCAACTGTTAGTCCCGACTTTAAAGTATAGTGCGATAGGAATTGAAGCCAGCACACCCCATATAGCTGCGCTGTTAGTAGTTTTCTTCCAGAAAAGCCCCAGCATGAACACGGCCAGAATCCCCGGACTCACAACTCCCGTATACTCCTGAATGTACTGGAATACCTGCCCCAGATTTCTCAATTGGGGTGCAAGGAATACTGCAATGATCAATGCTATGGATGCCGAAAGGCGCCCTACTTTTACGAGTTTGTTTTCCGAAGCAGTTTTTTCAATATAAGGTTTGTAAATGTCCATAGTGAAAATGGTAGCTGTAGAGTTAAGCATAGAGGCTATGGAAGACACGATAGCGGCAGCAAGAGCGGCCAGTACAAGACCTTTAAGGCCTATAGGTACAAACTCCCGGATTAGCCACGGGAAAGCATTGTCATTTATGATCCTGCCACCTTCAGCAATAAATGAGGGATCTGTGTACTCTTCAGAAAAAGCACCTCCCGGCCCTACATTCATTACATAAGCAATGATTCCCGGTACCACAACGATCAATGGTATAAGCAACTTTAAAAAACCTGCCAGGATAATACCTTTTTGCGATTCCCTTAAGCTCTTTGCTGCAAGTGTTCTCTGAATGATATACTGGTTGAATCCCCAGTAGTAAAGGTTCGCAACCCACATTCCTCCAAGCAGTACTGCAAGCCCGGGTAGATCCCACCATGCATCTTTTCCGCCCGGAGTCATGATCTCCCCTTTTTCCAGGATCATCGAAAACTTCTCAGGCACCTCTTCATAAATAGTGACCAGGCCATCTATGACATTTCCGCTCTCAGAAACATGAGTCAGTCCTATATAAGTGGTGATAAGCCCACCCAGGATAAGCAGGACTACCTGCACAACATCTGTCCAGGCTACCGCCGCGAGTCCACCGTAAAGGGAATATGCAGCTGCAAAAAGAGCCAGTCCTATAATTGCATAGAGGAAGACTGAACCGTCTCCTGCACCAATTATTGTATCAATTGCAGTCGCACCGAGATAAAGTACAGATGTAAGATTTACGAAAATGAAAAGTGCAATCCAGAAGATCGCCAGAATGGTCTTTAAATTCGTCCCATACCTCACCTCAATAAATTCGGGGATGGTATAGAGCCCTTTTTCAATGAAGATTGGAAGAAAATATTTTCCGACAATGATCAGGGTGATGGCAGCCATCCATTCATAAGAGGCAATGGCAAGTCCAATGGCAAAGCCCGATCCCGACATTCCTATAAATTGTTCAGCAGAAATGTTGGCGGCGATAAGGGAGGTACCAATAGCCCACCACGGCAGGGATTTACTGGCTAGAAAATAATCTTCAGAAGATTTTCCCTTGCCGCGGGAGACCCAGAGTCCAATCCCAATGATCATAAGGGCATAGGCCGCAAAAATTATCTTATCGAGTAATGCAAATTCCATAAGTAAAGTGATTAAGGATCAAATTTCAGTGAAGCACAAAACTGCTCTCAGCTCTAAAAATTTTGTTAAATATACTTGATTAGCACGTAAAAGAAAATGATCTTCATTTAGAAGTTATAAACCGTTTTTGAACTTCCAGCTGGTAATATTTAGATACTTCTCTCGGGGCTGGAGAAGTACAGAAGGAAAATCTTTTTGATGTGGGGCATCAGGAAATTTTTGGGTTTCCAAACAAATAGCTGCCCTCTCCAAGCCAATGCTGGTAGAATAATCCCAGGCCTGCGGTAATTCCTGCGGCACGTAAACCACTACAGCCGGTTGATTCGTCTTTACCTGCATGGAAATACCCGATTGATCACCGTGCAGCTCAATGACCTGCGATGATCCTTTTAAGCTGAAAACAGTATCCAAAGGTACCCCTCCTATCTTCCGGAGTTTTTGAAAATCATAGAGAGTCCCGGCTGATTTAAGAAGCTTTCCGGTCGGGACATTTCTTGGATCGGTTTCTAGAAATTCCGCCGCCGGTATCTGCAAATGATGTTCATTGACCGAACCTGTTCCATTTAGATTGAAATAAGTGTGATTGGTGAGGTTGACCACAGTTTTTTGATCTGATTGGGCCGAATACTCCAGCTTCACTTCATCTTCTTCTGTCAGGGTGTATCTGGCGCGGACTTTCAATTCTCCCGGATAACCTTCCTCTCCGTCCGGAGAAATATATTCCAGCTCTACAAAGGGATCTACCTTTTCATTTACTTCAATAACCTTCCAAAACTTATAGGAAAAGCCATATTGCCCGCCATGTAGATGCACTCCATCCTGTCCAAAAAGGGAAAATTTCTGATCTTCTATTTCAAAACTGTTCGGGGAAATGCGACCTGCATGTCTGCCTACCGTGGCACCAAAGAATTTTCCATGCTTGTGATATGTCTCTGATATGTAATCCTCCGGCCTGGCAGGACCCACCACTACATTTACTCCATCAATTGTAAGACTAAAGATACTTGCTCCAAAATTCAGGATCTTCAGCTCTGTTCCTCTCTTATTCTTTAAGCTGATGAGTTTTAACTCACCTACTCTATCCCAATTTTTCAAGCCTTTTTATCTTGAATCCATTCAACAACCAGCTCTTCAAGAACATTCAATGGAACCGATCCATTCGTTAAAACCACATCATGGAATTCCCGCAAATCAAAATCTTCACCGAGTTCCTTTTTCGCAAGCTCCCGCAGTTCCAGGATCTTATTCATCCCGATCTTGTATGCTGTCGCCTGCCCCGGCATTACTATATGCCGCTCTACCATTTTCACTGCATCACTTTCGGCGTTAGGAGAATTTTCTACATAATAATCTATAGCTTCCTCACGAGTCCATTTTTTGGAATGAATACCTGTATCGACCACCAGTCTAATGGATCTCCAGAGTTCCATTGCGAGCCGCCCGAAATCTGAATATGGATCTTCATAAAAGCCCATCTCTTTCGGTAGCAATTCACTATAAAGGCCCCAGCCTTCAACATAAGCTCCGTATCCCCCAATTTTCCTAAACATTGGTAAACTATCAAGTTCCTGCGCAATGGCTATCTGCATGTGGTGACCGGGAATTCCTTCGTGATACGCAAGAGCCTCCAATTGGTAGGTAGGCATAGCCTCCATATCATACAAATTAGCGTAGTAGGTACCCGGCCTGGAGCCATCCATTGCAGGTTGCTGATAAAAAGCTTTCCCCGCACTTTTTTCCCGAAAAGGTTCTACCGCTTTTACCACGATATCTGC
Source organism: Salinimicrobium aquimaris (assembly GCF_035607535.1). Taxonomy (NCBI): domain Bacteria; kingdom Pseudomonadati; phylum Bacteroidota; class Flavobacteriia; order Flavobacteriales; family Flavobacteriaceae; genus Salinimicrobium; species Salinimicrobium aquimaris. Next base: position 483,733 of record NZ_JAYDZX010000001.1, read on the forward strand.
TTCCGGCTTTGTGTTGAACACTTCATCCAGCCGGGCTTTCATTTTATTAATGGCATTTTTGGCTTCACCCAGATATTTCTGTCGGCCCTGCTCATTATTCTCATAGTAGAACTGCTCATCCTCCCTCATAAACTTGAAGAAATCCTGAAGGCTACCCTTAAAACCTACTTTTTTCATGATATCCTCCATCTCCTTGTGGATTCGGGCAACCTCACTTAAGCCAATTTCATGTATCTCTTCGGCAGTAAGATCTGTCGTAGTTGTTCGCCTTAAGGCTGTATTATAGAATTCGTTGCCTTTCGGAAATTTCCACGCACCATGATCGGCTGTAGCGCGCTGCTGCTGGTCTTCCAGTTTGGCTATGAGGTTTTCATAAGCAGGTTTTACCGAAGTAAGCAAAGCTTCCTGGGCCTCGAGGATCAATTCATCTTTTTGAGCCTGAGGAATCTCCAGCTGATCCACTTTCTTACTAAAATCTTCCAGAATTGTACTGGGTTCGGCCGACTTCTCAAAAGGGCGTCCCTTTAACAGGTTTTGAGAAGCTTCAACTGTGTGGGCAAACACAAATGCCGGAGGCATGATCTGGTTCATTTCGCGCAACTCCAGTCCCTTAATCACATCTTCCATAACTTGTGGGATCTTTTGAAGCCTCTCAATATAAGCACGGGCATCACTAACCGAATCGATCTTGTGCATATTGATAAGGAAAGCCGGCAACTGCGTATGTACTCCAAACATCTGGTTGACCGGATAGTCGTACAACCTGAAGTCATAATCCTCAATTTGTTCTTCCAGCTTCTGCCTGTAAAGCTTGTAGCTAAGCGCAGCCTGTCCTTCCAGGGCTTCAGGATTTATTTCGTCCTTGAGGAACTTGAGCCTCCTTTTTGCCTCTTTTAAATCTTCTGCATACTTGAGATGTGAAAAATTGTCCCAGGAATTATAGTCGGTCTTTATTCCCAGCCGGGTCTGTAGCATGGGAGATTCCTCAAGCTCCTTCTGAAATTCCTCTTCAAAAAAGTTGTTTAATTGCGCGGTTTCCTGCTGAATCTCAACTAAAGTGACTGGGTTCTCTTCTGCTTCTTTTTTACAAGCTGACAAACATAAAACCAGCAACAGGCCCAAGAGCTTAACATTTATCTTAGGGGTCATAATCGTTATATTTTACACCTGAATTTAGGTGGAGGAAAAGTAATAAAATTGCCGAAATTCTTCTGCAGCATCTACAGAAAAAAGGTGTCAAAAAAGACATTTTTGACACCTCTTGTTTTATTCCAGAACGCTGAAGATGATCTTTGAGTCGTGGAAGACCTTATGCGTCTGCTTTTGAAAATCTTCCTCATCGGCTTCAAAGATATTCTCTACATAAGTCTGTGGATTCCTGTCGATCAAAGGGAACCATGTGCTTTGAACCTGAATTTGCAGCTTGTGACCTTTTTTAAAGGTATGGTGAATATCCTGAAGCTGCAGGTCTACAGCGGTCTTCTTGTTTGGCTCAAAAGGCTCGGGATCTGAAAAACTATTCCTAAACCGGCCCCTTATCACTTCACTTCGCACCATCATATGATAGTTGCTCATGGAAAGGTAATCCTGAGTTTCCTCATAATCTTCGGCATCGGGAGGATACACATCAATAACTTTTACCACCCAATCGGCTGCTGTTCCTGTAGTCGCTACCTGCAGTTTTGCCAGCACCTCCCCTGCCAGGGTGAGATCTTCTTCTAAAACTTCAGTTTCATAAACCAGCACATCGGGTCTTCGGGCTGCGAACCGCTGATCATCGGTCATATATTTCCTCGGAGTAAAGACCATTTTAATATCTTCAGAATATGGCACCGGTTTATTAGGATCGCTAATAAATTCTTCGGCACCATCGGCAAGAGTGGGAAGATCAAGGGGTGCGCTAATCAATTCCTGCTCATCTCCCAGATAAAAACTCTTCTTTTTTGCCTTTTTTGGAGGCCATGCCACATAACTCTTCCATTCCTTTAAACCTGTGTCAAACATATAAGCTTCGGGAAGAGGCAAAGAGCCATCGGCTTCACCTTTCAAAAAGTGATTAAAGAAGATAGTCTCAATTTCTTTTTGATAGTTTTCGGAAATGTTATCTCCGAAATAAACATTCCCAATTGCCTGCCGTTCCCTGGTGCGGGCCCAATCACCGTGGCTCCAGGGTCCCATGACAAGCATATTAAAATTATTACTGTTCTTCTCGATGGTCTTATAGATATTGAAAGGTCCATAAAGGTCTTCGGCATCAAACAATCCTCCAACCACCATTACTGCCGGCTTTATATCTTTTAAGTGCTGAACGATCCCGCGCTTTTGCCAGAACTCATCATAATTTGGATGTTCCTTAAGCTGCTGCCAGAAAACATTGTCCTCACCATAGTATTTATCGAGGTTCTTTAGAGGTCCGGCATCAAGAAAGAATTGATATTGGTCCTTAGTGCCCAACTCCGGAAAGGAGTACCAGGTAGAATCTGTCGGGTTGGTCTTTTCATAACCAAAAACCGCTGTTGCCCTCCAGTAGCTTAAAAAATAAGCTCCATTGTGGTGAAAATCGTCAAAAAAGAAATCGCCGATAGAAGCCTGCGGGGAAACAGCTTTTATTGCGGGATGATCTGCGAGAAGAGAATAGGTGGCATAAAAACCTGGGTAAGAAATTCCCCAAAGGCCGACCTTCCCGTTGGTATTCTTTACATTTTTAAGTAACCACTCCACCGTATCATAGGTATCGCTTGCCTCATCGAACTGCTTTCCGTTTTTATTGGGAATAAACGCCCTCATGTTGTCGTAAACTCCTTCGCTCATCCATCTTCCTCTTACATCCTGGTAAACAAAGATGTTCCCCTGCTTCATGAGGTATTCATTTGGTCCTATCATGGAACGGAATTTATCTTCTCCATAAGGCCTGGAACTATAGGGGGTTCTGGTCAATAGGATAGGATACTTTTTAGAGGTATCCTTAGGGGAAAAGATAGTTGTGTGGAGATTGATGCCATCCCTCATGGGAATAACTACTTCTCTTTTGTTGTAATGTTCTTCGACTTTGTAGTCGGTTTGAGCATAAGCCAAACCGGGGTTTCCAACCAGAAGGAACAGTACCGGCAGGATAAAGATCTTGGTAAATTTCATCAGTAAGGTTTGTTTTGAAGTCCCTAAAGATAGAAATTCCATTCAGAAACAGAACATTCAGGAAGTTTTACTTCTTGAACTGTTCCACACCTTCTTCCAACCACTCCCTAAATTCATCAGAATCCGGTGTGTATCCCACAGGCTGGTTGAGCATGTTCATATCATGATCGAGGAGGACGTAAAAAGGTTGTGAATTATTCCTGAAGTTCAATGTTTGGAAAGTGGCCCATTTGTCACCAATGGTCTGGATCTCTTTAATTCCGCCACCGGGCTTTTGATAGTTGAACCTTTGATCTTCGGCCAGTTCTTTTCTGTCATCCACATAAAGTGAGATCAAGACGAAGTCATCCTTCATAATATCATAGACTTCAGGATCACTCCAAACCTGTTCTTCCATTTTGCGGCAATTCACACAGGCCCATCCTGTAAAGTCCAGGAGAATAGGCTTATTTTCAGCTTTTGCTGCGGCTACACCTTCATCAAAATCCTTATAGGCTTTTAGGCCCAGAGGTCCTTCAGTTTCTTTTTCATAGATACTGTAAAACAACGGCGGTGGGAATCCGCTCAAAAGTTTAAGATTAGCGTGGGAAGTGTTTGTAAGTCCGGGAACCAGGTACACCACAAATGCGAGAGTAACGATTCCCAGGAACAATCTTCCTTTGCTCAATTTTGTCTTTGGCCCGTCATGAGGAAATCTTAGTACGCCAAAAAGGTAAAGTAGCAATCCAATTCCAACAATGATCCAGATTCCTATGAAGATTTCCCTTTTTAGGAGCCCCCAGTGCTGCACCAGGTCGGCATTTGAAAGGAATTTAAAGGCCAGAGCAAGTTCAATGAAACCCAGTACAACTTTAACCGAATTTAGCCAGCCACCGCTTTTGGGCAGCGAATTGAGCCAGTTTGGGAAAAGTGCAAAAAGTGCAAAAGGAAGTGCCAGCGCAAGTCCAAAACCTCCCATCCCAAAGGATAGCTGAGTTGCACCACCATCTGTGGTCAAAGAACTTCCAAGCAGGGAACCTAAAATAGGCCCGGTACATGAAAAAGAAACCAGCGCCAGAGTCAATGCCATGAAGAATACACCTATGATCCCTCCAAAGCTCGATGCTTTATCATCCATTTTGTTACTCCAGGAACTGGGTAAAGTGATCTCATAATACCCAAAAAATGAAAAGGCAAAAATTATGAAGATCACAAAGAAGATGATATTCAAGGTAGTGTTAGTGGAAATATTATTCAGGATCTCCGGGTCCAAAGAGTCCAGTAAATGGAACGGCAGACTCAACAAAAGGTAGATAAGAAATATAAATACCCCATACATGACGGCATTTACCAACCCTTTACGTCGTGTCCTGGCTCCTTTTGTAAAGAAAGAAACTGTAAGAGGAATCATTGGGAAAACACAGGGCGTAAGGAGCGCGATCAATCCCCCTATGAATCCCAGGAAGAAAATGGTGGTATAACCGTCTCCTTCTTCCTGCACAATTTCAACTCCGCCTACTCCTTTGACGTCAATGTTTAAAGCTTCGGTCAATTTTTGATCCTTATCTGAAACTTCAAGATCTGTAAAGCCTTCAACTACCTCATTGTTGCCAATATCAAAGGAAAACCGCTCTGTATCGGGTGGCAGACATTTTTCATCATCACATACAGAGAAATAAACTTCCGCAGTAATTACCAGATTTGTAGGATCAAGAACTTTTACCCTTTGCTTAAAAACAGCCTCGTCTTCAAAATAGGTAATATCGGCTTCAAAGACTGCATCGTATAGTGCAGCCACATCCGGCTCTGTTGTTGGACCTAGCAGCTCGTATTTTCCGGGCGCTTCAGAATAAGAAAATTCAGTTGGAATTGGTGCGATATCGATTTTCACCTCTTCCTGCGAGTACAGGTGCCAGCCCGGTTCTAGGAACGCCGTAAAAACAAGGTTGTAGATAGAATCATTTTCCTGCTCAACCCTTGCTTCCCACTCGATAGGATCTTCGAGCCCCTGTTGTCCCAAATTATTGGGATCAAAGATCTGGGCTTGGGTGCCAAAAATGCTAAAAATTAAGAGCGTTAAAAATATGGGTAATCTCATGGTGTATAACTTAATCGCAAGATTTCTTTTGTAGTGTCTTCAACGGCAAAGCGGGCGTCGGCACGATGGCCAATGACCCAAATTATGTTCTCTTCGGAACAAAGGAGCCAGCAATTCTCTTTTTGAGGCAAAGATAGCTTCTCATCCTTAAAAAATTTACTGAGCTTCTTTTTTCCCTGCATCCCGAATGGATAAAAATAGTCGCCCTGCCTCCATTTCCTTACAACTAAAGGGTAATGCAGCTTTTCCCGGTCGAGGTAGATGCTCCAGGGATCGGTTTTTAAAATATCTTCTACAACTTCAAATTGAAAGGTCCCCATGGGCAACATCACTACCTCTTCATTTTCCAGGATCTCGTAAGTTTTATCCTCATTCGGTGGTAGCACGGTGAGCAGCAGGTCTTCGCGGTCCCTAATAAGCCGGTGGGTATTGGAAAAGACCATTTTACCGGGCTGGGCATTGAGAAGGCCATGCACATCTTCCCATTCTGTAAAACCGAATGACTTGAAAAGGTTGTACATAACAGCCTTGGTATTCGGAAGGCTTTGCAGCAACTTTACTTTAAAGGAATAACCGAATTCCTCCTCCTTTGCGATCTTCGGAAAAATAGCCGCGATATAATCTTCAATGAGTTGAGAACTTTGCTGAAGGTGGCTCCTGGTCTTGCCAAAGCTCTCCAGCAACTGCGGATTCAATTCCAGTAACTTCGGAATAACTTCCAGTCTCACTTTATTCCGGAAATATTTTAACGATTCATTACTGCTGTCTTCCCGCCACTTAAGTTTTTGCCGGTGAGCATAATTCTCAATATTCTCCCGTGTAAAAGGTAACAGCGGCCGAATAGTGAATTCATTCACATCCGGAATTCCTGTTAGGCCTTCAAGTCCCGTACCTCTAATAAAGTTGATAAGCACTGTTTCGAGGTTGTCATTGGCGTGATGGGCGGTAAAAACGTGATCGAACTGAAGTGTTTCGAGTAATTCTCTAAACCAGTCATAGCGAAGTTCCCGGGCAGCCATTTGGATGGAGATCTTTTTCTCTGAAGCATAAGCCTCAGTTTCAAAGCTCTCGATAAAAACTTCGGCCTCCAGGGCATCTGCAAGTTCCATGACAAAGGCTTCATCTCCATCACTTTCCTCCCCTCTCAGCTGAAAATTGCAGTGAGCCAGGGAGATATCCAGTCCGGCATCCCTGCACAGGTGAGCGAGTACAACACTATCCACCCCACCGCTTACGGCGAGAAGTATCTTTCTTTCCAAGGTCTTAGGAAAATGCTCTTCGAGATGTTTTTTGAACGCTAACAGCATAGGCTCAAAGATATTAAAATTGGAACGGCTTATGTGGATTTTTAAACCGGCTTTTTCCAGACGGGGTTCTTATGACTAAAGACGTTAGTCCTGAGGATCTCAATCTCCTTAGCCACGGATTCACTGATGGTCCCTTGCTGAAATTAAGCTGTCATTTTGAAACTTATTCAGGCAAGGTCACATTGCCCACTGACCACTGAACACTGAACACTGCCCACTGAACACGGAACCACTAAACACTGAACACTGCCCACTAATTTTCCTCCAGCACCTGCCTAAGTGCAGCAGCTTTCAAGAGACATTCTTCATATTCATTTTCCGGAACAGACCTGGCCGTGATAGCCCCACCCACCGAAAATGAGATATATTTCGAGGTGGAATTATACAAGATACTGCGTATTACCACGTTTAAATCAAAATCCCCCGAAGGATCAAAATATCCAACCGCTCCGCTGTAAAGTCCGCGTTTGGTTTCCTCGAGCTCTTCAATGATTTCCATGGCTGAGATCTTGGGAGCACCTGTCATACTTCCCATCGGGAAAGTTGTGCGTAACACTTCCACCGGTGGTATACCTGCTTCCAAAGTAGCCTTAATTGTGGAGACCATTTGATGTACCTGGGGAAAACTGTAGACCTTACATAATTCTGCAACTTCAACACTGCCTTTTTTTGCCGTTTTTGAGAGGTCATTGCGTACCAGGTCTACGATCATCACATTTTCAGATCTTTCTTTAGGATCATTCTCGAGATTTCTAGCCAGTTCACTGTCCTTTTCGGGATTTGAAAGAACTCTGCGCGCTGTTCCTTTTATGGGCTGAGAGATCAAACGGTTTCCCTTCTTCTGAAGGTATCTTTCGGGCGATGCCGATAAAAGGTATTGATCATAATTCCGTAGGAAAGTGGCAAAAGGTGGACTGGAAATGTTATTTAGAGCCACAAATTTCTCAAAAGGATCTATTTCTGCATCTTCAGCATAGAATTCCTGACAAAAATTAGCTTCATAAATATCTCCCCGCTGAATATGAGCCAACATTTCCTCAACTTTTTGCAGGTATTCCAGTTTTGAAATGCGTGGTTGCATTTTTACATCCTTTACATCTCCTGAAAATTCCTCCTGAAAATCCCTTTTTTGAAGGATATTTTCAAGATCTTCTTCCAGCTCATCGTCTACCATGGGCAGATAGTGAAGCTCCATTTCCCCGGCTTTTAAAAAGATGATCTTTTTCGGCTGAAAAAAGAACAACTCCGGAAAATTAAGCCCATCATAATTATTGGAGCTCAAATCTTCCACGTCATTTTTAAGATCGTAGGACAAATATCCAAAGATCCAGTCGGCTGTCGTTTCCTGGTATTCCTTTAACTTGTCGAATGCTTCCGAAGCATCAGTTTGTATGGCTGTAAAAGCATCAACAGCTAAAACGGCCTCATAGTTGGAATAGCGGTCATTATAACCGTTGCTATCAAACCACACTACCTCCTGGAACTGCCGCGCCCATTGCAGCAAAGCCTTCCTGGCCGGAAAATTCTCGTCTAATTTGACGTTTTTGGATACCCGCACTACTCCTTAATTTGTTGAGAAAAAGAGGTAACTACATCTATAATCCCCAGATCAAAGACCTCATTGACAACCAAACCTTTTTCTGAATCAAAGTTTTCATAGAACTGCGGCAGGCTGAAGCTTTCCACCACATTGGCTCCAAATCTCGGGAATTGATTCTTGCAATACTCCAGGGCCGAGGCACCCCCGCGTTTACCCGGGGAAGTGCTCATTAAAAGCACCTTTTTGCCATCAAGGAATTTTCGTTCAACACGGGAAAGCCAGTCAATGATATTCTTAAAGAACCCCGAAACGTTGGCGTTGTATTCATTCACGGCAATAATAAGTGCCGGTGCTTCAAGGATCTTTTCGTAGAGGAACTTTACATTCTGCGGAATCCCTTCCTTTTCCTCGACTATACTGTACATAGGGAATTCGAGCTCATGTAGCTCAAGCACTTCCACGTGATGGTCTGAAATTCGATTGGTAACATTCAGGATCAACTGGTGATTGGTGGAGGTCGGGCTACTGGAGCCGGCAAAGGCAAGGATCTTGGTCATAATTGCAAAATTGGAAGTCAAAAATACAAAATAGGCAGGGAAGAAATCAGGAATATTGGCAGCCATACAAAACTCATAGGCTTTCAACAATTTAAGCTTACCTTTGGCCTTTTAAATTTTTACCACGTGACTTTTCAGGACCTTAATCTTACCACCCCTCTTTTAAATGCCCTTGAAGATCTTAAGATCTCCACTCCTACTCCTATCCAGGAGCAATCTTTACCCGTCATACTTTCGGGAAGGGATATGGTAGGGATTGCCCAAACCGGAACCGGTAAGACCATAGCATACCTCCTGCCTCTCCTTAAAACCCTTAAATATTCTGAACAAAAGAATCCGCGGATCCTCATCCTGGTTCCTACCCGGGAACTGGTGGTACAGGTGGTAGAGGAACTTGAAAAGCTTACCAAATATATCAATACCCGCATCCTCGGAATCTATGGTGGAACGAATATTAATACTCAGAAACAACAAGTAGCGCAGGGAGTGGATATTATTGTTGCCACCCCCGGGAGACTATATGATCTTGCAATTAACCGGGACCTACAGTTAAAATCTATACAAAAGCTGGTCATTGATGAGGTAGATGTGATGCTGGATCTCGGATTTAGATTTCAGCTTACAAATATTCTGGATCTTATACCTGCCAACCGTCAAAATATCATGTTCTCTGCAACAATGACTGCCGATGTGGAAAAACTTATAAAGGAGAATTTTAAAAATCCTGAAACAGTTTCGGTAGCTGCAAGCGGAGCTCCCCTGGAAAATATTCAACAGGAAGGCTTTGAAGTACCTAATTTCTACACCAAAGTAAATCTTCTGAAACACCTTTTAGAAGACAGGGAAGCATTTCACAAGGTGCTCATTTTTGCCGGAAACAAGCGCATTGCCGACCGACTCTTCCAAAATCTTGACCCTCTTTTTCCTGAGGAGTGTACTATTATCCACTCCAATAAGACCCAGAATTATCGTTTAAGGAGCATAAGGCAATTTGGTGACGGTTTCTGCCGCATTCTCGTGGCCACAGATGTTATGGCGCGAGGACTGGATATAGAACAGGTGAGTCATGTTATAAACTTCGATACTCCCGCTTACCCCGAGAATTACATCCATAGAATTGGACGTACTGGTAGGGCAGAAAAACAGGGACATGCCATTCTTTTTACCGCACCTACAGAAAAAGAAGACCTGCAAAAGATAGAGGCTCTCATGGACCTAAAGATCGACTTCCGGGCATTACCTGAAGAAGTTCCGGTTTCTTCTGAACTCATTCCGGAGGAACAGCCAAAGTCCAATGAAATTTATAATCCGGTCAAATTCTCTGATGAAGACAAGCCCGGCCCGGCTTTTCACGAGAAAAAGGAAAAGAACAAAAAGGTTAACCTCGGTGGGTCATATCGAAGAGAGATAAAGAAGAAATACAAAAAGCCGAAGACGCGAGGTGACAAAAATTACAACCAAAAAAAGAAAAAATAGACATAAGAGATTAGCTACTAAACAGTTACATTAAGAATTTATTCACTAAAAATAAAGTTAAGACGAACTGTATGATTTTACCGTCAAATCACATTTCATTTTAGGATTCGATACAACTTTTCTTCATACATTTTATTTCATTCCACTCTTTTGGTACAGCTAAATTGATCTTTTTTAGTCTTTTACCTCCTACTGTACATGCCATTTTTAATGAGATTCAGGAACAAAAGCTCCATTTTTTTAAATTTTTCTTTTGACAGACAATCAGTAACCACGCGCCTTTAGAAATAAATTATTCTCAAATCTTTAAAAAACTGAAAAACTGTTAGTTGGATTTCAAAAATTATATTAAGTTTAACTTTCATACCCCCCTTTGTATTGGAAAGCCTGAACATCAAGAAATCCCCCACCTGTTGTTCAAAAATTTTTTCTTCATGAAAAGTACTTTTATGTTGGATGACTTTACTATAGGTACCGCGCACAGCCTGTTCAATGTCTATGAGGGACATGACAAGCAGGAATTCCTGTTGTTCATTAGTTCTGCTGATGATCTTTCCTTAAGAGCTGTGAATTATCGCTGTTTACAGTATTTTAAAAGAGATTTACCGTTTAGGGAAGGCAATCATAATTTATTTTGTGAGATCATACATCCGGAAGATTATCCACTTATAGTACATCAATTAAATAACCTTCGGGATCTTCAAATAAACGATGATCACGGTGTTGTTATCAGGGTGAGGTCTCCTTTTGGCTACTGGAAAAAATTTCTGTTTCAATGTCGTCCTTACCTGGGATTTGATGGAGAAACTGATGAAGAATATGTCCTGGTCCTGGCAAAACCCCTGGATAGTAATAGATTTCAGGCAAGGAAAGGGATAAATATTGAAACTGAAAAATCCCTGCAGGAAAGCCTCAACAGGTATAGAGTATTGGTCAATTCCCTCGACCAGGGATTTGGGGTGGTAGAAATGATCTTTGACCTTAAGAAAAATCCCGTTGACTACCTGTTTGTAGAGATCAATCCTGCTTTTGAAAAGCATACAGGCCTTAACGAACCGTTGGGGAAAACAATGAGGGAATTTTACCAGCAACATGAAAGCCACTGGTTCAGCACCCTGGGAAAGGTTGCATTTACGGGAGAAGCAGTGCGTTTTGAGGATTATGCGACTGCTCACAATCGTTGGTTTGATGTATACGCCTTCCCGATTGGAAGCGCCAAAAGTAGAAAAGTGGCCTGTCTTTTTTCCGATATCACTCCCCGAAAGGAAGCTGAGGAAAAACTTCAAAAGCTTAATGAAGACCTCGAATTCAAAATAAAAAGTCGAACTCAGGAACTGGAGGAAAACAACGAATTACTCCAGATGGTATTCGATACCGTTAACCAGGGGATCTTTATCATGAAACCTCTGTTTGGTGAAAACTATGATATTGTAGACTTCACCTACGTAAGGGTAAATAAGGTAATCAATCGGTATTACAACAAAAAGCGGATGGTGGGACGTAGCTTTTTAAAGTGCAATCCCAGAGCTACGGAAAAAGGTGTGTTTGAAGCTTTAAAACAAACTATGCTTACAGGAGAATCTGCCGACCTGGAGATCCATGTTGACCGCAACGGAAGACAAAACTGGATTCACCTCACCAGCAGGAGGCAAAAAGGACTTCTTATCTGTTCCCTGGAAAATATTACCCGCGATAAGATCAAAGCTCAAAAGCTCAAGGACAACATTAGATTTAAGAAGCAGCTAATAGAAACCTCGCCAGATATTATCATGATCTTCAACCTCTATGATGAGCAGGTGAGGTATATTAACCGGGATCTTTCCAAAGAAGAAGGCATGACCGTGGAAAGGGTTGTGGGAATGCCATTGCTGGACGTAATCCCGATGATCCATCCACAGGACAGGCAAAAATGCCTTGAGTTCCACACCCGCTTAACGAGAGCTAAGGATGAAGATATCATCGAAGTAGAGTTCAGGTTAAAAGGAGCGGGCAAACACTGGGATTTCTACAATGCCCGCGGAAAAGTCTTTATGAGGAACAAAAAAGGAAATGTGTATGAATACATAGTTCTCTTAAGAAACGTTCAGGCTCAAAAAGCAACTCAGCAGGCCCTGATCTCTGCGGAAAAACTTTCGATCAAAGGAGAGATCGCAAGAACTCTGGCTCACGAATTGAGGAATCCTTTGGCCAGCATTGGCATGTCTGCAGATATTCTGGAAAAGTTGACCAAAGGCCCACAAAAGAAATTGCTGAGCAACTATACAGGAATAATTAAAAGAAGTACAGCAACCTTGAACAACCTGGTTACTGACCTTCTTACAACTTCAAATTATTCTAAACCTAACCTAACAAAATGTTGCCTGGCTAAAACGACAAATAAAGCACTGGCTCATGCCCGGGATCGAATCTATCTCGCAGGAATAACAGTGCAAAAGAAATATCGCGGTTCCTACTTCATATATGCTGATGAAGAAAAACTAAAAATTGCTATTCTCAACATCATAGTAAATGCAAGCGAAGCCATGACTCCAGATGAGGGAGAATTAACGTTAAGTATAAAGAAGAAGAAAAATAGTTTCTCACTGCATATTACCGATAATGGTTGTGGAATGGAGAAGGAGCAGCTGGACAAACTCTTTGAATCTTTCTATACCAAAAAGCCCGGCGGAATGGGAATTGGCCTTAGCTCGGTTAAAAATATCCTCGAAGAACACGGGGCGCAGATCGAAGTGCAGAGTGTTCCCAAAGAAGGTACCACATTTGTTCTCACCTTTCCCTGCCATGAGGATGCTTTAAAAGGAAAATAAACAGCGGCCGCTAGAAAAAACCGATTATTGTGTATCTTCGGCAATTAATTGGAGCAGTATATTTTCCTGATCCTACCGAGTAAATATTACAAAAGTTGATCGCAATTTATGGGGATAATAGATTCCATAGGCAATCTGGTCATGAAGAGCCGGATAGAAGACTTAGAAAATTCCATCAATAATCCTCATGAGACACAGCAAAGAGTCTTAAAAGATCTTTTGTCAACTACCAAAGAAACCTATTACGGGAAAAAATTTCATTTTAAGGACATCCATAACTACCGTCAGTTTCTCGAGCAGGTACCATTAAATAATTACGAAGATCTTTTTCCATACATTGACCTCATTCTTAAAGGGGAACAAAATATCCTGTGGCCTACTCCCATAAAGTGGTTCGCGAAATCATCGGGAACGACTGGTGCCACAAGTAAGATCATCCCCGTTTCGACAGAAGGTTTGGAGCTGTGTCATTACCAGGGCGGCCGGGATATGCTGGCTTTGTACATAAGGAATTACCCCGACGCAAAGTTGTTTTCAGGAAAGAACCTTTCTATAGGCGGAAGCCAGGAATCCAGGTATTCCGAGAATAATGATCATTATATCGCTAATATTTCTGCGATCGTAATGAAAAATCTGCCGTTCTGGGCGCAGTTTGGTCGTACTCCTGGACTAGAGGTGACCATGATGAGTAACTGGGAAGAGAAGATCAAAAAGATCGCTGAAGTCACGTCTCAGCAACGGGTAACGAGCCTCGCAGGTTCGCCAATGTGGATGCTTCTCTTACTTCAGCATATCATCAAGGAACAGAAAATTACTTATATACAGGACGTTTGGCCAGACCTGGAGGTTTTCTTCCATGGCTCGGTTTCTTTTGCGCCTTACAGGCCGCTCTTTGAAGAACTGGATAAGAACAACAGCCTGCGTTACCTCGAAATTTTCAACGCTACAGAAGGGTTCTTCGCGCTTCAGGATCAAAAAGAGGATCCTTCCCTCCTGCTTATGCTCAACTACGGAATCTTTTACGAGTTCATCCCTGAAAAAGAATTCCTTTCAGAAAATCCTAAAGTGATCCCATTGAGCGAAGTGGAAATAGGAAAGAATTATTCCATGGTGATCAGCACCAACTCCGGGTTGTGGCGCTACAAGATTGGAGACACCGTTAAGTTTACAAGCACCAGTCCATACAGGTTCACCATTAGTGGTCGCACCAAGCATTGTATAAACGTGTTTGGAGAAGATCTTTTCGCCGAACATGCCGAAAAAGCAATTTCTCAGGCATGTCGTGAAACTGGTGCCATTCTTCGGGATTTTACGGCAGCTCCTTATTTTTATGACCGTAGTAAAAAGGGATATCACGAATGGCTCATCGAATTTGTAAGGGCTCCGCAAAACCTGCAGGCTTTCACCGATATCCTGGACAGGGAACTGGGAAGATACAATGATGATTACGCTTCCAAGCGAAAAATGGATGTTGCTATTCAGCGCCCTGTAGTTCGGGAAATGCCTGAAGGTACTTTTTATGAATGGTTAAAAAGGAAAAATAAGCTGGGAGGTCAACACAAAGTTCCGCGCTTATCCAACAGTCGTGAATTTGTGGAGGAACTGCTTCTCATTAGAAAATCATTGCAGCCGGAAATTTAATTTTCCATCAGCAACTCATCAAGGAGCTTTTTAAATCCTGAATCATTCCAGTTAGCCGAACCTTTTTTGTTTACGGCTATTTTTCCATCCCTCGAGATCACGAATGTAGTAGGCAGCGTACGCGACTGCAACTTTTGAGGTGCCATATCCAAAGGCTGGTATACCGGAAGACGGTAATCTTTCTTCTTCAGGAATTGCTTCAGTTTTACTGTTTCTTCAGTAGAAATAAAGTAAAAATTCACCTTGCCCCCATACTCGTTGTACAATTTCTGAAAGGATGGCATTTCAGCAATACAGGGAGGACACCAGGTAGCCCAAAGGTTGATCACTGCAACCTCCCCTATACTGCTTTGAAAATTAACGGGTTGTCCCTCCATATTTACCAGGTTCCAGTCGTAATCTTGCAACATCTCCCGGTCCTCCTCGGCTATTTTTGACGGACTAAAAGAAATTATCCGGTTCATGGTCACCTGAATTGGCTTCCGGGTTTGCGGAATAAGCAATAGGACGATAAGGATAATGAACAGGATATTTGACCAGTTCTTCTTTAAAAATTCCATGTCTGTATAAACTGCTTAAAAGTAGTTCTAAAAAATTACCTGTCAAAAATGGCATTTTTTGATCCTCTTAATTTTTTAGATTATTAGTATCTTGGAAATCGAATAATTTTAATGAAAAGAAAATGATCCCCACAAAAAAATTGAGTATTGGTCTAATTACAGCCACAGTCATTGCAGCATGTGGTTCAGGAAATTCTCCTGTTCCCACACCGCAGGATCAACAGGCCGAAACAGTACAAAAATCTACTATGAAAAATGATCTTTTACAGGAATGGACAGGCCCCTATGGCGGGGTCCCTGCATTCGATGAAATGAAACTTGAAGATCTACAGCCGGCGATGGAAACTGCCATGGCTTCGCACTTACAGGAAGTGCTCATGATCTCTGCAAACCCTGCTCCCCCCACTTTTGAAAATACCGTTCTGGCAATGCAAAAATCGGGAGAAGAGTTGGACCGAGTTTTTACCTACTACGGCATTTGGAGCAGCAATATGTCTTCGCCGGAGTTTAGGGAAATTCAGCAGAGATTGGCCCCAAAGATTTCTGAATACTCTTCAAAAATATCTCAAAATAAAGAGCTTTTTGAAAGGGTAAAATCCGTTTATGAAAATTCCCTGAAGAATCCTCTTTCCCCTCAAAAACAGAGAGCTGTACAACTTATGTACGAAGATTTTGCAATGGAAGGTGCAGATCTTAATGAAGCAGACAAAGCCCGCTATGCCGAAATCAACAAGGAGCTATCGCGTCTTTACACCCGGTTTAGCAACAATGTTTTGGCCGAAGAAGAGAATTACGTCGTTTACCTTGAGGAGGACGAACTAAGCGGTCTACCGGAGTCGTACGTGAAAGCTGCTGCAAAAGCCGCGGCCGATCGTGGTGAGGAAGGAAAATATGCGGTACTTAATACCCGCTCCTCTATGGATCCATTCCTTACTTATTCTGATGAAAGAGAATTAAGAAAGCAGGTTTGGAAAAACTATTATTCCCGTGGTGATAACGACGATGAATACGACAACAAAGAGATCATAGAAGAGATCCTGAAGTTGAGAGATGAAAGAGTTGAGTTGCTGGGTTATGATAATTACGCTCAGTGGCGACTCCAAAACAGAATGGCAAAAACTCCCGAAAGAGCCATGGAGCTCATGGAAGCAGTGTGGCCTGCTGCCCTGGCACGGGTTGAAGAAGAGGTAGCCGATATGCAGGCGCTTGCCAAAGCCGAAGGAAAGGATATCGTGATCGCTCCCTGGGATTACAGGTACTATGCAGAAAAAGTTCGGCAGCAAAAATACGACCTGGAATCGGATGAAGTAAAGCAGTACCTGCAATTAAACAAGCTTACTGAAGCATTACTTTACACAGCAGACAGGATATTTAACTATAAATTCACCCCGGTGCCGGAAGGGACAGTTCCCGTTTATCATGAGGATGTAAAAGTCTGGGAGGTGACAGATAAGGACAGTGGCAAACATATTGGCCTTTGGTATCTCGATCCATACGCCCGCAAAGGAAAACGCTCCGGCGCATGGGCTTCACAATACCGAAGCCATACCGAAATGGATGAAAAAGAAGAAACCGTTCTGGCTTCCAATAATTCGAATTTCATAAAACCGGCTCCGGGAGAACCCGTTTTGATCTCCTGGGATGATGCAACTACTTTTTTCCACGAATTCGGTCATGCCCTGCACTTCTTTGCTTCAGAAGTAAAATATCCAATCCTCAACAGCGGGGTGAGGGATTACACCGAGTTCCAGTCACAACTACTCGAGCGCTGGCTATCTACAGATGAAGTGATCAATCGCTTTCTTGTTCACCACGAAACGGGTGAGCCGATTCCGCAGGAACTGGTAGCAAAGATCAAGAAAGCCTCTACTTTCAATCAGGGATTTGCAACCACCGAGTTTCTTGCATCTGCACTAATGGATATGAAGTTGCACACTACAGATCCTGAAGAGATAGACATGGATACCTTTGAAAAGGAGACCCTGGATGAGCTCAATATGCCATCACAGATCGTAATGAGACACAGAACTCCGCACTTTGGCCACGTTTTCTCCGGGGAAGGATATGCTACGGGGTACTACGGTTACCTGTGGGCAGATGTCCTGACATCGGATGCTGCGGAAGCTTTTAGAGAGGCCCCGGGAGGATTCTATGATAAGACTGTAGCCGAAAAACTGGTAAAATACCTATTCGCTCCGCGTAACGCTATGGACCCTGCAGAAGCTTACAGGCTCTTTAGAGGAAGAGATGCCACCATTGATGCTTTGATGAGGGATCGAGGTTTCCCGGTTCCTTCAGAAAATCAGCAGTAATACACCCAAATTAAATATAGAATGGCCGGAAATTTTCCGGCCATTCTTTTTTAAAGCAGTTCTTTAAAATGATCTTTCAAGGCTTTTTGAGCCGCATGGAATCCACACATTCCATGAACCCCACCCCCGGGAGGGGTGGACGATGAACAGATGTAAACCCGGGGATCTGGTGTGGAATAAGGAGATAACCGGGCGACAGGTCGGGTAAAAAGTTGAGTAATGTCCTGCTTTCCACCATTAATATCTCCCCCAATAAGGTTTGGATCAAACTGTTCCATAGCAACTGTGTTCATTGAAGAACGCGCCAGAATAGTATCTTTAAATCCAGGAGCTGCACGTTCAATTTGATCTTCAATAACTTCTGAATAATCGGTAGTACTTCCATTGGGAACATGCACATAGGCCCATGCCGTATGTTTACCTTCAGGAGCCCGGGAAGGATCAAAAGGTGTATGTTGAGCAATCAACACATAAGGAGTTTTTGTCATGTTCTTTTCATGAATCCCTTTTTCAGACTCCTCTATTTCCTGTTGAGAAAAACCAAGATGTACAGTCGCTGCTTTCCGGCATTTTTCGCTGGTGAACGGGATTGGTTCACTTAGAGCCCAATCCATTTTGAAAACTCCGGCACCATATTTATACGACTGCATTCTCTTTCTGTAAAAAGAATTAAAGTTGAGTCCCCTGACCTTCAGCAATTGCTTTGGAGTCAGATCAAAGAGATAAGCGTATGCAGCCGGAAGATCCCGAATATCCTGCACGAAATGACCCGTATGTATCTCTCCTCCCAATGATTCGTAATGTTTTACGAGGGCATTAAAGAATTTCCCGGCTCCACCTTTGGGAAATGGCCAGTTGTACTTGTGGGCACTTGTGGTAAGCACCAGCCCAAAGGAAGCTGATGCGAGGCTCGTCAAAGGCAAGGTAGAATGCGCTGCCGAGCCATAAAAGAACATCCTGGTTTTCTCATTTTTGAAGTACCTGTTGGCTATCATCCGGGCAGAGGGTAAAGCCTTTAATCCAAATTTCATGAATTGTAGAGGATGATCGGGGATTCCCAACGGGCCAAGGAGATCCTTGTTGAGCTTATCCCAGTTATCCAGCAACGGTTTTATGAGATTCAGGTATTCATCCTTATCCTCTCCCAGTTGTGCGGCAGTGGCATGTATATCTTTGTAGCAGGCATGAGCTGTACCGTCTGTAAAGGGATGGGCATAAGCTACTTCAGGAAACACCCACTCAAGCCCATGATCCTGCAGGGGAAGATCCCTGAAAAAAGGGGAAGCAAGCCCTAAAGGCAAAATAGCAGAACCCACATCATGTTTAAAGCCCGGCAGAGTCAACTCCTGAGTCTTGGTAGCACCACCGGGAACAGGTGACTGCTCAAAAATGGCAGTGTTGAGACCTTTTTGCTGTAGCCGTATTGCCGCAGCTATTCCATTACTTCCACATCCAATTACTATAGCATCATATTTTTTGGACATCACGGCAGATCTTTTTCCAGGTCGAGACTTTCAAGATATTCTTCAAAGGTAATATCTCCATGTTTTTCCCCGATCATATCGTTAGTAGTCACAAATTTGAAATATTTTAGTTTGGCAGAAATATTATCATCAACCATTTCGGGCAGAAACATTCCCCATTCGGCCACTTTCTCGGGAACAGGAATAACTTTCCCTCCAATCTTTTCGGCGATCATGTCGGCCATTTCCCGGCGCGTATGTACCAGTGGCCCTCCTACTTCTATTAAATCGGGACCTTCATTTAAATACTTCACAACGACCTTTGCCAGGTCTTTTTGATGAATACTATTTGTGCGGGCATTACCGTCCCCTACTATGGGAATAACTTTTCTTTTTGCCATGATTGCCAGATCGTTCAAGCCCGAAAAAAATCCAACAGGTCTTATGATGGTGTAATCCAGGCCGGAGGCTTCCAGTGCATCCTCCACCATTTTATGAGATTTGGCTACCTCATACTCCAAGGCTTTTTCAGCACCTTTAATTGAAACATAGATAAATCTCTTCACATTGTTCTTTACGGCATCGTCCAGGATATTAGAGTTTGCGTAAAAATCGTTTTCCATAAAAGATTTTCCGCGGTTAGTAAAGAGACTAACACTTTTTCCAAGGGTAGAAATAACTATAGAGATGTCTTTAGTAATGTCTTTAATGACCTCATTGCCTTCACTGGCATCGGCCCGCCATACATCATCGGTAAAGTTCGACACCTTTTCAACTCCGTCTGCAGAATGTACAAGGGCTCTTACCTTTTTCCCCTGTTGATGAAGTAGTTTTAGTACTTCCAGGCCTAGAGCTCCTGAAGCCCCGGCCAATAATATTTTCTCCTCCATGATTATGATCTTTCTTCCTGAAATTACAGGAAATAATCAGAAGAAATTGCGGGAAATCCGGGATTAACAAAAAATTAGAGGGCTGTGTGCTCCATTTTCTCCCGTTGCATTTCGCGCCGGCAAAAGGTCTTTAATTTTTCCTTGGCTTTTGTCACAGACAGGATCCTACGGTGAGCACAAGTCACTTTTTCGGGTTTTCGGCTATTGATCAATTTAGAAAGAGCAGCTTTTTCTGAAGAATTCAACAGATCGAGGTGAGGCTTCATCAATTTGTAGATCGTATTTACATCCATGACTCCATTTTTTCTTAGCAAGAGCTAATTAGTTCTACCTAAAGATATTAAAAATTGAGGGAATGAACAAGAAGCCCAAGCATTAACAGGTTAGTAAGAGAATGATTCGTAAAGAAGAAATTATTTAAGTAAGTAGAGACAATAGAAAGACAGCCCTTGAAAAAAGGCTTAGGTGTTTCACACTTTTAAGGTGTATGTTACTTGGCAATTTCCATAATGACCAATACAATGGCCAGAATCGCGATCAAAAAGATCATACCAAGCACAATAGCAATAATTACCTTCTGGGCAGTGGAAAACTCAACTGTGTAGTTATTCCAGATGTTTGTTAAAACGCTCATGATGTAATAGAGTTTTCAGTAATTTTAGATCATATTCTTACTTAATACATTCAACTCCTTTAATTTACGAAATTTCTTCATGATCAACAACTCCTAATTTTTGGGATAAGATCA
This sequence comes from Salinimicrobium aquimaris, assembly GCF_035607535.1. Classification (NCBI taxonomy): domain Bacteria; kingdom Pseudomonadati; phylum Bacteroidota; class Flavobacteriia; order Flavobacteriales; family Flavobacteriaceae; genus Salinimicrobium; species Salinimicrobium aquimaris. The sequence goes on from NZ_JAYDZX010000001.1 coordinate 504,246, forward strand.
ATTTGTCCAATTACTTGTTGAACAACGCCGGTTTAGATTTTTCCTGAAGATGTTTCTTACAATTTGTAATTGCATCTCCTTATGCTACCATTGGCGGAATTATTAAAGTTTTAGCATGAATTGGTATTTGGCTGCAGTATTTTTGTTCCAGATGAAGCAAAAAAGGAAATACACTGAAGGTAAAATCTTTAGTTCCCTCTTTAATCTTGCCGTTCCCATAATCCTGGCAAATATTCTTCAAACAGCTTACCAGTTGATCGACACTTTTTGGTTAGGCCGTTTGGGTGCAAACGCAGTAGCTGCGGTGAGCATTAGTTTTCCCCTGTTGTTCCTCGTGCTTTCATTGGGATCTGGCTTGACTCTGGCAGGAACGGTACTGGTTTCCCAGTACTATGGAGCCGAAGATCAAAGAAAGGTAGATTTCAATTCCTCGCAAACCATCTCCCTCATCTTTTTTGTATCTCTAATGCTTTCTGTCCTGAGCTACTTTTCTGCCGCACCCCTCATGAGACTTATTGGAGCCGGACCTGAGATCTTAGGTGATTCTGTAGAATACTTTCAGGTATCCTCAATAGGTTTTGTCTTTCTGTTCATGTTCTTTGCTTTTCAATCTCTCATGCGCGGAATCGGCAATGTAATGCTTCCGGTTTACATAGTTTTGTTTACCGTTTTTCTCAATCTTTTTCTGGATCCGCTTTTTATTTACGGGTATGGACCAATCCCGGGATATGGTGTCGCAGGGGCAGCGGTTGCTAGCATTGTTACACAGGCTCTTTCCGCAGCAATAGGCTTATGGATCCTTTTTAGAGGTAATAGCGGGATTAGGATACGTTTGGATCAAATGCGGCCGCATTTCTTCACCTTAAAGAGGATTGTTAACCTCGGAGTTCCCGCAAGTGTGGAGCAGTCGACACGCGCACTGGGAATGACATTTATGGTAGTACTGGTCACGGGCTTTGGAAGTGAGGTCGTAGCCGCATACGGAATTGGTGCCAGGATCCTGAGTTTTATTGTCATTCCGGCACTAGGATTAGCCATTGCCACGACTTCTCTGGTAGGGCAAAATATTGGAGCCATCAAAATCAAAAGAGCCGAAAAAGTGGCCAACCTCAGTAGTCAGATCGCTTTTTTCGGGCTCACGGGAATGGGTTTGCTTATGTACTTTTTTGCTGAACCTATTACTGCTTTCTTTATACCAAATGACCCCGATGTTATTAAAGATGCATCGCTTTTCATTAAAATAATGGCTCCCAGTTTTGGACTCCTGGGTGTACAGCAGGTTTTAAACGGGGTGTTCAATGGCGCCGGCTTCACCAAAGCATCCATGCTTATCTCCATACTTAACCTCTGGATCATAAGATTTCCCGTTGCTTTTGTACTGTCTCACAGAACCGGTTTAAGCTACGAAGGTATCTGGTGGGCTTTCCCTATATCCAATCTCATCGCAGCCCTCGCTGCATTCATCTACTTCAAAAAAGGATACTGGAAAATTAGAGTATTCAGAAAAAGGAAGTAACTCCACCACCTGATTCACAAGAGCTTAACAGAAATATTCTTTTGCTGTTAAAACTCTTTTTCCTGAATGGCAAAAATTTGAATTTAGAGAGATATTAATTAAAAACTAGTTGACCATGGCAAAATCAGATTCAAAAACCACAAAAGATCACAACACTATAAAAAATTGGACTGAAGCCAGGGATGGTAAACCTGCCGTAGTTGAAAGTACTTCAAAAAGCAGTAAAGGCGGCGGACTCTTACGCATAAATTTCCCCGGCTATGCAGAAGACAATCTAAAAAATATTTCCTGGGAAGAGTTCTTCAGGATCTTTGACGAAAATAACCTGCAATTTCTGTATCAGGAAGAAACGAAAGACGGCGGAGAAAGCCGGTTCTTCAAATTTGTAGGTGACGACAATTAGTTCATATATTAACCATTCTAGAACTAAAAAGGCTGTCCATTGACAGCCTTTACCTTTATCTGTTAAAATTGAATTAGGTTCTGCTTTTCTTTTTTGCGGCTTTTGCAGCACGCTTTTCTTTAAGACTCAGTACCGGCTCTTTTTTGGCTGAGTTCTTTGAAGGCGACTTTTCTTTTGGCATCTTTTTTAAAGAATTGATTTCGATATAAATGTAGTAAAAGAGACAACGCAAAAACGACCCAAAGAAAATTTTTGTTTCCAAATTGAAACAAAAAAATAACCTGCCAAAAAGGACATTTTTGACAGGTCATCATAAACTCTTTGAGAATAGCCTATATATGGATCGGTCGGTTACCGGTCGCTGCGAGGGCAGCTTCCTTCACTGCTTCAGCATAGGTTGGATGGGCATGGCTCATCCTGGAAATATCTTCAGCCGAGGCGCGGAACTCCATGGCAGTTACGGCTTCAGCAATAAGATCGGCTACACGGGCTCCGATCATATGTACTCCCAGCACTTCATCTGTAGCTTCATCGGAAAGAATCTTGACCATTCCATCAATATCTCCACTGGCTCTTGATCTTCCAAGGGCGCGCATTGGGAACTTTCCTTCCTTATATTTAATTCCTTCTTCCTTAAGTTGCTCTTCGGTCTTCCCCACTCCGGCAACTTCAGGCCAGGTATAGACCACTCCGGGAATAAGGTTGTAGTTGATGTGTGGCTTTTGTCCGGCAATAACTTCAGCAACAAGAGTTCCTTCTTCCGAAGCTTTGTGCGCCAGCATAGGACCTTTTATTACATCTCCAATTGCATAAATGTTTTTAACAGAAGTCTGCAAGTGCTCATTTACTTCGATCCTTCCGCGGTCGTCGATCTTCACTCCGGCAGCATCGGCATTGAGACCTTCGGTATAAGGTTTTCTACCCACAGAAACCAGGCAGTAATCTCCCTTAAATTCTACATCTTTATACTTTTTGTCCTTAGCTTTCACCACTACTTCGTCACCGTTTCTCTCTACGGCATTGACCTTGTGAGAAACATAGAACTTCATTCCCTGCTTCTTCAGGCTTTTGGTCAACTCTTTGGCCAAAGCAGAATCCATTGTTGGAATAATACTGTCCATATACTCCACCACAGAAACTTTGGCTCCCAGTCTCATGTAAACCTGCCCAAGCTCCAGTCCTATGACTCCGCCACCAATTACAACCATGTGTTCGGGGATCTCCTTAAGCTCCAATGCTTCGGTAGAAGTGATGATCCTCTCCTTGTCAAGGTTAATGAAAGGCAGACTTGCCGGTTTTGAACCTGTAGCTATAATCGTATTCTTTGCCTCGAGGGTTTCGGTCTCACCATCAGATTTTTTGATGTTTATATGAGTTGCGTCCTTAAAAGAACCTACCCCTTCAAAAACCTCAATTTTGTTCTTGTTCATAAGGAACTTGATCCCATCTACAGTTTGATTCACTACAGACCGTTTTCTCTCGATCATTTTCTCCAGGTTCACCTTTACCTCTCCCGGAATTTCGATCCCGTGCTCTTCAAAATGCTTTATGGCATCATCGTAGTGGTGTGAAGAATCAAGTAAGGCTTTACTTGGGATACATCCCACGTTCAAACAAGTACCTCCAAGGCTGGAGTATTTTTCTATAAGTGCGGTTTTCATTCCCAACTGGGCGCAGCGAATCGCAGCTACATACCCTCCCGGGCCTGATCCTATAACAGCAACATCATATGTGCTCATAAAAATAGTTTTTGTTGATTTTTTAAAAAGAGAAACAAAAGTACAAAAGTTAGTTCGGAGTTGGTAGTCTCTAGTTCCTAGATGTGTCAATATCTCTTCAACCCACAGAAGATCTTGAACTTTTAACCTTACACCTTAAACATTTAGGACGGTAGTATTCTTCACCGGACTAATCACAAAAGTACTTTGGGTGCTTCCTATGTGCTCCAGCGCGGTGAGTTTATTGAGCATAAATTCCCGGTACGCCTCCATATCCTTTACCATGACTTTGAGGATATAATCATATTCCCCGCTCACATGAAATACTTCCATAACTTCGGTGAGCTTAGTTATCTGGCTTTCAAATCCTGTGACATTTTTTTTAGTATGCTGCACAAGTTTGATCTGGCAAAAAGCCGTAAAAGAACGATCTACCTTTTCGGGTTTTACGAGGGCGACGTACTTAGAGATTACTCCTGACCTTTCGAGCTTTCTGATCCTTTCATACACCGCAGTAACAGAAAGACCTAACTTCCCTGCCAGTTCTTTATTGGTCTTTTTAGAATTTTCCTGAAGGAGTCCCAGTAATTTTTTGTCGGTATTGTCTGTCTTCATCTGTAAAATTTTCTCTAAAAGTGGTGATTCAGCAAAGATATCAGAAACATTATCTAAAAATATGATTTTTGACAGGTAATATTTCTATATATGAGCTTTATCATTGATATTCTTTCTGAAGCTTCTTTTCTTTGGAAGGAATATTAAATAGATCCATTATGAAATTTAAACCGGCAGATAAGATCCAGGACTTACAGCATTTTGGAGAATTTGGAGGGGTAAACCCCAGTATTTCGGATTCTTCGACCTACACCTTCCTTTCAGCAAAGACCATGTTTGACACCTTTGAAGGTAATGCTGAAGGTTGCTACCTGTACTCCCGTCACTCCTCTCCATCAAACTTGTATCTTGGAGAAGCCCTTGCGGCTATGGAAGGCACCGAAGCTGCAAACGTCGCGGCCAGCGGAATGGGAGCTATTACCCCCGTACTTTTACAGCTGTGCCGGGCGGGCGACCACGTAATTTCAAGCCGTACAATCTACGGAGGAACCTATGCATTTCTGAAAAATTTTGCACCCCGACTTAATATCAGCACTTCTTTTATTGACATCACGAATCTTCAAAAAGTTGAAGCAGCGATTAACGAAAACACCAAAGTTATTTTTTGCGAAGCAGTAAGTAATCCTCTTCTTGAAATAGCAGATATTAAAGGACTTTCAAAAATTGCAAAAAAGCACGGCCTTAAACTGGTAGTGGACAATACCTTCTCGCCACTGGCGATTTCCCCTGCAACCATGGGAGCAGATGTGGTGATACACAGCCTTACCAAGTTCATCAATGGATCCAGCGATACGGTGGGCGGAGTTGCCTGCGGAACCCAGGAATTCATCAATGAACTTCGAAGCGTCAATGACGGAGCCAGCATGTTGTTAGGCCCCACTATGGATTCCCTTCGTGCAGCATCAATTCTTAAGAACCTTCGTACCCTCCACATCCGGATAAAGCAACATAGCCATAACGCCATGTACCTTGCTCAAAAATTTGAGGAGGACGGACTGAGAACTGTTTATCCCGGACTGAAAAGTCACCCGGGCCACAAGTTGTACTCCAGCATGATGAACGACGAATACGGTTACGGCGGAATGTTGGTGGTTGATGCAGGTTCCCTGGAAAAGGCAAATGCGCTGATGGAACTTATGCAGAACAAGAATCTGGGCTACCTCGCGGTGAGCTTAGGATTTTATAAGACACTTTTCAGTGCTCCCGGCACTTCCACTTCTTCAGAAATTCCCGAGGACGAGCAAAAGGAAATGGGACTTACAGACGGGATCATAAGATTCTCCATTGGTCTGGACAACGATATTGAGCGCACCTATGAAATGATGAGGGAGTGCATGATGGAAATTGGTATCCTTCAGCCTTCAGAAGAAATGACGCAATAGATTTTCTTTCGTCGCCCAGAAGCGAGAAAAAGCTATACTATTGATAATAAGTTTATAAAATAAGAGGTCCAAAAAATGTCATTTTCAGGACCTCTTATTTTTCTAGGATTTATCTTATAAGCGACTTCGAATCTTTATATTTGTGAGGTTTTGCCGGCGAGCAGGTCCTTCCCTACAAATGACCCTCATCATTTTTGACACGGCAAAATCATTACATTTTTGCAAAAACATTTAAACATGATTGAAATTAACAAGTACATAGATCATACTATTCTAAAGGCTACAGCTACAGAAGATGATATCATTGAACTTTGTAAGGAAGCTAAAGAGCACGATTTCTTTTCGGTTTGTGTGAACAGCGGCTATGTTAGCCTTGCCAAAAAGCAACTCGAAGGGTCTAAAGTAAAGGTTTGCACCGTAGTAGGTTTTCCGCTGGGGGCTATGTCAACAGAGGCTAAGGTCTTTGAAACAGAACAGGCGATAAAAGATGGTGCCGAAGAGGTGGACATGGTGATCAATATTGGCGAACTACGGTCAAAGAACTTTAAAAAAGTAGAAGAGGAAATTGCCGCAATAAAAAAAGTTGTTGGCGAAAGGGTTCTCAAGGTGATCCTTGAAACCTGTTATTTGACTCCGCAGGAAATTGTTCTTGCCAGCGAGCTCGCTGTAAAAGGAAAGGCAGATTTTATAAAAACTTCTACAGGCTTTGGAAATGACGGGGCCAGGATGGAAAATATTGAGCTTATGAAAAAGGCAGTAGAAGGCAAGGCAAAGCTCAAGGCATCTGGTGGCGTCAAGAATCTTGATACAGCGCTGTCTTTCATTGAAGCCGGAGTAGAAAGAATAGGAACTTCTTCGGGAGTATCAATAGTAAAGGAATTAAAGAAATGAGCATACACATAGGCGCCAAAAAAGGCGATATAGCAGAGACAGTATTATTACCCGGAGACCCGTTAAGGGCAAAATGGATTGCCGAAACCTACCTGGAGGACATTACCTGCTACAACAAGGTACGTAACATGTTTGGATACACCGGAACCTACAAAGGCCGTAGAATTTCGGTACAGGGAACCGGAATGGGTGTTCCTTCGATCTCCATCTACGCGCATGAGTTGATCAACGAATTCAATGTCAAGAACCTAATAAGGGTAGGAAGTGCCGGGTCCTATCAAAAAAGCGTCAAGATAAGGGACATCGTTATAGCGATGGCAGCATCCTCCACATCGGGGATCAACCAGTACAGGTTTCAGGGAGCCGACTTTGCTCCCACTGCAAGTTTTAAACTTTTTCAGCAGGCTATAGAGAAAGCAAAAGAAAAGGAAATTGAGGTCAAGGCCGGGAACGTACTTACCAGTGACGAATTTTACGCCGATGAATTCGAGTCTTACCAGCTGTGGTCAAAGTTTGGAGTGCTCTGCGTGGAAATGGAATCTTCGGGATTATACACCATTGCAGCTAAACACGGAGTAAATGCCCTGTCCTTATTAACGATTTCAGATTCCCTTGTCACCGGTGAAAAAACAACGACCGAAGAAAGGGAGAAAACCTTTAAAGGAATGGTGGAAATTGCTCTCGAATTGGGTTAGACCATCTTTCAACCATATCAAAAGCGGAAATTCTCAGGTGGAATTTCCGCTTTTTTATTTTGAACAAGACCTGTTTAGAATTCATACAAAACTTGAATTTCTGTTCAAAAAGCCACAACAGCCACAACTAATGCAGCCTCAACTTTTAACTTTTGACTAAAAATCGTAACATTACGGCATCATAATTTAGACCCCCTTTAATGGAAGACGAAAAGTTTATTGAAGACACTAAAATTCACACGAATCGCGAACTGAATATTTGGGAAGCTTTATTCCCTGTTTTTGCTCTTATTGGAATGCTTGCATATAACGTCTTTGTTTATGGAGATGATTCCCTGAGCGGTTCAAACCAATTCATACTTTTACTTGGAGGTGCTGTTGCAGCAATAGTTGGAATATTTAATAAAGTCTCTTTTGACACGATGATAGAAGAGGTGGCGAACAATATCAAGTCCACTACCGGTGCTATCCTCATTCTGCTTATGGTAGGTTCTCTTGCAGGAACCTGGCTCATTAGCGGAATTATCCCCACCATGATCTATTACGGACTCCAGATCCTCAATCCCACTATCTTTCTTGCAGCCACGGTCATTATTTGTTCTGTGATCTCTGTGGCAACCGGAAGTAGCTGGACGACCTCGGCCACTGTAGGTATTGCCCTTATAGGGATAGCTGAAGCCTTAGGTATTTCGGTTGGAATGACTGCGGGAGCTATACTTTCGGGTGCTTATTTTGGGGATAAGATGTCCCCCTTAAGTGACACCACCAACCTCGCTCCTGCCATGGCCGGGACAGATCTTTTCACTCACATTAGGTACATGACCTATACAACGGTTCCTACCATTATTATAACACTTATTGTATTTGCTATCCTGGGTTTCACCATTGAACCGGAAGGTACTGCAGATACCGCCTCCATCCTTGCTTCTATAGAAAATGCCTTTAATATTTCTCCCTGGTTATTCGTGGTGCCGGTTCTTGTCATTGTGCTTATCGTGATGAAAACTTCCCCATTAATCGCCCTTTTGTTGGGAACGTTGCTTGGAGCAGCTGCTGCCGTTATTTTTCAGCCAGAAGTGGTCACGCAGGTCTCAGGCTATGACCATCTTTCCTTTGAAGCTGCATATGTGGGGCTCATGAACTCCATCACAGTGGACACTTCGATTACTACAGATAATGAGCAACTCAATGATCTTTTCTCGGCCGGTGGCATGTCTGGAATGCTCGGTACCATTTGGCTTATCCTTTGCGCAATGGTGTTTGGAGGGATCATGGATGCCATTGGCGCCCTTGCAACTATAAGCAGAGCCCTGCTCAACCTTTTCCATACCACCTTTGGGCTATTCGCCAGTACGGTGTTTAGTTGTGTTACCCTTAACGCTACAGCTTCAGACCAATATCTTGCCATAGTTGTGCCCGGAAAAATGTTTTCCAAAGCTTACCGGGATAAAGGTCTGGCTCCGGAAAATCTTAGCCGCTCGCTCGAAGACTCCGGAACCGTGACCTCTGTACTCATTCCGTGGAATACCTGTGGAGCCTATCACAGCGGAGTATTGGGAGTGCCGGTAGCATCCTATTTCTTCTATGCCATCTTCAATTATTTGAGTCCGTTCATGACTTTGTTTTACGCGGCGTTCAATATTAAGATCAGGCAACTGGGAAGCAAAATCGCAGCTTAAATAAGAATAAATTATGGAATTCTTTTACTGCAATTGACAAAACCTATAATCAAATAAAAAATAAAGATTTGCGGCCTTTTTGAGGCCGCTCTTTGTTTTTATCTTTGCAGCCGAATTGAATAAATAACTATAAACTTGAAATACTATGGCATTAGTAGGAAGAAAATTTCCAAACTTAGAAGTAAACGCTATGAACGAAATGGGGGATACTTTTAAGATCAATGTTTTTGAAGAAGCAAAAAACAACGCTAAGAAAGTTTTACTTTTTTGGTACCCAAAAGATTTCACATTCGTTTGCCCAACAGAACTTCATGCTTTTCAAGAGGCTATGGCCGAATTTGAAAAGAGAAACGTAATGGTGATCGGGGCATCCTGTGATACTCCCGAAGTTCACTTTGCATGGCTTAACACTCCAAAAGACAATGGAGGGATCGAAGGAGTGACTTATCCAATCCTTGCAGACTCTAACAGAAACCTTGCTAACCAGCTTGGGATCCTTGATATCACCAACGAGAACTACAACGAAGAAACAGGAACCTATACTGTTGAAGGTGACAACGTAACCTACCGTGCTACTTACCTTATCGACGAAGAGGGAACTATTTTCCACGAGAGCGTTAACCATATGCCACTTGGAAGAAACGTGAAAGAATTCATCCGTTTGGTTGATGCTTATACTCACGTACAGGAAAAAGGAGAAGTATGTCCTGCAAACTGGGAAGAAGGTAAAGAGGCAATGAATGCCAACCGTCAGGGAGTAGCATCTTACCTGAGCGCAAACTAAAAAAGCCCGAGCATGAGAGAATTGACAAATGATAATTTAGCAGAAGTAGTTTCTGAGAATGACACAGTAGTTGTGCAATACATGGCAGGTTGGTGTGGAAACTGCAGGGTGATGAAGCCCAAGTTCAGGAAGCTTGCTGCTGAAAACGAGAACGCGACTTTTCTCCTGGTAGATGCCGAAAAATTTCCTGAATCAAGAAAGCTGGCCAAAGTAGACAATTTACCAACCTTTGCTACTTTTAAGAATGGGGAATTGGTAAACCAGGTACAGACCAACAAATTTGAACTTTTAAAAGACTTAGTCAATGAAGTTACCAGTAATTAGACATCTGCAAAAAAATAACGATCAGGAAAAACTCGAACACACTCTTGAAGTTTTGGAGTCATTTTGCGACCACAGGTCTGTGAGTGATGAAGAAATGGATGTTGTTGGAGAATTGATCAGTAACATTTGCGGAGCCCTGGAGGTTCAAAAAATGATAGATGAAGGAATGCCCGAAAGAGATGCGGCAAACAACTTCATGAAAAAGGTGCTGAGTTCAATTGATAAATAAACCGCACCAACATTGATTATCAAGGCTGCCTAAGTTTTTTAGGCAGCCTTTTTGTTTTATGACAATTTTAGTAAATAAGAAACCCTAAAATTTTAAATTTAATAATTGAACCACCAAGGAAACAGGATATGTCACAAATCACACATAAAGGAAAGTCGATTACTACCTATGGACACCTTCCCGAAAAGGGAGAAAAGGCTCCGCATTTTGAACTTTTGAGATCTGATCTAAGTGTAGCGACACTTCAGGATTTTAAAGGCAAAAGAGTTATTATGAATATTTTTCCAAGTATTGACACCTTTGTTTGCGCGACCTCCGTAAAGAATTTTAGTGAGAGGGCCAGCGAATTAAATAATGTTGTGGTCTTAAATATTTCACGGGATCTGCCTTTTGCACAGGAAAGGTTTAAAAAAGATAATGAGATTGCCAATTGTGAAAATCTTTCAGATTTCAGAGAACGTAATTTTGGAAAAGATTATGGTTTGGAAATGATAGATGGTGCGTGGGAAGGTCTATTGTCCAGAGTAGTCATTGTGCTCGATGAAAATGGAAAGATCCTTCATACAGAACAAGTAAAGGATATTGACAAGGAACCTGATTACCTGGAGGCACTAAAACCCCTGTTATAATGTATAATTTTATCACCGGCCGTATCAAAGGTGGTGGTTATGCAATAAAAGGTGCCTGGCTGCTGTTGAGACATGAACCCAGCATTCAGGTACAATTTGTTATTTCCATCTTTGTCACCATTGCCGGCTTTTACTTTGATATCACCGCTACAGAATGGATGTTCCAGATCCTATCCATTGGGCTGGTCATGGCCACAGAAGGCGTTAATACAGCAATTGAAAATATTGCCGATTTCGTTCACGCAGATTACCACGTAAAGATTGGCCGTATAAAAGATGTAGCTGCAGGAGCAGTATTTTTTGCAGCTGTAGTAGCTGTAGCTGTGGGTTTGATCATTTACCTTCCCTATATCTTCTACACGTTATAGATCAACTTTAAAACCTGCCGGTAACTTCTTTCAAATAGATTTTTGCTTTTCTTTATATTAGCTGATGCTAATTTGTATTTTTGCCCCCAAACCCTGAGTCTCATTATGGCTAAAAGAAAAGCTGTCAAAAAATCCTCCTCAAAATCCTCTTTTTCAAAGCCATCTATGAAGCTTTCTCCCAAAGGGAAAGTTATTTTAGGGAGTTTTTTGATCTTTTTTGGCCTGGCCCTTTTAATCGCTTTTACTTCCTTCCTCTTTAACTGGCAGGCAGATCAAAGCACTTTAGATCAACTTGGGAATCGCGAGGTAGAAACCCAAAACCTTTTGAGCAAATTTGGAGCTGCCATAAGCAACTTTTTCATTTATGACGGGTTTGGAGTGGCAGCTTTCGCTATTGCGATCCTTACCGTCATTACAGGGATCTATTACTTCTTTAGCCTTAACAAGAACCCGCTTTTCAAATTCTGGTTTTGGGGTATCTTGGTGATGATCTGGTTGTCTGTATTTTTTGGGTTTTTTGCAGAGACTAATGCGCTACTAGGGGGTACCGTTGGTTTTGAAATAAACGATTATCTTCAGGATTACCTCGGCTTTACCGGAACAGTACTTCTTCTTACCTTTTTACTCATTGTTTACCTTGTGGTAAGGCTGAAGCTTACTCCGGAAAAAATTCTTTCAGCATTTAAAAGAACCAAAAAAGACATTTCTGAGGACTTTAGATCTGCTTCAGTTTCTGAAGACATAAAAGTAAAAAGCCCTTCAGAGGAAATAAAAAGTGAACCTGAAGCAAAACCGAAACCCACAACTCCCGAACCTGAAAAACCCAAAGCCCCCATACCCACACCGGCACCGGAAAAGATGGTAATACGTTCGGGGGAAAATCCCGATGATGTTGAAATGGAGGTGGAAACAGCACAGGAGGAGGAAGTTGATGACAGCCTTAGCCGAAAACTGGTAGAGGATTACGGAGAATTTGATCCCACTTTGGAACTTAAAAATTACCAGTTTCCTACCATTGAACTATTAAAGGATTATAATGCCAATGGAGGTGGTATAACCATCAATCAGGAAGAGCTTGAGGAGAACAAGAACAAAATTGTAGACACTCTCAAGAATTACAAAATTGACATCGCCCAGATAAAGGCGACCGTAGGGCCCACAGTTACCCTTTACGAGATCATTCCGGAAGCCGGGATAAGGATCTCCAAGATCAAGAGTCTGGAAGATGATATTGCTCTTTCCCTATCGGCACTGGGAATCAGGATCATTGCACCTATCCCCGGAAAAGGAACTATAGGTATTGAAGTTCCTAACAAGAATTCTACCATGGTTTCCATGAGAAGCGTGATCGCCTCTCCCCGCTTCCAGAATGCCGAAATGGAATTGCCAATGGCCCTTGGTAAGACAATTTCAAATGAAACTTTTGTTGTTGACCTCGCCAAGATGCCTCACCTTCTAATGGCAGGGGCAACAGGACAGGGTAAATCTGTTGGACTAAATGCCATTCTCACTTCTTTGCTCTACAGCAAACATCCGGCAGAAGTAAAATTCATCCTGGTAGATCCAAAAAAGGTAGAATTGACTCTCTTTAATAAGATCGAAAGACATTATCTCGCAAAGCTGCCAGATACCGAAGAAGCAATTATTACCGATAACACCAAAGTCATCAATACCCTTAACTCGCTTTGTATTGAAATGGACAATCGCTATGAGTTGCTCAAGGATGCGATGGTGCGGAATATCAAGGAGTATAATGCCAAGTTCAAGGCAAGAAAATTAAACCCGGAGAACGGTCATAAATTTTTGCCGTATATCGTTCTTGTGGTAGATGAGTTTGCAGATCTGATTATGACGGCCGGGAAGGAAGTTGAAGCTCCAATCGCCCGACTGGCTCAACTTGCCAGGGCAATAGGTATTCACCTTATCATTGCCACGCAGAGGCCTTCTGTAAACGTAATTACCGGGATCATTAAAGCGAATTTCCCTGCCAGGATCGCTTTTAGAGTGACCTCCAAGATCGACTCCCGAACAATCTTAGACAGCCAGGGCGCCGATCAACTTATAGGGAAAGGAGATATGCTGTTTACCCAGGGTAATACTTTACTCAGGTTGCAATGTGCCTTTGTAGATACGCCCGAAGTTGATAAGATCACCGAATTCATTGGCTCACAAAAAGCCTATCCCGATGCTTACCACCTGCCCGAATACAGCGGAGAGGAAAGTGGCACATCTCTTGATATTGATGTTGGCGACAGGGATAACCTCTTTCGGGAAGCCGCCGAAGTTATTGTCATTGCACAACAAGGATCGGCTTCATTACTTCAAAGAAAACTGAAATTGGGCTATAACCGTGCAGGTAGGATCATTGATCAACTTGAAGCAGCCGGTGTTGTGGGGCCTTTTGAAGGCAGCAAGGCGCGACAGGTGCTGGTTCAGGATATTGAAGGTCTTAACCAACTGTTGAATGAGGAATAGAGAAAATAAAAAATAATGAAAAGAATAATTTTAGTAGCAGTAGCTTTTTTAACCTTCACAGGTTCTTATGCCCAGTCTTCCAAAGAGGCTAAGCAGTTGTTGGACGAGGTATCTTCAAAAGTAGAATCGTATGACAACATTATCATAGATTTTAAATACGCATTAGAGAACACAGCAGAAAATGTAAAGCACGAGACCCGGGGAGACGTTAGCCTTGAAGGGGAAAAATACCTGCTGAACATTATGGGTACTACCCGCCTTTTTGATGGGAAAAAACTGTACACGATCATCCCTGAAGATGAGGAAATAAATATTTCCACCTACAATCCTGAAGATGATCAGGAAATCACCCCTTCAAAAATGCTGACATTTTACAATGACGGGTACAAGTCCCAACTGGGGCCGGTACAGGATCTAAAAGGCAGAAAGATCCAATACGTGAAACTGACTCCAATTGACTCAAAAGCTGAGATCAAGGAAATCCATCTTGGAATAGACAAGCAAACGAAGCATATCTATAATCTTATTCAGACGCAGGATAACGGCACAAAGATCACCATTACGGTGAACAGCTTCAAAACCAATCAACCCCTACCCCAATCTCTTTTTCAGTTCAAGGAAAGCAGATACAAGGATTACTATATTAATCGTTTAGATTAGAAATTGAAAATACTCGACAGGTACATACTTACCAGTTACCTAAAAACCTTTTTTTCGGTCTTTGTAATACTCATGTTCATCTTTGTATTACAGACCATTTGGCTGTACATAGGCGAACTGGCAGGTAAGGACCTGGATACGGAGATCATCTTCAAATTCCTGCTGTATTTTAGCCCTAAGCTGGTACCACTGGTACTGCCACTCACTATTCTGCTGACTTCCATCATGACCTTCGGAAATTTTGCAGAGAATTATGAGTTCGCAGCTATGAAATCGGCCGGGATATCTTTGCAGCGGGCAATGAGATCTCTCACTGTTTTTATTTTGCTGGTAAGCGTTACGGCTTTTCTGTTTTCGAACAACGTAATTCCAGCAGCCGAGTACAAATCTATTAATCTTAGAAAGAACATCGCCCAGCTCAAACCGGCGATGGTGATATCTGAAGGTGTCTTTAACGATCTGGGGCAGATCAATATCAAGGTTGATGAAAAATCAGGTGAAAGAGGCCAATACCTTCACGACGTCATCATTCACAAGAAGAATGAACGTCGTTCGGGGAATTACACTGTTATAAAAGCTACTGAAGGAGAACTTGTAGGAAGTACAGGTTCAAATATTTTAAGCCTTATACTCCGGGACGGGAACTACTACGATGAGATCATGTCAACTTCCCCCCGGGAGAGGATGAAAAGGCCCTTTGCAAAAAGCTATTTTGAGGAATACACCATTAACATGGACCTCTCCGGCTTTAATGATGTTGATCTCGATGAAGAAAGGTACAGCAATTCCCACAACATGCTCAAGATCTCTGAGCTCAACCGCACTATTGATTCCTTTTCTACATCCTACAACAAGGAACTGGAAACCTTTTCCAGAAATATGTACAACCGTACCGGGTTTGACAATCTGAAAAAAGATGTGAAGCCGGTAAAGGATACAATTTTAGATCCTGAAGACGGAATTTTACCGCTGTACGATCCCTACCAGGCTTCTCAGATCATTAATCTTGCCCTGGGAAATGTCAATGGAGCAGTAGCAACAGTAACAAATAAGCAGGCAGAGCTCATACAGGCTTCGAAACGCCTTAATAAATTTGAGATCGCCCTGCATGAAAAATATGTTTTGGCTTTTGCGTGCATAGTTCTGTTCTTTGTAGGCGCACCACTGGGAGCTATAATACGTAAGGGAGGAATGGGTTTACCTATGGTTATAGCAATTCTCCTGTTCCTCACCTATCACTTTATTGGGATCTTTGCCAAGAATAGTGCCGAAGAAGGACAGATAAGCCCCTTTTTAGGCACCTGGCTTTCCACACTTATCATGCTGCCGCTGGGAATTTTCCTCACCTACCGGGCAACGACAGATCAGGGCTTGTTCAGCTTTAGCATTTTATTTGAACCTGTGAAAAGACTCTTGAAAAGAACCCATATTATGGGACGTTCCGAAAAGGATTGATATCTTTGCGGCCAATAAGTACAGCTAGAGAATGAGCAAGGAAACTGCCTTTAAATTACATACTATAAAAGAAGCCATTGACGACATAAGGGCCGGAAAGGTGATCATTGTTGTTGATGATGAGGACAGGGAAAACGAAGGTGACTTTTTAGCTGCTGCTGCAAAGGTAACACCTCAAATGATCAATTTCATGGCCACCCACGGCCGCGGACTCATTTGCGCCCCTATTACAGAGAAACGTTGCAAGGAACTCCAACTGGAAATGATGGTGGGCAATAATACCGATCCTATGGAGACTGCTTTCACTATCTCTGTAGACCTTAAAGGCAAGGGCGTTACTACCGGAATTTCAGCTTCAGACAGAGCAGAGACCATTCGTTCTCTGATCGATCCTGAAACCAGACCTTTTGACCTCAGTCGCCCGGGACACATCTTTCCGCTTAAAGCAAAAGAAGGTGGAGTATTAAGACGTACCGGTCATACCGAAGCAGCCATAGATTTTGCAAGACTTGCCGGCTTTCCTCCTGCCGGAGTGATCGTGGAGATCATGAATGAGGATGGTACTATGGCCAGGCTTCCGCAACTCATTAAAGTAGCCGAAAAATTTGACCTTAAGATCGTTTCGATTGAAGATCTCGTTGCCTACAGAATGCAACACGACTCCCTGATCGTGAAGAAGGAGGATTTTGACATCAACACCCGGTTTGGCACTTTTAGACTAAGAGCTTACCAGCAAACCACCAATAAACAGGTACATATTGCCCTTACCAAAGGTGCATGGAAATCTTCAGATCCCGTACTTGTCCGGGTGAATTCAACTTTTGTCAATAATGACATTTTAGGGACCCTTACCAACGATGCCGACAAAAAGCTGGATTATATGTTTAAAGCCATTAATGATGAGGGAAAAGGAGCCATTGTTTTCATTAATCAGGAAAGTCAGTCTCTAAACCTCCTTAAGAGACTCGGGGAATTAAAGGACTTGCAGAAGCAAGGGGAAATGAAGGCCCCTCCAATTATCATGGATTCGAAGGACTTTGGAATAGGAGCCCAGATCCTTCACGATCTCGAGATCCACAAACTTCGCCTCCTGTCTAACAGTAAACAGACGAAAAGGGTCGGAATGATAGGCTACGGACTGGAGATTACGGAGTATGTGAACTATTAGAGTTCGATCACTGTTTCTTCTACCGGCCTTCTCACTTTCTTTAAGGAAGCAAAAAAGTCATCTTCTGCCCTGTAACCTACCGGTAAAGCCAAAACTGCTTCTAAACCATATTGCTGAAGGTTGAGGATCTCATTATATTTTTGAGGCTCAAAGCCTTCCATTGGGCAGGAGTCAATCTCTTCGACGGCACAAACGGTTAGCAAGGTCCCCAGTACTAGGTATGCCTGGTGCGTTGCCCAAACCTTTATCTCGTCAACAGGCTTTTGCTCAAAATCCCCGATTAAAGAGTCACGGAATGGGTGCAATATTTCATCGGGAGTATTTCTCACCTCCTGCACGTTCCTGAAATAATTATGGATGAATTCCTTATTGATCGCAGTCTCGATACAGATCACCAAGACGTGTGAAGCGGTACCAATCTGTTTTTGGTTATAGGAAGCTTTCATCAATTCATGCTGTACTTCCTTATTTTGCACAACTATAAGCTTGAGGGGCTGCAGGCCGTAAGAAGTAGCAGTAAGATTAAATGCTCTTTTTAGAACATCTAATTTTTCAGAGGAAAGTAATTTATCGGGATCAAACTTCTTTGCTGCATATCTCCACTTCAGGGCATGAACACTTTTCATGAATCGAATTTTGTGCAAAGATACGCCACACAAACAGAGGCTGCAAATCGCAAAATTATTGCAATCCTAATAAGTTCAAGATTGGGAATTACCTTGCTTACGTTCACGCCTGTTGCGATAAAAGAATAGGATCTTGCGAAAAAGATAGGCAGTCACCAGCAGCACCAAAAGGGCTTCAAATCCCAACATAAAATAATATAGCGTCATATACACCGAACGTTAGAAGGTTCAATCCAAAACCTCAAATGTAGACTAACTCAAGGTGAAGTATTAGCTCTATTCCAACTAGTAATACAACTTATAACACAATTTTGGCTAAGAAAAATCTTTAAAAACTTTAAGTTGTAGAAAGAACAAAAGACATTACAACCTCTAAAAAGAGAGAAATGAAAATTTTTGTAAAAGCTTTACCTGTAGAAGAAATTATAGAAAGCTTATCCAAACAGTTTAAAACACCTATTAAAAGAGATGGCGGGGAACTGACCATTGAACTCACCGATAAAATGGGACAGGGTTTCATCCGAGGAACAAGTTTCACTTCGGGAGTTGGCATAATTGAATATAATGTCACTTTCTATATGGATATGGAAATCCATTTTGTGATCAATCAGACGCATCCACTAAAATTTATTTTCTGTTCAGAAGGGAGAGTGAATCATGCCTTCGAGGAGAATATGGAAACCCACACTATTGATACCTACCAGAATGTGATCGTCTCCAGCAGTGGTCATAATGGACATATCCTTTACTTCAAAGCAAATGAAACCTCCCACGTGTTTAGTCTGGAGATCATTAGAACCGAATTTAACAACAGAAAAAACTTTGGTTACAAAGATCTTGACCCTCGCCTTGAAAAATTATTTAAAGATGAAGTTTCCCGGGAGCTCTTCTTTTACCAGGGGAACTACAGCATACAGGCCGCAGACATAGTAGAGGCTATGGCCAATAAAGAGCATACCGGTTTTCTACGATCCATCTACCTCGAAGGAAAGGCCTATGAAATGCTGGCAAAACAGATAAGTCAGTACTGTGATGACCAGGAAAATGGAAATAAGTCGGCCCTGTTACGAAGAACCGATGTAGAAAAGGTGAAACGGGCTATTGAGATCATCAACCAGGACCTCAACCAAAACTACTCAGTGGAGGAACTGGCCAAAGAAGTAGGTACCAACGTAAATAAACTTCAGGAAGGTTTCAAATACATGTTCGATCTTACGGTAAATAAATATGTGCAACAGGTGAAATTGGAAGCTGCAAAAGAAATGCTCACCAACAGTGACAACAATATTTCCCAGATTGTAGGACAGATAGGCCTTAATAACCGTAGTTATTTCTCTAAGATCTTCAAAGAAAAATACGGCGTTAGCCCAAAATACTTTCTGAATCAGAAATTTTCTGAAAGTGAGGAAAGCATGGAAAACGAGTCAAGCTAACCAGAGAGAGCTTCGAGTGCCTTTTCAATATCGATCCCTTTCCCCAGTACCGCTTTGAACAGATCCGGTTTCTGCTCAATCCTGGCCGGCATGGTCTTTATGGTAAATTCCTTCATATCCAATCCCGGTTTTACCTCTTCCCATTCCAGAGGAGCCGACACAGTCCCACCCGGTTTAGGCCTTGCACAATATGGTGCTGCAAGGGTTTGTCCTTTGCGGTTCTGCAGGAAATCGAGATAGATCTTTCCCTTCCTCTTTTTTACATTCCGCTCCATGGAAGTGGTTTCCGGTAATTTTTCCTTGATGAAGTAACAGAGGATCTTTGTGAAATCCCTCGCTTCATCATAGGTATATTTTGCACCCAATGGAATGTAAATATGAATCCCACTGGAGCCGGAAGTCTTTGGATATCCTTTTATTTTTGCCTTATCCAGCACCTCCTTCGCTGCCTGCGCAACTTCTATGACTTGTTCAAAAGTGGTTTTTTCTGAAGGGTCTATATCAATAACTGTAAAATCTGGATGGAGAAGATTTTCAACTCTGGAGTTCCAGGGATTGATCTCTATACAACCCAGGTTCGCCATGTAAATTAGACTCGCCTGGTTTTGGCACATGATGTATTCGATCTCGCGGTTGTTATGCTTGGAAAAGATCCGTGCAGATTCCAGCCAGTGAGGAAAAATACCTGCAGTATCTTTTTGATAGAACCCCTCTTCTAAAATGCCGTTTGGATGCCGGTGTAAATTCTGCGGTCTGTCCTTCAAATAAGGTAAAATAACATCAGAAATTTGCAGATAATATTCAATGAGGTCATACTTTCTCAAGCCCGATTCCGGCCAATAGATCTTGTCCAAATTACTTATAGGAACAGAAATTCCATCTATTTCCAAAGCATCTCCTTCTTTTTTTGCTGCCGGTTTTTTCTTCGGAATTTTTGCCGTTTTTTCTTTCGTTACCTCCTGTGGCAGTTTATCTATTCGCAGACCTTTAAAAGATGGATGTCGCATATGGCCGGACCGGGTCCATTCAGAAAAGTTTACTTCACAAATAAGTTCAGGAATTAGCCAGGTAGGGGTTCGGCCCTTTAATGCAGGTTTCTTTTTAAAAGGTTTGACATCGGTTACCAGGGCCTGAAATTTTTCATAAAGGTCTTTCTTATCCTGCTCGCTGAAGCCTGTTCCGCAGTTGCCAATATAGACCAGCTCCTCCTCCCGGTGCATCCCCAGGATCAAAGATCCGAAAGGACCTCCCTTATCTGAATCTGTATACCCGCAGATCAAAGCTTCCTGACTTTCAAATGCTTTTATCTTTAACCACTTGTCACTTCTGGAGCCGGGAATATATTGAGAATCGGCTTTTTTGGCGATCACTCCTTCCATTCCCATTTCCACTGCCTGCTCAAAAAAAGCTTTTCCCATACTTTCTACATGGTCGCAATAATACACCTGCGGAATATCTTCTATCACCTCCGGGATAAGACTTTTTCTTTCGGTAAGGGGCAGGTGCATAATATTATGACCATTTAAAAAAAGGATGTCAAACACATAGTAGCGGAGTTCTCCTGAAGGTTCTTTTTGATAATTCTGGAGCTTTTGAAATACAGGTTTCCCGGTCTCATCCAGCGCCACCACCTCTCCATCGAGGATCACATCATGCGGAATAGCTTTGAGATGCTCATAAAGTTCCCTGAATTTAGCTTTAAAGGAAATTCCGTTTCGGGAATAGAAATCCACTTTCCCTTTCTGTATGTTCGCAAGAGCGCGATATCCATCCCACTTCAATTCATAGATCCAGTTCGCTTTGTTGAAGATCTCGGGAGCCTTTGTGGCAAGCATAGGTTTGATAAGCTCTGTAACCTTAAGTTGCTTTACCTTCTCACGCTCGGCGTGTTCACTCAGGTTCTCGGCATCGTAACTCAGCTCTGTGGAATATTCGTCCTTTTTCTTGATGAGCAACCATTGATTGTCCTTATCCCCTCCCCTGCGGGTGTGAACCAGGGCAAAAGTACCTTTTACTTTAGTGCCAAAAAATGACAGTTTAAGATCACCTTTTTTCAGCATTTTCAAGAGGTCCTTCTCATCACCTCCTCCTGCCGCCTCATAGGTACCTTCATCCCAGATGCTCATCTCCCCTGCCCCGTAATTTCCTTTTGGAATTGTACCGTGGAAGGTGAGATATTTAATAGGGTGGTCTTCGGTCATTAAAGCAAGGCGCTTATCTGCCGGATTCATAGAGGGACCTTTAGGAACTGCCCAACTTTTCAAAACACCTTCCATTTCCAGGCGCAGGTCATAGTGAAGCCGCGTAGCCCTGTGGCGTTGTACGACGAATCGCAGCCGGCCTTTGTTCTTTTCATAAGCAGCATCGGGTTCGGGAGTTTTGGAAAAATTCCGTTTTTTGATGTACTCGTCTAGTGCCATTTAGGAAGCTTTGCTTTTTTTCTTCTTTTTGTCGAGACTGGCTTTCAGTTGCGCCATAAGGTCTGTCGCAGGTGTAGCTTTGGTCTCGAACTTCTCAACTTTAGTTTTCTTGCCAGAGGTCTTGGCTTTTATGATCTCCAAAAGCTGATCATTGTAGACGTCCTTGTACTTCTCGAAATCAAATTCTTCGGTATACTGCTCGATCAGGGATTTAGCCATGTCAACCTCCTTTTTAGAAACCTTGACATCGGGAAGCTTTAATTCTGAAGGATCCCTTATCTCATCTGCAAAGCGCACCACATGAAGAACAAGGGCATCTTTATAAACTCCTATTAAACTAAGGTTTTCCTTTGCCCGCATTACAAAAGTGGCCACTCCAAGTTTTCCGGTGTCTTTAAGAGCATTCTTTAGCAGATTATAGGATTTCTCCCCGCCTTTTTGAGGCTCAAGAAAATATGGCTTTTTAAAGAGTACATCGGCAACATCTTTTTCTTCAATGAATTCCTCGATGTCTATTGTACGGGATTTCTTTATGTTCGCCTTGTCGAAATCCTCTTTTTCCAAAATGATATAGGAATCATCCTGTTTGTAGCCTTTCACAATATCTTTCCACTCTACTTCCTCGCCCGTCACTTCATTGACCCGTTTGTACCTTATCCTTGCATGATCGTTCTTGTCGAGCATATCGAGATCGAGCTTTCGCTCCTCGCTACCCGAATACATTTTGATGGGAATTGTGACCAGGCCGAAACTAATGGACCCGTTCCAGATAGACCTCATAACCTGAAAATTTAAAGTTGATTCTCTACAAGATACCCGAATTTTCAATCATTCCCGAAGGATTAGCATTGTCTTAACGGAAGCTACCGCCCCTTTCCTCTCTTCCGTTAAGGTTTTAGGAAAAAGTCGCTAAAGCTTTCTTAATCATTTTGTTGCGACACAAAAAAGAATATAACTTAGAATTAACTGAGAAAACACCTGTCTTTCCGGGCAGCAAGAGTAAACCTGAAGCATCAAATCAACGGTGTGAAAAAAAAATTATCAATGGCATTAAAAGCACTTTTTTTAAACTGTACTCTAAAAAGATCACCCGAAACTTCAAATACATCAGCCTTTGTTAAGCAGGCACAAAAAATGTTCGCAGAACTCGATGTGCAAACAGAGGAGGTAAGAGTGGTAGATCAAAATGTGAAATTCGGAAATTCCTCAGATGAAGGGGAAGGAGACGGCTGGCCCAACATTCTTCAAAAAGTAAAGGACAGTGATATCACTATCATTGCTACCCCTGTGTGGAGAGGAGACCGCAGTGCAGTTGCAAAGGTTGTAGCCGAACGTTTTGACGGCATCTGGGAAGAAGCCGATGAAGAGACGGGCCAGTATCCTACCTTCAACAAAGTGGGCGGGGTCATGGTAGATGGAAATGAAGATGGTGCCAAAAAGGCCATTTCAAGCATTTGTTTTGATCTTTCGGAGCATGGCTTCACAGTTCCCGTAAATGCTTTTAGTTATTATGTAGGTAAGGCAGGACCGGGGCCAGCCTATATAGAAGCCAATGGTGACAGGCACTTCTTTACCAATCGCACCCTTTACCTCATGGTGCACAACCTTACTCACGTAGCAAGAGTTCTTAAGGAAAATCCGTACCCGACGAATGTAAAGGAATTGAAGAAAAAAGCTGAAAAGATCAGTGACACTGAAGAATAAAAATTAAACCTGATTTGATATGTTAAGCTGGTTAGTACACATAGTAGTTGATACCATAGTTCTTTTAATTGCGGCAAGGATGTTGCCGAAAGTAGAGTTAAAAGGCTGGAAAACAGCTCTTGTTGTGGCGATCCTCATTGGAATTTTGAGCTTTTTTCTCAGCTGGATCCTCACCGCGATCTTAAATGTCGTTACCCTTGGAATTTTCTATCTTCTGGGTCTGGGTTTCATCACAAGGATTTTTGCCTTTGCGATCATCATTGAACTGGCAGATAAATTGAGCAAGGGTTTTAAAACTCACGGTTTCATGCCGTCCCTCTGGTTGGCGATCATTATAGCCATAGTCGGAACAATTGTGGACTGGCTCATTTTATAAAGAAGGAATAATTGAGGCTCAGATTCCAGCCTTACAGGCTGGTTTTGAAATATGCTATCCAATTCCCGGGGCGATGCCCCGCGCTTCTTCTTTGCAGCCTTACAGGCTAATCATTTAAATGAGTGATTTAAGTTTCCAGAGCGGTCCTTCGGACTTTACTGGCAGCCTTACAGGCTGAAAAACTTCTAAAAAAATGCCATTTTTGAAACGTACAAAGGCCGGTAGTTTAAAAAAAGGTATTGTGCTGGCAAAAAAAGATCGATTACCCATGATACTTCCTATTTCACATTTCCTTTAAGGCCGTAAGCCTTAAACAAAATAGCCCGGAGCAATGTTCCGGGTCATTTTGAAATACCCGCATCAGCCTGTAAGGCTGAAACATTATACTCACCCGAAGGTTTCCAGCCTTACAGGCTGGTTTTGAAATATGCAATCTATTTCCCGGGGCGATGCCCCGGGCTTGTTCTTTGCAGCCTTACAGGCTGGTCATTTAAATGAGTGATTTAAGTTTCCAGAGCGGTCCTTCGGACTTTACTGGCAGCCTTACAGGCTGAAAAACTTCTAAAAAAAGGTCATTTTTGAAATGTACAAAGGCCGGTAGTTTTAGAAAAGGTATTGTGCTAGCAAAATAAGATCAAATACCCATGGTACTTCCTATTTCACATTTCCTTTAAAGCTGTAAGCCTTAAACAAAATAGCCCGGAGCATCGCTCCGGGTCATTCGAAATACCCACATCAGCCTGTAAGGCTGAAACAAAATGTCACCAGAATCATTCCAGCCTTGCAGGCTGGTTTTAAAGTTTGCAATCCAATCCCCGGGGCGATGCCCCTGGCTTGTTCGTTGCAGCCTTACAGGCTGGTCAATTAAATATGTGAATTTAATTTCCAGAGCGATCCTTCGGACTTTATTGGCATTCTTACAGGCTGAAAAACTTCTTCAAAAAATGCATTTTTTGAAGCTTATCAAGGCTGGACGTTGTATAAAAATTTGCCGAGCTAGAGAAATGTAAGTACGTCGGCATCCAAATCAAACTTCCCTTAAGGCTGTAAGCCTTAAAACAAAAAAGCCCGGAGCAATGCTCCGGGTCATTTTTTGAAATACCCGCATAAGCCTGTAAGGCTGAACAAGGCTATCGAGGTTGAGCTCTTAAATATTGATTTGGCCACTCAATTTCTGCACCCAATTGGGCAGCTGCCTGGAGAGGAAAATATGGGTTCCTTAACATCTCTCTTCCTAGTAAAACAAGATCGGCCTGCTCCTTTTGGATAATTTTCTCTGCTTCCTGCGGAGTGGTGATCATACCTACAGCGGCAGACATAATCCCGGCTTCCTGCTTTATTTTTTCCGAAAACGGCACCTGATATTGCTTCGCCACGGGGATAGTTACATGGGGTATCAGTCCGCCCGAGGAGCAGTCTATGAGGTCCACGCCTTCCTCTTTCAGCAGTTTCGCCAGTTGAACCGATTCCTCCTGATTCCAGCCTCCCTCAGCCCAATCTGTGGCCGAGATCCTTACAAATAGCGGTAGCTCCTTTGGCCAGTTTTCTCTTACCGCTCGTGTCACTTCCAGAACCAATCTGCTGCGGTTTTCAAATGACCCGCCGTACTCATCCTTTCTGTGATTGCTTAAAGGTGAAAGAAATTCGTGTAGTAAATATCCATGAGCTGCATGTATCTCCAGCACCTTAAAGCCTGCCAAAAATGCTCTTTTTGAAGCCTCTTTGAAATCTGATATTACTTTCTTTATTCCTGTGGCGTCCACGGCTTCCGGGGAAGGATTTTCACTATAGAAAGGAATAGCCGATGGTGCTACCGGTTGCCATCCTCCCTCCTCTTCCGGAATATATTTCCCGCCTTTCCAAGGGCTCGTTGTCGAGGCTTTTCTGCCCGCATGTGCCAGCTGAATTCCCGACACACTTCCCTGAGATTCTAAAAATGCGGTTATTTCTTTCAGTTTTTCCACGTGCTCATCTTTCCAAATACCAAGATCATCGGGCGTGATACGGGCTTCGGGGGAGACTGCTGCAGCTTCAGAAATTATGAGTCCGGCGCCTCCGGTGGCCCTGGTCCCCAGATGCACCAGGTGCCAGTTGTTGGCAAAGCCATCTTTGCTGCTATACATGCACATTGGTGACACAGCTATGCGGTTCTTGAATTTGATCGATCGTATATCTAAAGGGGAAAATAATTTACTGCTCATAAAAAGTATATTTCATTTCTTCAAAACTAAGGAAAATGAAAGGCGTAATTCCCGATATGCTATAGGCAAAAATCATTAGAAGATCGATTTAAGTAATGTTCTGCAGGTGTTCTTCAGAGTAGGATTCTTAACCCCTCACAGAGTTGTAGTTAGATACTTCCGGAAGATTTCCTGGAGTTTTCCGGCTGAAGGGACAGGATCAGTAAATTTTCTAAAAAAGTTTTAAACCTCAGACTTTCAATAATTTACGTATCTTTGGAGAAGTTTAAGAACTTTCCTCCATTTTGAATTTCAGCTTCCGGATAGAAGGACAGCATTCCCCCTTTATATTTAATATTAATTAAATCTTTATATTATGAAAAGGATGCAGTTTATGATGATCTGGGGCTTTTGTTTCCTGATTTTTAGCAGCGTGAATTCCCAGGAAAATCAAAATCAGGCTTACTGGATACACGAAGACCAGGTTAGACCCGGGCAGGTAGAGGAATATACTGAACATGCCAGGAAGCTTGTGGCAATGGCGAATGAACACAATTTCCAGGGAATGGGCTGGAATGTTGCTCAAATGGATGATGGCACCTTTTTGTCCATCACTCCCATAGATGATTTTGAGCACCTGCAAAGTCTGTCTTTTGCAAGTCTGCAGGAAAAGGTGGGGCAGGAAAAATTTAGTCAGTTGATGAACGGCTTCAATAAATATTATGACTATCACGGAGACTACATCACAATCCTGGACAACGATCTCTCGTATATGCCTGCCGGAGAAGGAGTTGTACAAGATGGAAAAGACTTCAGAAAATGGCATTTCATGAAGGTCACTGCCGAAAATGATTCGAAGATGAGAGAAAAACTCAGGGAATTAAAGGATCTTTACGGCAAGAAGAATTCGAAGATGCATTATAGGATATACCGATCTGGATTTGGACAAATGGGCAACAATTATGTGGCAGTACTTTCTGCAAAAGACGCTCAGGATTACGCGCGTCTTTCTGCTGAAAACGATCAGGTACTGGGAGAAGAAGGAAAAAAGAAATTCCGGGAGATCATGGATCTTGTCACCGAGTACAGAAATATGCAGGGGCAAATGAGACCCGATCTGGCCTATCATCCCACAGTAGTAGCGGCTCAACCTATACAGAAAGATTGAAATATCATTAGATAATATTCCTAAAATAGATGCTCTGATCTTCTTTTTCAGAGCATTTATTTTTCGGTGTGAATTTTTAAATATCTTAGCAGGGAAGATCCCGCTATGCCCGCCAAACAAGTTTTTCCGCTCTCCAAGCTTACCGAAGCTATTGAAAATGTGATCAACAGGTATTGCAGTAAGGTGGTGTGGGTAAAGGCTGAAATTGTCAAGCTTAATCATTATCCGCATACAGGCCACTGCTATCCAGACCTGGTAGAGAAAAAAGACGGAAAGATAGTTGCCGAGCTTAGAGGGAACATTTGGAAATCCAATTTCGACCTGATCAATGAGAAATTCAGACAGGTACTAAACGAGGACCTTCGGGACGACATGACGGTAGTGGTGCAGGCGACGGTTACCTTTCATTCTGTCTATGGCCTTGCTCTTAACATCCTGGATATAGATCCAGAATATACGCTTGGGGAACTGGCTAAGCAGAGAGCTGAAGCCATAAAAAAACTTGTTTCAGAAGGCATTTTTGAAGCCAATAAGAAACAACGACTTCCGGGGTTACCTAAGACCATTGCAGTTATTTCTGTAAACAGCAGCAAAGGATATCAGGATTTTCTAAATGTTATTGAGAACAATCCCTGGGGCTACAAATTCCATTGCAAGCTTTTCCCGGCGATCCTGCAGGGAGAACGTGCGGTTACCACTATCACAGCCCAATTAAAGCGAATTGAAAAGCACCAAAACCTATTTGATGCTGTTGCGATCATTCGCGGCGGGGGTGGCGAAATTGGCCTTAGCTGCTACGACAATTATCACCTGGCGAAGGCAATTGCACAATTCCCTTTGCCGGTACTCACCGGGATTGGTCACTCCACTAATGAGACCGTTAGTGAGCTGGTGAGCTATAAGAATTTTATAACCCCTACAAAAATAGCGGAGTTCCTGCTTCAGGAATTTCACAATTTCGCACAGCCGCTCAGGGAAAATCTTCAGAAAATAGTGACAGGCGCAAATCTTCTTTTCGAAAGACAGGAGACCCGACTGGAAAAGGTTTCAAGCTCCTTCGGCTTTTTGACCACCAGGATCCTGGACCGGGAAAAGAACAGACTCACCTCCTGCAGGCAGGTGATTCATTCAGGGGCCAAGGGAATTTTAAAAGAAAGAAATTCGGAATTAAAAAACATTTCAACTTCAATTGAGCTGCTCTCCCCAAAGAACATTTTAAAAAGAGGTTTCAGTATTACCAGGAAAGATGGCAGGATCATTACAGACGCCGGTTTACTCGAATCCGGAGACATTATAGAAACTGAATTCTATAGAGGTAAAGCTTCAGCAGAAATTAAAAAAACAAATTAAGTAATGGGAACGAAAATCACCTATACCGAAGCCTTTGATGAACTACAGCAAATAGTCACAGACCTGGAAAGTGCCGAAATCAGCATCGATGAGCTGGACTCCAGGGTGAAAAGAGCTTCTGCCTTACTTAAAATTTGCAGGGAGAAACTTTATAAGACAGAACAAAACGTTTTGGAGACCCTTAAAACTCTGGAAACAGAATAAAAATTGCCCTGTAAGAAAAAAGCCACTCCAGGAACTGAAATTTATTCGTATTTTGCCTGTAAGCCTTGAACATTAATTTCTGCATTTATCGAAGTGAACACTAAACAGGATTTATCTGCCGATGTAACGGCCATAAATCAGATTTCCATAGTTCCCCAATTACTGGAGGTAATTTGTCGTACTACAAAATTAAGATTTGCTGCCATTGCAAGGGTAACCGATGAGCGGTGGCTGGCTTGTGCCACTTTAGATAATGTACCTTTGGGGCTCAAGGCGGGAGATGAACTGGAGATCAAGAACACCTTTTGCACCCAGGTTCATAAGACAGGAAGGCCTGTGATCTTTGATGATGTCAATAAAGATGCTACCTATATCGACCATCCCGTTCCCAGGTTATATGGCATCGAAAGCTACATTTCTGTTCCCATTTACAAAAAGAACGGTGAGTTCTTTGGAACCCTGTGTGCCCTGGATTCTGTACCGGCCAATATAAATACTCCTGAAGTTAAGGAGATGTTCAAGCTCTTTACAGACCTTATTTCCTTCCATCTTGAAACAGTGGAAAGAATGGAAGCTACTTCAAAGACCTTGCAAGAAGAGCGGGAAATGGCAGATCTCAGAGATCAGTTCATTGCTATTTTAGGGCATGATCTTAAAAATCCCATTGCAACCATGAGAATGAGTTCAGACATTCTGCTTAAAATGTCTAAGGAAGAACTTACGCTGAAACATGCATCAATGATCAAGTCCACTTCCTTCAGGATGCAGAATCTCATTGAGAACATTCTCGACTTTGCAAAAGGAAAAATGGGTGAAGGCATCGCTTTGGACAGGGTGGCTAATAATGGATCTCTTGTTAAAATCCTGAAACAGGTCATCAAGGAAGTAAACATAAGCTCCCCCGAAAGGGAGATCGATCTTAAGATCGACCTGAAATCTGATGTTTATTGTGACAGGAACCGCATCGGCCAGTTATTGGCCAATT
Organism: Salinimicrobium aquimaris; assembly: GCF_035607535.1. Lineage (NCBI taxonomy): Bacteria > Pseudomonadati > Bacteroidota > Flavobacteriia > Flavobacteriales > Flavobacteriaceae > Salinimicrobium > Salinimicrobium aquimaris. The sequence continues at coordinate 533,683 of NZ_JAYDZX010000001.1, forward strand.
TACTCAGCAATGCAGATCAACATGGAGATAGAGATGCTCCTCTAAAAGTAACTGCACTTACCACAGATGATAGTTTTGAGCTCTCCGTGATTAATAAAGGAGAAAAGATCCCGGAGGAAGCCATAGGTCATCTCTTTCAGCCTTTTTACAGGGATAAGAGCGATGTGAACAAGAAAGGGCTGGGACTGGGTCTTTTTATTGCTGCTGAAATTGCTAAAGCTCATAAGGGAAAGCTCCTGGTAGATTCCACATCGAAGGAGACCAGATTCACTTTAAGGATCCCTCTGAAGGAACAAATATAAGTGTTCAAAATTTCATTTTTGAACCCCCTTATTGTTCCACAATTACGGGGTGAAATCTTCATTTTTGCCAGACCTTTCTCCTGCTGAATTATTTCCATATCCAGCACGGAAAAAATTTGAGTAGGGGGTCTTCATTTACGTATCCTTTTAAACAATTCTCAAAGTTTAAGCAACCTCTGTTAAGTCTTTACTAAGCAACTTGTAAGCAGCCTTAAGTCTTTTTATATTAGGTAAGTACATAAATTAAACGCTATGAAAAGAAAGACTTCACCCAGGGCAATTGCGATAGAGTTGCCAATTCAACGAAAAATATTTATCAGCATTTTTATAATGCTGCTTTTTAGTCTCACCGCACTGGCCCAGAAGCCCACGGTAAAAACCGACGCAGGAGCCATTAAAATTGATGTGATAAAAGAAGGCCTTGACCATCCCTGGGGTATGGCTTTTTTACCCGATGGGAGGCTGCTGGTGACAGAAAGAGCGGGAACGCTTAGGATCCTGGATAAGAATAACAACCTGTCTGCACCACTTTCGGGTACCCCCGAGGTTTTTGCGCAGGGACAGGGCGGTATGCTCGATGTGGTGCTGCATCCGGACTTTGATCAAAATAAATATGTCTATCTCTCCTTCGCGGAACCCGGTCCTAATGGAACTGCTTCCACTGCATTGGGTAGGGGAAAGCTTGAGGGAAATTCCCTGCGCGAATTTGAAGTTATTTTTCGAATGGAGCCAAAGGTGGAAGGCCCAAATCACTTTGGCGGCCGCATCATCTTTACTCCCGAAAATGATATTTTTCTCACCCTTGCCGAAAGATTCAAATTTGAACCGGCACAAGACCTCTCCAGCCATTTAGGTACTGTTGTGCGCCTCAATGAAGACGGTTCGGCTTCTGAAGAAAATCCTTCTTTTGATGCTGAAAATGCTCTTAAAGAGATCTGGTCCTACGGCCACAGAAATATTGAAAGCGCAGCCTTGCATCTCGAAACGGGTGACCTTTGGGTTGCAGAAATGGGACCAATGGGAGGCGATGAACTGCAAATAGCATCTGCCGGCAAAAACTACGGCTGGCCTGTGGTAAGCTGGGGAGATAATTATGACGGAAGTGAAATCCCCGATCCTACCACACATCCCAAGTTCGCTGATGCTGTAATTCACTGGACACCCACAATTTCTCCTTCGGGAATGATCTTTTATGATGGAAAAGTCTTTCCCGAATGGAAGAACAGCATGATGATAGGCGGACTTACCTCCACCGGAATTGTGAGGGTGAAGGTTGACGGGGAACAGGCCCGTGAGGTCGAAAGAATTCCGCTTTCAGTTAGAGTAAGAGATGTAGAACAGGGGCCCGATGGTCATATATGGGTACTTACAGATGAAAACAATGGAAAGATCCTTCAGCTTAAGCCCGTGAAATGAGAATAGCAACTTATAATGTAAATGGAATCAATGCAAGATTGCCGGTATTGCTAAAATGGCTGCAGGAATCGGAACCCGATGTGGTTTGTCTTCAGGAACTGAAGGCACCCGATGAGAAAATTCCGAAGGATGAAATTAAACAAGCAGGTTACACTGCCCTTTGGCATGGTCAAAAACGCTGGAATGGAGTTGCCATTCTCGCCAGGAAAGGCCTCGAGATACAGGAAACCGGCCGCGGCCTGGCAGGAGAACCCGAAGACGAGCAGAGTCGCTATCTTGAAGCTGTGGTGAACAATATCACCATAGGCTGTCTTTACCTGCCAAATGGCAATCCTGCCCCGGGTCCTAAGCTGGAATATAAGATGCGATGGTTCGGCCGCCTTACACAACGTGCCGCAGAATTGATCAAAAGGGATGAGCCGGTTATTCTCACCGGGGATTATAACGTAATGCCCACAGAAAAAGATGTTTATAAACCTGAAAGATGGGTTGATGATGCACTTTTTAGGCCCGAGGTTCGAAAAGTATTTCATGATCTGGTCGCTCAGGGCTGGACAGATGCAATTCGGAAATTATATCCCAACGAGACCATTTACACCTTTTGGGATTACTTCCGGAATGCCTATTGGCGAAATGCCGGTTTACGTATCGATCATTTCCTGCTTAGCCGGCACCTTAGCGGCAAATTAAAAGATGCCGGAGTAGATAAACATGTGAGGGGCTGGGAGAAAACCAGCGATCACGCTCCTGTTTGGGTCGAAATTTCAGTTTGAGCCCCGGCAGCTATTCCGGGTTTAATTTTTCTGAAGAACAGGAAGCTGAAGATCACCGCCAGTGTAAGGGCAGAGGGCATTATAAAGACCACAGGAACCACATTCACCCCTGTTATTGCCATGGCAATGATCTTTGCAACCAGAGCAGTCAAAAGAAAGCAAAGAAAGATAAGCGTTACAGCTGACATGAGGTACCCGAGATCTTTGTTTTTCCAGAGCAAAAGGCCCGAAATAAATCCAATAGGAAGAAAGAGAGAAAGATCCAGTCCCTGAACTGTGAGGCTGGTGTAATGCGCTACAGAAGCCGGAATAATTGTTCCGTCCAGCAATGGGGTAACTATGATCTCCAGCCAGAGAAAAGCTATGGATGTGGACAGGAACATGAGAAATCCTCCTATCAACTTCCGCCTTAGGCCGGGTTTAAATTTTTCCCGTAGCCCATCCAGCTTGATTTCAAAAAGGGTGATCATAAAGGCAAAAAATGAGAGTGATGTTATGATTACATAAAGCAGGAAAAGTGCATTGTACATCCCCATATTTGTATAGAACAGATAGGTAAGGAAGAAAAAATGCAAGACTCCCGCGTGAAAGAAAACTGCTTTTAATTTTCCGCTTTTTAGAAGGTGCAGGGAGAAAAGAAGCACGGGAACTGCAATGAAAAGCGTCACATAGTCATGTGCTATTCCCTGGACGGCCACCTCTGCAGACATGTGTTCATAGAGTCCGCGGCCATAGATCTCCACATCTCTTCCACGGATGGATCTGTAGATGTACGGCTTCCCATCTGTAGAGTAAAAGATCCCGGCTGCCGCTGCCACCGCTGCGCAAAGTGCTGTAAGTATTGACAACAGCGAAATGATCCTGAAATTTCTCATTTTACGAAAGAATTAGAAGATAAAGTTCAGAACCCGGAAGCGCAAAAACATTGATAAATATCAGTCAGAAAAAAATTCGTAGAAATTTCTTGGGAGGTAAAAAATTCTGCTCAAAAAAGGATCTTTTTCAAACCTGTTCGTTTAAAAAACCCGGGAAGCTATTGCTTTAATATTAGCACTCTTTCCCATGGAATAATAATGTAGTACGGGAATTCCTGCAGCTATCAGTTCCTTGCTTTGCTCCACACACCATTCGATCCCTACCTGGTGAACTTCTTCATTGTTTTTGCATTTTTCCACCTCATGAATAAGATCGTATGGCAGGTCAACATGGAAGCGGTGAGGGATCATCGTGAGCTGTTTTTTGGTAGCAATAGGCTTTAAACCGGGAATAATTGGAACATTAATGCCATTTTCCCTGCATTGTTTTTCGAACTCAAAAAACTTTTGATTGTCAAAGAACATCTGGGTCACCACATATTCTGCTCCTGCCTCTATCTTTGCTTTTAATCGCTGAATATCCTTTTGAAGACTGGGAGCTTCCATGTGTTTTTCAGGATAACCCGCCACTCCTATACAAAAGTCAGTGTTATGTCCGTTTTCAAGGGCTTCATCCAGGAATTTTCCGCAGTTCATTCTGGAAATTTGCTGCACCAATTCGTTGGCGTAATTGTGGCCCTGGGGATCGGGTGTAAAGTAGATCTCGCTCTTTACCGCATCTCCTCGCAAGGCCATCACATTCTTGATTCCAAGGAAATCGAGGTCGATAAGGAAATTCTCGGTATCCTCTTTTGAAAATCCGCCGCAAAGGATGTGAGGCACCGCATCCACCTTGTATTTGCTTTGTATGGCAGCGCAGATCCCCACGGTTCCGGGCCTTTTTCGCACTACCCTTTTTTCAAGCAGCCCTTTTTCCCGCTCGATGTATACGTACTCTTCCCTGTGATAGGTGACATCAATAAATGGAGGTTTAAATTCCATGAGAGGATCTATCCCGTCAAAAATGGACTGGATATTTTGCCCTTTTAGAGGGGGCAGAATCTCGAATGAGAAAAGGGTTTTATCTTTTGAATTGGCCAGATGTTCGGTTATTTTCATTTCAATTAATGTCTGTAGGTTTGTTAATCATTATCGGCTATTGATGGTGCCAGCCATTTATAAGCTTTTTCGGCAGGAATTTGTTTTCTCCCGGCAAAATCCTCTACCTGATCATTTTTGATCTTGCCAACTCCGAAGTAACGGGACTCGGGATGTGCAAAGTAATACCCGCTTACGCTGGCTGCAGGCCACATCGCCAGACTTTCGGTGAGCTTCACCCCTATCCTCTCCTCTACTTTCAGAAGTTCCCAAAGCGTCAATTTTTCCAGATGATCGGGACAGGCGGGATAACCGGGAGCTGGTCGTATTCCTTTATAGCTTTCCTTAATAAGCTCTTCATTATCAAGATCCTCTCCGGCTGCATAGCCCCAGTGGATCGTTCGCACCTCCTTATGGAGATATTCAGCAAAGGCTTCAGCAAGTCTGTCGGAAAGGGCTTTTATCATGATCGAATTGTACTGGTCATGATCTTTTTCAAATTCTTTTGCGAGTTCCTCTGTTCCGAAGCCGGCAGTGACGCAAAAGCAGCCAATATGATCCTGAATTCCGGGTTCTTTTGGCGCAACAAAGTCGGCCAGGGCAAAATTGGGTTGTTCTCCGTGCTTCTTTAACTGCTGACGAAGGGTTCGAAAAATGACATTTTTGACACCTGATATTTCTTCGGAGTTAACTTCAATATCATCATCATTCACAGTATTTGCCGGAAACAATCCAAAAACAGCTTTAGCAGTGAGCAGTTTTTCCTGAATTACCTTCTCCAGCAAAACTTGCGCATCGTTGTAAAGGGAAGTAGCCTGCTCTCCCACCACCTCATCTTCCAGAAGCTGCGGAAACTTTCCATGCAGCTCCCAACTTCGAAAGAAGGGTGTCCAGTCAATAAACGGAACCAGTTTTTCCAGTTCCAGATCCTCGATCACCTGCACTCCTGTTTCCCTTGGTTTTACCACCTCATTCTTACTCCAGTCAATTTGAAACTTATTTTTCCTGGCATCAGCAATACTCAGGTATTCCTTTACCTTCCCTCTCTTTTTGAAGTTCTTTCTGAAGGTCTCGTATTCCGCTTTGAGTTGACTCCTGAATTTTGTTCCGGTCTTTTCCCCGAGAAGATTGCCCACCACTGTCACCGCTCGTGAAGCATCATTTACGTGAACAACAGCATTGCTGTACTGCGGGTCAATCTTTACCGCAGTATGAGCCCTGGAGGTAGTTGCTCCACCTATCAACAGCGGAACAGTGAATCCCTGTCCTTCCATTTCCTGAGCCAGGGAGGCCATTTCGTCGAGGGACGGAGTGATGAGTCCGCTAAGGCCAATAGCATCAACATTTTCGGCTTTCGCGGTCTCAATGATTTTCTCGGGAGGTACCATCACCCCCAGGTCGATCACTTCATAGTTGTTACATGCTAGCACTACGCTCACAATATTTTTTCCGATATCATGAACGTCGCCTTTTACTGTGGCGAGAAGGATTTTACCTGCCCCGCCCTGCCCCCTGGCCCCCGGCCCCCCGATGGGGGAAAGCCCCCTCTCCCCCTCAGGGGGCTGGGGGGCTTTCTTCTCCTCCTCAATATATGGTAAAAGATGAGCCACTGCTTTTTTCATAACCCTGGCCGATTTCACTACCTGGGGCAGGAACATCTTTCCACTGCCAAAAAGATCTCCTACCACGTTCATTCCCGTCATTAGCGGACCTTCAATAACATCTAAGGTACGCGCGGAATTTGCCCTTGCAGCTTCAACATCTTCAACTATATACTCGTCAATTCCTTTTACCAGGGCGTGAGTGATTCGTTCCTGCAGGGAGCTTTCTCTCCAGGAAAGATCTGTTTTGCTTTCCCTTTCTTTCCCCACAACAGTTTCAGCAAAAGCCAGGAGGCGCTCGGTGGCATCATCGCGGCGGTCAAGAATAACATCTTCCACATGCTCCAGCAGATCCTTAGGAATGTTATCATACACCTCCAGAAGTGCAGGATTTACAATCCCCATGTTCATTCCGGCTTTAATAGCGTGATACAGAAATACTGAATGCATAGCTTCCCGCACGGGATCATTTCCGCGGAAAGAAAAGGAAACATTGCTCACTCCCCCACTTAGGTTCACGTGTGGCAGATTTTCCTTGACCCAACGTGTGGCTTCAATGTAATCCACAGCATTACGCCGGTGTTCTTCCATACCTGTTCCTACAGGAAAAATATTGAGGTCGAGAATGATATCTTCTGGCGAAAAACCGGCTTTTTGAGTCAGCAGATCGTAAGAACGTTTCGCGATCTCAATACGACGCTCATAATTATCTGCCTGGCCAATTTCATCAAAGGCCATTACCACTACTGCCGCTCCATAGCGCCTTATCTTTTTTGCATGCACCAGGAATTCCTCTTCCCCTTCCTTGAGGCTTATTGAGTTCACCACACATTTCCCCTGGACTACCTGCAACCCGGCTTCGATGATCTCCCATTTGGAACTATCTATCATAACAGGGATACGGGCTATATCGGGCTCGGCCATTAACAGGTTCAGGAATTTCACCATAGCTTCCTTCCCGTCGATGAGCCCGTCGTCCATATTCACATCCAGGATCTGTGCTCCACCTTCCACCTGGTCACGGGCTACAGAAAGTGCTTCATCGTACTTCTCTTCCTTGATCAACCTCAGGAACTTTTTAGAACCGGCAACGTTAGTGCGCTCCCCTACGTTAATGAAATTAGAATTGGGGGTGATGACCAGGGGTTCGAGACCCGACAGCTTTAAATATCTCTGCTGCTTACCTTCCAAAAATGTGTTTTTTGATGTTCTTTTTTCTCCTGTCATTATACTTCAGTTTCAGGTTGGATCTCTTTCTTGAATTCCCGTGGCTTGTATTCTTTAGCTACTTCAGCAATGGCTTTGATGTGTTCGGGAGTTGTTCCGCAGCAACCTCCGAGGATATTTACAAGTCCGCGGGAAAGATACTCCCGGATCTGTGCAGCCATCTCCGTCGGGCTCTGGTCGTACTCCCCAAAAGCATTTGGCAACCCGGCATTGGGATAAGCAGACACTCCAAATCCGGAACTTTTAGCTAAAACCTCCAGGTGTGGCGTGAGCTGTTTTGCCCCCAGGGCACAATTAAAGCCCACGCTGAGCAAAGGAATGTGAGAAATGGAAATAAGGAAAGCTTCGGCAGTTTGCCCGCTCAAAGTGCGGCCCGAAGCATCTGTAATGGTTCCGCTTATCATTACCGGAATGTCGACATCCAGCTCCTCCTTAAGTTCTTCAATGGCAAAAAGAGCGGCCTTGGCATTTAAGGTGTCAAAAACCGTTTCTACAAGCAGCACATCTACTCCGCCATCGATCAATCCCTTTGCCTGCTCCTTATAGGCGGCAGCCAATTCTGTGAACGAGATCGCCCTGAAACCGGGATCATTAACATCTGGCGACATGCTCGCGGTTTTATTAGTGGGGCCGATAGCGCCTGCCACGAAGCGTGGTTTATCCGGGGTCTCAAAAGTGACATTTTGAGCCACTTCTTTGGCTATCCTGGCAGATTCATAGTTAAGTTCATAGACCAGCTCCTGCATCTGGTAGTCGGCCATAGCAATGGAAGTCGCCGAGAAGGTATTGGTTTCGACAATATCTGCACCCGCATCAAAGTACTTGCGATGGACAGCTGCAATTGCTGAAGGTTGAGTGAGGGAAAGCAGGTCGTTGTTTCCTTTGAGCGACACAGGCCAGTCGGCAAAACGTTTTCCGCGGAAATCTTCTTCGGTAAATTTATATTCCTGCAGCATGGTACCCATGGCACCGTCGAGGATCAGTATTTTTTCTGAGAGTAAGTCTTCTATTTTTGACATTGGTTTGCGCAATATGGCTATCAAAAAAGAAGTCGGGAAAGAATTCTTAGTTATCTATCCCCGAGTACTCGGGGTAGAACGTAGCACCTTCTCCTAAGGAGGGTTGCTAAGGTTTCACAGGGTCTAATCCCTCAACCTTTCTTGATAACTCGTTTATTAAAAAATGAACTTAGGCAAAGATATCTATAAAACCGGGAAATGCAAATGAAAAGAGAGACAAGAGACAAGAATCAAGAGACAAGAATCAAGAGACAAGAGACAAGAGACAAGAGACAAGAGTCAAGAGACAAGAGTCAAGAGTCAAGAGAAAATTTTTCTGGGATTTTAAGTTACTATCAATAGGTGGGTTAGAAACTTCACAAAAAGTTCTTCATTCAAAAAGTAAAATTTCTTGTTCAATATTTAAAAAAGCTTTTTATATTTGCACCCGCAATGGAGGAATGGCAGAGTGGTCGATTGCGGCAGTCTTGAAAACTGTTGAGGGTAACACCTCCGGGGGTTCGAATCCCTCTTCCTCCGCAGACTTTAAATGCTTCCCTGAAAGGGGAAGCATTTTTATTTTAAGGAAGGTTTAAACGCAGTTTGAAGACCTTTTCTCTAGCATGTCCTGCGAATCCTTAAATCAGCTTGGTTAGCAGTAGACTCGAGTCGAACAAAAGCAACACAAAACTTAGTCGGAATGACTACAGCATGAGCGAGATTCCTGGATGGGCGGACAAGGAACAGATCCGTAGCTACAAAAAACGCAGCAATCCCCCTCCAAAGGCTTCACAACTACTTCACAGTTTGAGCATTTATAAAAGAATTGGCAAGCATCTGCAGGCATTATTTCCTCCCTCGAAACCTTGCAATAGGGACAAGTAATTAACGATTTTAATATGGTCTTCATTGATTCATTTTTAAGGCATAGATGAAGTACTTATATTGCTTCAGGCTGGTGGTGCAAAAAATGTCCCATTTTTATAGTCTAGCTTTCAAAGGTGCGTACGCCCCGAAGTTTTTGCTAAAATTAACAAACATTCTTTCAGTATCCTCTAAATTCGATGGTCAAATAATGGAAAACTCCCGATAGTCATGGAAAACACTATTCTCCTTCTAGTAGGAGTTACTATCCTCGTATTGGTCCTTTTTGACTTCTTTTATACCACGCTTTCAGGAAGTGGATTGGGTTTTATCTCCAAAAAGGTTGCAGTCTCTGCTGAAAAACTGGTAAAATTTCTCGTCAAAATAATGGGTAGAAATATATTGAAACTCAGTGGCCTGACTGTCAACTTGTCTATGCTCTTCATCTGGATAACACTAACGTGGGTGGGCTTGTTTTTGGTCTACTCATCCAACCCAGAAGCAATAGTCAATGCCCAGGGCGATACGGCAGACGTTTGGGAAAGATTATATTTTACAGGGTATATCATCTCGACTCTGGGTATGGGAAATTTTTATCCCACAACTCCTTTCTTCGAAATTTTGACCAATTGCTTTGCTTTTTTGGGCTTTATCCTCTTTACCAGTTCTATGACGTACTTTATTTCAGTGGCTTCAGCTCTCGTTCAGAAAAGGACCCTCATAAAAACCATTCATGGACTTGGAACAAATCCCCAAACCATATCCGAAAAGCTAAATTCATTCAGCAGTTCGTACAGCTATCAGCAACTTCTGAATTTACAGGAAATGGTGGACCAGCACGCTGTTAATCATCATGCTTACCCGGTTGTACATTTTTATACCCGACCAGAGCCAAAAGATTGTTTAAGTCTGAACATGGCGAGACTGGATGAAGCTCTTTCCATTCTTATAGGCTCTGAGAATAAAAGTAAATTCCAAAAAGAATTGCAACCTCTTAGATCTGCCATTTATACTTTTCTTCAGAATCTCGATAGTAATTTTTCCCGGAGTATGCCAAAGGTGAAAAATCCTGTACAAGCATCCTACTTTGGTTATCACCAAAGTATCAAAAATGACGAGGAACAAAAGGATAGAAGGAGGATTTTAGAGAGATTGCTTAAGAGTGAAGGTCTTAAGTGGTCTGATGTTGTGCAATAGCTCAATTGCATTATGTTGTACCTGTTGTCATTCCTTGAAATTACTGCGTGTTGAGAACATCAAGGATTCCAAAGCTTATTACTCCAACGTAGACGAAAACCAATAAAGCCAGAGTAATCACCTGCCATCTGGTGAATCCATAAGCCTTGTTTTTCGAGCCCAAATGAATAAAGAAAGCATAGAGGATGGCTACAAGTGCGACAAAGGTTAGTACTGTCACAAAAAGCGAAAAATTATTTACGGGAATCCCAACCAGGGCTAAAGGAAAAAAGGCTATGGTGAGAGTTACCGCATGATCCCCGATAACACTTGTCACAGACGAAGTAATTTGGCCACTTTTAGCTACACTCCATGTGGCAAATATTTCGGGAAGTGCGGCCATTGGTGCTGTAATAAAAAGTCCGCCAACGATTTCAGAAAGATTCATAGCAGTAACAATATTCTCTGTTGCTCGCACTGTGAAATAGGCTCCTAAGCCAAGAACAGCTAATCCGGCACAAGCCAAAGCTATTTCCTTTTTCTTCCAATCTACCTGTTCCTTATCCTTTTTCCCGCGCAAAAGCGCCTGACTCAGGTAAAGGGCATAGATACCCAGCATGATCCAGCCATCTACTGGTTGAAGTCCCCTCCATGGCTCTGGAACAGTGAGTATGGCCACTACAGCGATGATCACGAGGTACGGTAGCGCCTGAACCGTCACTGCTGTCTTATCTACTCTTAAAAGGTGTTCTTTGAGATGTTCCTCGTGATTTTTTTTTGCTTTACTTTTTTTCAGGTGCCGGGTCGCCAGGTATGCCGTTACTACCATCACCGGAATGGCAATAACGTTGGACCCCAGCATTGTTCCCAAACCAATATCTCCAACCCCTCGAGAAGCACTGGCAATGTTGATTCCTATTTCAGGACTTGCTGCAGCCAACCCCACCAAAGCTCCCCCTGCAGCTACAGAGAATCCCCATTGTTGCCTTAATTTCTTTAGAGGTTTTGCCAGGTGCTCTGCACCCCAGTGAGCAGCCCAGACTGCTGCCGGAAGTACGAGGTCCCAGATCCAGATGTCCATCATATTTTTTTATCTTCAAGTTAGGTACTTTAGGAAGGAAAAATGTTATGAAAAGCAAAAAGTGCTGAATTCATTTTCCATACACGGTAGAGGCAGTGAGCTTCTAAAAGAAGCTGCGAGATTAAATTAACAATCATGGGGCCTAACTTAACACCGTTTGATTGTATTTGTTCTGTCTGTTCTTTATCTTAAATAGATAACTAAAAGATCAAAGACATGGAACATAAACACGGAATGATGGAAAGACAGGAAAATTCTCAACTGCTAAAGCTTTTAGCTGAATGTGCAACAGAATGTGAAAACTGTTTTGATGCCTGCCTGGAGAATGAAAGAACAGAAAAGCTTATTAGGCAAATCAGACTCTGCAGGGACTGCGCTAAAATATGCTACGCAACTTCAAGTTTCATAGCATCGAATTCTAATCATGCCAAACATCTTGCTAAAGAATGCGCTGATGTGTGCAAAGACTGTGCTGATGCATGCAGTAACAAAGAAGATACTGAAGAAGAACTGATGCATTGCGGCCAGATCTGTAGAAAGTGTGAAGAGGCTTGCAGAAAATTTGCTGCTTAAAAGTAAAACCACAGGAATCTAAAAAGGCCCAAATTATCTGGGTCTTTTTTTATTCTGGATGTTCTATAACCTGAGATATTTCCTTTTTGCAGATTTCTGCTTAAGTAGACCCAATTTCTGTAAGACAAAGTTAATTTCTTTCAAAAGTAGGACATTGCCTTACAAAAAAGACCTAACTTGATCTGGATGAGCAGGAAAACAAGAAAAACCTCAGAAACACTTAAGGAGTATGGGAGGGGAACAGTTGGAGGGCTCCTCTTTAGTTTGCCGCTTCTTTACACGATGGAAGTGTGGTGGACAGGTTTTATTGCATCTCCCGAAAAACTCCTGGCTCTCATTGTCTTCACTTTTTTGCTCCTCCTTGGCTATAACCGGCATTCAGGAATGCGCGAAGATGCTTCTCTTAAAGAAGTGTTCCAGGAATCTGTAGAAGAAATCACCCTTGCTTTTATTGTAGCCTTTCTATTCCTACTTCTCATAAATAAGATCGGCTTTACCATGTCGTATCGTGAAATTGCCGGAAAAGTCATTGTAGAATCAATGATCGTGGCGATCGGATTTTCGATTGGTACGGCTCAACTGGGACAGGGGAAAAAGGAGACCGGAGAGGAAAATGCGAAAGACGATGGAGGACTGGTACAAATGATTGTGCTTTGCATCTGTGGTGCAGTGTTAGTTTCTTCCTCGGTGGCGCCCACTGAAGAAATTCTCAGGATCGCCATGGTAAGTGAACCATCTCACCTCCTTGTGATGGTCCTAACTTCAATACTCATCAGCGGAATTGTACTTTTTTTTAGTGACTTTAGGGGAAGTGGAAAATTTGAAGGAGGAATAAAAGAGATCATTTTCCATCTGGTAGTAAGTTACTTGTGTGCCCTTCTCGTTTCTGCCCTGGTGTTGTGGTTCTTTGGCAGAATTTCGGGCTACGGCTTTAGTTTCGTGCTGGCAGAGGTCATTGTTCTTGCTGTACCCGCTTCCCTGGGGGCTTCGGCAGGAAGACTATTAATTACTTAATTCAGAAGTCATGGAGAACGAAAAAAAAGAGCCAAATGTACTGGAGAAAACCATTTTCGTGGTGGGATTGTTGATCATAGTACTTCTTCTAAGCTACTTGAGTTATGACTGGGCTACAAGATCAGACGCGCCGCCAGACCTAAAAATATCCACCAGGATGGAATCCAATTCCTCCGGTAACACCTACAAAGTAGAAACAAAGAACGTGGGTATGGAGACAGCAAAAGCAGTTCACATAGAATTTAATCTTTACCGGGATGGAAGTGTAAAAGAGACCGCCGTTCTAGATATAGATTATGTGCCGGTACAGTCAAAGGAGACAGGATGGGTCTCTTTCCGGCAAAGTAAAACTATGACCGATTCTATTGTGGTTGGTTCAGTTTCTTACCTAAAGCCATAGAATTTTAAATCCACCTCTAAAGCTTTGCCAGATAATTTTTAATTCCCTCGCCTTTCATCTTCATCAGTTTGAAAGTAAGCACGGCAAAACCTATGAGCGTGACCACGTCCATTAAATAAACCAGTAGCAAATGCAACGGCTTGTCTGTGGGATCAAATCCATACACGATCTTTAGGCCAAACCAAATGGGATAAACAGAAATATGAGCAGTTGCAGCAAGACCAATAAGCTCTCTTCTACCGGCGTCATCAATAGAGCCCAAACCTGCAGCAATTCCCACGGCCATTGAGATCAGAAAACTAAAAAGCAGGGAACTCTCGGTGAAATCATCCCATTTAATTCCGGGTTCGGTAAGTAAACCTAAAATGACTCCTCCTAATACAATGAACAAAGTGGTGACAACGAGGCTTCCCAGGGATTGTTTCAGGAACTTTTTTTCTCCCAAAGCAACACTAAAGCCAATGCCCAGCATGTGGTGATGGTACGGAAGGAACAGAAGGCCGGCTATGATCAAGGGCATAAAGCCTTCTCTCATTCCATAGGCTACCAAAAAGGCGGAAAGTGTGACCCTTCCCAGAAGGCTTGTAGTGATTTGGCAAAACTGCCATAACTCCTGGTACACATCTGTTGTTGCCCTTATGATGGGTTTGGTTTCCTCTTCGGGTGGTTCTGAGGCAAAAAGAGATTCGGGATGCCTAATTGTAAAGCTGTAGGTAAGCGGATCGTAAAAAGGAGCTGTCATAAGATCTTCTATGAAATCCTTTACTTTGGGAGTACTGGTTTCAATTTCAATCCAATCGGCGGGGCGGGGAGAATCTGCCTTGTCAAAAACGTATTTCTCGGAGACAGCTACAGATTCTATACCCGATTTGATTGCCCTCTCTGCTACTTTAGCGCCTTCTCCTTTAGGAGCTTTAATGGTCAATAATTTCATAGGATTGTTCTTCTAGTTACTTATTGTGTGAGGCTGGCACAAGTTTATATGTTCCTGTTTTCCAGTTCTGCTTGCGTAATTCCTTTTTCAAGAGCTTCTTCCCTGGTACATTTCTCTCCGGCATATATTTCTGAAGCAAGCTCTAAAGCCCTGGCTCTTATGCCGGCGTCCAGCACATTAAGCCTTTCCTGAAATTCCTCAAACTCTCTGTTCTCTTCCATAGGTTTTTCAGTTAAAACTAAAATCAGCAATTGCCGGATTTTGAAGCGGAAGTTCGGCCAGTGCTTCCAAAGCTGTAAAAATTGTTGCTAAAAAAGGTTGAGCTCTGATGAGCGGATAACATATTATGACCGGGATTAAGAAATATCGCGGCGGTGCCGCAAATATTTCCGGAATTTTTGTGATGTTCAACTTGCATATCTTCAGGCTTTTCCATGGCAGAACCTTCTAAGTTAAAAAAAGCTTTTGCCGCAGCCTCTTAAAGGGCTCTTAACTTTTTAAAGGATAATGATGTTCGGCCCGGAATCAAATTTTAGCTGCCATGGATGCTGCTGTTGTAGAAAACCTGAAAGGCGATATTTTCTTCGGAATCGACATGAACAAGTTTATCCCTGCTGCACTTAGCTGTACAAGAACCGGTGGGACAGGAAAGCTTTGGCTTAGGAGGTGGCAATAATGATGTTCCCTTTCTTATGGCCTTTTTCGATGTACCGGTGTGCCTCTGCCAGTTCGCTTAACGGGTACTGTTTGTCAACCACGGTCTTTAGTTTCCCTTTCTTGTAGATTTCCAGGACTTCCCCGAGCAGCTTTCGCAATTGGTCATCGCCTTTAGTTCCCGTGGCCTGAAAGACCGCCTTTTTCTTCGACCCGGAGGTTTTGAGCATCTCCAGCAGGAGAGACATTTTTAGGACCGGCGACAGGTATATTCCCTGCTCTGCCAGGATCTTTTTACATTTCTTAAAAGAACTTTTACCTACTGTATCAAACACATAGTCATATTTCTTCCCGCTCTGAGTAAAATCTTCTTTCCTGTAGTCGATAACCTCATCTGCTCCCAAAGATTTCACCAGATCAAAATTTTGGGCACTGCACACGGCAGTTACCCGGCAGCCAAGATAGTTGGCAATCTGTACTGCCGAAGTACCCAGGGCTCCTGAAGCTCCGTTCACAAGCACCCTTTCCCCCGATTGGACTTTCGCTATCTCTTTGAGGAAGTTGTATGAAGTAAGGTGTCCATCTCCAAAGCTGGCCGCTTCAGTGAAGTCCATATTTTCAGGCATTGGCAGGACAACGCCGCCCTCAGAAACCGTCAGGAAGTCGGCATTTGCGCTAAAGCCTAAGGTGGTCTCTCCAAATACCCTATCCCCTACTTTCAGTTTACTGACTTTAGTTCCCACCTCCTCCACTATTCCGGAAAATCCTGTACCGGGGATAGGATGTTTTGGTCTCTTAAAGCCCAGGAATAGCCGGCCGATATACGGCTTCCCTGTACGCATCATGGTATCGGCCCTTGTAGCCGAAGATGTTTTCACCTTTACGAGTACTTCATTAGGTCCCGGTTCGGGAATTTCTACTTCCTCAAGACGGAGCACATCGGGGGAGCCATACTTCCTTACGAGTACTGCTTTCATTTTTTTCACTTCCATAATTATCTGCTTTTTAGTAGCACAACAAGTTCTGTTAGCAAAGAGCGATCACAAGGAGCTCTCGACAGGCTTTACAACATTCTCCCTTTTCTTTTTTTCTTTAAAGCTCCATTTGAGGCCAAAAAAAGGACCTAAGAACCCCACCCTCCTGATTATGAATTCATAAAGGAGAAAACATCCTGTTCCTGTAAAGATACAGATAGTTATAAATTTTAGCCATACCGGTATCTCCAGGGGCAAAATGATCATGGCCCCGCCGTAAAGCACGAACATGTGAACAATATAAACAGGATAGGCAGCCTTACTAAGGTAGCTTAGTAGTTTTCCCGGCCTGTTGAAATGTTTATATCCCAGCCCAAAAATTCCGAAGATCCAGCAATTGGATTCTATTGCCATGAAAAAATCTATTGATGGCACCTCCATTAAGCGGAAAGAATAAAGAACCGCTGCCAAAGCAAGATAGAACCACCGCCACCTTAGTACTGTCTGCCAAAAAGCTTTCCCGCTATAGACAAAAAGGAAGCCGAAAAAGAAAGCAAGCAGCCCCAGAAAGAAGCCATGCCAGGTCTCTGCGTACATCTCAAAGACCTGCGGTTTCACTATGAGGCTCTCGAGTACAAAAAAGAGCGATATCGCCAGGGGTCCCACAGGGTTTTCCATTAGGAATGACAATCCTCTTTTGAACCTGCTGTTGTTCATTCTCTTCAGGTAAACAAACAGCGGCAACAAGATTAGGACATATGCGAATATATTACCTAAGAACCACAGGTGTCCCTGATGCGGGAAATATCCCAGAGGAAACTCATAATACTCCTGAAAAAGGAGAAAATGTAAAGGTGTTACAGCGATGATCCCGAAAAGGAACGGCAGCAGGATCCTTTTACTGCGCTCCAGCAGCAGTTCCTTCCAGTTGCGCTTTTGTATGGCAAAATAAACTCCCATACCCGAAACGTAGAACAGTAAGGGAATGCGCCAAATATTCAACATGCTCATTAGCTTCCACAAGCCCAGCATAGGTTCATCACTCCTTATAAATCCTATCAACATGGCCCAGGGTTGGAAGATGATGGCAATGTGATAGATGAGGAGCAGGCCTATAGCAATCACCCGCAGCCAGTCAATATCGTATCTTCTTTCAGTTTTCATCAGTTTTTGGATTTATGGTTTTACTGCAACATCATTGCTATTACGGGACGGTTCTTTTTAAGTTCCTCCATATCCAGTTGTAGTCCCAGCGGGGCCAGCTGCTGTTGCATCATTTCGTATACAGGTTTCATGTCTGAAAAAGGACCGGCGACAGTCTCTCTGGGGGTTGCTCCGAAATTATTTTTCAAGCTCTTATCTGCCCTGGCATCCAGTAATAATTGTACGATCTCAATTCGGCCAAAGAAGGCCGCAGTATGAAGTGGTGTTGAGCCGTCGTTGTTTTTAATGGAAAGATCTGCCCCGGCGTCTATCAGTTCCTTTGCAATACCTGTCTTTCCAAATACTGCTGCAGTATTTAACGGGGTTGATCCACTAAACTGATCTTTAGTGTTCAAATCGGTTCCGGCCTCAATGTGCTGTTTTACCACCTCAAGATCATTTGACATCACTGCCGTATGTATATCCATCTCAGGTTTCTCCGCTACGGCCCGGTCTGTAGATCTTTTAGTGTTTTGGCTGCATGCAGGAAACAATACGCATAGCATAATAAGGCTTAGAAATGTTCTTAGGGAAATAATTTTTGAAGTTTTCATGATTTTAAATTTTAGCTTTTTAGATTATTAAAATTTCTGTGGTACAAAGATGGATCAGGAAGGCTGGCGGGATATACCAGGCAGGCGGCCAAAAGCATAAAGTTTAAGGAAGGGGATAAAAACTATGACGCAGCAGTATAAATTATGTTGCAACATGAGCTCGCCGGCAGCTTTTACCTGAACAGAAAAGAAGGCTTTAAAGATTTTTTTCTAATTTCATCAGGTCAAAAAAGGCAATGCTGAATAGTACTCAAGACAGGGGAGATTTCCTCAATAAGGTGACCACGGTTATCGTAGAAAATGCTCCAAACGATCAATTTGGAGTTTCTGAACTGGCCGAAGCAATGAATATGAGCCGCTCCAACCTCCTGAGAAAGATCAAAAAAGATACAGGTCTCTCAGCGAGCCGGTTCATACGACAGGTGCGGCTGGAGATCGCCATGGAATTGCTGCAGGAAACATCCTTGAGTGTTTCCGAGGTTTCATATAAGGTAGGCTTTGGTAGTTCCTCCTATTTCATCAAATGCTTTAGGGAGCAATACGGTTACCCTCCGGGAGAAGTTGGTAACCAGAAAACGGAAGTACCGGAACCTGAAAAGGAAGAGCCGGAGATCGCCGAGATCTCCAAGGAAAAACCCACCCGAAAGTTAATGACCCGGGTGCTGTTGTTTTCCATTCCTTTTCTCACCATTCTGGTAATTTCTTTCCTGTTCCTGTACGAGAAGCCATCCGCCAATGTGGAGAATGTTGAGCCCGAAAAATCAATAGCCGTACTGCCTTTTAAAAACGAGAGCAGCGATGCTTCCAATCTTTATTTCGTTAACGGACTGATGGAATCGACGCTGAATAACCTGCAGAAGATAAAAGACCTGCGGGTGATTAGCAGGTCATCTGTAGAGAAATACCGTAACACTACGAAGACCATTCCCGAAATAGCTGAAGAACTCAATGTGAACTACCTTGTGGAAGGCAGCGGACAAAAAGTAGGAGACCAGGTTTTACTGAACATTCAGCTGATTGATGCTTCGGGCGACCGTCATCTCTGGTCTCAACAGTACAATCGTAAAATGGTGGATATCTTTGCCATTCAGAACGAGGTAGCTGCAAAGATCGTCAACTCCCTGGAGCCTATAGTCACTCCGGCTGAACTTAGGCAAATTCAGAAGAAACCCACGCAAAATCTGCTGGCCTATGACTACTATCTTCAGGCACTGGATCCTTTCCATTCCCGCACCCATGAAGGACTTCAGCAGGCAATAGGACTGTTTAAAAAGGCAATTGAAGAAGATCCCGAATTTGCCCTGGCGCACGCAAATATCGCCACTTCTTACTATCTACTTGAAATGTTCCAGACAGAGAAACAGTATACTGAAGAGATCAACAGTTACTCAGACAAAGCCCTGCTATACGATTCTAAATCGGCCGAAAGTCTTACTGCCAAAGCCTTTTATTATATTCAGACCGGGCAGTATCAGTTAGCCCTGCCGTACCTTGAAAAGGCGCTGGAGTACAATCCCAATTCTTCCCTGGCAGTGCAAATGCTGGCTGATTTCTACTTCCGCTTAAAGCCAAACACAGAGAAACACCTCAAATATGCCTTAAAAGGAGTGCAATTGAATGCTGCCGGAAACGATTCGATCACAAAAAGCTATACCTATTTGCAGCTGAGCAATGCCCTGGTAACTTCCGGCTTTTTTGATGAAGCCCTGGAGTACATCAATCTATCGCTGGCCTATGACGCCAAAAATTATTATGCTCCGCACTTAAAAGCCTTTATCCTTTTTGCCAAAGATGGAAATGTGGCACGAACCCGCAATTTGCTCTTGACAGAATGGAAGAAGGATACCAACCGGCTGGATATATTGCAGGATCTTGCCAAGATGTACTATGTGGAAGAAGATTATGAGCAGGCTTATTACTATTTCAAGAAATTCGTAGAGGCCCGGGAGAAAAATGGCCTTGATATCTATGCGCAGGAAAATGCCAAAATAGGCCTGGTCTACGAAAAAGCAGGAATGAAAAAGGAAGCCTCTCAGTTTTTCACCTCATTTTCAGAATACTGCAAAAAAGATCAATCCATCTACAGGAATGCTAACCTGGCGGTAAAATACGCACACGAAGGAGAGGTTGAGAAGGCTATGGAACAGCTGAAGAGGTTTTCGAGCATTGAGAGTTATCCTTACTGGTTTTTATTGATTGGCGACGATCCTATTCTTAAGCCCTTAAAAACCCATCCGGATTTTAAAAACACAATGCAAAAGATCAAAAATCGCTTTTGGCAAAGACATGGTCAAATGAGAATGTCACTTGAGGAGGAAGGGGTGATTTAATCAATTCTTCCATCTTTTAACCCATGATAAATTCCAGATCCATAGCAGTATTACCCTTCGTCAATATGAGTAGCGATATTGACAACGAATATTTTTGTGATGGGATTACCGAAGAGATCATAAATGCCCTTACAAAGATCAATCAGCTTAAGGTAATTGCAAGGACTTCCTCATTTGCCTTTAAAGGAAAGGAAATAGATATCAGGTTAATTGGGGAGCAATTGGGTGTAAACTCAATTCTGGAAGGAAGCATAAAAAAATCCCGGGATAGGGTAAGAATTACTGCCCAATTGATCGACGTTAGAAACGGTACCCACTACTGGTCCAAGAAATTCGACAGGGACTTAACAGATATTTTCGAGTTAGAAGATGAGATCAGTCTGGCTATTGCAGATGAAATCCGGAATAATTTCGGACATTTTGAAGTTCAGGAGCACCTGGTTCAACAACCTACAAACAATGTTGATGCCTATCAATGGTACTTGAAAGGGCGTTCTGTGCAATTAAAGTGGACACAGGAAGGGCTAAGGGAAGCTATATCATATTACAATCGGGCTATCGCTCTGGATAAGAATTATGCCAAAGCATATTACGCAAATTTGCAATGTTATGGGTTATTGGCAATGTGGGGATATATGCCATATGTGGAAGCTATAGATCTGGCCATTAGCAATTTGCTCATAGCAAAGGAATTGGACACCAGCCTGCCTGAGTATCCATTAGCCTATGTGGGAAAGTTCTTTTGGGAAGAATGGGATTTTAAAAATGCATACGTTCATATTCAGAAGGTTTTAGCCATTAATCCGGATCATATAGATGGTTTAGAAGCTTTAGCCGAATTATTCATAGCTCTTGGTTTTTTTGATCAGGCCTTAATTTATGCACATAAACTTTTGGAAGTAGATCCGCTTTCAGCAAATAACCATTACACCTTAGCGCATATCAACTATTACCGGGGTCATTTTGAGAAAGCCCTGGGAAATGTGAATTATGCCCTGACCCTTAATCCCGAGTTAGAATTAGCACATTATTTACAGGGTTTCTGTCTTATATGGTTGAACAAAAAGGAGGAATTTGAAGAATCAATTTACAATACCGGCCTTTATGAAGAAAAGATGCTCTTATTCAGGGTTATCAATGAAAAGAATGTTGAGGTACCGCGGCATCTTCTGGAAAAGTGGTCAGATTTCAGAAATTCTAAAACAACTCTTACTCCTTATGATCTGTATATTCTGGCAAATTCCCGACATAAAGAACTGGCCTTTTCCATTTTAAAATATTACATAAGTCAAAAGAGGGGTCAGGTCATAAACTACAGACAAGAACCCTTTTTGGAAGCTTTGCACAAAATAAATGGATTTGCAGACCTGCATCATTCCAATTTATCCTATTCCGATATAGAAATCCTCAAGGTCAATGAGGAAAAAGCAACCCCAGGTATTCTGGATGATCATCAAATAGAAACTTTGAAGGAAGCCTTGCTAATATATTTTGATGAAGAAAAACCCTTTTTAAATCCCCAATTAAGCCTAAAGGTCGTAGCTGATGTTTTGGAATTGAATACCAACAAGATGTCATATCTGATTAACCAGGTATTCAACACGAATTTTAATGACTTCGTTAATTCCTACCGACTGGAGCATTTTAAAAACATAGCCTTAGATCCCAAAAATTCACATCTCACCATTCTGGGATTGGCCTATGATAGTGGTTTTAATTCCAAAAGTGTCTTCAACACCTATTTTAAAAAAGTGGAAAATATCACCCCAAAAGCCTGGATGAAAGCTAATTCCTTTTAGCGCCATATAATTTCGTTCCAGATTATAAATTAGAACGATTGCCCTGTTAATCTTGAGAATCTTTGTGTACAAATTAGTTTTCAAAGACGATCCGGTATGAATGTATACAAAAATGTTTTGCTGGCAGGAGCTACAGGCTATCTGGGCAACTATATTCTAAAAGCCCTTATTGAAAAAAAGTATCAGGTAATCGCAATTGTACGTGATCCAAAAAAGCTGAAAAATGAGAACGAGGACTATTTGGAAATAAAACAAGCCGAAGTAACAAACCCGGAAACACTACGGGACATCTGCAAAGGAATAGATACTGTTATATCCACAATAGGAATCACCAGGCAAAAAGATGGTTTGACCTATATGGATGTAGATTATCAGGGCAACATGAATTTGCTGCAGGAAGCTCAAAAGTCAGGTGTAAATCACTTTGTGTACATATCGGCAATTAATGGTGAGAAATATCGCAAACTTAAAATTTTTGAAGCCAAGGAAAAATTTGTCGATGCCTTAAAAGCTTCAGGCCTAAGCTATACCGTTGTAAGACCCAATGGTTTTTTCTCTGATATGAGAGATTTTTTAAAGATGGCTGAATCTGGCCGTGTCTACCTTTTTGGATCAGGGCAACAAAAATTTAATCCCATACACGGTGAGGATTTAGCAAAGGCCATTGTAGAGAAGTTAGATGATCAGATTAAAGAGTTCTCTCTTGGAGGTCCCGATATCTTAAGCCTTAATGAAATAAGTCAAATGGCCTTTACCGCATTGGATCAACCGGTAAAAATTGTTCACTTACCCGACTGGACGAGAAAACTATCACTTTGGAGTTTAAGGACGTTCACACCGGTTCAAACCTATGGGCCTTTTGAATTTTTTCTGACCTTAATGGCTGAAGATAATACTGCACCGACCTGTGGCAGACATCATTTAGAAGATTTCTTTATAGAAGAAGCGAAAATTCTTAAGTAGATCCTGAATGAAAAATATTGATAATACTGTTTTAGTTATTGCAGCGGCTTACTGCCTCCTGCATCTATTGATCCTGCTTCAAATAATGCCATTAAACATTGTCTGGGGTGGTAAAATAGAATCTGTTGATACAATTTATATACTGGAAGGAATCGCGTTGGTCACAATGGCTTTCCCGGGGTTGGTCATAATGATAAAAAAAAGGATCATAAAACCTATTTTTGGAGAAAAAGCAATTAGCAGAATTCTACTGATTTACGCATTCTTTTTCATGCTCAATACTGTTGGAAATCTTTTAGCAGAAACATATATCGAAAAAGTTCAAGCCGCCATAACTCTGTATTTAGCTGTTGCGCTGTTTTATTTATCAAAACCAAAACCTCATGAAAATACCTGATCCCAATTCGGTTTTTCCACTGGCTCATTACAAAAATCTCTGTTTTTTGAAAAGCTACATTAACAATCCTAACATCGTGGTGGGCGATTACACTTATTACGATGATTTTGAAGACGTTTCAAATTTTGAAAAAAACGTCAAATATCATTTTGATTTTATTGGAGATAAACTGGTGATAGGTAAATTCTGTATGATTGCTTCAGGTGTTACCTTCATAATGAACGGGGGCAATCATTTGACGGAAGCTACAACAGCTTATCCATTTGCCATTTTTGGAGGTGCCTGGCAAGATGCAATGCGAGGCAAAAGCTATCCCTCAAAAGGAGATACCGTTATAGGGAATGATGTATGGATAGGTCACGGAGCCACTATTATGCCTGGGGTACATGTAGGTGACGGTGCCATTATTGCAACAAAAGCCGTAGTCACAAAAGACGTCGAGCCCTACACCATCGTTGGAGGGAATCCCGCAAAACCTGTTAAAAAACGTTTTTCGGAAGACATTATAGCTAAATTATTGCACCTAAAATGGTGGTATTGGGATATTGAAAAAATAACTAAAAATCTCGACAAACTCACCTCTCATCCTGAAGAGTTACTTTAAATAAAATAGCATCTCTCACGTAGGCCTAACACTTAAAACTGTTAGGCCTTTTTTCTTGGCTGCACCTTACCTATAGGAACCCCGACCTACTAAAGTAAAAAAGGTCTGAAATCATAATTCAGGACGATTAGCCCCGGGTTCCGACCTTTCTTTGCTTCATCAAGTTTTTCTTTATCAAAATACTGACAACTAAAATCTCTTTAAAAATGAAAAAGTTATTATTCATCGGTTTAACGCTTTGTACAATGAGCGTTTTCGCGCAGTCTGGAAAAGACACCATTATTGAAAACAATCAAGCCTACAAATACAGGCTTAGCTTTCCTGCAATTATCCTTGGTAATATTGGTAAAGGAGGCGAAAGAATAAATACACAACATTATGAGCTGCACATAAAGCAGGAACTGGATCCTAAAAACATCGTGGGTGTAAAATTAGCCACCTGGCGGTTGTTTCAACCTATGGGCATACAATGGTGGGATGGACTATTAGATAAAATAGATTCTGAAACCGAATTTTATCCCGGCTATGTGCGGGAAACGGGTATAGGAGTATCCTATCAAAGAATGCTGTGGAAAGGACTATTCGCTTCAGTAGAAGTTTTACCGCAGTACAAAACCTACCTGGACCTAAACAACGAAAAAATAGCAAACGGGTTTAAGCTGTATACCTCATACCACATCGGCTATCACTTCGCTTTCGGGAAAAAGAAACGATTTTTTGTAGAACCTCAGATTCACGGTCAGAACTGGATGTTTGACACGAATACGCCTGCCGCTTTTAAACGGCTGGATAACAAATGGAAATCCTATTTCCTGTTTGAGCCTAACCTGTATGTGGGTATCAGGTTTTGAGGCATCATCAGCTTTTTAATCCCTGTACATAGTCTACAATACCCACTGTATCACTAATCTTTAGACTTAAAATCATGAAACATTTAATTACATCTTTTTACTGAAGGATAAGATCAAACACTAAATATCAAAGTGGAATGCTTCGGAAAGATCCAGATCATCATAAGCCTCCGCTTCAGACTTTCAACTTAACAAATTCTAATATAAAAAATCAAAAGAACAACAGACATGAAAACAAGTAAAACAAACACATTCGTACAACACATTAAATTAAAAGTGCCGGTTATTATCTTTACATTAATGGCTTCCATGACATTTGCACAAAATAATTTAGGCGATCAAAACACCTCTCCACGTGACGGTTTCATCTTTGAGTTCGGCTTGGGTGGTGGTGTTATCTCCATTGAAGACAGTGAGGGAATGCAGACATTTGACGAAGCGCAGGGAGCAATTAGTTTTCCTGAATTGAAATTTGGCTATATGCTGAATGATGAATTGGCAATAACCGCCAGCATGCCGGGAATGATCTATGAATTCCAGGGCAGGGACAGACATTTTGGAGGCATTATTCCTTCCTTACAATACTGGGTAAAAGAGCGTTGGTGGATCCATGGAGGTCTTGGCCTGGCAATTGATTCCCCGGCCCTTTATGATATAGAAGACGACCTTAACGACGACTGGAACTTTGGAGGTGCTGTTATGGCAAGCACAGGATATGAAGTTTATAAAAAGAAAAACTTTGCACTAAATATTCAGTCAAAACTGGTTATGGGCAGAGCATTTTTGGAAGGCGATGCGCATAGGGATGCAGTAACTTTTAGTGTTGGCTTAGGCTTCAGCTGGTTATGATCTCATTACAAGTAACTTACCGGAATAATAACAGCTTAAAAGTGGACAAATGAAAACCAGCTTATTCTTAACTTTATTAATTTTAGTATCAATACCCTGCATTGGCCAGCAAACTATAGAACAAGAGGTGAAACAATTGTTTGAAGCTCAATTGGAAAAAGGAAATATCAAAAGTGCTATTCTGCATGTTTATTCTGAATCAAAAGATATTGATCTACAGCTAGCTGAAAGTAACCCGGATTCAGGGGATCATGTGAATATAAACAGTCCTTTTTACACGGCCAGCATAACCAAAATGCTCACCGCTACGGCTATCGGGATCCTGAAAGATCGCGAAAAACTGAATTTTGAGGATAAGATAGCTCAGCATTTGCCGGAAGAACTGATTGATCGGCTACACGTTTTAGATGATAAGGAGTATTCAGAAGAAATAACCATAGCTCAGTTATTACAACATACATCGGGATTACCGGATTATTTTACAGGCACCACAATGGACGGCAGCCCGAATGTTATCAATCAGTTACTCGTAAATACAGATAAGACCTGGTCACCTCAGGAAATAATTCAGTTTACCAAAGATAAGATGAAGCCCCACTTTGCTCCCGGGCAAGGCTATTATTATTCCGATACAGAATATGTGCTTCTGGCATTGATCATTGAAGAAGTTAGCGGCATGTCCTTAGAAAGGTTCTTTCAGCAGTACATTTTTGAGCCCTTAGAAATGCACAGTTCTTATATCAATTTGAAATCGGCACCTACAAATTCTGAGTCTGCAATGGCCGGGTTTTACGTTGGTGATATTGAATTATCCTCAATTAAAAGCCTAAGTGCCGATTGGGGTGGTGGTGGTTTGGTGTCGACCACGCAGGATCTAATTAACTTTCTAAAAGGCCTAAATGAAGATCTGATCCTAAAAAAAGAAACCCGTTTAGCAATGCAAAATTGGATCGCAGAAACTGAAGGAACTGAATACGGGTTTGGGATCAGAAAGATTTCTTTTCAGGAGCATTTAAATTCAGACACAGACCTACAGGTTCTTGGTCACACCGGCAGCACAGCCTCTTTTTTATGGTATTGTCCTCAGGTAGACACCTATATAGCAGGAACATTAAACCAGTTAGAAGCTTCAAAAAGCACCCCGGGTTTTGTATATGATGTACTTAAAACAATAGAAAGGAATTAACATGAACTCATTTCAGAAAACAGTAGTCGTTCTTCTAGTTTTTATGGTTCCCCTTTTTCCTGTAGTGCATGCCCAGGCAACAGTTAAAACGGACTGGAAAAAAGATCTTGAAGTATATAAAGATTCTTTGGAAGAAAAACATATAGACCTTTATCACTCGGTAACAAAAGAAGAATTTCTCACTGAGTGGAACAAGATCAATGAAAGTCTGGAAACGGCGCAGGATTTTGAGATCGTGCTTAAACTTATGCGTTTGACAAGGAAGATCAATGATGGTCATACCTCTGTTTCTTTTGGAAATCTGTCAAGACATAGGTTTCCTTTTGAAGTTGAACAGATCGATGGTCAATGGCTGGTAGTAAAGACCCTGGAGGAAAACAAGGATATTCTCAACACTACATTGGAAAGTATAAATGGAAACCCGATTGGTAAAGTTGCTCAGGAAATTTCAGAATTAGCTCAGTTTGTAGAGAATGAATATTCTTTAAAAGTAAGAACGGCCAGTTATTTGACCATAGCCGAATTGCTTTTTCATCTGAACCTTATAGATTCCAAAAACACTGCTACCTTCAGTTTTAGAGACAGTGAAAACAACCAAATAAATAAGACCTTGCCATCAATCGATGCTAAAGTTTGGCAGGACACCAGTACCTTTTCTGAAATAAATCTGAATACTCCGGAGATCACAGAACCACATACCGGCAACAAAGAGCTCTGGTTTGCACCGGTAACAGGTACAGATATTCTTTATATAAACTTTAATTCCTATCCTGCATTTGAAGCAATGCAGGCTTTTGGACAACAACTGGTAGCTTACATTCAGGAAAACCAAATAAGACAAGTGATCATAGATATGCGTGAAAATGGAGGTGGTGATCTTTACGTAGGTACGGTGCTGGCCTATGCACTTAATCTGGCCGATTCAATAGACTGGAAAAACGGTGTTTATGTAGTAACAGGTAATAAAACATTTTCGGCTGCAACAAGTAATGCTGCTTTGTTCAAACAGCTACTAAATGCAAAAATAGTCGGGGAACCAACCGGTTCTAATCCGAATGGATATCAGGATATGGATACCTTCACTCTTACCAGTTCACAATTAGTAATAACCTATTCGAAACGATTATTCCGATTGAGCAACGAAAGTAATAAACCTCTAAAACCCGAAATAACTATAGAACCACGCTTGAAAAACTATAGAGAAGGAAATGATATTGTGTTGTCAAAGCTTATAGGAAGAATGAAAGAAGAATCTGGATCGCGGAGCTTCTAACAGAAAATTAAAAACAACGTTAATGATCTGGATAAAATTAGATAAAGTTAGAGTGTTAGGGTTAGCTGTTTTAGTGAGCAGCCTTATTCTTGATTATTTTCTTGAGCCGGGAATGTATGGCTTTTGGATAGGTGCCTCGGCTGGTGCAGGAGGTGTTTTTACCGTTTTTGGAAACATTCTGAAAAAAAGATGATCAACGCCTCCCAAAGATCTTTTTTACAAGATAAGCAGGAAAAGCACGCCTGAATTTATCATTTTAAAGGAGTATATTTATTCAAGACCTCAGAGGTTTTGGAAACCTGAGAGGTCTACTCGTGCCACGCAGCCGGGATGCAGAAGCTTTAAAAATGAAGAAACTCCAGAAAATACATTTTAAGGGCAATACCGACTAAACTCCCTGCGCGAATTCTGCGACCCTGCCTTTTGCAAGCCCTTTCCTGTTTTTGGGTGCAATATTTTTATTAAATTAAAAGACTCTTATTCTTTGGATTAATGATTGAATACACAGAAGGTATTTATAAATTCTATGTCTATATCCTCACAAATAAATATAGAACTACATTCTATATCGGGGTAACCAATAATCTAAAGAAAAGGTTAGGACAGCATAAGGATTCAATTCAAAAGAAACAAAAAACCTTCGTTGCCCGTTTTCATCTATCAGAACTAATTTACTATGAAACTTTTGGATGGATTCAACAGGCTATTGCCAGGGAAAAGGAACTAAAAGGATGGAGGAAGGAAAAGAAATTGAATTTAATTCGTTGTAGTAATCACAAAATAGAATCATTGAATTCCTTTTTTGAATGAGATCCTGTGCAAACCTTTATACGTTACAAAAGGGCTTTGTTTGTCATTCCGACGAAGGAGGAATCCCATCCTGTTGTTCAGTGGTTCCTTTTCTTACTCTGATGAGACCCTTCCTGCGTCAGGGTGACAAAGGGCACTTGTATGTCATTACGATGAACGAGGAATGCCAAGTGATTGTTTGTCATTCCGGCGAAGGAGGAATCCCATCCTGTTGTTCATTGCTTCCATTGCTTACTCGAATGCGACCCTTCCTGCGTCAGGGGGACAAATGATGGTTTGTCATTCCGAACGAAAGGAGGAATCCATCCTGTTGTTCAGTACTTCCATTGTTTTCTCAGAGGAGACCCTTCCTGCGTCAGGGTGGCAAAGGGCACTTGTATGAACGAGGAATCCCAAGTGATTGTTTGTCATTCCGACGAAGGAGGAATCCCATCCTAATATTCAGCACCTTCCATTGCTTACTCAGCTGAAACCCTTCCTGCGTCAGGGTGACAAAGGGCACTTGTTTGTCATTCCGACGAAGGAGGAATCTCATTCTTTTGTTCAATGCTTCCACTGCTTACTCGGATGAGACCCTTCCTGCGTCAGGGTGACAAAGGGTACTTGTTTGTCATTCCGACGAAGGAGGAATCCCATTCTTTTGTTCAATGCTTCCATTGCTTACTCGGATGTGACCCTTCCTGCGTCAGGGTGACAAAGGGTACTGGTTTGTCATTCCAATGAAGGGAGGAATCCCATCCTGTTGTTCAATGCTCCATTGCTTACTCAGATGAGACCCTTCCTGCGTCAGGGTGACAAAGGGTACTGGTTTGTCATTCCGACAAAGGAGAAATCCCATCCTGTTATTCAGGGCTTCAATTGCAAACCCCGTTAAGCCCCTTCCTGCGTCAGTGACACAAGTGATTGTTTGTCATTCCGCCGAAGGAGGAATCCCATCCTGTTGTTGGGTGCTTCCATTGCTTACTCAGAGGAGACCTTCCTGCGTCAGGGTGACAAAGAGAACTTGTTTGTCATTCCGACGAAGGAGGAATTCCATCCTGTTATTCAGTACTTCCATTGCTTACTCAGTTAAGATCCTCCCTGCATTAGGGTGACACAAATGATGGTTTGTCATTCCGACGAAGGAGGAATCCCAAGTGATTCTTTGTCATTCCGACGAAGGAGGAATCCCATCCTGTTGTTCAGGGCTTCCATTGCTTACTCAGATGAAACCCTTCCTGCGTCAGGGTGACACAAGTGATGGTGGGTCATTCCGACGAAGGAGGAATCCCATCCTGTTATTCGGTGCTTCCATTGCTTACTCAGAGGAAATCCTTCCTGCGTCAGGGTGACAAAGGGCACTTGTATGTCATTCCAATGAAGGGAGGAATCCCAAGTAATTGTTTGTCATTCCGACGAAGGAGGAATCCCACCCTGTTGTTCGGAGCTTACATTGCTTACTCAGATGAGACCCTTCCTACGTCAGGGTGACAAAGGGTACTTGTTTGTCATTCCCTCTGGCAATAGAAAAAAGCCATTTTTTTGTAACAAATTATAGAAAATTCCTACCCATTAGTATATCTCTGTTAGATCAAAAAATTCATACCGTGTTCAAAAATCACTTTCTGCCACTCCTCCTTTCAGCTACTGTATTTCTTTCCTCCTGCGAAAAAGAAGAGAATGTTCCGCAGCCCGACTACTCTATAGGATCTACTCCAGGTTTCGAACTGCTGGAAGAACACGGGAACGGCTGGATTAAGCAGGGGCGCTATCAGCTTTCGGGAGACCCTACAGAGGAGTTTGAATATTATGAGAACGGGTATATTAAATCGGCTAAGGTTTACGCCAGTTATCCGCAGCAGCACCTGTATATGGAAGTCAGCCGCAGTGAAGATAATAAGCCGCTCTGGTCCAAATACTATCATCCCGACGGCACTTTTTGGTTCGAAACCGAATATAAGAACGGGCTTCCCGCAGTCAAGAAAATATACAGCGAGGCAGGAACTACAATTCATACCTATACCGACGGGGAGTTGAGTTTAGTAGCATTTACTGCAGCCGATGGCAACAGCAGCGTCACCACCACTTACAACAAGACAGGCGAAAACCGGAATGTTATAGTTACCAGAAATGGAGAAACAGTTCTTGATGAGAACTATGCTTACCAGGAGCAGGTGGGAGCGGGAATTCACTCAGGTAGTCATGTTCCTGTCGCCAACCCTTTTGGTGCTGCGGAGCCCTCCTACTTTAGCCTTAATCAGTCTTTCTCGCAATCCCCTTCATGGGAAAATGACGCCGACCCGATAGGATTGATGTTTCCTTATCGGTTATTTGATGAATTTTATCACCCGGGAAATTATTTTGCCACCAGGTTTGCTGTTAGTACAGAACTATACCAGTCGGTGATTGAACAATATCCGGTCACCGAAAGAGGAGTCTTGATAGGTGGGGGCAAATATGAGGACGGGTACGAAGCTTTTTCAAACCAGTGGGAAGTACGGGATTCCCTGGCCAAAGTCTATGAAGAAGACCCGGAGCTGTACAAGCTGAAATACGGAAACGAGTATATTGAAAAAGTAGGTTACGGGAAGATCTTCTTTGTAATTGGCGCCCTAAGAAATCTGCCAACCAGCAGTGATGTCGCAGAGGACATCAAAACCATTGCCCGCAAAAAAATGGCAGCATTGACAAACGTCAGCACCGATATCACCCAGGAGGAACAGAAAAAACTCGACAAAGTGTGGTTTGAAGTGAAATTCTTCTCCACCCTCAAAGAACACAGAGATGGAGTGGTCATAAATTCTTTTGAAGATTATGAAAATGCCCTTGAAAAAGTGATCGCAGGCGAAATTGCAGTAATTCAGTTGAAGTATACTTCGGTTGAAAATTTGTAAGAGAAAACAGGGAATTGCGCCAGGTCGATGTCGGTGCATAACACCTGGTGAAGATGTAGGAAAAGATGTAGGAAAATTTGTATATTAATAGCAAAGATAAAAATGAAGAAATTGACCCCGGTCTTTCTCCGGTGTAGAAGAACTATAAGTTAGTCATTTTGGTCTGACGACATGGAAAATGTTGGTTTCTAATCCAATAAAGAAACTGATAATGCTGGTTCAATTCAAACCCGAGGCAGAACAGTAAGAATTTTTGTTTAAGTATTTTTTATAAAATATAAACATTTCGATTATTTTTGTGCCCTGGATTTGCAAAACAGAGACAGCAATGAAGAAAGTGAAAACAGCCTGTATTATCGATGATGATCCCATTTCTGTAATGATTGCAAAAAAATTAATGGAATTATCAAATTTCTGCAGCAACATTTTAGTCTTCAAAGATGGACAGGAAGCAGTGACGAATTTGAAGGAAAATCATGCATCGGGAGGTGCAATGCCCGAGATAATTCTACTTGATTTGAACATGCCCGTAATGAATGGGTGGGAATTTCTCAATAGCATGTCCCCAATTCTGGAACAGCAAAAATGTTCCATATTTATAGTTACTTCTTCTATTGACAGATCTGATCTTGAAAGAGCGCGGAACCACAAAGATGTTGTTGATTGTGTGGTCAAACCCCTTACGCATCAAAGCTTACCTGGAATTTTAAATAAGTGTTATGAGCAAAAACAGTCGATTAGAAGAGGTTAGATCTTATGAGGTTTTTGATAACCCTCCTGTAAAAGAGTTGGATGAACTAACCGAACTTGCCTCCGTCCTTTTTGAAACTCCCGTTTCATTGATCACTATACTGGACGATAAAAGGCAGTGGTTTATATCCAGGAAAGGACTGGAACAAAAAGGAACACCTGTCGAGGACGCCTTCTGCAAACATGCGTTAAACACTCCAGATGAAGTCCTGGTGGTAAATGATGCCCTGGAGGATTCCCGTTTCAAGGAAAACAAGTTAGTAGTTGGGGAACCAAAGATCCGCTTTTATGCAGGCGCTCCTCTCACTACCAAACAAAATCACGTGTTGGGCACCTTGTGCGTGATTGACAAAAAATCAAAGAAAATAACCCGGGAACAAAAAAAAGCTCTCAAGATCCTCGCAGGGAAAGCAGTGGATATTCTGGAGACGCAGAAAGTTTTGAACAATCTCAACACGAGTGTGGAATTGAGCACACAAAGAGTCGTAAAGATAACCGAGAATATACCCATAGGTATTTTTGAATTAAGTATCAATCGCAATGGGAAAATCGAATTTTTGTTTTTAAGTAACGGGATCAAAAAGATTCATCCCAACGTGAATGTTGAAGAGTGGCTTGATGATCCTAACCTCGGCTTCGATGTGGTACATCCCGAGGATCGGGGATCCCTTAAAGCCAGCTTGAGAGATGCCGTAATAAAGAACAAAAAACTTCACCACGAATATAGAGTTCTTAGTGAATCGGGTGTTCGCTGGCATGCTGTAACCGGAAAACCTGAAAAAGCGAAAAATGGAGAGATGAGGATCTACGGCTCCTTTACAGATGTGACACATCACTATGAGTATGAATCTGCACTGGAGCAAATATCCTTTGATATTTCCCACGTGTTGCGCAGACCGGTGACCTCTATGCTGGGTATTACCACTTTATTGGAATATGAAAAGGAATTATCTGCTGCAAAGCTCAGGGAATACTCCCGCAGTTTAAGAACAGTTGCCAGCGAGCTGGAGGACTTTACCCAAAAGCTCAACAAAATATATTCAGAAAAAAAGGTAAAAATAGGTAGTTACAAAGCGCAGGAGAACTAACAGCAAGTATTCTAAAGAGGTGAAACTATAGACCTATAGATGACCACAGATAATAAATTAAAAGAATGAGACAGTTTTTTTTGTGATGATGGATATAAACTACAATTTTAGATATCTTTAAATCTTCACACTGACCAATTACAAATACGGGCAGCCGAAATTTTTACTGACACTATAAACTTCTTTTACATGAACCACAACCTACTCCCCTATTTCTGGAAAAAGATAGCCCTGGGAATTTTTGTGCTCACCATTACCATCTGGTTCATCAACGCAGCAAACCCGGATCTTATCGATCTTAATGCATTTAAAGTTAGCTGGTCATTGAAGATGGGGCTCCTCATTTCGCTGTTGCTTTTTGTTGCCTCAAAAGAAAAAACGGAGACCCAAAGATATTCCAGGCTTAGGCTGGATAGTCTTTTTGGAGCAATGATAGCAGGAGGAATTTATCTTATAGTAGAATTTGTCATGGAGATCCTGTTCCAGGGAGAAAGTGCAGCAAGGACCGGCGGCTATAAGCTCATGATGATCATGCTCGTGTTATATGCCTTGAGCTTTTACATTAAAAAGAAAAAATTTTCAAGAATCCAGAATTAGAATACTATCTCCCGGCCCCCACTTACACCTACTTATGAAAAAACTACTACTACTCCCCTTCCTCCTCCTTTTATTTTCCTGCTCTTCTGAAGATGCTCCCAATGATCCCATAGTAGGTCACTGGCAGTTAAACAGTCGTATCTCCTTTCCGGAAAATGCCCAACCGGTAGAGAATGAAGTGCCCGAATGCTATAAACAAGAAACCCGCACCTTTAAAAATAACGGGGAACTTTATTCGGTGCACTACTATATGAACGAGATCATGGAGTGTAAACTGAACGAAAGTGCCACCAGAACCTACAAATGGACCAAAGTTTCTGAAGAGATCTACAACCTGAAGAGCACCTCGCCCGAGGGAAGAGACATCAGGTTTAGCTTTCCCGACAAAAACACCATGTGGATGTACGACAGCGGCCCATATGAGGTGGATGGCGTAAAATATTCAGCAGATGTTGAGGTGTATAAAAGAAAGTAAAACCCGAGGATCTTCAGTTTTGAACCTTTTAAAACGCCACAAAAATAATGGCGGAGTTGCGGAAAATTAGCACGGAGAGTTGGAATGAACTCCAAAAGAAATGCCTTTAATTCCCTCCCATGAGAAAGATAATCTTTTGGATCCTACTGATTGGAACAGGTATTTTTTCCATTATGCCGCATCTGCTGCCGGGATATTGGTTAGGAGATATCTTTTCTCATTTTAAACTACAGTATCTCCTGTTTCTGCTCCTGCTGCTGCCTGCCGGTCTTGTTCTGTTCAGAAAAAAGTTGGTGCCGCTTATCCCGGTTCTGTTGCTTCTGTTGTGGAATGCCCGGTTCATTCTACCACTGTACCTTGAAGGCCCCATTCAAGAAGAGGCTTCGGGCGGCGGGATTTCCATTCTTGCCATAAACCTGCTTGCTTCCAATACCAATTACGCGGAAGCTCTAGGCCTTATTGCTGAAAAAAATCCCGACGTCGTCATTTTGTTAGAGGTGAGTCCCCAATGGGAAGAGCAGCTTGAGGTCCTGACAGTTGATTTTCCGTTCCATCACCTGCTGCCGCAGAAGAACAACTTCGGAATAGGCATTTTGAGTAAAAACCCGGTGAAAACAGAAGTCAGTCATTTTAACAGAGATTTTCCGCCTTCTTTGCACAGCAAGCTTGAGATCGATGGGCATTTGGTTTCCATTTTGGCTACCCATCCGGTTCCTCCTGTGGGCCAGGCCGCCTTTGAATTGAGGAATGAACAGCTGCAGGCAATTGAGGAACTGAGCGCTACGCAAGCCGGAAACTTCATAGTGGTGGGCGATCTTAATACCTCCTCCTACTCTACCCATTTCCAGAACCTGCTGCTGAAGGGAGAACTCCGGGATTCCCGCAAAGGTTCTGGGATTGCCGCTACCTGGCCTGCAGATCTTCCTTTTATGAGAACCACCCTCGATCATTTCCTGCTGAAGGGGTCAATGAAAGTTCTTAAAAGAACAACAGAAAGGGATATCGGTTCAGACCACCTGCCCATCTTTATCAGGTTGGGATTTTAGTAACTTCAGTGTAAATTACTCCTCAAAAATGCCATTTTTAAGCCTTCATGTAACAGGATTTTCTGAAAAGACTTCTGGCAAACGGTGAGTATTCTCCGTCCTATGTCCACAACTTAGACCCGCCGTTAATTTTATTCATGAAGCAAAAATGTGGTGACAATCAATTAAATAAAATACTACTTTAGCTGCTTTAACAAATTAGGTCCTGTCATAAATGGATGTAAAAACCAGGTTTTTTAAGCTGCTCGGGGCAGACGAAAAGCTGTTTGACTTTGTTCAGGAGGAAGCGCTGGATGGTCTGTGGTTTTGGGATCTTGAAAACCGGAACCAATTATATATCTCCCCAAAACTTCTAAAGATCCTGGGCTATACCATCCAACCCCCCGGTTGGGAAAATATTATTGACAGGGAGGAACTGGAGATCGCATTAGAAAATCACACTTCAGAAAATGCGGCACCCCATAGCCCTTTAGATCAAAGCCTAAAGCTAAAAGCCTTTGATGGTGCAGCTTCGGAACTTGGCTGCAAAACTCTTATAATATTTGGGAAAGACAGAAAGCCTGTGGGTATGTTGGGAGCTTATAATGAGATCATCAAGCTTGCTGCTAAGGAAAAAGAACTTTTTGAGGCAAAGGAAAAAGCCGAGAAAAGTGAAATGCGGTATCGTACCCTCTTTGAAAATATGAATACGGGATTTGTCCT
This sequence comes from Salinimicrobium aquimaris, assembly GCF_035607535.1. Taxonomy (NCBI): domain Bacteria; kingdom Pseudomonadati; phylum Bacteroidota; class Flavobacteriia; order Flavobacteriales; family Flavobacteriaceae; genus Salinimicrobium; species Salinimicrobium aquimaris. Next base: position 569,972 of record NZ_JAYDZX010000001.1, read on the forward strand.
TTTTGAGGTGGTTAAGAACCGGAAGGATGAACCCGTTGATCTTTTGATTCTTGCAGCAAATAAAAGGTTTGAAGAAACCACCGGCCTTAATTTAAGGGCTGCCGTGGGAAGTCATCTCTCAAAGGCCTTACCGGGAATAGAAAATGATGAAGCAGATTGGATTGGCACCTATTCCAGAGTGGCAATGACCGGCAAACCAATTCGGTACGAGCAAAGCTCTGAATTCTTAGGAGTTCACTATTCCATCTCTGCCTTTCCTGCTGAACCCGGTCAATGTGCCGTTACCTTTCTTGATATCACTGAAAGAAAACAGGCAGAAAAACTTCTTGCCGAAAGTGAAGAAAGACTAAGGCTGGCCACAGAACAGTCTGATGTGGCGGTTTGGGAGTATGATTTTGTGAGTCACTCCATTACCCGCTCCGGCAACCACGACAAGTTATATGGGCTGGAATGGCAGACAAAATGGGATATGAATACTTTTTTAGAGGCTACGCATCCCGAGGACCGGGAACTTTCAGAGCAGCACATTATGGGATCGGTGAACCCCGGAGGACCGGATAATTACAGTTTTAATTTTCGGGTAATTTATCCGGATCAAACCGTAAGATGGCTGGCAGCTAACGGAAAGGTGATCCAAAGGGATGAGAAAGGCGTTGGAGTACGTTTGCGGGGTACACTGGCCGATATTACCGAAGTAAAAGAAACCGAACTGGCTCTTAGGGAAAGTGAGCTCCGCTTTAGAATGGCCATCAAACATGCCCCTTTTCCTATCCTTATCCATGCCGAAGACGGGCAGGTGATCAAGGTGAATTCCTCCTGGACCCGGTTGACAGGATATAAGGAACGGGATATCCCCACCATCGCCAGGTGGACGAAGAAGGCCTATGGAACTGAGAAAAAAACAATTAAAAAATATATCGAGGGGCTGTACACGTTAAATGCTCCAAAGGCTGAGGGAGAATATAAAATAAGAACAAAATCTGGCGAATACCGCATCTGGGAATTTAGTTCGGGCCCTATCGGGGAACTGCCCGATGGACGCAGACTCGTTATAAGCATGGCAATGGATGTGACAGAACGAAAAAAGGCCGAGCTGGATTTGTTCGACACCTCCCAACTACTAAAGACTTCACAGGAGATCGCCCACCTGGGAAGCTTTGAATATAAAACTGCCGACGGTTCTATGGTGTGGTCTGAAGAAGAATACCGCATTTATGGTTTGGACCCGGCTTCTCCTGCTCCGGATCTTAGTGAATTACTACAAAAGTTTATTCATCCGGCAGATAGAATACTATTCGAAAAAACCTTTACCACCGCTATGCAAAACCATGAGGATTTTGCACTGGAACATCGAATTATAAGACCCGATAACGGTATTCGCTGGGTGTACAGCAAAGCCCATCCCACTTTCAAAGAACAGGGAATTCTTCTTGCCTATGTTGGAGCGACCCTTGATATAACCGAAAGAAAACAACTCCAGGAGGACCTGGAAAAATTAAATGCAGAACTTGAGCAGAAGGTGAAGCAGCGTACCCTTCTCCTCGAAGCGTCAAATAAGGAGCTCGAAGCCTTCAGTTACTCGGTTTCCCACGATCTGCGGGCTCCCCTGCGGCACATCAACGGGTATGTCGACCTCCTAAACAGGCGATACTATAAGGACCTGCCTGAAAAAGCCCAACATTACCTCCAAATCATTTCAGCAGCTTCAAGTAAAATGGGCAGCTTGATAGATGACTTACTGGAATATTCAAAGACCGGCCGTACAGAGGTGAGAAAAGCAGAAATAGACCTAAATGTGCTTCTTAAGGAAATCAAGGAGGAACTGGGAATTGAGGAGAAAAAAGAAAGGGTTTTGTGGGAAGTACAAAAGTTACCAAAGGTCTTTGGGGATGCTTCCCTTCTAAAACTGGTTTGGAGGAACCTGCTGGAAAATGCTCTGAAATATTCGGGCAAAAAAGTAATTTCCAAAATTTCAGTGAGTTATGTGGAGGAAGAGGAATATTTTGTATTTTCAATACAGGATAACGGCGTTGGGTTTGACATGAAATACGCTCAAAAATTGTTTGGAGTATTTCAAAGACTTCATTCCCAGGCCGATTTTGAAGGTACCGGAATTGGATTGGCAAATGTTCAACGAATCATTCAAAAACATTCAGGACGTGTATGGGCTGAAGCCGAAGTTGGAAAAGGAGCAGTTTTTCACTTCAGTTTACCTAAGCATCAGAAGGAAATAGCATGAATAAACTGAGGACAATTTTACTTGTTGAAGATAATGAACAGGATGTAGAGCTTACCATTGAGGCACTGACTGAGTATAATCTTGCCAATAATATAGTAACAGTTGGTGACGGGGTGGAAGCTTTGGAGTATCTAAGGTATGAAGGTAAATTTGAGAACCGTTCCAAGAGTGATCCGGCAGTGATCCTACTCGATATTAAAATGCCACGAATGGATGGACTTGAAGTTTTGGAAACCATCAAGACCGATGAGAAATTAAAAAATATCCCTGTGGTCATGTTAACTTCGTCCCGTGAGAATCCAGATTTAAAAAGATGTTATGACCTGGGGGTGAATGCGTATGTTGTTAAACCCGTTGATTTTAAAGAATTTATGGTAGCAGTGAAGCAAATTGGTGTTTTTTGGGCAATAATCAACGAACAACCACCACGAAATTGAATACAGATAGATTGACGAGCAACCCGGAATCTTTCCTGAGGGTGCTCATTCTCGAAGATTCATATCTCGATCTCGAATTATTAACAGAATATTTAAAAGATGCCGGTTATCAACTTCAGGTCACCCATGTTGAAGTTGAACCGGCTTTTAGAGAAGCGCTTACAAGTAAGGAGTTTGATATCATTCTCTCTGATTACAGGCTTCCCGGGTTCGATGCATTCGGGGCGCTTGAGATAAGCCTCGAGCTCTGTCCCGAATTGCCGTTTATTTGTATCTCCGGCTCCATTGGAGAAGAAACTGCAATTGAACTACTCAAGAAAGGAGCAGTAGATTACGTGCTCAAGGATCGTTTGGGTAGGCTACCCTTTGCAGTAAAACGGGCTCTACAGGAAGTAGAAGAGAAGGCAAAAAGGATCAAGGCTCATGAAGATCTTAAGGAGAGCGAAAAGCGGTTTAGACAGGTCGCCGAAACTGCACAGGAATGGATATGGGAAATTGATGCCGACGGTCTTTACACCTACTCCAGCCCAGTCGTGGAGTCCATTTTAGGTTATAGGGTTGATGAGGTGGTGGGTAAAAAATATTTTTACGATCTGTATCCCGCAGAAAGAAGGGAAGATTTAAAAAGATCTTTTTTTTCACTTATCTCGAAAAAATTAAGCTTCAACAATGTTGTCAATGAACATCTGCACAAAAACGGACAGGTTGTATACCTATCTTCCAGTGGCAGCCCTGTCTTTAACAAGGACGGAAAACTGACCGGATATCGCGGTGCAGATGAAGACATCACAGAACGCAAAAGGGCCGAAGAATTACTGAAGCTAAGTGAAAAGAAATTCCGCCAGATCTTTCACAATCACTCGGCTGTTAAATTCATTGTTGACCCCGGCACAAAAGAAATAGTTGAGGCTAACAAGGCGGCAGCAGCATTTTACGGCTGGTCACTGGAAACATTACAATCTATGAGTATCGACCAGCTGGCGGTTGTGGAACCCGAAGATGATCACCTGCCCGAACTTCCTCAGTCAAAAAACAGCTACGAACGGAAGCATCGCAAAGCAGATGGAAGTCTCGTAGATGTCAAGATCTTTAGCAGTAATATTGATCTTGAAGGGCAAGAACTGGTTCACTATGTCATACACGACATTTCTGAAAGAAAACGGGCCGAAGCCAAGCTTAAGCTGTTGAACAGGGCTGTAGAAGCAAGTTCCGTTTCTGTGATCATTACCGATCCCAAAGGAGATATCAACTACGTTAATCCCTATTTTACCAGGACTACAGGCTACTCCTGGGAAGAATCGGTTGGCAAAAATCCCCGGTTCCTCAGCTCGGGTCATCATTCGAAAGCCTTTTATGCCAATATCTGGAATACCATAAAATCTGGGAAAGACTGGACAGGGGAGTTTCAAAACAGGAAAAAGAATGGAGAAATATTTTGGGAATACACTGTCATTTCGCCCATCCTGAACAACCGCGGAAAAGTCACCAATTTTGTGGCGATAAAGGAGGATATAACTGAAAGAAAAAAGATTGTTCGGGAGTTGATAATTGCAAAAGAAAAGGCTGAAGAAAGTGATAAACTAAAAACAGCTTTTATAAACAATATCTCTCACGAGATTAGAACTCCTCTTAACGGGATCCTTGGCCTGGGGCATATGATGTCTGAACATGAAATGTCCCTGGAAAATCGAAAAAAATACTACAAGCTCATCAAAAAATCCAGTGATCGCCTGCTGGACACGATAACAGATTACATGGATATGGCAATGATCGTATCCAAAACCTTAAAACCAGGCAAATCCAATTTTCTATTAGCCCCTGTTTATGAAAAGATAGCAGAGAGAGCCAAAAAGCTTAGTGCAGGAAAGAACATTCTCTTCAAAACAGATGTCCCTAAAGGCAATACTAGGGTTTTCCTGAATTCCGATCCCGAACTGGTGGAGAAGATCCTTAACAAACTCGTTGATAACGCAATAAAATTCACCACAGAAGGAATCGTCACATTTGGATATAATACTACAGAGAAGCATGTGACATTTTTTGTCGAAGATACAGGAAGAGGTATAGACCCGGAAAAGCTCCATTTAATTTTTGACATGTTTAGCCAGGAAGATGTTACAATGACAAGGGAATTTGAAGGAAGTGGTCTTGGACTTTCCATAGCAAAGTCATTGGCGACCATTGTAGGCGGTGCAATAGAAGCCACCTCTCAAAAAGGGGTGGGATCAAGATTCACCTTCACTATTCCCCGTGAAGGAGCGACAAAAGTAGCAGGGGGCAAAGAGGCTTTATATTCAGCCAACAAGACCAAACCCCTCATTTTGATCGTAGAAGATGACAAATTGAATTACCTCTTTTTGAAATCCATTCTCGATTCTGGGGGTTATGATCACCTTCGTGCTGTAAACGGCCTGGAAGCTGTGGATCTTTGTAAAAACAATTTGGACATTAGTTTGGTATTGATGGATATTCAAATGCCTGTAATGAATGGGATCGAAGCCACCAGACAGATCCGTCAATTCCAGCCACACGTGCCAATTATAGCCACTACTGCATACACCGAAACCTGGAATAGAAATAGCTTCTTCCAGGCAGGTTGTACCGAATATCTTCCTAAACCTGTGAACAGGAAGCGTCTCCTTTTTCTTGTAGAAAAATATGACCTGAGTATAACATCTAAAAAAGTATGTTAAGATCCATTTTTTAAAGCTGCAGGAAAGGAAATTCTTAAAAAGCGGAATGAACAAATCATCTGAAGTCTGTACTTTCGTTAGGTCATTTTTTGATTCTCTTCGTTTCGTGATCCATAGCTACGGAAACCGGAAAATTTATGAAATATGATTTAGGTCATATTTCTTCTGCTACTGCTCATCGACCTTTATCTTCTGATAAACAATGAATTGTGAGCTCCGGTATCGATAGTAAGCTGTTAAAAATACAGGTTTAGAAATTCGTAGTGATATTTTTGAACCTGCATGTTTACAACAGTCCGGCTTTTAATTTTCCTAAGGATGATAAAAATAACTGATCCCCTGTCCCCCAAAGACCGACTCGTGTTCCTGATTTTTCTTGCTGCCATAGTTGTTCTTGTATATTAGAAACTTATTTTCTCTGATCTTTCTTCCCCTACAAGACATCAGAGAGTGGACCCTTGCTGCGGCAGGGGTTTTTATTTATATTACAGTACATTCCTCTAAAACAAACATTGTGATCAAACAAAAGATCCTCCTACTTCTGCTATTCATTATTATCACCGCTTGTGGAAATACCACCTATACTCACCACTTTAAAAAAGGCAGGATGATCGACTTTTCTCAGGGAAAATGGCTGTTGAACCATCCTTTTACAAATCACAATCCTCGCCATATCGATGATCTCGCAGCCAAACATTTTGAAAGGTTCCTGGGAGATTCCTTAAGCAGGATCACAAAAATGGAAAACGGAAATGTTATTGCTGCACATCTACCTTTTGATCCATCCCCGGAACAACTCAAAGCAGCAAGAGTCGCGACAGGACACGATTTTTTGATCAATGTACAGTCTCATTTGGGCAGGAATGAAATGGGTTCTTTTGCTCATGCTCCCGCGATGGGAAGTACTGTGAAAACAAATGGAGCCAGCAGCAAAATTAGGATCTACAACCTTCATACAGGAGAAATGATCTCAGAGACCTCAACCACAGGAGTCGCTGAGGTATTAAAATCTGAAGGGGATAAGAACTGGGATTATGTAAATAGCGCCCAAACAATTGCCGTCAAGAGTCTAAAGAGGTTATAAAACAATACAGAAAGAACGGGATCACCAACTAATTTTTTCATTCATCACCCTGACTCTTCCTATTTCTCGGGAGTCTTAAATCTTTTGGAAATCAACTAAAGAACCTGAACAGTTTTCCCTCTCACTTCTAATTATTGCATAGCGTCTTCTTCTGGAAAAAGAATGAGGTGGACTATGGCAAAGAATAGATTTTTCAACCGGAATATGGTGGAGGTAAGGATAGAAAGAAAAAAGTTAGAGAAGTGACAACACTGCCGGCACAAGAAAAGTTATAACCCCTACTTTATAACGTAAATTTTACAAGCAGCTCATTTCAGATTTAAGCTGCCACTTTCTCTAATTTCCATCAAAATTAAATTAAATGGGAGCATCTACAACTGCCATTTAGTTAACGTGCGGAATTTCCAAGTAAACGTTTAAACCTGTAATCTTAGAACAAGGGTGGTGCCTTTACCCTTAACTGCACTTATACGTACTGTCTTCTCCAGGTCGTACCCCAACAAGGTGAGGCGCTCTTTAACCAGTTTTATGCCTTTGGAGTTGTGTAGTTTATTAGAAGTGTCGGCTTGGAACCCAACTCCGTTATCTTTGATTTTGCATTCCAGAATATCTCCCGGCAACAGCTTAAAAGATATTTCTAAGGTGGGATCTTCAATATTATTTGGGAATGCATGAACAAAAACATTTTCTACAAAGGTCTGTAACAACATCGTAGGGATTTCAACTTCATAAACATCCAGCTCCTTATCAATGTCGAAAATAACCTTCACCGCATTATTGAACCTGGTATTTTCTACCCGGGTATAGGACTGCAAATATTCGATTTCTTCAATAAGCAAAATGGTTGGCCGGGTACAATGGTCCAGGTTTAGCCTGATCAACTTGGCGAAATCCCCAAGAAAAAGGTTAGCATTATCAATATCACTGTCTAAAATGTAGTTCTGAATGGAATTCATGGCATTGAAAATGAAGTGCGGATTCATTTGTGCGAGCAGGGCTTCCATCTTAGTCTCTTCAAAACGCTTTTGAATTATCCTTTTTTGTGCTTCGAAGCGTTTGTTTTGCCTTATCTGGATCTTGTAAACACTAAATACCACAAGCAATATGGCACACAGGATCAACAGGAAGAACCACCAGGTTTTCCAAAAAGGCTGAAGTATTGACAACCTCAATAGTGGCTGTGTATAACTTAAGCCGGTGCTTTGATCCAGTACTCTTACAGTGATCTCATAATCATTGGGTGTCAAAAAAGGTAAAAAGATCTCAGGCTTATCGGTGGGAAGGCTCCAATTGTCCTTTTCATTTAGCTTGTATTGATACTTTAACTTATTTGGAAAAGGATGTGAGTTTGTGCCAAACCTCAAAAGCACGGTGTTTTGGTTATGAGCCAGTTCTAATTCCTCTTGTTCGGATCTTTGCTGTGAGAGAAGTTCATTGTTGTTGATAAAGATCTCTTTGATCTCTAAGTCCTCAACCAAATTGCATTCCTTGAACAAGCTTTTAAGATCCAGGCTGTAGTATCCATTATTACTACCAATGTTTAAATGGTCCCCATTGACCTCTGCACCATGTAATGGTTGTTTAAGCCCTTGTTCCTCATCCAGGAATATTTTCCTGTCATCTTTGAATAAGGTCAGACCTTTTTCTGTTCCCACTATGAGATTTCCCCGGTATTCCTTTAGAAATGAAATGGTGTTTCCCTGTATGTTGGCCCGTGGAATTTTTTGCAAAAGCTTAAACTCGGGGTCATCTTTAAGGATGAAAACATCTCCGAATTCACTAGATACCGCCAGGTCTTCTCCCAGGGTGGTCATATGCCTTAATTTCTTTTCTTCCCAGGAATCGTCGACCACATAAGATTTGAACTTGTCATTCTCCCAGACATAGAGTCCGGAAAAAACCGACAGGAAATAGGTTTTGTCATTCTTCTGTAAAGAATTCACAACCATTGTTGGTGTCGAGGGATCTTCCGGATGGAAACTGGTATAGCTGAAAGAATCCAGATCATTATAGATCCTTACTCCCCCATACGGATTGGTTTCTATAAGCTTTCCGGTTGGGGTAAAATTGATTTCTTCTGAATGTACGGGCAGGTAACGCAGCAATTCGCCTGAATTATTAATTGCAAAAATTCCTATGTTGGTGTTCACCCAGAATACATTTCCGAAGACTTTTATATCATAAAATCCTATGTTTTCTGCCTTTGTTGAATAATCCAGTTCGTAAAAATGATCCTCATGTCGGGGTAAGGGCAGTTTCGTTTTTCTAACATAGTTCTCCTGCCATTTCTTTAGTTGTTGCAGGGATATCTTTTTTTCGTTGCTCCCAGCCTTTAAACTGATGCCATCGCTAAGTAGCACGGCAGAACTATTTTCAGTTCTGGCAAATCCAAGGACGTTGATCCCGTCTATTTCATTGAATTTGATCTGAGGGTCAAGCACGACCTCAAACAGTCCGGCATCTTTGGTGCCAACGTACAATCTTTCAAAGGTGGGGTTATAGGCAAGGCAAAGAACTTCCCTGCTCGGGATGTCGAATTGAGATGCCCTGGAGATCATCTTATTGTCTTTTATTTCAAAAATCCCCCCGTTAGTATCATAGATTCCCCAGGCCCCCGCAAAAATCCTGTTGTCACTCGTTTTGATATAATTCCAGATTATGGAAGTTCCGAGCCTTTTTTCTGAATCGGAATTACCTTTATCAACAAATTCAGCCAGGGAATTTTTGCTGAAGAATCCTTTATTACTACTGTAGATACTATCCTTCTCGACCAATACAGAATAAATAGGAACTTTGTCATTTACCCTGACCAGTATTGGCCGGTCATTTTCAAAAGAGATCTTAAAGACTCCTGAAATATATGAGGCTACATAAACCTGATTCTGGTAGATGAAAAAATCCTGAATTCTGAAAAGTTCATTCCCGGCAGAATATTTTAAGGAGTGGACTTTAAAAGAATTAATGTCGACCACAGAAATACCGTCACTGGTTCCCACGAACATTTTGTTACCTCTTGAGAACAGGCTTGTAATTTCGTTATGAACTAAACCATCAATTCCGGAAATCACTTTGAAGTCGCGGCCGTTAAAAATGCTGATCCCGGCGCCGTAACTCCCAAACCACAAATTCTTGTTGCTGTCTTCTGCAATGGCCCAACAGCTGTTCAAGGCTAAGCCATCCTCTTCAAAAAAGTATTTGAAGTCATCGTTCTCTTTTTTAACCACCCCATTTTCAGTTCCGATCCATAGAACATTATTGCTGTCAACCAGTAACGATCTCACAGCATTATTCGGCAGTTCATTGGCTGCAGTGTAGTTCTTAACGGGATAATTTTGAGAAAACGCTGAATTAAACCATAAAAAGAAGAAGCAGCAAAATTTAATGACTTTGTAAAATGGCATTTATGAATTCTTCTTCTTTTCGAAAAGAAACAGGAAGTCTCTCCCCATTGGTTAACTCTACTTCCTTGTTGGCCTTATGGTATCTTGTAACGTAGTTCAAGTTGATGACGTAGCTCTTATGTATTCTTTGGAAAGAATTTCCAGGGAGAATTTCTTCCACATATTTCAGGGTTTTGGAAGCTGTTTTAGTGATGCCGTCAATCTTCTTAATGCAACAATAATTACTTTCAGCCCTGCAATATAAGATTTGATTTGCATGGATAAGCTCAAATCCTTCTACTGTGGGAAAGGCTATCTTACTTACGTTCTGATCGTTTACATTGAGATTTTCAAGTAAAAGGGATAGTTTCTTTTGAGCTGAATTTCCGTCAGTTTTGGCCTCAAATCTCTTAATGGCATCAGCAAGTTCCAGACTGTTTATCGGCTTCAGCAGGTAATCCAGTGCACTGCGCTTAATGGCCTTAATTGCGAATTGATTATAAGCAGTGGTAAAGATCACTTCAAAGTTGACAACATCAAAATGCCTGAATAGTTCAAAGCCGTTCTTCTCGGGCATCTGAATGTCCAGAAAAACAAGCTCCGGTTCATATCTTTTAATTGCAAGTACCCCCGAGTCGACTGAACTGCATTTGTCCACAATCCAAAATTTATTAGGAAAGTACCTGTTCAGCGTTTTCTCAAGTAAACTTTGCGCGTTTACCTCGTCGTCAATGATCAGTGCTTTTATCATAGTATAAAACTACAATTAAAAAGAAAAATCGCGATCCTCTTTGCAAAGAAAAACCCGCAGCTTTCAATGCGGGGGAATGGCTTTGATCAAAATCTCATTTTATTGAGAGAGCTTAGCCTTACAAAAAATCGGATGAATGACACATCCTGAAGAAATTTCCTACTGCACCTGTTAAATAGAGGTTAAACAACTACAGCAGGTATTTATCTGTAGGAAGAAATGGCTTAACTTGACAAAAAGGAAATTCGCCTGCAAAGGCACCACAGGTGAGAAGAGTCTCCCCCTACATAACTCTTCTCACTTTTTTCTTCTCCAGATCTTCATTTTGTTCCTGAAGAAAGAACCGGATAACATCTGTTGTGGTAACGATACCTGTAAGGCAGTCATTATCAACCACAGGCAAGGCATGGAATTCGTGCTTAAGGAATAGCTCTGCTGCTTCGGCAACCGTATGTTGTGAAGTGATACAGACCACCTTTTTGGTCATGACCTGTTCTACCGAGAACATATTATAAACAGTTGTTTCCACGTCCTCTCCGTCTGCATCAACGGCATCGGCAAAGGAGATCCGAAGGAGATCGTTGAGACTCACCATTCCTACAATTCGCTCATTATCGACAACAGGCAAATGCCTTATGTGATTTTTTTTCATAATGGACTCAGCAGTCGAAAGATCATTGGAAAGGGATAGTCTCAAAATATTCTTTGTCATGATCTGGGATACAGGAACATCATTTTTCATAAGACCAGGTATTATATCATTCACTTAAAAATACGATAAATTGCTCTCAAATGCTATCGCCTCAGCATAATTCTTTAGAAAAATTCCCGCCTCAACTCCCCGGGCCAAATTAAATTCTAAGGAAATCTCTTATCTTGCCACTCTTATTAAAAAACCTAAAACTTAATATGAAAAAAGTATTGTTATTTTCTCTTGCTGTAAGTTTGCTGGCTTGTAAGGCACAGCAGCCGCGGGATATCTCTGAGGCTAATCCAATGGAGTACGCCAAAACCATCACTGCTCAAGAACTAAAGGACCACCTCTACACCTTTGCAAGTGATGAATTTGAAGGAAGGGAAACCGGCGAACCGGGGCAAAAAATGGCGGCCGAATATCTCAAAAAAGAATATAAAAGCCTGGACATTGCTTCTCCCTTGGGAGGAGATGATTACTTCCAGGAAGTCCCCGGCAGTTTTTTCACCCGAGGAAAAGTGAATGATACCGAAAATGTTCTTGCCTTCATTCAGGGCAGTAGCATGCCACAGGAAGTTCTGGTGATCTCATCTCATTATGATCATGTGGGGATAGATGATGAAGGAAACATCTACAATGGTGCCGACGACGATGGATCGGGTACAGTGGCGATCCTTGAAATAGCCGAAGCTTTCAAAAAGGCACAGGAAGATGGCTATACTCCAAAACGTTCGATCCTGTTCCTGAATGTAACCGGGGAAGAAAAAGGTCTTGTTGGTTCCCGCTTTTACACCGAAAATCCTGTTTTCCCTCTAGCAAATACTGTAGCTAATCTCAATATCGACATGATTGGCCGCATAGGAAATGATATGGAAAGTGCAGGAGATTACGTTTACCTTATTGGCAGCGATAAATTAAGCACCGAACTTCATGAACTAAGTGAAAATGTAAATGAAAAGTACCTGAACCTCAATTTGGATTACACCTATAATGATGAGAATGATCCTAACAGGTTTTACTATCGAAGTGACCACTACAATTTCGCAAAACATGATATCCCGATCATTTTCTACTTCAACGGAGTTCATGAAGATTATCACCGTCCCACCGACACTCCAGATAAGATCGAATACGACCTACTGGCTAAACGGGCACAACTGGTGTTCCTTACGGCCTGGGAAGTTGCAAATCGTGACGCCCGACCTTTTGTAGATAAACCCACTCTTTCTGCAAAAACTGAATAGGTAAAAACAGCATTTTTTAAAAGACCTCACTGGTTTCAGAAACCTGTGAGGTCTTTTTTATTAAATACCTGAAACAAAAAAAGCTCCTTGTTTTCACAAGAAGCTTTCCGGGTGGAAGACCGGGTTCCCTTCGACTGCGCTCAGGACAGGCTTCTCACCCTCTTCATTCTTAAAAAGAATTTTCAGAAACAAAAAAAAGCTCCCTGTTTTCACAAGAAGCTTTCCGGGTGGAAGACCGGGTTCGAACCGGCGACCTCTGGAACCACAATCCAGCGCTCTAACCAGCTGAGCTACAACCACCATTTTAATCGGACGCAAATGTAGTATAAATCCTTTCTTTTACAAAAGAAAAAAATCGAATTTTTACAGAAGATCGAACAGCGAATCTACCGCCACGTGACGGTTCACGTTAAATCCTTCGGCGTATTCCACGTTGATTAGACGACCTAAATCCCTGGCTCTGTAGGTGATGCTGTCAAAGAAATTACTGCTGGAAATGGGAGTTTCGGGTTCTTTACTGTTCTCATCCCAGAATTGAGATTGATATGCTTTTACAGATTCCATTTTTTTATCCATGAATCCGGTGACATCCACCACCACATCTGGTTCAAGATTTTTCCATTGTATGTAGTGAAAAACGTTCTTAGGGCGCCAGGCCTTTTGAGAATTTCCGTTGTAGATGGTCTCAATTTTCCTTAGTCCGCTTAGGAAGCAGGCATCGGCCACCAGTTTGGCACCTTTGCCGTGGTCAATATGCCTGTCATCGATTGCGTTACAAAGCACGAGTTCCGGTCTGTATTTTCTAATGATTTTAATGATCTCCAGTTGATGAGCCACGTTGTTTACAAAGAATCCGTCGCTGAATTCCAGGTTCTCCCGCATTGAAAGCCCCAGGATCTTTGCAGCATCTTCCGCCTCTTTGTCTCTAATTTCGGCTGTACCACGGGTTCCCAGTTCACCTCTTGTAAGATCCAGAACCCCGACTTTTTTACCGCGGGAGATCTCTTTTGCAAGAGTTGCAGAGCAACTGAGTTCAACATCATCGGGATGGGCACCAATGGCCAATATGTCTAATTTCATTTTTTATTAATTTCTCTTCTGTGGTTTAGAAAACCCACAAATACCTGATTATTTTTTTAATTTTCTGTAGTCTTGGCTCTTGTCTCTTGATTCTTGTCTCTATTTTGAGCCACGGATTCACTGATAATTTCCTATTACATTCTTCTTTAAACTTATGCCGCTCCTCCGGAGCTCATTATGCGACTCATTTATTATGCTACCGACATGTCGCTCCTCCGGAGCTTCTCACCTTTGTGCTATATGTTGCTACCTATCTATCGCTCCTCCGGAGCTTGATTCTAAATATTTTGTACAATGATCATAACAACCTGGTCACTATATTGATCCGCGGAAATAAATTATTCCCATAAACCTGAACACTGATCACCGACCACTGAACACTTGTCTTGGCTCTTGTCCCTACCGACATGTCGCTCCTCCGGAGCTTTTCACCTTTATGCTATATGTTGCTACCCACCTGTCGCTCCTCCGGAGCTTGTTTTCAAAGGGACTAAACAGTAGGGAGTTTCGACCTAAATTACAATCCTTATAAATTTATCCCTGAACACTGATCACCGACCACTGCCCACTAGCCTCAAGTCTTCTACCAACTATGAACTATCAACTATAAACTACAAACCCTACAGCCTCACATCCAGCATATCTTTCCTTGTTTCCTCAAGTGCCTGTTCTATATCGGCAATTAGATCCTCAGGTTCTTCGATACCTACAGAGAACCTCATAAGGTTATCGCTTATGCCCTGCTCTGCCCTTTCTTCAGGGGTTAAAAGTGCATGGGAGGTTTTGGCAGGTGAAAGGATTGTGGATTCAACTCCGGCTAAACTCATGGAAGGTTTTATAAGCTTTAGATACTTCATAAATGCCTCGGAATCCAGCTCATTAAGCTCGAAAGACAACATGCCCCCAAAACCCTGCATTTGCTTTTTCGCCAGCTCATGACCTTCATGGGAAGGCAATCCCGGATAATAAACTTTCTTTACCAGTTCATTTCCTTCCAGAAATTCGGCTAATTTCTGAGCATTCTCATTCTGTGCCCTTACCCGCAATCCCATAGTTTTCAAGCTGCGTTCTAAAAGCCAGACAGTATAATCGCTGAGGCTTCCGCCAAAATTCTTTGCAAGCTGAAAGATCCTGTCGATATATTCTTCAGAAGAGATCACAGTTCCCGCAAGGATATCGCTGTGCCCGCCCATATATTTTGTAGCGGAATGGATAACGACATCTATTCCAAAGTCAATTGGGTTCTGGTTTACAGGAGAAGCAAAAGTATTGTCTATCATACTCACGAGGCCGTGCTTCCTGGCCAGGCCGGCAACGGCTTCAAGGTCGGTAATGGTAAGCAACGGATTTGAGGGAGTTTCAATATAAATCACTTTCGTCTGGTCGCAGATCTCAGCTTCAAAAGCTTCCGCAGAAAGATCTTTTGCAAAGGAATATTCGATCCCAAACTTCTCAAATTCCTCGACCACTAAATTACTTGTGCCCCCGTATAAAGTTCGCTGTAACACCACGTGATCTCCCTTGTGTAGAAAGGCAAAAAGCGCAGTACTTACGGCAGCCATTCCGCTACCGAAAATAAGAGCAGCCTCCCCGTGTTCCAGTGCAGCCATCTTCTTCGCCAGGGCGTGCTGGTTTGGGGTATTAAAATATCGGGGATAGCGTTTTACCTCCACATCTTCATAAGCGTAAGATGTAGACATAAAAAGTGGTGAAACCGCACCGCGAAACTGTTCATCCTTTAGCTCTCCCACATGGGTGCAAATAGTATTTAGACCTGGTTTTTTATGAGTCATAATTGTTGGAAAAAATTCTTTCCTAAGGTAAAAATAATTACTGAAAAAGAAGGGATCCCAAAAATGCCATTTTTGGAAGGTATCGTCGGCAGGCCCTGCAAATTCTCGGCACTTTTCTATCTTTACGATATGAAACTTATCTTTAAAAACATAAAGCAGCTCATACAGGTGCGGGAGGAGACACTTAAGCCTCTCAAGGGCAGTGAGATGAAAGAACTTCCCTTGATCGACAATGCCTGGTTACTCGTGGAGGATGGGAAAATTGCCGACTTCGGAAAGATGTCCCAAATCCCCACTTTTGAAGGAGTAGCTGAAGTAGATGCCTCGGGTAAATTCCTGTTGCCGGGCTGGATCGATTCGCATACCCACCTTGTCTACGCCGGAAATCGCGAACAGGAATTCATTGACCGCATTAACGGACTCACCTATGAAGAGATAGCCGAAAAGGGCGGAGGAATAGTGAATTCGGCTAAAAAGCTGCAGGAAACTTCTGAAGATGATCTCTACGTGCAATCGGCCAAACGTTTGGAGGAGGTGATGAAGATGGGAACCACGGCAATCGAGATCAAATCGGGATATGGATTAACCACCGAAGCCGAGCTAAAGATGTTAAAGGTGATAAGGAAGCTGCGGGACAATTATGATCTTCCTGTAAAAGCGACCTTTTTGGGAGCACATGCAATTCCGCCGGAATATAAAAATGACAAAGAAGGTTACCTTAACCTGCTTATTAACGAAATGATGCCAAAGATCGCCGGGGAAGGACTGGCAGAATATGTGGATATTTTCTGTGAAAAAGGCTATTTCAGCGTTGAGGATACCCACAGGGTCTTGGAAGCAGGAAAGAAAAATGGTTTGACTCCAAAGATCCATGTGAACCAGTTCAATGCCATTGGCGGAATAAAAGCTGCTGTGGAGCACAACGCCCTTTCTGTAGATCATCTTGAAGTGATGCAGCCCGAAGATCTTGAAGTCTTGAAGAACAGTGACACCATGCCTGTTGCCCTTCCCTCCTGCTCTCTTTTCCTGAGCATTCCCTATACACCGGCCCGCGATATCATTGACGCCGGATTACCACTGGCACTGGCTACCGACTACAACCCGGGAAGCACTCCCAATGGAAATATGAACCTTGTGATCTCCCTTGCCTGCATAAAAATGAAGATGAATCCCGAAGAGGCTATTAACGCTGCTACTATTAATGCGGCCTATGCAATGGGAATTCTTGACACCCACGGCAGTATCACGAAAGGTAAGGCCGCAAACCTCATCCTCACCGATGCTATCCCTTCCTACGGATTTCTGCCCTATTCCTTTGGCGCCAATCATATCAACTCGGTTTATGTTAACGGAAAAAAGATTTAAATGAGTCAGCTGAAGTTTTATTCCGAAAGACAGATCTCCAAACTGCTTTCCATCAGGCCGGGAGAAACAAAGCTGGGAGATAAAATTCAGGTTGCAGCAAGAATTGAGGATCTTCAAAAATCCGAAGCCGAATTCGTCATTTTTGGTATCCCTGAAGATATCGGAGTGCGGGCGAACTACGGCAAACCCGGAACTTCAACTGCCTGGACCGAATTTTTGAAGTCTTTTCTCAACGTGCAGGAAAACCTGTTCAATTCAGGTACAAATATTTTGCTGCTCGGGGAAGTGAATACTTCAGCATTGATGCAAAAAGCGGGAAATATTGATGTTTCAGATCCCAATTACGTACAAAAGCTGGGAAATCTTGTGGAGCTATTAGATTCCGCAGTAAGTGAACTGGTCAAAAAGGTGATCCTGGCAGGAAAATTTCCTGTAATCATAGGCGGAGGCCACAATAACGCCTTCGGAAATATCAAAGGAGCTTCAGAAGCAACAGGACATTCCATAAATGTGCTGAACATCGATGCTCATACAGACCTAAGACAGCTCGAACACCGGCACAGTGGGAACGGCTTTAGTTATGCCTTCAAAAATGGCTTTTTAGAGAGGTATTCTGTTTTTGGTTTGCATAAGAACTATACTCCGCAGTATATTTTTGAGGAAATGCATGCTTCCGAAGCCTTTAAGTACAGCCTTTTTGAGGAGCTTTTGAAGCATAACCGGAAAGATACTTTTAGAGACCACCTGAATTTTGTAAATGGAAAGAAATTCGGGCTCGAACTGGATTGTGATGCCATTGCAAATTTTCCAAGCAGCGCAGTTTCACCTTCGGGTTTTACACTGGAAGAGACCCGGACACTGATAAGGGAGGCGGCGAAAGAGAAAAATTGTTGTTATCTTCACGTCTGTGAGGCTATAGCTACTGTTGATTTCCCTACCGGTAAAGCCTTAAGCTATTTGGTGACAGATTTTCTAAATGAGAGAAAGCATGCATGAAACAGTACAATATTACGTAGATATTGCAGCTCTGATCATTGAGGTTACAGGAGTTTTAGTAATGATCATCGGGCCACTTTTCGCGCTGTACAGATATTTTTTTGACAGGCATGAGGACGGCAGCTCTTATCGCACTTTTAGACATGATCTCGGAAAAGCTATTCTTTTAGGACTGGAATTTTTAGTAGCGGCTGACATTATAGCTTCAGTGAGTACCTCCCCTACTATGGACCGTGTACTGGTTCTTGGCCTTATTGTTTTAATCAGAACTTTTTTAAGCCTTTCTTTGCAGGTAGAACTGGAGGGCAAGTGGCCCTGGCAGAGAGATGAAATTGGTTAGTTAAAATGAAAATTATTTCCTTTAATCCTAAATACGCGGATAAATTTAGGGACCTCAACATTGAATGGCTGGAAAAATATTTTTGGGTCGAGCCTCATGATGAAGAAGTCTTAGGTAAACCCGAAAAATATATCATTGAGCCCGGAGGGACGATCTTTTTTGTTCTTGAAAATAAAAAGGTCATTGGAACAGTTGCTTTAATGAAGATCGAAGATGGCATTTTTGAATTAACAAAAATGGCCGTAGTACCTGCGGCACAGGGGAAAAATGTTGGTCAGCAGTTAATGCAACACACTCTTGACTACGCCCGGAGCAAAGGCTGGAAAAAGCTGATCATTTTTTCCAATCGCAAACTGGAGAACGCAATTCATATCTACAAGAAGTACGGATTTCGGGAAATCCCCATAGGAGAAAACAATCCATACGCCCGGGGCGACATAAAAATGGAGCTTCCCCTTTCTTAAAGTACTATTAAATCTATGGTGAAAAGTTTCATTTTTAGTTAGTTTTAGTTCAAACTGAATAATTATGAAACGAATACTACTGATTTTTCTAATTTCTGCCGTTAGCTTTTCCTGTAAAGACGAGAACAGGGAAATCCCTGAAGTAACAGGCGAAGACGTGATGGAGGGAGAAACTGCAGCCACTGAGGAACCTGCGGAAATTGAGGTCAATCCTATCTCTCATGCCACAGCGGTGATTAACTGGGGGGAAACCGTTATTTATGTTGATCCTGTTGGGGGTGCTGAAGCTTTTTCGGCAATGGAAAGGCCAGATATGGTCCTCATCACCGATATCCACGGAGACCATTTGAGTGCCGAAACCTTAGGCGCACTTAACTTACAGAATATCCCGGTGATCGCACCACAAGCAGTAAAAGATGAGTTGCCCGATTCTCTGGCAACAAAGATCACTGTCATGAACAACGGAGAGATGCGGGATCAAAACGGGATCTCTATTGAAGCTATTCCCATGTACAACCTTCGAGACGAAGCCAAACAATTCCACCCAAAAGGCCGTGGCAATGGATATGTTCTCGAAAATGACGGACAACGCCTTTATATCGCAGGAGATACCGAAGACATTCCTGAAATGCGTAACCTTCAGGATATCGACATAGCACTGGTGCCAATGAATTTACCCTATACAATGCCTGTTGATGCCGCTGCAGATGCAGTTATTGAATTTGCGCCCGATAAGGTTTATCCTTACCACTTTAGAGGCCAGGACGGGAAAGCCGATGTGGAACGATTTAAACAGCTGGTCAATGAAGGCGATCAGGAAGTGGAAGTAGTAATGGCGAACTGGTATCCTGAAGACTCAGATCAATAGTTGCCAAAAATGACATTTTTGACCCCGCTCTTTGCGGGGTTTTATTTATCTCAATTCGATGAAGTCCCTATTCTCCGGTTTTTACTCTTTTTACCATAAGATTAAAGGCAAAATAGCTTTTTATCCTTCTCTCTTTGCACTATCAGGATTGTTATTTGCTTTCCTGATGATGTTCCTGGAAGACAGGGGAATTTCAGATTATTTGTCAGAAAACATTCCGGTGCTGGTGGTAAGCAATGGAGATACCGCTCATGTTATCCTTAGCGCCTGTATCACCGGCCTTATTTCCATGATGGTCTTTAGCTTTTCCATGGTGATGGTTTTGCTCAACCAGGCTTCCACAAATTATTCACCAAGACTGCTGCCGGGTTTGATCTCCGACCATAAACACCAGATCATCCTGGGGATCTACCTCTCAAGTATTCTCTATTGCATCTTTATTCTATTCTATATTCAACCAACCGGTGCTGAATATGAAGTCCCCGGCTTTTCGGTCCTGTTGGGCGTTCTTGCAACAGTTATTTGCATATACGCTTTCATCTATTTCATTCATACCATTTCACAAAGCATACAGATCACCTTTATTCTGGATGATATCTATTTATCGGCAAAGAAAAGACTCCACCAGGTACTTGAATGGGATGAAAATGCTCCCGACTCTTTTCCTGAAACTTCCGGCTGGTATGAATATTACAACAAGGACAGCGGTTACTTCAGAGACATCAACAGGGATAAGCTTCTCGAGTTTTGCAAAGACAAAAAATCCATGATCGATATCCTGCCGGTGAGAGGAATGTTTGCACTTCAGGGAATTCCTTTATTCCGGAGCAAAAAGGCTCTGACAGAACAGGAAATACAGAAGGTCTTCACCTATTTCCACTTTTCCCGGGAGGAACTGGTAAGTACTAACTATGTTCTGGCTTTCAAGCAGATCGCTGAAGTCCTGGCTAAAGCCATGTCACCCGGAATAAATGATCCCGGGACAGCCATGAACGCCATTGATTATTTAACAGAACTTCTTAGAATTAGAATGCGGTTAAGCGACCATAGTTTTATTTGTGAAAATGGAAAGGCGTATGCACAGGAACGGGTAGTGAAATTCGATGAACTGTTATATAACCTCATAGCCTCCATTCGTACCTACTGTAAAAATGATATTGTAGTGGTTCAAAAGATTGGACAGATGTTTGACTATTTGCAAAAACAAGAAGCTAAAGAAAGTTCTTACTACCAAACCCTCAAAACGGAGGCAGAAAGATTATTATATGATGCTCACCATTCCCTGGATAACAAAAGTGACCAGGATGTCATAAGGAGAATGGCAAATAATCTGGGGGTTGAGCTAAAATTTGGACAGGGTGATGTAAATGAATAAATTACGCGGCTATTCCACTCCTGCCCCACCTGCACTCTTACACACTTTTATTTCTCCTTAATCTTTACGGAAAAGCATAAAAAAAGCTCAGACAAGGAAGGTTTCGTAAAATTGTTTTTTCCGGAAAAACCTTAATTATTTCCTAAAATTTTCATCTGAAATAATTAGTTTTAGCCAAGAATTCAGTTTAAAACGACAGTAAGCAGGACATCAGGCCCGGTATGTTTAGACCTTTCCTTTTCTTTCTATTCAGCTTTATTTTCTCCTTCGGAATAGCTCAAACTCCAGAATTTCCTGTACCTGATACTTTGAGAGTTTCAAATGTTGCTCAAAAGCAGGGGCTTTCACAGCTCAACGTCCTGCAGTTTGATTTCGACGAAAATGGCTATCTATGGGCCGGTACCGAGGACGGACTCAACCGGTTCAACGGATATACCATGGAAACCTTTTCTCAGAACAGTGTAAATGGCACAGGACTGACAGATGACCACATCCGCGGACTTTTCTATGCCAATGATACCCTGTGGCTGGGCACAAACACCCATTCCCTGCAGGCCTATATTCCTTCAGAAGATAAATTCATTCACTACAAGGAGCATCCAAAGATCGCTGCAGATGCTTCCCTGAGCTATGCCCATGGAATTTATGAGGTAAATGACAGGTACCTACTGTTGAGCACCTTAAAGAACTGTATACTTATCGACAGAAGTTCAGGCGAAATCCACACAATTCCCTTACCCAAACCTTCTGTCAACGATTATGTACTGAGTCTTGTTTATCACTCAGAAAATGAAATTTGGCTGGGGACGTATTTCAATGGAGTTCTTCGGCTAAATCTTGAAAATAAGAGCATTGAAGACATGGAAAGCTTCAACGGTCTTGATGGAAATCCAATATATACTTTCCAGGAAACATCTCAAAAAGAAATATTGATCGGCACGCAGGAAGGCCTGTTTTTGTATTCCCTTCTTTCCGAAGAATTAGAACCTGTTAAGATCAACGATCAAAAGACGGGAATCAGAAGTTTTTATGACTGGAACGAGGATTATTTCCTGCTGGGCTGTACAAGCGGCCTGGGCTTTTTGAATAAGGAAACCTATGAATTCAAAAAAGTGATTCTTGCAGGATATGATAAAGAAATTTATTCACCTGTCGAAGTGCTTGATATTAAACAGGATTCTACTCATGGAGTCTGGATGTCTTCCCAGGGAAAAGGTTTGTTCTATTACCACCCTGCCAGACAAAAATTTACTCCAAAAAGAATTGATCTGAAAAATGAGCCTGAAAAAGAATACATCAGTATATTCAACTTTTTGAGAGAGGATGATACCCTGTGGATGACCACCACCATTGGCTATGTCAAGCACGATCTCAGGGAAAATACGTATAAGCTATACCGGACAGATCGTTTGGGCTACACCCTGGTCAAAGATATGCAGGACCAAATATGGGGTGGCGGCTTTAATCAGGGGCTTGAGAAATATGACCGGTCAAAGGATATGTTTATAGAGGTTACTCTCCAAACCGGCATAAGCGACAGGGACGTGGCAGAGATCATCCCACTGAGTAAGGACAGTTTATGGGTAAGCACCTGGTCTTCGGGGATCTACTCGGTAAATCCCGGGACTTTTCAATCCCATCCTGTTCAAATTAACGGAAATGAACTGCACCGTACCCGCGCTTCCTTTATCGATAGGGATGGAACAATTTGGCTGGGAGCCGATGACGGTCTCTATCATGTTAAGGCCCGGGAGACCATCAAGTATGAACATGATCCCGACAAAGAAAATTCTCTTAGTAATAACCGGGTCTTTAGTATCACCCGCGATGAAAAGAATAATCTTTGGATTGGAACAGCCAAAGGTCTTAACCGGCTCGACCTTAAGAGTGGTAGAATAACCCGTTACATGGAACAGGCAGGTTTACCCAATGACTTTATCTACGGGGTACTTACCGACAACAACAATGACGTTTGGGTAAGCACTAACAAAGGACTTTCAAAACTCAACACAGCTACCGGCACCTTTACAAATTTTACTGAACAGGACGGGCTGCAGAATGATGAATTCAATGGAAAGGCGGCTTATAAGGACAGCCTGGATTATCTCTATTTTGGAGGTATGAACGGATTTAATATTTTTCACGCAGATAGCATTCCGGTCAATGAATATGTGGGTAAAACCATAATTGAAAAGGTGGAGCTCTTTGGAAATCCAATTGACCGCAATATTATCTATACCGATACACTTTCTTTTGATCATGATGAGAATGTAATTACTTTCAACTATTCCTCCCTCAATTATCTTCTTCCGGAAAAAAACAGGTACCAATTCAAAATGCTTGGTTTTGACAAAGACTGGCGCCCTGTTACCAAAGAGAGAAGTACCACCTATACCAACTTAAATCCCGGCACCTATACCTTCATGGTCAAGGGCAGCAATAATGATCTCAAATGGGGAGCACCAGATTCTTTGGTACTTACCATTCGCGCTCCCTGGTATGAAAGCACCTTTTTTAGAATTTTCCTGGTGTTAGCATTGTTACTGTTGATTACCAGCTTTTTTCTTTTTCGCTACAATCAGAAGAAAAAGGAAAACATCCGCCTGCAAAAAATGGTGGATGGTAGAACTGCAGAGCTCAAGAGGTCCAATGATGACCTTAGTGCGGCTATGAACCTTGCAAAAGAGCAAAAGGAGAACATAGGGTTTCTAATGCAGGAACTCAACCACGGGGTAAAGAACAACCTGCAATTGATCGCCAGTCTGCTGGATATTCAAAAGGAAAGCATAACAGATAAGCTGGCAAAAAATAATCTGGAAGCTGCCCAAAACAGGTTATTTACAATAGCGACCATCCACGATTTGTTGAGTGAAAAAAGGCCGGGAGAAAACTTTAAACTTGACCTTTTCATTTCTATCCTTGCCAGGGAACTGGTTCACTTTATGGATGCACAGGTCGTTCTCAATTTCGATCTAAAGCCACTGGATGTTCACAAAAAATGTGTTACCCCTTTGGGAATAATCATAAATGAATTGGTCACTAACACTCTTAAGCATGCTTTTCCTGAAAATCAAACCCACAAAGAGATCAACATTTCCCTGCAAAAAGTAGGTGCTCTGGCTATATTAAAGTACAGCGACAATGGAATCGGCATGCCGGAAGATCTACAAAACAGGGAAAGTACGCTGGGTTTAAGCCTTATAAAAAATCTTGCACAACAGCTAAAGGGAGATATGGAAATTAAAAATGCAGATGGTACTTGTATAATAATTCAATTTCAATGTTAGTAGATAAGTTTTTTATAACTTAAAGCAGAATCTTTTTTTATGAACAGGATCCTATTGGTTGAAGATGAAATAATTATTGCTGAAAGTCTAAGGCTTTTTTTGAAAAAGAACTCCTATGAAGCTACTATAGCTACTAATGGAGAAAAAGCTATTCAAAATCTGAAGGACCTTGCTTTTGACGGAGTAATTTGTGACATCAACCTGCAGGAGAAAATGAATGGGATAGAGATCATTCAACAATTCCATGACCTGGAAAACATGGGCCTGTTATCTTCCTCACGGCTTACTCAAACCCGCAGGTCATGGAAAACGCAGAAGCCGTAACTCCTTATGCTTATATTATCAAACCTTTCAATAACCAGCAATTACTTACCACTCTTAATCTGGCGATAAAAAACAGGGCAAACTTTTCCCCGCCTCCGGCAAATAATCAACTAACAGAACAGCTAAGTCAGCGGGAGATCCAGATCCTTCAACTGCTTGCTACCGGAAAGACCAATAAAGATGTTGGGAAAGAACTTTACATCTCTAAATTCACTGTAGACACCCATGTAAAGAACATTAAAGAAAAGCTCAATCTAAACAAAAAAGGAGAGCTCATAAGATTTGTGCTTGCTAATCGTCTTGAGTCTTAGATCTTTTTTCTTCTTAAAAAAAAAATCCATTAGAAGCTGAAAGATTTCAGCCTCTAACGGATTCTTCAATTTATCTTTATCAGGTTTATCTAACCAGTTTCTTGTACTTGATCCTTTTTGGAGCCACATCTCCAAGACGTTTTTTCCTGTTCTCTTCGTATTCAGAGAAGCTACCTTCAAAGAAATAGACTTCAGAATTTCCTTCAAAGGCCAGAATGTGCGTACAAACCCTGTCCATAAACCAACGGTCGTGGGAAATAATTACTGCACAGCCGGCAAAATTCTCCAGACCTTCCTCCAGGGCACGTAGCGTGTTCACATCCAGGTCGTTAGTAGGCTCATCCAGCAGCAGCACGTTTCCTTCTTCCTTTAAGGTCATCGCAAGGTGGAGTCTGTTTCTCTCCCCTCCCGAAAGCTTGCTCACTTTTTTATTTTGCTCACTTCCGCTGAAGTTGAACCTGCTTAAGTATGCCCTGGAATTCACTTGCCTGCCACCCATCATGATTAACTCCTGCTCATCACTGAAATTCTGCCAGATAGTTTTCTCAGGATCAATGTTGGTGTGACTTTGATCAACGTAGGCAATCTTTGCAGTATCCCCTACCTCAAATGTTCCTTTATCTGGCTGCTCCTCTCCCATGATCATTTTGAAAATAGTGGTCTTACCTGCTCCGTTAGGCCCAATGATACCCACAATTCCTGCCTGGGGAAGTTTGAAGTTGAGATCATCATACAACAACTTGTCTCCAAAAGCCTTGCTTACTCCCTGTGCCTCAATTACGTTCGTACCAAGACGTGGCCCGTTGGGGATATAGATCTCCAGCTGCTCGTCCATTTGCTTCTGGTCCTGGCTAAGGAGCTTGTCGTAGTTATTAAGACGTGCTTTTTGTTTCGCCTGTCTTCCTTTGGGAGCCATTCTGGACCATTCAAGCTCTCGCTCTAAAGTCTTCTGGCGTTTGCTGGCCTGCTTTTGCTCAAGTGCCAGTCTTTTTGCCTTTTGATCGAGCCATGACGAGTAGTTCCCTTTCCATGGAATTCCTTCTCCCCTGTCGAGTTCCAGGATCCAGCCGGCAACATTATCGAGGAAATAACGGTCGTGAGTTACGGCGATCACAGTTCCTTTATATTGCTGAAGGTGTTGCTCCAGCCAAAGAACAGATTCTGCATCCAGGTGGTTGGTAGGCTCATCCAAAAGTAGCACATCGGGCTCCTGAAGCAGAAGTCGGCAAAGCGCCACTCTTCTTCTTTCACCTCCCGAAAGGACTCCAATCTTCTTATCGGGCTCGGGAGTTCTAAGAGCATCCATGGCTATCTCCAGCTTGGTATCCAGTTCCCAGGCATTACTTGCATCGATCTTATCCTGAAGCGCAGCCTGCTTGTCCATAAGCTTCTGCATCTTATCGGGATCTTCGTAAACTTCCGGAAGCCCGAACATGTCGTTGATCTTGTTGTACTCTTCAAGAATAGCAACAGTTTCGGCTGCACCTTCCTTAACTACTTCCAGCACCGTCTTATCATCATCCAACTTTGGCTCCTGTTCGAGATATCCCACAGAATATCCCGGAGCGAAAACCACATCGCCCTGGTAATTCTTTTCTTCCCCGGCAATAATACGCAGCAAGGTGGATTTACCCGAACCGTTCAATCCAAGGATCCCGATCTTTGCCCCGTAAAAGAAACTTAGGTAAATATTCTTAAGTACCGGCGTATTTGCTCCCTGATACGTCTTTGTGACGCCCGACATGGAGAAAATCACTTTCTTATCATCTGCCATAAAATGCTGTTTTTCAATTTGTTTTCTAAAGATTATAAAATCTTCTTCTTATTCCACTTAAGAGACAAATATCACAATTTTAGAATTGATTCTATTGCTGCTTCCAAATAATTTCAGGAGGAATAAAGTCCGAGGTGCCTCAGGATGATCAAAAGCTGCCCGCTGTGATAGGAAGTATGTTCAATGACCAGCAGAATTTCCCTGAAAAGAGTATGTTTCTCGCTGGAAGGAACTTTATCATTGAGACCGGCTTCTTCAGAATTAATAAGTTGCCTTAGTTTTTGACGATCTTCAAAAAAGGCATTTTTGAGAGCTTTCCATTCCGCCGCATCTCGTGGTCCCTGTTGTTGAGACCAATATTCCGCCGGCCAGTGTGGTGCGCTATAATCTACTTCTGTACAATAGCTCAAAATGTCCCGCTGGGTGTACCAGATGTGATAAAAAAGTTCATAAAATGAATATGGAAGATCATGTGGCCTAACGGAGAGTTGATCGAATGGTATAAGGTTTAGCATTTCATCAACAGTCAGGAAAGCTTCCCCTCCAAAAAGGTGCTTTGAGAGCGTCTTCTTCAAACCGAATTCTGCAGGCATAACCACTTTTTCTCAAAAATACCTAATTGTGGGGATTGCTAAGTAATTTAGAAACAGATAAATTACTGCTTCATTTGATAGGATATAATGATCAAATTAAAAATTACCTTTTCCGGTTTTGTTCTCCTGGCCTTTTTTTCAATGCAGACAGTTTTTGCCCAGGAAACTATAGAGCCTGTTGAAGAGAGAGATTACAAGGTGAGACCGGTACGGCTGGGACTTAAATTAGGATTTCCCAATGTTATAGGAGGAAATATTGAATATGTCACTCCTTTGTTTAACGACAGGCTGGCGGTAAATGTAGATTACTCCAATATTAGATCTGACTGGTTCCTGGCTGAAGAAGACGACGACACCGAAACTACCGAACTTAATTTCTCGTACCTGGAAGGGGGGCTGAACTACTATTTCTTCAAGGCAGGAAAAGGCTTGTACGGAGGGTTGAGTTACGGCAGGTTCAAATTCGAAGGACAAACCTCTGTTGAAAAGGACGGGCAGGAAGGGATAGGAGAAATAGATTACTCCCATAGTTCGATAGGTATTAAATTAGGAGCAAAGATCGGTGGCCTGTTCTACCTGAGACCGGAAATTGGCTATGCATTCGATTCTATGCCTGAAACAGTAGATTACACAGCCAATTATGAAGATGGAACCTCTGAAAGAGAGACCTACGATTTGGTTGAAGAATTAGCCGTGCCAGATATCTTCTTCAAAGGATTCATGGCCAATATAGGTATTGGCTTTGCATTTTAGATTATTTGGATAACCAGGAGAGGGGGTGAAAAATGTTTTACCCCCTCTTTAATTTATGTGGTATGCTGCCCTTAAAATGGCTGTTATTAAACTCTACCCTTTAATGCATTAAAGGCCCAGGACATCACAAAAAAACCTATTCCCACGGTAGAAAAGCCTATTGCGTAATCCTGATATTTAAGCACTCCTAAAAGAACCAGGGCAATACCTATTAATAATGTGCAAAAAGATGCCCATGCAAAAATTGAATTTTTGTTCATTCCCATAATACCAGCAAGTAATTTAGTTAATGCAGTTATTGCTAACAGGCGGTAAAAGTAATAATGTGTAGCAACCGCTTCTATGACAAAGATCGCATTTTAATATGTTTTTATAAAGATTTTTAGTTCAGGGCTTTTTGTATTTTAGCAACCATTGAAAAATCTGCAATTTTTGAAATACTTGAAAAAACCAGATTTGAGATCATAAACCGACTATTTTACTGTATCAATGGATATTGAATTCAACAAGAACGAAGACCACAACAAACTATTAGTTTCAGATTTAAAACAACGCCTCAAACAGGTAAAACTCGGAGGCGGAGAAAAAAAGATCGCCAAACATCACGCTAAAGGAAAGAT
Source organism: Salinimicrobium aquimaris (assembly GCF_035607535.1). Lineage (NCBI taxonomy): Bacteria > Pseudomonadati > Bacteroidota > Flavobacteriia > Flavobacteriales > Flavobacteriaceae > Salinimicrobium > Salinimicrobium aquimaris. The sequence goes on from NZ_JAYDZX010000001.1 coordinate 598,437, forward strand.
GACTGCCCGGGAACGGGTAGATTATTTGCTGGATGATGAATCCGATTCGATTGAAATCGGAGCTTTTGCAGGAGAAGGAATGTACAAAGAGCATGGAGGGTGCCCTGGTGGCGGAGTCGTTGTAAAGATTGGGAAGATCTCCGGTCAACAGTGTATTGTAGTCGCTAATGATGCTACGGTTAAAGCAGGTGCATGGTTCCCAATAACAGCAAAAAAGAACCTTCGGGCGCAGGAAATAGCTATAGAAAACAAACTTCCTATTATTTACCTGGTAGATTCGGCGGGAGTTTATCTGCCAATGCAGGATGAGATCTTCCCCGATAAGGAACATTTTGGGAGGATCTTTAGAAATAATGCCGTAATGAGTAGCATGGGAATCACCCAAATTTCAGCGGTTATGGGAAGCTGTGTAGCGGGGGGAGCTTACCTTCCAATCATGAGCGATGAAGCCCTGATAGTAGAAAAAACCGGAAGTATCTTTCTTGCAGGAAGCTATCTTGTAAAAGCTGCTATAGGAGAATCAATAGACAATGAAACCCTGGGAGGAGCTACTACTCACAGTGAAATTAGCGGTGTGACCGACTATAAAGCTAAAGACGACAAAGATGCACTCGACACCATCAAAGGCTTGATGGATAAGATTGGCAGCTATGAGAAAGCAGGCTATAACAGGAAACAACCTAAGAAACCTGCCAAAGATCCAAAAGAGATCTATGGTATTCTCCCAAAGCTGCGTCATGAGCAGTATGATATGCGTGAAATCATAGCAAGGCTGGTGGATGATTCAGAATTCCAGGAATATAAGGAAGGATACGGGCAAACCATTATAACAGCTTATGCCAGGATTGACGGCTGGGCGGTTGGAATCGTTGCCAATCAGCGCAAGATCGTCAAAAATGCCAAAAAAGAGATGCAGTTTGGCGGCGTGATCTATTCAGACTCTGCCGATAAAGCTACCCGCTTTATAGCCAACTGCAACCAAAAGAAAATTCCGCTGGTGTTCCTTCAGGATGTGACAGGATTTATGGTAGGCAGTAAAAGTGAACACGGTGGCATTATAAAAGATGGTGCAAAAATGGTTAATGCGGTGAGCAATTCGGTAGTACCAAAATTCACAGTGATCATTGGAAACTCGTATGGCGCAGGTAACTACGCTATGTGCGGAAAAGCTTATGATCCCCGACTCATTTTCGCCTGGCCTAGTGCCGAGCTGGCAGTAATGGGTGGAACTCAGGCTGCAAAAGTGCTCGCTCAAATCGAGACTGCAGCTATGGAAAAGAAAGGTGAAAAGGTCGACGCCGAAAAAGAGAAAAAAGTATTTGAAGAAATAAAAGCGAGGTATGACCGCCAAACTTCAGCCTATTACGCCGCAGCCCATCTATGGACAGATGCTGTAATAGATCCCCTGGAGACAAGAAAATGGATCTCGACAGGGATCGAAGCGGCAGATCACGCTCCAATTGAAAAAGATTTTAACCTGGGAGTGATCCAAACCTGATCTATGAAATTCCTGTGCATCACTGTCGTCTGCGTTCTTTTTAGTCTTTCCGGCTTTAGCCAGAACATACCTGAAGGGATGGAGAACAGAAAAATAAAGAGGTACATCCCAATAGAACATATTAGGGAAAAAGGGCTGATCCTGACAAAACAAGATTCTCTCAACTTCCATTTTCGTGACAGGGATACGCTCGTACTGGTTTCCCCTGCTCTTGAATTTCATTTTCCTGAAGGTATACGGGTACAGATAAAACCACAGGATTCTCTCTTCATTGAAAAATACAAGGAGACGGTTTATGGACCCCGGACCAGAAGGGATAGAAATAAACAAAGCCTTAAGATCTGGAGGAATGGGATCCGGTTATATTTTGATCCTTCTGTTCCAAAAAGGCATCAAAAGGAATTACTAAAGTTCGCTGAAGATCTGGACTCCAGGGTGGACTCTCTGACCATTAGCAAAGTGAGGAAAAGAGAAGATGCGAATTACCTGGTCTTCTACAGGAATAGTGACGAAGACTTCGACCTGGACCCCAGAATATCGGATAAAAGATCGGGCTACTATCTCAACTGGTCTAAAAATAAGGATATAACGAGAGGCTCCCTTAAAATCAACACATACGCTTACGAAGATAAAGAGGCAGTCCTTAAAGATCTTAAAATGCGGTTTTTTGAGACCCTTGGTTATTTTAAATATGCCGGGAAACTGCCCTGTGGAAGCCTGTTATCTGCCTGCAGGGGTGAAAAAGAACTATCCGAAGAAGATCTCGAAATTCTGAAATATCACTACTCCTATCAAAACTGTTATGGGATAGGTTTAAAAGCATTTGAAGCTCAACATGAACACCGCCGGCAAAGATTTGCCGAATATCCTTACATTATGATGTATGTTTCTCATCCCATTGAACAGTGATCTTTATGAAAAATAGTATTCTTCTTTTAATATTCCTTTCCTGTAGCACATTAGCTGCCCAGGTAGTCACCAGCAATCGCCTGTTCACTGAAGCAGATACCCTTAGAGGTTCTTTGCGAGCAGAAAGAGCTTACGATGTATTTAAATATAACCTTCAGGTAAAGGTTGAACCCGAGGAACGGTATATATCTGGCTTCAACGGCATAACTTTTAAAGCTGAAAAAGATCTGCCTGTAATGCAGGTAGACCTCTTTGCGAACATGAGGGTTGATTCTATAATTTTCCGCGGAAAGAGAATGGATTTTAAGCGGCGTCACAATGCGGTTTTCATAGATCTGGAGCCCGTGGTTAAGCAGAATGAGAAAGATTCCATCAGGTTCTTTTATTCCGGAAACCCTATTGTTGCCAAAAATGCACCCTGGGATGGAGGTTTTGTTTTTGACAAGGACCGGCAGGGAAACCATTGGATCGCAGTGGCCGTTCAGGGAACCGGAGCCAGCCTCTGGTACCCTAATAAGGACCATCAAAGCGATGAACCCGAGGAAGCTCTTATAGGCATTGCTGTACCTAATGATCTCATGAACGTATCCAATGGCCGTTTTGTAGGCAAAGAGATCCTCGACGATGGCTTTACCCGCTGGAACTGGAAAGTGAGCAATCCCATCAATAATTATAATATTGTGGTCAATATTGGGAACTATGTTCATTTTGACGACCAGTTCCGCCATCTGGATCTGGATTATTATGTGCTGCCTTACAATCTAGAAAAGGCTAAAGAGCAATTTGAAGAGGTGAAGTTCATGATGAACTGTTTTTATGAGAAATTCGGAGCTTATCCCTTTGAAAGTGATGGATTCAAACTGGTCGAAACTCCTTACCTGGGCATGGAGCACCAAAGTGCAGTTGCATATGGCAACCAGTTCCAAAAAGGGTATCTGGGAAGGGATCTCAGCGGGACAGGTGTGGGTCTAAAGTGGGATTTTATCATAATCCATGAAACGGGTCACGAATGGTTTGGGAACAGCATAACAGCAAAAGATATTGCCGATATGTGGATCCACGAAGGTTTTACTTCATATTCTGAAGCTGTTTACATAGAGTGCAGGTGGGGGAAAGAAGAAGCCCTGAAATACATACAGGGAATAAGAAACAACATAGCCAATACCAAAAAGATCATCGGTACATACGGGGTCAATAGTGAAGGTTCGGGAGATATGTACTATAAGGGATCCAACCTCCTCAATAACATAAGAAGCATTTATAATGACGATGAGCTATGGTGGAAAACACTTAAAGATTACACAGAAACTTATCGTCACAAGACCATTACAACAAAAACTACTGAAGATTTCTTCAATGCTGCCATAGATTATGACCTGCAGCCTGTCTTTGATCAATATCTGCGTCATGCTGCTTTACCCGAACTACAATTCAAAAAAGAAGGAAAAAATGTTCAATACAGGTGGCAAGCTGATGTTGCGGGATTTGATATGCCCGTTGACATCGTGATCAACGGAAAGGAGATCAGGATACATCCTACTCAAAAATGGCAAAAACTCGAACAGAGAGTAGAGTTAGTCGACGCAATTGAAGTTAAAGAAGCGGAGTTCTACATCAGGCGCAAAAACCTGAAGGAGGTTTAAAAGGTTCATCTATAAGATCTTGACTCATTTATTCTGAGAATAATTCTGGCGTAATTTATTAATTTTCAGTAAATTATAGCTTCAAACATTTGGAGTTATGATGACGATCAAATCCTTAAACAAATGGGCCAATGCGCATACATATTATCCGCTTGACCTGCTGAGAATTGCTTTAGGAGTTTTCTTCTTCTTAAAAGGAATTCAGTTCATTTCACAAACCCACATGCTTACAGAACTCATTGGGCCTCTTAAAGGCTATGGTGGTGTAATGCTGGCAATTCATTACATAGCGCCTGTTCATTTGGTGGGTGGATTGCTCATTGCTTTTGGTTTGCTCACCCGCTGGGCACTGGTAGCACAAATACCAATTTTACTGGGCGCGATCCTGATTAATTTTGTAGGGCTAATGAACTGGGGCAACCTGTTGCTTGCACTGGTAATTCTTGCCGTGAGTGTGTTCTTTATCTTTTACGGTTCCGGAAAACATTCAGTGGATTATTACCTCAAAATGAAGATGTAACCTAGATCATTCTACTCTTCAAGGTGTTGGCGCGATGAATTTTTCCGTTGGGGGTTTCTTCAAATTTCTCAACGAAGTAGATCTTTTTGGGTACTTCAAATTTACCAAGTTTTCGGCATGCCTTGATCTCCCGTTCAAGATTGTGGAGTGCAACTTCAGAAAATTCGCTTTCCACCATCAATATCAACTTTTCACCCAGGGCAGGATCTGGTAAAGAAGTGACAAAGAACCTGTGCGCAATTATTGGAGCCAGTTTAGCTTCAATTTCTTCGGGATGTAGCTTCACACCTCCTGAATTTATAATGTTGTCGATCCTTCCTTTCCAAATAAAACTCTTTTCTGAAACCAGGTCTACAACATCATTAGTGACCAGGATTTCATCTGAAAGTTGTGGTGCATCAATCACCAAACAGCTTCTATCATCCACATCGATCTTTACATTAGGCAATGTTGTAAAAGGCACGGGCTCTTCCCCGCTCTTTTTAGCCGGGTTGATACGGCGCGCGGCTATATGAGAAACGGTTTCGGTCATGCCGTAGGTTTCATAGACCTCTGTACCTATCCCCTGCACCAGGTTGCGAAGATTGGCAGATACCGCTCCACCACCTACGATGAGCTTCTTTATGAGATGTAAACGACTGAGGGAATTATCCAGTTGAAAAGGGGTCATTGCACAAAAGTCATAGATCTTGAAAATACGATCCAGCGGATTTGCTTTTGGAAGTTCCAGATCCAGCTTCCAGCCCAGGAGCATTGCGCGTACCAGCATCATTTTACCTGCAATGAAATTCACCGGGAGACAGTGCAGTGCGGTGATCCCCTGGCCCAGGTCAAAATACTTAGCGGTTGCCCTGGCACTGTTGATCATTTGCTGCTTCTTGATATGAATTCTTTTTGGTGGCCCGGTAGATCCAGATGTTCTGACTTCTACATAATCTTTATCATTAAGCCAGTCCAGCAAAAAATTTCCTGCCTGGCCTTCATACGGCTCTCCTTCCTTGATAAGGCTATAAGCTACCGCAGCCAGATCTTCATTGTTGTAGAATAAACCATTAAGCCTGAATTCGGGATGTGTTTCAGGTAAACTGAACTTATCTTGCATAACTTTAATAAAGTTTAACGCTTAAGACTTAAAGTTAACAAATTGTACAGGAATATTAAATTTCTTCAGAATACTTTAAGGTTTGAGGCGGCGGCGGACTTACTTTTCCAAACAATTTTTCGCGCCAGTTACTCCACTTGTAGGTCCTGGCCATCAAAAAGAGAAATATAGGGTACACCACAAAAATGGGAAGGAGAATATCCAATCCCGCAGAAGGTTCTGAAACATCTTTAAGGACAGAGTTAGTTTCAAAGGCGGTCCAGTCTGCTGTTATTAATAAAGCTCCTACAAGGTTATTACCGGCATGAAATCCTAACGCAAGTTCAAGCCCCTCATCCATAAGGGTCATGATCCCGAGGAGCAGACCTGTTCCTATATAGTAGACCATGATGATATAACCCAGTTTTTCAACTTCAGGATTCCACAAGTGCAGGCTTCCAAAGATCACCGAGGTCACTATTAACGGCACCCACCTGTTCCCGGCAAGAACTCCGATCCCCTGCATCAAATAACCTCTGAAGAGATATTCTTCAAAGCTCGTTTGTAACGGCACCATAATGAAGGCAATGGCAGCAAGAATAAGGAAAGGTATCATCTGGAAGTTCCACAGAAAATCTTCTGGACGTAAATTATAGTCTATTACCGTCGTCACTATGGTGAATACAGCAATAATACTGAAGCCAAACAAGAAGCGGCCCCAGTCTACCTTTTTCCGGGTTGTGGTTGCCTCCTTTATCTTTTGCTCATGTAGGAACCTTATAACAAACAGAAGTGCGGCAAGTCCCACTGCAAAAGACAGTAGAAGCAAAAAGAACGAGAGGTTGGAGTCCAGGACCTGCATCATTTCTGCCTGGGTAAGGTTTAAAATTTCAGGCCCTGCTTCAAAGAAAAGAGCTGCCATAAAGGGCAAAGCCCCAAATAACTGCCAGGCCAGGAAAATAATTACCAGGCCAATAACATATCGCCACCATTCGGTTTTTGCATTGTAGGCTTGCTTAATGAACATGATATAATCTATAGGTTAAAATTCCATTTTTGAGAAGGATTGTACCGCAACTCTCCCTTTGATACCTGCAGGGGAGATTCAAAGTTATTGGTGTACAGACCTCCTGTTCCCAGCCCCTGTGGCATAGGATTGTCTAAAGTGTAGGTGAATTGTGCAATAGCATTCAATCCCACATTACTTTCCAATGCACTTGTGATCCACCAGTGCGTCTCCCGCTTTTCCAGCAGATCTATCCATTCCTGCGTCCCCTTCATTCCACCAATTAAGCTGGGTTTAAAAATCAGGTATTGAGGTTCTATTGTTTGTAAGAGCTTTTTCTTTTCTGTTACATCGGTCACGCCTATTAGTTCTTCATCAAGAGCTATTGGCAGTGGAGAAGCCTTGCACAGCCGGGCCATTTCTTCTGCCTGGCCTTGTTTTATGGGTTGTTCTATACTGTGGAGATCCAATTCGCTCAACCGCTTCAGTTTCTCGAGAGCTTCAGCCGGAGAGAAAGCGCCGTTGGCATCCACTCTTATCTCTATTTCTTCTGAAGTAAATTCCCGGCGAATATATTTCAGAAGATCAATTTCAGTTTCAAAATCAATGGCTCCGATCTTCAGCTTGATACATCTAAAGCCACCTTCGATCTTTTGAATGATCTGTTCTTTCATGAACTGCTCCTCTCCCATCCAAACGAGTCCGTTTATAGATATAGCCGCTTCGCCCCGGGTAAAGTCTGAAGGAAACAGCACAAAGGGATCATTTGCAGCAAGCGACCTGAAGGCCATTTCCAGCCCAAACTGAATGCTGGGAAATTCTCGTAACTCCTCCCACAGCTTTTCTTCCCCCAAAGCAATATTTTCACAAACCCACTTCAGCTTTTCTTCATAATCCGGCCGGTCGTCAAAGCTAAGGCTTCTTAAGATACCGCATTCTCCAATTCCTGTCTTCCCATCTCTTTCCAAAATCAAGAACCAGGTTTCCTTTTGAGTAAGAACGCCCCGGGAGGTTCCGCTGGGGCGCTTAAAGTTGAGAATATACTTGCTGTATCGGGCGTTCATGCAGGGAATTGTAATGGTAAATACTAAATAAAAAAATAGAAAGTCTTAAAAAGGACAATGTTAGCTACTAACTATCAAATAAATATTATAGCTCAATACTTTCTCCTGCTTCCAGCAACATAAGATCTTTTCCTTTTTCGTAGAATTTTCGCTTTGCCTCCTCATGATCTATTTCAATATATCCAAAAGTGTCGTAGTGACAACCAAGCACTTTATCGCATTCTACAAAATCACTCGCCACAATAGCGTCATCCACTCCCATAGTAAAGTTGTCCCCTATAGGGAGAATAGCAAGATCCAGCTTTGTGTGCATGGGGATAAGTTTCATATCCATTGTTAGGGCAGTATCTCCCGCAATGTAAATATTTTTGTGTTCCCCTTCAATTACAAATCCGCCGGGTTGCCCGCCGTAGCTTCCATCGGGAAATGAACTGGTATGAATGGCATTCACATATTTTACGGTTCCAAAATCAAAGCTCCATTTCCCACCATGATTTAATGGATGTACCTCCAGCCCTTTGCTTTCGTAATGAGATGTGATCTCATAGTTACTTATGATCACAGCTCCCGTTCTTTTAGCTATTGCCTCTGCGTCCAGAGTATGGTCCTGGTGAGCATGGGTGAGCAGGATGTAGTCTGCCTTTAGGTCCTCAATATTCACCTTGTCCTTTACCTTATCATTTCCTGTAATGAAAGGATCTATTAACAGGGTTATTCCTTTGACTTCAATTGAAAAAGTACTGTGTGCGTATTGCGTAATTTTCATGATGTGGTATTTTCAAAACAAATTACAAAATCTACCAAAAATTACCTTCCGAAAAAGGCATTTTTGGGACCTATAATACCTGACCTAAGGAAAAGAGAAGCGCCAAAAGAAAGGTTCCCAGGGCAAGTTTCTTTAATTCGGGATCCAGCAGAACGGGATTTTTATTTTCCATTACCCTCTTTAAATGCATCAAAAGCGGATAAAATGCCACCAGATAAAAAATGTCATCAATCCCCGTAAAAGAAAAGGCCGAAAACATTATGATACAGGTAAAGGCTGCCAGCAACAGAAAATAATGATATTGTTTGGCATTTTTGACACCCATCTTCACAACAAGTGTATTCTTGCCGGCCTTAGCATCGGCTGCACAATCGCGCATGTTGTTCAGGTTGAGAACTCCTGCACTTAAGAACCCGATGGTCGCGGCAGGCAGCAACACCCTCCAATCCCATTCCAGGGAATAAAGAAAATAGCAACCGTAAACGCCTACCATTCCAAAAAATACAAAGACAAAGACATCACCCAGGCCGCGATAGCCATAGGCAGAATCTCCTACTGTATATTTCACGGCAGCGGCAATGGCAGCAATACCCAGAAGCAGGAAGATAATTCCATAAAAAAGACTTCGGGTTCCAAAGGCGATATAAATAAGAGTAACCGCAAAGATGAAGGTAAGTATTCCCGTCGTCACCATGCCGTAGTACATCTCTTTGCGGCTTATCAATCCGCTTTGCAAGGTGCGTTCAGGACCTACCCGCTCTTCATTATCTGTTCCTTTTACAAAATCCCCATAATCGTTTGCGAAATTTGACAGGATCTGTAAACCTAAAGTTGTCGCGAGAGCAAGAGCAAAGATCACAGCATTGAACTCCCCCTGAGCCACAGCTATGGAGCTGCCCACCAGGATCCCCGAAATGGAAAGCGGAAGTGTTCTTAATCTTGCTGCACTTACCCAGCTGTCAATATTTGCCATTTAATTCATTATTTTAAACAGGAGCTCCTTTAATAGATCTCCCTGTGGAACATTTGCAGCCCCTACTCCTTTTCCTTTCACATCTGTATCTCTCAAAAATGAGATAATACTGCTCACTTTTTTCATATTGTAATTACGGGCAGCTGTCACGTAATCTTTAACAAAGAACTTATTCACCTTCAGGGTTCTTGCCACATTGAGTTCAGATCTATCTGTAAGGGCATGGTATTGCTGTAGCTGAGAAAAGAAGCTGAAGAGCAGCCCCACCGTCACCACCATAGGATGATCCTTTTCATTTTGTGAGAAGTAATTGATTATTCGGTGTGCCTTTAGCGTATCCTTCATCCCAATTGCCTTACGCAGCTCAAAAATGTTGAAATCCTTACTTATCCCAATGTTTTCTTCAATGAGTTCTGGAGTGATGATAGTTCCCTTTGGTGCTATTAGCTGAAGTTTTTTCAGCTCATTGTCGATCTTGTCTAACTGGTTCCCTAAAAACTCCAGCAGCATTTGTGCAGCTTTAGGTGATATTTGATAGCCTCTCGAATGCATTTCTTTTTGTATCCAGTCAACTACCTGATTTTCATACAACCGCTTGTTCTCATAAAGCACTCCTGTCTTAGCGACAGCCTTGTAGAGTTTCTTTCGCTTATCCAGTTTTTTATACTTGTAATTGAAGACAAGGACGGTCGAAGGCTGCGGATTTTCGGCATAGGATGTTAACTGTTCAATGCTGCGGGAGAGATCCTGGGCCTCCTTTACAATGATCACCTGCCTTTCGGCCATCATGGGAAAACGCTTGGCATTACCTACAATATCATCAATGCTTACATCACGACCGTACAAAACCATTTGATTAAACCCCTTTTCATCTTCCTGCAGTACGTTATCCTCAATATAATCGGAGATCTTATCAATGAAATAAGGCTCCTCTCCCGTTAAAAAATAGATGGGTTTTACATCTCCTTTTTTAATGGCAGTTACAATATTTTTTACGTCATCCATTTACAGCTGGTTTTCCGAAGGGGTTGAAGAGATCTTTCTTCTGAAAAAATTCTACTTTTGAGCATGCTTGAACTTAACTTCCCCCGGTACTCATTTCGGCTCAAAAATAGCGAAAATAAAGTAGCTGTTTTTGATGAGCTTCGGAAAAAATTTGTTTTGTTAACGCCCGAAGAATGGGTGCGTCAACATGTGGTACAGTTTCTTCTACAGGAAAAGAATTTCCCTAAAAGTCTGCTCAATGTCGAAAAACAGCTGAAGATACACGACCTTATCAAGAGATACGATGTGCTTGCATACCGACCCGATGGCAGCATTCATCTTGTGGTGGAGTGTAAAGCTGCTTCGGTGCCTATAACGCAGGATACCTTTGATCAAATAGCCCGCTACAATCTCGCACTACAGGCCGATTACCTTATGGTGACCAATGGGCTGCAGCATTATTTTTGTCAGCTCGACTATGAAGCGGAAAAATATCACTTCCTCCCCGATCTTCCGGAATGGTCATGAAAAATACCTTTTTTGACAGCTTAACTTCCTATACTTCAATTTTCCTTTAATTTGCAACAGTGAAAACAGCAGTCGTAATACTCAACTGGAATGGGAAAGCTTTGCTGGAGCAATTTCTTCCTTCGGTTGTTGAACATTCCCCGGAAGCCACAATTTATGTGGCCGATAATGCTTCCACAGACGATTCTGTTTCTTTTCTTCAAAAAGCTTTTCCGCAGGTAAGAATCATTCAGAATCAAGTGAATGGCGGATTTGCAAAGGGCTATAACGAGGCCCTGGCAGGTCTTAAAGAAGATATTTTTGTTTTGTTGAACAGTGATGTGGAAGTGACTCCAGGCTGGTTGCCTCCATTGCTGGATGAAATGAAGAATGGCAAGGTAGCGGCAGTCCAGCCAAAGATCCTCAACTACCGGAAAAAAGATCACTTTGAATATGCAGGCGCGGCAGGTGGTTTTATTGATGCTTTAGGTTATCCCTATTGCCGCGGAAGGATCTTTGATACCCTGGAAAAAGACCTCGGCCAATACGATGAGAATCACGAGGTATTCTGGGCATCGGGAGCCTGCATGATGGTAAGGAGAATTGACTTCATGAAAGCAGGAGGATTTGATGAAGATTTCTTTGCACACCAGGAAGAAATAGACCTTTGCTGGCGTTTTTTTAACATGAACAGGAAGGTGAAAGCTGTTGGTGGATCAAGGGTGTATCACCTCGGGGGAGGAACCTTGAACAGCATGCATCCCCGTAAGACATTTTTAAACTTTAGGAACAGCTTGTTCGTGCTACTAAAGAATGCTCCAAAAAAGCAGCTTTTCCTGTTGATTTTTTTCCGTTTGATCCTCGACGGACTTGCGGGAATAAAATTTATTTTTGAGCTAAAACCCTCACACACAGCTGCTATTTTAAAAGCGCATGGTAATTTTTACCTCCAGTTCAGAAAAATGTTGAAAAAAAGGAACAATCTTCAAAAAAGCACAAAATATTATCATAAAACCTCCGTTGTATGGGCATATTATCTGCGGGGAAACAGGACGTTTGAAAAGCTATAAATAATTTCGGTTAAAGTGCTATTTAAATTTCTCAGTGAGCTCAGATTTTGTACTTTTGACTCGTTTAACATTTAATCACAACAATTTAAAGAATTATGAAAAAATTCATGCTTTTATCGGCAACTGCTGCCCTCCTTCTTTCTTCATGTGTTTCTCAGAAGAAATATGCCGAGCTGGAAGCTCAACAAAAGGAGACTCAGGACAAGTTAAACACTGCGACAGTAAAGCTTAACTCCTGTCTTGACGAAAAGGAAAGATTGAACCAACAAATAAATCAACTTAGTAACCAGAACACAGCCTTGTTGAACAACGTGGGTGATCTTGCTACTTTGTCTAAGAAAGAAGCCGAAAACCTTGAACGTTCTTTGGAAAGTATCAAGGAGAAAGATATGAAGATCCAGCGTATGCAGGATGCCATTACCAAGAAAGATTCTGTAACTCTTGCTTTGGTAACCAGCTTAAAAGGCGCTCTTGGAAATATCAATGACGAAGACATCCAGATCAACGTAGAGAAAGGTGTGGTATATGTTTCTATTTCTGATAAACTTCTATTCGAAAGTGGAAAGTACAACGTTACTCCACGTGCTAAAGAAGTACTTGGAAAAGTTGCTACTGTTGTTAAGAACAGACCAAATATTGAATTCATGGTTGAAGGTCACACAGATGACAAACCAATTAGAAATGCAGTTCTTCAGGACAACTGGGATCTTTCTGTAAAAAGAGCTACTTCTGTAGTACGCGTTCTTCAGGAAGAGCACGGTGTTGAGCCACAAAGAATGACTGCTGCAGGTAGAAGTTACTATGTACCTGTTGCTTCTAACGAAACTGCTGAAGGTAGAGCTAAGAACAGAAGAACACGTATTGTGATCCTTCCAAAGCTTGATCAGTTCTACAACCTTATTGAAGAAGGAATGAAGACTGCTGAATAAGCAATTTCACCTTTTCTTATTAAAGCCCGGCACCTGCCGGGCTTTTTTTATTCTTACATTTGAACCCTCTCTCCTACAACTTTAACATGTTAATTTTCAGTTAATTACAATATCAAGAAGTAGATTCCTTTATTTTTACCATTCCCCTACCCCAAAAATCTTAAAAGAATCTGCTATGTTACGTCTCTGCAAAAAACTGCTGGTGCCGCTGCTTTACTCTATTGTGTTTGTAGCCTGTGAACCTGAACAGCCTGAAACTTCACTAGAAGCATACCTGAAGCCTACCAGTTCCCAACTTGTTTCTCATAAAACCCTTTCTGATAAATCGATTGCTCCCAGTATCCAGCTGATTTCCGAGAACCTGCAGGAGGCAGTGCTCAATGCTATTGTTCCAACCGAATGTGGGGCTACAAAATTTTCGGAAGTACAATGGAAACACTTTACTGCACTTGCAGCAGACTCTGTCGCAATGGCAAATTTTCAGCAGTACATACACCTAAACCGTTATGCTCCTTTTCTGCCCATTGGGGAACAGTATTTTGGTAAAAATGGGGAACACACTCAACTGGTTCAAAGACTCGTAAGAGATCTGGAGAGGTTTTGGGACATGGACAAAGAAATACAGGTCTATGGACAGCACAACGAGACTCTAAATAACAAAGATAAACTCATAGATATTCTATGGTACCTAATCGAAGATGTAGAAGAAAAGGAACACCTTATCCCCCTGGCCGAAGAGATCCTCTACTACAACAGCATCTCCGCGGTTTTACTGGAGTCCCCATTTATTTCCAGTGATGGATATGCCTCTTACAACGGGAGAATTGTCATTGGAGATGGTCTTATTCAACTTTTTGCGGAGACCGGCCTGGAGGAAGAAATAGTCTGGACAGGGATCCTGACTCATGAATGGGCACACCAGATCCAGTTCCAGCATATGGATCTCTGGTATCCGCTGGCTTTTGACAGTGCGGCAGAAAGAACCAGAACATTGGAACTGGAAGCCGACTTCTTTTCGGGATATTATATGACCCATAAACGTGGTGCAACATATAACTGGAAAAGAGCAGAAGAATTCTTTGAACTTTTTTATCAGGCAGGAGATTGTTCTTTTGAATTTGAACAACATCATGGTACACCCCTTCAGAGAAAACAGGCTTCCTATGAAGGATACCTGCTGGCCGAAGCAGCTAAAAAGAAAGGACATATACTTTCCCCCCGGGAATTACATGATTATTTCGAACAAAAGGTACTTCCAGATGTTCTGGAACAACTAGAGTATCTCTAAACTACCTTTACCTTCCCTGATCACCTCGGGTTCGGGAGTAGTAAGATCTATTACCGTAGAAGGGATATTATCTCCGTACCCACCGTCGATAACAATATCTACCAGATGATCCCATTTTTCAAGGATGAGCTCGGGATCTGTAGTATATTCCAGAACCTCGTCATCATCACGAATAGATGTGGAGACAATAGGGTTACCCAGGCCGGCGACGAGCGCCCTGCAGATGTTGTTATCGGGAACCCGGATACCAACAGTTTTCTTCTTTCTAAAAACCGATGGCAAATTGTTGTTCCCCGGAAGAACGAAGGTGTAAGGACCGGGTAAATTCCGCTTGAGGATCTTAAAAGTTGGAGTATCTATCTGCCTTACATAATCTGAAAGGTTGCTCAGACTTTCACAGATAAAGGAAAAGTTGGCCTTTTCTAACTTGACCCCTCGAACCTGAGCTATTCGCTCCAGAGCTGCATTATTCGTTATATCACAACCCAGACCATAAACTGTGTCCGTAGGATAAATAATAAGGCCTCCATCTCTTAAGGCCTCCACAACTCTTTTTATTTCCTTTGGATTTGGGTTCTCTTCATAGATCCTGATTAACTCTGCCATAGTTGTAATTATTTAAATGCACCAAAAATTACAAAAAATTCAGGGCCTTTTGATATAACTTTCAGGAAAAATTAGTCCTTTCTCTCTACTTCGCTTTCAAGCTTAAGAACTTCATTTCCGTTTTCCTGCTTTATGTACAGAGCTTTGTTATCAGGTTTTCCCTTGCGGGTGACCTTTGTCCCTTTGATTGTGTGGGTGACTTCATGATCAAAGGTATCTTCTACCTTCCCGGTAGCTGTTCCCTTGCCCCATTTCCATGTTACTTCTGTTCCTTCTCTTATCATTTTTTATTTTTAAAATTAAAAAGAAGAACCAGCTTAACCTAAAGAATAACATATACTTAACCTCAGGAAAGTACTTTGAGCTTAGCGAATTTGAGGAGTAGTTTTTTAATTCCGCCATTCTCGAAATTGATCTCAGCTTTTTTATCCTGCCCTACCCCTTCTATGCTCAGGACTTTTCCTTTTCCAAATCTCATATGCTCTACCTCATCTCCTGCCTCCAGTTTCACAGCAGGACCAGAAGGTACCGGAGCATTCGGAGAAGTGGCCGGCCGCAGTTTCCTCAGCTTCCGGAGTTGTTCATCTGTAGGTTTATGAGACGGTGGCGGCGTCCCGTTCACAGGCTTGGTTTGGCGGAATTTACTTTTATCCACTTCCCCAAATATATCGGTATCTATTAGGGGTTTGTATTTATATTCATCCTGAGGGACCATAAATTCGAGAAACTTGTCATCGATCTCCTCTATGAATCTACTCGGTTCGGCGTCCACTAATTTCCCCCAGCGATAGCGCGACTGGGTATAGGTGAGAAAAGCTTTTTTCTCTGCCCGGGTGAGCGCTACATAAAAGAGACGGCGTTCTTCCTCAAGTTCAGATCTTGTGTTCATACTCATGGCCGAAGGAAAAAGATCCTCTTCCATTCCAACGATATACACAAAAGGAAATTCCAGTCCTTTTGCCAGGTGAATGGTCATCAAAGCAACCCTGTCATCATCGCCTGAATCTTTATCCATATCGGTGGCAAGGGCAACATCTTCCAGGAATTCTGTAAGGGATCCTGTGGCATCTGCAAGTTCTTTCTGGCCTTCCACAAAATCCCGCATCCCGTTAAGCAGTTCTTCAATGTTTTCGATTCGGGCAATACCCTCGGGAGTCCCATCTTTTTTGAGCTCCTGAAGCAAACCGGTCTTCTTTGCAACATTCTCGGCTATAGTGAAGGCATCGGCTGTTTCATTCATGATCTGGAAACTTTTGATCATGTTGACAAAGTTCTCCAGCTTATTTTTGGTACCCCTGTTTATCTTGAGATCGATCCTGTCCAGATTTTCAATGATCTCAAAAATGGATCTTTTATAATGGTTCGCTGCAATTGTTAAGCGGTCTACAGTAGTTTGACCGATCCCACGGGCGGGGTAATTGATCACCCGCTTAAGGGCCTCCTCATCTTTCGGGTTGATCACTAATCGCAAATATGAGAGAACATCTTTGATCTCCTTGCGCTGGTAAAATGAAAGTCCGCCATAAATTCGATACGGAATATCTTTTTTTCGAAGAGCATCTTCCATGGCCCTACTCTGGGCATTGGTGCGGTAAAGAATTGCAAAGTCTCCATTCTTCAACTGCTGCTCCATTTTATTCTCAAAAATGGAACTCGCAACAAACCTTCCTTCCTCCCCATCGGTAAGCAACCTGTTCACCACGATCTTTGGACCATCCTCATTCGCCGTCCATACCACCTTTTCCAGCCTGGTCTTGTTCTTTTCGATAATGGAGTTAGCAGCCTCCACGATATTTTTAGAAGAACGATAATTCTGTTCAAGACGGTAAGTCTGTACGTCGTCATAATCCTTCTGAAAATTCAGGATATTGTTGATGTTAGCCCCTCGAAAAGCATAGATACTCTGCGCATCATCTCCTACCACACATATATTCTGAAATTTATCTGAAAGTGCTTTCACAATAAGATATTGTGAGTGGTTAGTATCCTGATACTCGTCAACCAGGATATACCTGAAGCGATTCTGATACTTCTGAAGCACATCTGGAAACCTGTTGAGCAATTCATTGGTCTTGAGCAAGAGATCATCAAAATCCATTGCCCCCGCCTTGAAACACCTGTCGACATATTCCCTGTAGATCTCACCCAGGCGCGGCTTTTTCGACATGGCATCGGCCTCCATAAGTTCCGGATTCTGGAAATAAGCTTTTACTGTGATCAAACTATTCTTATAGGAAGAGATGCGGGAATAGACCTGCTTGTATTTGTAGACATCCTTATCCAGCCCCATTTCTTTTATGATTGCCGAAATAAGCCGCTGGGAATCCTGAGTGTCGTAAATCGTAAAGTTCGAGGGATACCCAAGCTTATCGGCTTCGAAACGCAGCATTTTAGCAAAGATGGAGTGAAAGGTTCCCATCCACAGGTTCTTGGCTTCGCTATTCCCCACGATCTTTGCAATACGCGTCTTCATTTCACGGGCTGCCTTATTAGTAAAGGTAAGTGCCAAAATATTAAAGGCATCAACTCCCTGGCTCATAAGGTAGGCTATGCGATAGGTAAGAACACGTGTCTTGCCCGATCCCGCACCTGCAATTACGATCATAGCTCCGTCTTTTTGCAAGACCGGAGCCCTCTGTGCATCATTCAGTTCGGCTAAATAGGATTCCAATTTTATCTTCTTTTGAACGGTGAAAATAAGTAAAATGAGCTAAAAACCGAACCCCGCGGTTGTTTCTTTTTAACCTTTACGAGACTCCTTTTTCAGGCATTTTACAATTTTTTTAAAGAAATTAATTTTGGAGCTGCTGCTTTATAAACTAACTTTTGGTTTTTAGCCAAAAACTTGTTTTATGGATAATGTTCTTGAGTTTCTGGGAGATCTCTCCTGGTGGGTATGGCTCCTTGTTTTTTTCGTCCTGGTGGTCATTTATGATATATACATTAATAAGAAACACACCATCCTGCACAACTTTCCTTTAGTGGGTCACTTCAGGTACATGCTCGAGAGCATTGGCCCCGAACTACGGCAGTATATCGTTGCAGGTAACAGGGAAGAACTGCCTTTCAATCGCATTGAACGGGGCTGGGTATATGCATCATCCAAAAATGAGAATAATTACGAAGGTTTTGGTACAGACCAGGATATCAATGAAGTAAATTATGTCTTTATCAACAATGCGGTCATCCCTTACCACATGCCTGAAAAGCATATCAATCGTGAGGATCCATATTTCCTGGCCTGCGCGAAGGTCATTGGAGAACATCACAACAGGCGTCGCCCCTTTAGACCCGCTTCGGTCATCAACGTTTCGGCTATGAGCTTTGGCTCTTTAAGTGCCCGGGCCATTGAATCCCTCAACATTGGCTGTAAAAAATCCTACGCTTTCCATAATACTGGAGAAGGTGGATTATCACCCTATCATAAGAAAGGTGCCGATGTCGTGTTCCAGATTGGGACGGGATACTTTGGCGTTAGAAATCCCGATGGCAGTTTTTCCATGGAAAAGCTTGTAAAAATGGTTGAGGAATATCCCAGCATTCGCGCTATCGAGATAAAACTCTCTCAGGGTGCCAAACCGGGAAAGGGTGGGGTACTTCCGGCTTCTAAAATCACCCGGGAAATTTCTGAGATCAGGCATGTACCAATGGGTAAGGACGTGCTTTCCCCTCCTTCCCACAGCACCTTTAGCAATATGCAGGAGATGGTGGACTGGATCGAAGAAATTGCTGAACATACGGGACTTCCTGTTGGAGTAAAAGCTGCAATAGGTAAGCTTGATGAATGGCGCGAATTAGCAAGTATTATGGTCGAAACCAATCGGGGTCCGGATTTTATTTCTGTCGACGGCGGTGAAGGTGGAACGGGAGCAGCTCCGCCAAGTTTTGCCGACCACGTGGCCTTACCCTGGTTGTATGGATTTACAGATCTCTACCAGATCTTCCAGGCCAGAGATCTCACCAATAAGATCGTGTTCATTGGTAGCGCCAAACTCGGTTTTCCCGCCAAAGCCGCTATGGCTTTTGCTTTGGGGGTTGACTGCATTAGTGTTGCCAGGGAAGCAATGCTTAGTATTGGATGTATACAGGCACAATCCTGCCACACCAACACCTGCCCTACCGGGGTGGCTACCCAGAACCGATGGTTGCAGGCAGGAATTAATGTGAAAAACAAAGCCGAAAGAGTGAATTACTACTTCAATAACTTTCGAAAAGAATTGCTGGAGATCACACATGCCTGCGGCTATGAACATCCCTGCCAGTTCACCATGGATGATGTAGAGATCAACCTGGGCGACAGATTCATTGCCCAGACCCTTGCCGAAACCTTTAAGTACAACAAAACAAAAGTTCCATTTGATTCTGTTGCTACTTTAGCAGGATGTCTTAACTTAGGGGGCTCCTATAGAAAAGGAGAAGAAACCGATGTGAAAGAGGTAGAAACCGAAGACACCTCGGTCTCAGATCAATAATAATTTTATGACAGAAGATTCTATTTTACAGTTGTTGTTCTACCTCCTACCTGCTGTTGTGGTAGGAATAATCGCCTTTTATTTCTTTAACCTCCATACTCAAAATGAGGAGCGGCGGCGCCGGTTTTTGCTTCACAAGGAATCTCAAAAACACGCCCTTCCATTAAGGCTGCAGGCCTATGAGAGAATGGCTCTCTTTCTTGAAAGAATTTCGCCGGGAAATCTCCTTGTACGAGTAAAACCTGCCGGAAATTCAAAAGAGGCCTATACCAATCTTTTGATCAAGAGCATTGAACAAGAATTTGAGCACAACCTGGCACAACAGATCTACATTAGCGATGAATGCTGGAATGTGATCAAGGCTTCTAAAAATGCTACGATCACCAACATCAGGAAGACTGCCGCCCGGGAAGACATTAACACAGCCGATGATTTGCGGCAACAAATAGTGACTTCCCTTATAGACCAGCAGCCACCAAGCGAAACGGGACTTTCATATATCAAGAAAGAAGTCAAGAATTTGTGGTGATTTCTTAGAACCCAGGAAGGCCAAAAGTCAAGCCTGAAAATTATTGGGCTACTCCTGTTTATACCTATCCTGCAAAATTCAGAAGCTAAAGGATCTTTAAACTGTTTTTGATCGATTAGTTACTGCCAAGGGACGGCTTGATCGTCTCAAGCAGCTTTTTGGCAAAATCCCTGAACCGGTAATTATGATGTTTTGTTGCATCTTCAAGGTTGCGCAGACTTTCTTCATCAAAGGCATTTAACTGGTACAGGTATCCAAATGCATTCTCCCGTACCTGAAATCTGTTGTGAGAAGCAGTGTACCCTCTTAGCTCCTGAATATACTGCTGCTTTAGAGCTGTCTCTACTTCGGGCGTTGCCAGACTCAACGTTAGCCAAAGCGTCCTGATGTTCTTGTCCAGAAAGCCCTCTGTTCCTTCCAGTTTTTGAAGGTAATCCAGGCGGTTTTCAGGAAAGGAGTTCCATAAGTTGAAGAGCGCCATTTCCCGGGTCAGGTAGGATTCATCTGAAAGCAAACTTTCGTACTCCGATTTCAATTGCTCCGGAACCTGTTGCAGGGAAAATGCGATGGCCTGCCGGGTAAAAAGATTACCACTTGAAAATGCCTTTTTGTAGAGGTCCAGGACCTCAACAGGATCCTCCAACGCGAGCTGTAGCACGGCTTCCTGACCTAAATAATCATTGACGGGAAAGCTTAGCGCTCTTAACAGGAGATTCTTCTTTTCTGAAACCGGCAGTGGCTTAGCTGCAGCCAGCTCCAGGTATTTTTGTATAAAAGGAGACTTCTTTAAAGATTCCAGAGCCTCAGTTCCCTGAAAAGCTGATTGCTTTAGCCAGTCCTCCACAAAACGGGAAAGGTCCTGTCCACTCGCCGTCTCCATTTCGGAAATGAGATCTTCTGTAGTTGCCGTCGAGTATTTATATTTTTCCAAATAATTCTTTACCGCTTTATCAAAAGCTGCCTTTCCTATTTTCTCTCTAATAATATGTAATGCCCAGGCTCCCTTTTGATAATAAGTCAGCGAACTGGCACCTTCAGAAACCACAGCCTGTCCTTTCCCGGTGTCGCTCAAATTTTTCAGCTCTTCGGCTGTTTTGAAAAGCTTCCGGTAAAAATAATCCTCTCCAAAAATCTCTTTTTCGGCAAGTAATGCGTAATAGGTTGAAAATCCTTCCTGAAGCCAGTGATCTTCGGGCCTTTCCGCAGTCACAAGATTCCCAAACCACTGGTGAGCAAGCTCATGGGCATTTACGTTGACGTAATTTTGATCATTATAGCCAATGGAATCCACCAAGAATATATCAGAAAAAATAGTAGTTCCCGTATTTTCCATTCCGGCATAAAGAAAATCCCGAACAGGGATCTGCTTGTAGTTTTGCCAGGGATAAGGAACGCCTGTTTCTCTTTCAAAAAAGTTCATCAAAAATGTACTGTGGCGGTAGGTTGGTTCCACGCGATCTTCCATCCCCACAGGAAAATAGAACTGCATGGCAGTGCCTGTCGTCAGATCGGTTACCTCACTGAAATTTCCTGCAGCGACGGCGACTAGATAGCTACTCATGGGCATCTTCATATCGAACTGCCATAGAGAAAGAGAGTCATTTACCTGCTCCTTTTTCACCAGTTCTCCATTGGAAATAAGCACGTCCTTAGAGGGACAAATGAAGCTGAGATCAAATTCCAATTTTTCTGAAGGATCATCAAAACTGGGAAGCCAGTGCGAAGTATATCTACCCTGCCCCTGTGTCCACACCTGGAAATCCTGTTCCTCTATCCCTTGCGGCTTCTTGGGAATAAAGTACATGGCCTGTTCCGGAGTTGCGGAATATTTCAGCTTTAACTCCTGATCCTTTCCCAAAGGCATGTCACCCGTGATCCAAAATTTCTTTTTATCACTTCCGAAGTCGATAGGTTCATTATTCAGAAACACTTCAGAAAAATTCATTTTTTGAGCGTCTATAAAAAGGCTGTCTACCTGCTCTAAAATGTCGAATTCGAAGATAATTTCTCCTGAAACTGCCTTTTTTGAAGGGTTAATTGTGATCACTCCCTCTAGTTTGGTGAAATCTACCGGCGCCGGCTGTTGTGCAGAGACAAAAAAGCTGAAAAGTGCCGCCGGCAGGAAGAAAAAGGAATTTTTCATATTTCAAATATAAGCTACCTGTCGCAATCCCGGAAAAACTCGCCTTCCTAAAAGGCTTTTTTTTATCTTCGTTTCCATGAATGCCAGTCTGCTGCAAACCCCCATTGACTACCTGAAGGGCATTGGTCCCAACAGGGCAGATATTCTTCGGAAGGAGATTGGTGTTCACACTTACGGAGACCTGCTCAATTTTTTTCCCAACCGTTATCTTGACAAGACCAGGTTCTATAAGATCAGGGAACTCGAAAGGAATTCTGCCGAGGTTCAAATTGTCGGCAAAATTGTGCACCTGCGAACAGTAGAGCAAAAGAAAGGTAAACGTCTTGTGGCCGATTTCGTTGATGACTCCGGAAAAATAGAACTTGTTTGGTTTAGGGGTCAAAAATGGATCCGGGAAAACCTGAAGATCAACACTCCTTACGTCATCTACGGAAAAACCAACTGGTATAACGGAGTTTTTAGTATGCCCCATCCGGAAATGGAACTGGTGGAGGATTATAAAAAACAACTGCGAACCGCGATGCAACCCGTTTATCCTTCTACAGAAAAACTTGCGAAAGCCGGGGTAACCAACCGGGTGATAAGCCGCTGCGTACAACAACTTTTTCTCGAAAGTGGCGGTAAGTTCGTGGATCCTCTCCCCGAAGGCATAAAGGAGGAACTACATTTGTTACCAAAAGCAGAAGCTTTATTCAACGCCCACTTTCCAAAGAGTCAGGAGTTGTTGGCTAAAGCCCAGTTCAGGCTAAAGTTTGAAGAGCTGTTCTACATTCAGCTGCAGCTGTTAATGAAGAACCTGATAAGGAAGAAAAAGATAAAAGGCTTTCCTTTTGAAGAGGTGGGAACACACTTCAGCGAATTTTACGAGAAGTATCTTCCATTTGAATTGACCAATGCTCAAAAAAGAGTAATTAAAGAGATACGGCAGGATCTTGGTAGCGGTGCCCAGATGAACAGGTTGTTGCAGGGGGATGTTGGATCTGGAAAAACGATTGTGGCCTTGATGAGCGTTTTGTTAGCGCTGGACAACGGTTTTCAAGCCTGTCTTATGGCTCCTACAGAAATTCTTGCTATTCAGCACTTTAACGGAATTTCGGAACTGATTGCAGATCTGGGGATTAATGTCAGGCTCCTCACGGGTTCTTCAAAGACTGCAGAAAGAAGGGAGATCCACGAAGCTCTGGAAAGCGGAGAACTACATTTATTGATAGGTACCCATGCCCTGCTCGAAGAAAAAGTAAAGTTCCATAATCTCGGGCTTGCTATTATAGATGAGCAGCACCGCTTTGGAGTGGCACAGCGGGCAAGACTTTGGAAAAAGAATCACCTGCCGCCTCACGTCCTTGTAATGACCGCCACTCCTATTCCCCGTACGCTGGCCATGAGCCTTTACGGCGACCTCGACGTTTCGGTAATCGATGAACTGCCGCCGGGAAGAAAAGAGATCAAGACCGTTCACAGGTATGATAGTAACAGGCTCAAAGTATTCCGGTTTATTCGTGATGAAATAAGGAAAGGCAGACAGGTCTATGTCGTATACCCCCTTATACAGGAATCTGAGACCATGGATTACAAAGACCTCATGGACGGCTATGAGAGTATTGCCCGGGAATTCCCTATGCCCGAATTCCAGATCTCCATCGTACACGGACAGATGAAGCCGGCCGACAAGGATTATGAGATGGACCGGTTTGTAAAGGGTGAAACCCAGATCATGGTGGCTACTACGGTAATTGAGGTCGGGGTAAATGTTCCCAATGCCAGCGTGATGATCATTGAGAGTGCAGAGCGTTTTGGACTCTCTCAATTACACCAGCTGCGAGGTCGCGTGGGCCGTGGCGCTGAGCAGAGTTTTTGCATCCTTATGACCGGCCATAAACTTTCCAATGACAGCAAGACCCGCCTTGAAACTATGGTTCGTACGTCTGACGGATTCGAGATCGCAGAAGTAGATTTAAAGCTTAGAGGTCCCGGGGATCTAATGGGAACTCAGCAAAGCGGAGTCCTCAACCTAAAGATTGCCGACATCGTTAGGGACAATGACATTTTAAAGACCGCCCGTCACTGTGCTTTACAACTTTTAAAGGAAGATCCTAACCTGCAAATGGAGAAGAACAGGATTGTAAAATTTACCTATTCCCAACTGGTCAAGGAGAAAACCATCTGGAATTATATCAGTTAATTCCCACACGTCGACTTTTCTTACAATCTCATCAAATAACTGAGAAGGTTACAACTCATTCTTTACTTTAGCTCAGTTTGTTTAATTAACCAAAATTACCTTATAAAAAATCTTATTACTTTTTGTAGCTGTAACCTTGGCAGTTTCTAGCGCCAAGCCTGTGGAAAATAATCTCTTGGATTATCTTAACGCCAGGTCGGGCAGTAAGAATGATACTACTGCTGCAGAAACTGCAGATCCATTGGGAGTTCTATGCGGGAAAATCGGGAAATCTTAGAGGTACGCTGGCAATCTGGAATGATTGCAACAACCTTTATGTCGAGATTACGTCAAGTGAAGAACATCCTGATGAAGTTTTCATCTGGTTTTTAGATGAGCTTACAACTTTAAATGATGGCAATAACCAGGTGCAGAATGAGCCGAATGTATTCGTTGATGGACCAATAGATTTGCTTTGGATGTTCCCTGTTGCCAATTTTGATCCTAATGAAGAACTACTTATTTACGTCCAAGCATACGGAGATTACACGGGAGAAATAACTCAGGAAAGAATATCGTATACTGATTTTGGATTTCACTTTTGATGATTGTAACTGCTCCAACGAACTATTAGCAAATTTGTCTTGTACAGAAAATCGACTTCTAGAATTTACTTTTACAGCCGCGGAAGCAGGATCAGTGGTTATTCAGGGAGGTCTTTACTAAAGGAACTGAGATTATTTCCAAAGCCAGTAACTTTTTAGAACCTGATGAGAACCATCAATAAATCTTAAATTCTAAATCTAGAGTTACGAGATGGGAAGGAGATATAGAAGCTTGCGAAGTGGTTATCATTACTCTAGAGTTTACTGGGGGTAACGGCGTGGGTGATTGGTCAGCTAAGAAAGAGGGAAGAAATTTTTGATGAAACAGGAAACATTAATTGTTCTGTGGATTATAATCGACCTTAATATGATTATAAGGCCCCACTCCGGGGCCTTTTGGCACAAGGAATTTTTCAATAATTCTTAATTCCTCCATATAAAAAGGTAGTATTCTTACAAAAATTTTAAAAATTTTAGTCATGGAATTCCTTCAACGACTATTCTCTCCTGACATCGAAATCATCAAAACTGCTTTAAGCTATTTATTACATTCGTTCTCCTAATTATAAAATAAATTGAGATGAAAAAACTATTACTATTATTGTTGCTTGCCACTGCAACCTTATCTTGTTCAGTTGAACCAATTGAAGATGAGAAATTAATTGTTCCCAAGTTTGACATTGAAACAATAGAGGCTCAATACGATGCTACTGCTGTCTGCGGAAGCGATATCTATGTAGAGGTGTGTTCAAACGCTATTAACAATCCTACTGTTTTGGGATTTAGAAACTTTTATCGGGCTCAGATAATGCTTTACAGTAGTTTACCCACTAATGGCACCTTTAACCCTACGATGGAAACTTTGCTTGCACAATATCAGCAGGGTGAAACCTATCTACCTACCGACTATACTGTTGTTGCAGGAGATTGCGGGACGGTCACTATAGAAATTGCGGCTCAAATTATCCAAAGTAGAAATGCTGAAGCAGGGACAATTGCTGATTTATCAGGTGTGTGTACAGACCAGCCTGTTATTGATCTTAACAGTCTTGTTGGTCCGGAAGCCATAGAAGGTGGAGTATTTACAGCTGCTCCTGGGGTACTGGACGGTTCTACATTTGATCCGGCTATAGGAGCAGGTACTTATACCATTACCTATACCGTAGACAAAAGAGTGAAATGTGTTGAGGGTTCGGATTCAATATCATTTACTATAAGTGTAAGTGAGGGATATAAAGCAAATGACATTTCTAAAACACTTTGCTCTTCTCAAATCAATAATCCCACCCTTAGTGGTTTTTCAGCGTATTACAAAAATCAGATAATTTTGCACACCAATCTTCCTACCAATGGAAGCTGGAATCCTTCTATGCAACAACTACTAAACCAATTTAATCAGGAAGGTGGTACCGGAATTTTTACCAGCACCTACACAATTGATACGAAATGCGGCCTTTATTCTGTGGAAGTTGCTGTTGATGTACAAGAATGCAACTAATTGTTAGGATAGCAAGTAAACCTGAAATTAAGAAGGTCGTCTACTAATAAGTGGACGACCTTTTTTATGTACTCATGGAGAAATGACCTCCAAGTTTTCAGTTCTTTTACCCTTTATCTACTTTTCTTTTCCGGAAAAACTTTAAAGACTGCTTTACTATTGCCACTACCTATTTTTTTTAGAAGGCTCTGAACTGAAGATGATCAAAGATAATTTTTAAGCAAATTCTATCTTCTTCACAACGTAGGAATTTTTCTTCTTTACACTAATAATTATTCACAATAACTTAACAGGATAAACCAATATTTAAGAAGTAATTTATAGAAGTACTTCATAATAAAAAATAAATAATCTTAAAATAAATTAAATAAAATGCTTTTGAACAGCAATTAATTCCATGATATCGATAAAAAAGGGAAAAACGAGATCATAGGCTGATCTTATTGTAATTTTCTAGTGTTTAACCATTTAAAATAAAGAATTATGAAAAAGCTACTTTTACTGCTCCTGCCTATGTTATTATTAACTTCCTGTTCCATTGAAGAACCTGAAGTCAGTGAGGATTCGATTAAAGATCTCAACGCATCTTTTCAAGCTGAAGGATGCGATATTGTTATTCTTGAATATTTTGGAGACTACGGTCAACTACATATAACTAATGACAATGAAAACCTTTATCTTTTAATTGCTGCTGAAGATGGATTTGCTTTAGAAAATCTCAAGCTACACATAGCCGAAGACTATTCAGGATTTCCTACTGTAGGAAAAGGAAATTTACCTCCCGGTCAAATGGAAATAAATCTTGATTTTAGTCCTTCAGTACAATATCACGAATTAGTTTTTTCATTAGAAGAATTAAATTTTGGAGATAATCAGAAGATCGTATTAGCAGCAAAAGGAGATTTTACTGATGGAACAGAGTCTTATGCTTCATGGGTAGGTGATATTCAGGGACCAAATGGAAATTGGTTCTACATGAATTATGACATTCAGGAGTGCCCTATTGTAGAAGATCCTTGTGAAAATTACTACAGTAATGTCTCTTCTACTCTTTGTACTGCTCAAGTTGACGATATTTCCCTCCTAGGCGTAACAAACTATTATAAGAATCAAATTTTTTTAAGTACCAGCCTAAAAACTATTACAGGTACTTTTAATCCTACAATGGCCGAGCTGCTAGACCAAATAAAGAGTGGTAGTTTGGCTGGGGAATATAATACAGTATATACCGTAGATACTCCTGAATGCGGATTTGTCTCTTTTGAAATCTCTGTTTTGGTTAATGAATGTTTATGATTAACATATATGGATGTATAAAAAAGCTTCTTTTGGGGCTTTTTTAATTTTGAGGGATTTCCCCATTTTTATTCTGGTGCTTCGGCTGCTCTTTCCAAGGGCTCCAGTGATGACTGGGAGAAAAATACGCTTAATCCTATGACCAGGAGCAAAATGGCCAAACTTGATAAAAAACACAAGCAGATGGATTTTCTGCTCGGCGACTGGAATATAGATGCTACTGCTTATGAAGACGGCAAAGAAGCCACAAAGATGAAGACAAAGGATAAGATCGAATTTGATGAGGAGATAAACTCCATAGTAATTCACCATTACAATGAACAGAATGAACGCGACGGCGTGAGGATCATTACTTATGATGCACTGGATGATGAATTTGAGGTCGCTTATTTTAATTCCGACAGATTAAGAGGGATCGAGGTTTCTAAAATGAAAATGAAAACCTTAAGTGATAATCATTTTGAGCTAGTGGATATCTTTACAACAAGAGAAGGCGAAGAAATGCAGTTAAAGCACGAGATAAAAAAGATCTCAGACAATGAACTGGATTGGGTGATCATGGAAGAGAACGACAATAATGAATGGGAAAGAGTTTATGCTATGAATATGACCAAATAGACGCTTTATTTCGAATAATTTTAAAGGAAGGAGAGCTCATTCTCCTTCCTTTTTTATTATGCCAAAATCATTCGTAATACTATCTTTGCAGCTGGAAAAAATTATTCAATGAAGATTTCATATAACTGGCTCAGACAATTTATAAAGATTAATCGCAGTCCTGAAGAAACAGGGGAATTGCTGACAGATCTGGGTCTGGAGGTAGAAGGAATTCATGAGTTTCAGAGTGTAAAAGGCAGCCTGAAAGGAATTGTTGTTGGCGAGGTGCTTACTTGTGAGCAACATCCCAATGCCGATCGCCTCAAAGTTACTACAGTGAACCTGGGTAATGGCGAGCCGGTACAGATCGTTTGTGGTGCACCCAATGTGGCAGCAGGGCAAAAGGTACCGGTAGCAACTGTAGGAACTACCCTTTATGATGAAAAAGGAAGCCCGTGGGAGATCAAGAAGAGTAAGATTCGTGGAGAGAGCAGTCACGGGATGATCTGTGCAGAAGATGAGCTGGGGTTGGGGCAAAGTCATGATGGCATTATGATCCTTGATGAAGATCTGGAGCCCGGAACACCTGCAGCAAAACTTTTTGAAATTGAAGATGATCTTGTTTTTGAAATAGGTTTAACACCCAACCGTGCCGATGCTATGAGCCACTGGGGAGTAGCCCGGGACCTCAAAGCAGGTTTACAGCAACAGGGAGAGAACCAGGAGTTGATAACCCCATCGGTGAGCAGTTTCCACGTGGACAGCCGCAGCCGAAAAATTCCTGTGAAGATCACAAATGCCGAACTTGCACCGCGGTACTGTGGTGTAACTATTTCTGGCGTGGAAATCAAAGAATCTCCTAAATGGCTTCAAAACCGGCTTAAATCGATAGGCATCACTCCAAAGAACAACGTGGTAGACATTACAAATTATGTGATGCACGAACTGGGACAACCTCTGCATGCCTTTGATGCCGACAGAATCACGGGAAATGAGATCATTGTTAAAACCCTGGATTCCGGAACAAAATTTACCACCCTTGACGAGATAGAAAGAGAGCTTCATGAAGAAGATCTTATGATCTGTGATGCAGAGAAACCTTTGGCTATTGCCGGAGTCTTTGGAGGTATAGGAAGCGGAGTTACTTCAGGAACAACAAATCTTTTTATTGAAAGCGCATACTTCAATCCCGTTACTGTAAGAAAAACAGCAAAACGCCATGGTTTGAATACAGATGCTTCCTTTAGATATGAACGAGGTATAGATCCAAATATCACCGAATATGCTCTTAAGCGCGCCGTTCTATTGATTCAGGAATTGGCAGGAGGAAGCGTCTCCAGTGATATCGATGATCATTACCCAAAGAAGATCGAAGATTTTCCAGTGTTCCTGACATTTGAAAAGATCAATACCCTAATAGGCCAAAATCTTTCTAAGGAAACTATCAAATCAATTCTGGCCTCTCTGGAAATCAGGGTCAATAACGTTACCGAAACCGGGATGGGACTTACGATCCCTCCATACCGTGTGGATGTAAAGCGCGAAGCCGACGTTATAGAAGAGATCCTCAGGGTTTATGGCTATAATAATATTGAATTCGGGGAAAAGATCAACGCATCTGTTGCCAATTCAACTCGTTTTGAAGATTACAAGCTTCAAAATTTAATTGCCGGGCAGCTCGTAGGCCAGGGATTCTTTGAAAGCATGGCAAATTCTCTTACTACGCCTGCTTATATGGGCTTGAGCGACCAGCTTAAGGAAGAACATGCCGTAAAGATGCTCAATCCCCTTAGCCAGGAGCTTTCGGTATTGAGGCAGTCCATGTTGTTTTCGGGTCTTGAGGCCGTAAGCTACAATCTGAACAGGAAACGTGCAGATCTCAAATTTTTCGAATTCGGAAAGACCTACCACAACTATGGCAACAGGGAGGAGCAAAAACATCTTTCGATCTTCCTTTCCGGAAACCGCAACAGGGAAACCTGGGCAAATAAGGTACAGAAGGGGGATTTCTTCTATCTTAAAGGTGTAGTTACTTCAGTTTTAGAGAGATTGGGTATTTCCAGCATAAAAACCTCGCCTGTCAAAAATGATATTTTTTCTGAAGGTATTTCTATCACCCATAACAAGACCAGGCTCGTGGATTTTGGGGTGGTCAAAAAGAAAATCCTGAAGAAATTCGACATTGGGCAGGAAGTACTATATGCCGACTTTAACTGGGATCTAGTTGTGGAGACCTCCAAAAATCAGCAGCATAAGTTCAGGGAAATTTCTAAATTTCAGGCTGTGAGAAGGGACTTTGCCCTTCTTCTGGACAATTCGGTAAAATTTGAGGAGATCCATGAGATTGCCTTTAGAACCGAAAAGGACCTGCTTAAGGAAGTAAATCTTTTCGATGTGTATGAAGGTGCCAACCTTCCGGAAGGAAAGAAGAGCTACGCGGTAAGTTTTATTCTTCAGGATGAGAAGAAAACCCTTACCGATAAGCAGATCGATAAAATCATGAACAAACTTCAGCAAAACCTGGAAAAACAACTGGGAGCTGAGCTTAGATAAAAAGAAAGGCTGTTCGAAAGGAACAGCCTTTTTTAATTGGATCAGCAATTGCTTTTATCTCGGTAGCTTCTCAAAAATAGCATCTACGTAAGATCTTATTTCATCGTCCAGGTTACCCGGTGCTACAAGATCTTCGGCTTTACCTCTCCACACGATCTCATTGGTCCTGCGGTCGATAAGGTCAATCACTATAGTACCTTCCTTATACGGCACCTGTTCTATTCCATTTCCAACGATTCTTGGCACCGTAAAATAGTTATTGTAGGCATAATTTCTGTAATACGGCCCAACATAAAATCCGGGACGATAATAACTATAGTTGGTATATACAGGATTCGCGTTTACCGCCATTTCCTCATCAAGCATAAGGTGATAATACACTAATAGATCGGGTTGATTACGGTCAAGCCGATAGTTGAGATCCTGCATGTTCTTACGTATCTCGTCTATCACAATTTCATTGACCAGTGCGTTGTTATAATTGGAAGTCTGGATCGTGTCCTGGTTTGGTAAAAAGGCATAACTGTTATAGCTATTAAGACTCTTCGCAGTTCTTTTATTGGCATCCACTTTTGGGCCGCAGGAAGTTAGGAGAATACCTGCCATAAAAGTTAAGCTTAAAAAGTATCGGAAAAATTTCATATTACAAGATTTTAAGGTTCACTTTTCAAGATAAGGTTAATCTCTATCCCTGAAAAATTGAGGCTGAAGGTTTAAAATGAATTTAACCATAGCGTCTTAAAATTAACACCGGGTTCCTTAATAAATAGCCAAAAATGAGAGTTTTGCAAGTTTTGTTGTTATTACCTATTTTTAGAAGCTAAATGAAAATGAACATGTTGCTAGAGAGAATTAACCTCCAGAGGAGAATGGAGTTGCTGCGCGAAAAGGAGATGAAGGAACAGGAGGTTCTGGAGGAAGTGAAGAGAATTCTCGAAAGGGAAATTACTTCAGAAGAAAATATTCTCAGTCGAATTTCTGAAACAGACCCCGAAAAAGATGTTGCTAATCCCTTGATTTTTGACCTGCTGGAGAGCAACAGGATCTTCCATCTCTCCCAGATCAAAAAGATCTGTATTGATTACAGATTGCGCTTTTTGTATACCAGGTACTTTAAAGGAGATTTGCCGCAGGAAGCTCTTGCTGCAATTGAAGCATTGGAAAAACAGCACAAAATCAGGATCAAAGGCGCCAAAATGCTGGCTCCTGCTAAATACTTCCGGCTGGAAAATGCCGATGATCCAATGCTTTTCGCACCTCTTGGCAATAATTATTACTTCCTGGTCCATAAATGGGGAACCGATATGCACCCCCTGAGAAAGGTGCTCATGTGGCCCTTGAAGAACCTGGAGAATCTTTTGATCTTTAGTTTCTTTTTCAGCTTTTTGCTCACCTTTGGGATCAGAGAAGTATTTTTTTCAAAGTTTAGGGAAAATTCGCAGTTTCTTATTCTGTTTATGTATTCTTTTAAATCTGTTATTGCCCTTATCTTTTTCTACGGAATTAGCCTCGGAAAGAATTTTAGCTCCGGAAACTGGAACAGTAAGTTCTATAACGCCTAAATTCAAGTGTTAAACTGAAATTAAAAGCACCTGAAGTAAACTCCCTATTCTTAAATTTATAGGGAAATACTATATTATGAGCGAAGAAGAAGATTATAAAAGAGTTTACACCGGAAGCGAAGTAAATGTTCAACATCTGCAAAACCTACTCGAAGAAAAAGGTATTCCTACCAGGATAAGAAATGACTTTGATTCGGGTTTAAGAGCCGGTTTTGGTGGCGGGCTGCCGGGACAGGTATTGCTGTTTGCAAAATCGGAGAACTACGAAGAAGCTTTACGCATCACTAAAGAAACCTTTCCCGATAGTGACTAATGAAAATGAGTGCTGCTTCAGGTCGTAATTATTTCAACCTCTTTCTGGGAATAGCTTTTCTGGGATATGGTGGATACCGCATCTTCACTTTTGTGAATGGGGCAGAGTATACCACCTTCAGGATAATTGTAGCCATTGGATTTATTATCCTCGGAGGTTTCGATCTTTACAAATTCTTCAGGAAGGAACCAAATGCATAAAAAAAGAGGTTCCAAAAATGCCATTTTTGAAACCCCTTTCTGAACTTATTTCTCATTTCTGAGCCCGATTCTTCCCGAGCCTAGACAGCATACATCTTCTCACGTTGCTCTTTTATCTTTTTGTCACTCATGTACTCGTCAAAAGTAATGTAACGATCAATTGCTCCGTTTGGTGTGAGTTCAATTACCCTGTTTGCCACTGTTTGTGCAAACTCGTGATCATGTGTGGTGAATAACACAGTCCCCTTAAAGTTCTTGAGGGAGTTATTGAAAGCTGTAATAGATTCCAGGTCCAGGTGGTTGGTTGGCTCATCAAGCATAAGAACATTCGCTCTCATCATCATCATTCTACTCAACATACAACGCACTTTCTCTCCTCCCGATAATACTCTTGAGGTCTTTAAAGCTTCTTCCCCACTAAAGATCATCTTCCCAAGGAAGCCACGTATATAAACCTCTTCTCTCTCCTCTTCGGTCTTGGCCCATTGCCTTAACCAATCAACAAGGGTTAGATCATTATCAAAATATTCGGAATTGTCCAACGGTAAATATGATTGATTTGTAGTTACACCCCACTGGTATTTTCCTGCAACAGGTTTTTGTTTGTCATTGATGATCTCATAAAAAGCTGTGGTAGCACGGGAATCTTTTGAATATACCACTACCTTATCCCCTTTTGCAAGGTTGATATCTACTCCTTTGAAAAGAGTTTCCCCTTCAATAGAAGCTTCGAGTCCTTCAATGTTCAAGATCTGATCCCCGGCTTCCCTTTCCCTTTCAAAAATGATGGCAGGATATCTTCTGCTGGAAGGCTTGATATCATCAATGTTCAGCTTTGCGATCATCTTTTTACGGGAAGTAGCCTGTTTAGATTTGGCAACGTTGGCGCTAAAGCGACGAATGAATTCCTCAAGCTCTTTTTTCTTATCCTCAGCCTTTTTGTTCTGCTGCGCTCTTTGACGGGCAGCCAGCTGTGAAGATTCATACCAAAAAGTATAGTTACCGCTGTAGTGGTTGATCTTCCCGAAATCAATATCCGAGATATGGGTACACACGGCATCCAGGAAGTGACGGTCGTGAGACACAACTATCACCGTGTTCTCGTAGTTTGCAAGGAAGTTCTCAAGCCAGTTTATGGTCTCATAATCCAGGTCGTTTGTAGGCTCATCCATGATCAAAACATCCGGATTTCCAAACAAGGCCTGGGCCAGAAGGACCCTAACCTTTAATTTGTTGTCCAGGTCGCCCATTGAGGTGTAGTGGCTGTCTTCCTTTATGCCAAGATTCGAAAGCAGGGCTGCTGCCTCACTGTCGGCATTCCACCCGTTCATTTCTTCAAATTCCACCTGCAGTACTCCTACCCTTTCCCCATCGGCATCGGTGAAATCTTCTTTTGCATAGATCTCATCCATTTCCTTCTTGATATCGTAAAGAGGTTTGTTCCCCATGATGACCGTCTCTAATACCGGATATTCATCATAGAGGTTGTGGTTCTGCTCCAGCACAGACATCCTTTTTCCCGGCTCGAGATGGACATGTCCGGAAGTGGGTTCAGATTTTCCGCTTAATATCTTTAAGAAAGTAGATTTTCCGGCGCCATTGGCACCTATTATTCCGTAGCAATTTCCCTGAGTAAAAGTGGTATTGACCTCATCGAACAATATTCTTTTCCCAAATTGTACAGATAGATTTGAAACTGATAACATATGGTCTGATCTAAATTTTTGCAAAAGTAGCCAATTATAACCTTTCATTAAAAGATTAACTTTTATAATTACCTATTTAACGATGAGTTAACATTGAGGTGCATGCCCTGCTTCTACATTTGCTATCCCTTATTTTTGCCCTCCAGGAAGTTTGAATAGTTTAGGTTTAAATATTACTCCCCATGCCTTGCCAGCACTGCTTTTGCTGTGCCTTCACTTTTTAATTACAGGCTGTGGAAGTGCAGACGAAGATACTGTATCACATGCCTACCTTGGCGGGGAAATTCTCAATCCCACTAATGATCACATTGTAGTGAAGCACAATGGAATGGTGCTCGACACCATTTTTCTTGATGCCCAAAACCGCTTTAGCTACAAGATCGAGAATGTACAAAAAGGATTATATCTTATTCAGCACACACCCGAGACCCAGAATATTTATTTGAGTCCCGGTGACAGCTTACTCTTAAGAGCAAATACGGTAGCTTTTGATGAGTCTCTTCACTTTAGCGGAACCGGTGATGATCACAACAACTTCCTGGCCGAAATGTTTCTCCAGGACGAAGGAAATGCGCAGCTGCTTCTTTCTTTCCATGAGTACGCTCCCGGAATATTTCTTCATAAAGCCGATTCTATTAAATCCTTACGTCTCGATGCTTTGGGAAAAACCTCCAAAAAAAGAAAGTTTTCTGAAGATTTTGTCTGTCTCGCAGAAAGCATAATCGAATACGAGAACAATGACCTAAAGGAGCGTTATTCGTACCTGGTCAATAAATACTATAAAGAATATTCCAGACAATTCCCTGAAGGTTATTACGAATACAGAAGTAATGCCGATTTTAATTCTGAGAAGATGCAATGTAGCCCCGGCTACAAAAGATTCATTGAAAACTATTTGATAAACTACTCCCTGTCCTGGTGTGCCAACAGCGGTCTGGACGAAGCTGACTGCTATGATCTTAACAATGTGAACAATGTCACCTCCCGCCTCCGAAAAGCCGGAGAGTTGATCCAGGTACCAAATTTGAGGAGGACCATCCTGGAAAAGATAGCTGTGAGAGGAATTGTAATGGCCAAAAGCAGGGAAGATATCATAACAATCCTCGAGGAGTTAAAAGCGCAGGATATTCCAACTGAAGATCTCGACAAGATGCGGCAGCTTGGAACGATCCAGCTGGCTTACTTACCCGGCACTTCTCTTGCCAATGTATCTCTCCTGAATATGGAAGGGAAGCTGGTAAAGATTGGAGATGTGGTTGAAAAACCCACGGCAATTTTTTTATGGTCTGTCTTTGATGAAGGCCATGTGGAGGAGCACGAGCTTATCAGGCAGTTCAGGAAGAAATATCCCGAAGTGGATTTCATTGGGATCAATCTGGACATGGGTGAGGAACCGGCGTGGAGAGTAGCCGTTAGGCAAAATTCCTATGATTCGGGATCTGAATATCAACTTGGCGCCACGAGGATCAAAGAAGACTACTTCAGGTATTTCCTCGACAAGATCCTTCTTATCAATCCTTCTGCCGAAGTGGTGGTGGGAGATAGCTACCTCACGTCACCCGAATTTGAGTCTCACATCCTCGAATTCCTGAACCAGTAAACTTCCTCACAAGCAATCCCGCTTAGCATTCCGGTGAAACTATTTACAGCCTTTTCAGAATTAACTGCCGGGCAAACCTGGAATATTGAATAAAAAAAGCCTTTCTTCCGAAGAAAAAAGGCCTCTAAAATGTCATTTTTGAAACCTTAGTTCCCCTTCTTATGATCGGCAAGGAATTTCTCCAACCCAATATCTGTCAATGGATGATTAAGTAGACCTGTAATAGCCGAAAGCGGTCCTGTCATTACATCTGCACCAATTTTCGCACAGTCGATCACGTGCATGGTGTGTCGCACCGAAGCAGCCAAAATCTGAGTATCGAAGCCGTAGTTATCATAGATCTGACGAATCTCCATGATGAGGTTCAAACCGTCTGTAGAGATATCATCCAGTCTTCCAATGAATGGAGACACGTATGTTGCACCCGCTTTGGCAGCCAAAAGTGCCTGTCCTGCTGAAAATACAAGCGTACAATTCGTTTTAATCCCCTTGTCACTAAAATATTTTATCGCCTTAATTCCGTCTTTGATCATAGGCACCTTTACAATGATCTGATCATGAAGGGCGGCAAGTTCTTCGCCTTCCTTTACAATATTGTCAAAGTCGGTCGCGATAACCTCGGCACTCACGTCACCGGTAGTGATCTCGCAAATTTCCTTGTAATGGGCAATGATGTTTTCCTTTCCGGTAATGCCTTCTTTTGCCATTAGAGAAGGATTGGTGGTCACTCCGTCAAGAACCCCAAGGTCCTGTGCTTCCCTTATCTGGTCAAGATTAGCAGTGTCAATAAAAAATTTCATAGTGTGTTGTTATAAATGAATAAATACTGCTGAAAAATGCCATTTTTCAGACTCTTGCAAAACTACAATTTATAATGCTTTAAGAGTAAGCTCTCATAAATTTTATCGGGTAGAATGCGTTTTAGAGCAATAGAAAACTTTTGAAGTGGCTCCCCGACTTTGTAGTGGATACGTGGTTCCTTTTCCTGAATTATATTAAAGATCGCTTTGGCCATAATTTGAGGATCTTCCCCGCTGTCCACGTGCTCGTTCATGATCTTGAGCGTATTGCCGTAAGCTTTCTCATAAGGCGAGCCTTTGACAACCGGCGCATGGTATCTTCCCGCTGCAATATTTGTGGCGAAATCTCCGGGCGCAATGTTCGTCATTTTAATATTGAAATCTTTCAACTCCATCCTAAAAGCTTCGGTTGTGATCTCCAAGGCTCCTTTTGAAGCCGAATAAATTCCGCGGTAAGGAAGTCCCATATATCCGGCAATGGATGTTACATTAATGATGAGTCCGCCCTTATTCTTGCGCATGTGGGGAAGTACGGCTTTGATGACATTAATGGGACCAAAAAAATTGGTATCGAAGGCCTTTTTTATCTCCTCATCGGGCGTTTCTTCTATGGGCCCGGTGATGCCTACTCCGGCGTTATTGACAAGGATATCGATCTTCCCTGCTGAAGAAATAACTTCGGCTATAGCAGATCTTATGGTTTCAGGTTTGGTAACATCAAGAGCGACCAAGGGAAATGAGGATGTCTGCTTTGCCGGATTGCGACTGGTTCCAAAAACGGTAAAATTCTTTGACTGAAGAAATTCGGCTATGGCTTTGCCAATTCCTGAGGATGCTCCTGTTATTAGCACCACTTTTGAAGCTGTTTCTGTCATGTTGCAAAGATGCAATAAATCTCACTTATAGAAACAAAAAATGGCAAGCTACCCACATCACACCGCTACGACCGCTTACCCTTGCTGCGTTCCCGCCCTGGGGGATTCAGCAGGAGCTGGTTGTGTGGGACTTGCCGGGGCAAATATACAACCTTTCATACTTTTTGCAAGCATTTTCTAAGTCGAATTCTTTAATTTAGCTTGCAGCAAATGATCGATTAAAAATGAAAGCATATAACTTCCTCATCTTGATATTGTTGAACTTTTTCCTGTTTTCCTGCGGAAGCGATTCCGAGGATGCATCCACAGAATATAATTTGGAAATAGCCGAAAACAAGAAAGAATTTCAGCTGGGAGATCAGCTCCAGGCACAGGTAACCGGAGAAAAAGATTCAGTCGTCTATTTTTTAGGAGACCAACGACTGAAGAAGACCATCGGGAATGAAACTTTGAACCACACTTTCCAAAATGAAAAGCTTGGGAAATGGAACTTGACCGCCCGGATCTATCAAAACAGGGATTTCGTAGAAAAGCAGCAGGAAGTCACTTTGTATAATAACACCGCCCCGGTCTCTTATACCTATGAGATCATTAATAAATATCCACACCAGGAAGATGCCTACACCCAGGGGCTGGAATTTTACAATGATCAGCTTTTTGAGAGCACCGGCCATTACGGGACATCATCTTTGAGGCTAGTTGACCTGGAAACGGGTGAGGTTCAGCGAAAAATAGACATTCCCTCGACCTTTTTTGCTGAAGGAATAACCATTTTAAATGACAAGATCTATCAGCTTACCTGGAGAGAAGGTGTTGGGTTTATCTATGATGTCGATTCTTTTGAAAAGACCGGAGAATTCAATTACGGGCAAAGTGAAGAAGGATGGGGCTTGGCTAATGACGGTAATACGATCTACAAAAGTGATGGTACAGAAAAGATCTGGTTCCTTGATCCCGTAACACTTTCGGAAGAAGGGTTCATTCAAACAGTCACTAATAAGACCGTTGCCACGCAGCTAAATGAGCTGGAATGGGTAGAAGGAAAGATCTATGCCAACACTTATCAAAAGGATGGAGTTGCGATCATTAATCCTGTAAACGGAGCCATTGAAGGAGTGATAAATTTTTCAGGATTAAGAGATCAACTTGGGAACACCCAGGATCTCGATCCTGTTAATGATGTTTTAAACGGAATTGCCTACGATAAGGAAAACCAGAAACTCTATGTGACGGGAAAAGACTGGGACACTCTTTTTGAGGTAAGAATAATGGAGAAATAGATGGTAGTACCCGCAGAAACCTATACGCATCAAAGAACCGTAAGCAAGGAAGACCTTGACGACCTCCATCACGTAAACAATGTGCGGTATGTGCAATGGATACAGGATATCGCCAAAGAACATTGGGAAGTCAGGGCTACAGACCGGTTAAAGAAGGACTTTATCTGGGTGGTAATAAGACATGAGATCGACTACAAGAAACAGGCATTTTTGGGAGATGAGATCCTGATAGAAACTTTTGTGGGTGAGACAACCTTTGTTACTTCAGAAAGGTTCGTGAACATTAAAAAGGCCAAGACGGGAGAGATCCTGGTAGCTGCAAAATCCATGTGGTGTTTACTGGATGCCGATTCAAAGAGGCCTACAAAGATCACTGAGGACCTGCGCACTGTGTTTCACAAAAAATGAAGAACATAACTGCACTCATTCTTCTATTGTTGCTGGTGTTTTGGAGCTCCTGCCGCAGTGATTTTGAGAGCTCTGAAACCAACGGGCAGCTTGAATTTTCAAAAGACACTGTTTTTCTGGACACGGTGTTCAGCAGCCTTAGCACTCAAACCTATTCTTTAAAAGTATATAATCGTTCTGGAGAGGATATTTTTATTCCGCAGGTCAGCTTAAAAAATGGTGAAAATTCTCTTTACCGGCTCAATGTTGATGGTGTGGCAGGAAACACTTTCGAGGATGTTGAGATCCTGGCAAAAGACAGTATCTATATCTTTATAGAAACTACAGTCCCCAAGGACGCAGGGGAAGGAAATGAATTCCTCTATACAGACAAACTTCAATTTCGGTCCCAATCCCATCTTCAGGAAGTTCCTCTGGTAACATTGGTAAAGGATGCAACCTTTCTCTATCCAAAGAAGGATTCCCGCGGCGTCCCGGAGAAAATTTCCATAGGAACAAATGAGAATGGTGAGCCTGTTATGGTTACCGGTTTTCAGTTAAACGGGGATCAACTGAATTTTACCGGGGATAAACCTTATGTCATCTACGGTTATGCTGCAGTTCCCGAAGGAGCTATCCTCCATATCGAAGCCGGTGCCCGTATTCACTTTCATGCCGATAGCGGTATTCTTGTACTAAAAGATGCTTCTCTTCAAGTGAAAGGAATGGCCAGCACCGACCCTGAAAAAATGGAAAATGAAGTGATCTTTCAAGGAGACAGGTTGCAAGGTCTCTACAGGAACATCCCGGGGCAATGGGGAGCGATCTGGCTGCAAAAATACAGCAAAGATCATCTTTTTGAGCATGTAACCATCAGGAATGCCGGAGTTGGTTTACTTGCAGAAGGTACCGCCCTCTCCCCTACTTCAGTAAACCTGAAAAATGTCCAGATCTACAACTCAGCTCATTCAGGAATTAGAGCAGAAAATGCTGAGATCACTGCCGAAAACCTCGTGATCAATAACAGCGGACAAGCTTCTCTCCACATCAATGGCGGAAATTACCTTTTTAGACACCTTAGTCTTGGTAACTACTGGCAACAAAGCTACCGGCAAGCACCTGCCTTATTTGTCAGGAATTTTTCGGAAGAAGAACCTTCACCCCTTAAAGCAGTTTTTCAGAATAGCATTATCTACGGAAATGAGAACAGAGAATTAGGGTTTGATCTCGATGAAAGTGTTCCGGTGGAGCTGCAATTTTCTTACAGCCTGCTGAAGTTCAGCGGGGAACAGGAACCTGAAGGTTTCTATGACTTCAGCAACAATGAGATCTATTACAATATTTGGCTTAATGAGGATCCACTCTTTGTAGCGCCAAAAGAAAACGATCTAAGGCTTAGGGAAAACTCCCCGGCCATAGATAAAGGAGATGCAGGAGTTGCACAAAAAGTACTGCGGGATATTTTGGGAAGGGATCGAATTCCAAATCCCGATCTTGGCGCTTACGAATTTGTTGGGATCGAAGAGTAAAAAAAGAGCTGTCAAAAATGCCATTTTTGACAGCTCTTTATATGAGTCGAGACCAAATCTCTGCAAGAGACAAGAGCCGGAACTTTTACCAATCTACATTTGAAACAGAGGTCTGCCCTGCATTAGATCCAGCACCTCTTCCCGTACCGCATCAAGTTTATCATCATCCTGATGATTTGTAATGACACGATCAATTAATTCTACTATTGTGTCCATATCATCCTCTTTAAGTCCGCGGGTGGTGACAGCCGGAGTACCAATTCGAATTCCGGAAGTGACGAAGGGAGACTTATCATCAAACGGTACCATATTCTTATTTACAGTTATATCGGCTTTTCCAAGAGCTTCTTCGGCTTCCTTTCCTGAAATATTCTTGTTACGCAGGTCGATCAACATCATGTGATTGTCTGTTCCGCCAGAGATCACCTGGTAATCCTTCTTCATGAATGCTTCTGCCATACGTTTGGCATTCTTCTTCACCTGCACAGTGTAATGAAGGAATTCATCTGTAAGTGCTTCCCCAAAAGCCACTGCTTTGGCAGCAATGATGTGTTCCAATGGGCCGCCCTGATTTCCGGGGAAAACCCCGCTGTTAAGCAACATGGACATCTTCTTTGGATTTCCGTTTTTTAAGGTCTCTCCAAAAGGATTGTCAAAATCCTTACCCATCATAATTATCCCGCCGCGAGGACCGCGAAGGGTTTTGTGGGTAGTCGAAGATACGATGTGACAGTGAGGAATGGGATCGCTCAAAAGTCCCTTGGCAATTAGACCGGCAGGATGCGCGATATCGGCAAAAAGAATGGCTCCAACACTATCGGCTATCTCACGAAATTTTTTGTAATCGATCTCACGGGAGTATGCAGATGCACCGGCAATGATCATTTTAGGCTGCTCTTTTTCAGCTATTTTCTGAACTTCATCGTAATCTATTAATCCTGTTTCTTTATCTACTCCGTAAAATACAGGCTGGTAAAGTTTTCCGGAGAAATTTACGGGAGAACCATGAGTTAAATGTCCGCCGTGTGAAAGATCAAAGCCTAAGAACTTATCACCCGGATTCATGCAGGCGTGAAAAACAGCAGTATTTGCCTGTGATCCCGAATGTGGCTGCACGTTTGCGTATTCTGCATTAAAAAGCTGTTTTAACCTCTCGATCGCCAGATTCTCAACTTCATCCACAACCTCGCACCCACCATAATATCTTTTTCCGGGATAGCCTTCAGCATATTTATTTGTTAGCACAGAACCTGCTGCTTCAAGCACCTGTTCACTTACAAAATTTTCACTTGCAATAAGCTCTAAACCATTTAGTTGTCTTTCCTTTTCTGCGTCAATTAAATCAAATAATTCGTTATCCCTTTGCATATGCATTTTTTACGTTAAATAATACTCAAAAATAGCAAATACATTCGGTTCTTAGTTAGAAAATAATATATTTGGTTCGAATTGATTTTAACAAAATACCAACATTTATTATGTCCATTACAGCTAACGACCCTTCACGAAAAACATGGCTGGAAGTTCCCGAAAATTCTGATTTTCCTATACAAAATATTCCCTTCGGAGTTTTTCTTACCAGGGATGATATTATTACTATAGGTACTCGCATTGGCGATACCGCAATTGACCTCGGAGCCCTGCACCAGCTGGGCTATTTTGAAGGAATCCCATTAACCGACGATATTTTTCTTCAAGATACTCTCAACGACTTTATTTCTGATGGTAAAAAGACCTGGAGACTTGTAAGAAACCGCATTGCTGAAATTTTTGACGCAAACAATGATAAACTCCGCGACAATGAAGAACACCGGCAGGTAGTTCTTTTTGGTCTGGATGAGATCGAGATGCAAATGCCTGTTCAGGTAGGAGATTACACCGATTTTTATTCGAGTAAAGAACATGCTACGAATGTTGGAACCATGTTCCGCGATCCCGACAATGCTTTGTTGCCAAACTGGCTTCACATCCCTGTGGGTTACCACGGAAGAAGTTCTTCTATAATCCCCAGCGGAATTCCAATCCACAGACCGCAAGGACAAACCAAACCTAAAGATGCCGATGAGCCGGAGTTCGGACCTTCAAAAAGAGTGGATTTTGAATTGGAAATGGCTTTCATTACCACAGATGCGAACCACCTGGGAGAACCTATTCCAATAGAGGAGGCCGAAGATTATATTTTTGGACTGGTATTATTCAATGACTGGAGTGCCCGAGATATTCAAACCTGGGAATATGTTCCCCTCGGACCATTCCTGGCGAAGAACTTCGCTTCTTCGGTTTCTCCATGGATCGTTACTCTGGATGCTCTTGAACCTTTTAGAGTGGAAAGTCCTAAACCTGAAAAGAAGTTATTGCCTTACCTGCAATCAAATGGTAAAAAAAGCTTTGATATAGAACTGGAAGTCTTCCTACAGCCGGAAAATGGA
Organism: Salinimicrobium aquimaris; assembly: GCF_035607535.1. Classification (NCBI taxonomy): domain Bacteria; kingdom Pseudomonadati; phylum Bacteroidota; class Flavobacteriia; order Flavobacteriales; family Flavobacteriaceae; genus Salinimicrobium; species Salinimicrobium aquimaris. The sequence goes on from NZ_JAYDZX010000001.1 coordinate 641,816, forward strand.
GAAGAAACAAGAGTTTCGAAATCCAACTTTAAATATATGTACTGGAATATGAGTCAGCAACTCGCTCACCACACCGTTAACGGATGTCCAGTGTTGTCGGGAGATATGATGGGATCGGGAACTATTTCGGGCCCAACTCCGGATTCTTACGGCTCTATGCTTGAGCTTTCGTGGAAAGGGGAAAAACCGGTAAAACTTAACGATGGCAGCACCCGTACCTTTATTGAAGATAATGATACGGTGATCATGCGCGGTCACTGCAAAAAGGAAAACTACAGAATAGGTTTTGGAGAAGTGAGCACTAAGCTACTTCCCGTTTTTGAACCTAAGAAAAAATAAAACCTTTTCCTGAACATAACAAAAGAGCCGCAAATTTGCGGCTCTTTCTATTCTAGTTAGAAAAGATTATCTGCGTTCTTCTCTGCTACCGGAACCTCCGGTTCTTTCCTCTCTGTTTCGATCCCGATCCATATCTCTTTCTCTGTCGGCATCTTCACTGCGTTGCTTATCGCGGTCACCTGCGGCCTGTTGAGCCGGCTTTCTTGATTGCTCTTCCTCCTGGTGCCGTCTTTGCTCTTCATTGCGATCCCGGTTGCGATCTTCTCTTCTCTCTTCCATAATAAAGTTTTTTTGAGTTAATAATAAATACTATTTAAATATAACCACATCCAACCTCTATAAAAAGCTGATTATAAAACCTTTAACTGGAATTTAGTGCTTTAACATAATTCGGAATCGAATAGACTAAATGAACTCTTTGATTCTTTCAACGTCAATTGCCTGATGAGAGGAATGATGAACCACCTCCCCGTCTTTGAGGATGATCATTTGCGGACTCTCATGCCTTACCCGAAAACGGCTGGCAACCTCATTTGAAATACCCCGATTGGCGATAAGGTTCAAAAAATAGAGTTTCACCTCCTTATCTTTAGGAAGATCATAATTCCTTTCGAAATTGTTCAATACCATACGGCTAATACGGCAGCGGGTAGAATGTTTGAAGATCACCACAGGTTGCTTTTCAGATTCTTGCTTGATCTTTTCAAGCTGCTGCTCTTCAGTCAAGGCATGCCATGGCACCTCCTCGATCTCCTTCTTCACTATATCTCTTTCGCTCTTAAAAACTTTATCGAATAATCCCATTTTTGAAACTTTAGTTACAACTTTTTTGAACTCCGTAAAATAGTAAAATCCTCTGAGATTTCGGTGATTAAGCCTGAAGTTTAGTATCTTTATAAGAGACAAAAAGTCATTCGTTTTTGCTCATTTTCAGCCATTTTGTCTGCTAAAGGCCGCTGGTACATGCTTTGCTAAACCTGGAATAAAAAGAACAAACAACACATTACTATGAATCTGAACAATTTTACGATAAAAAGCCAGGAGGCCATTCAACAGGCTCAGCAACTGGCTCAGGAACTGGGACATCAGCAAATAGAGAACGAACATATATTCAAAGCAATTACTTTAGTAGATGAGAATGTGACTCCTTTTCTTCTGAAGAAGCTTAATATCAATGTTGCTCTTTTTCAGCAGATCCTGGATAAGACTTTACAGAGTTTTCCAAAGGTGAGCGGCGGAGATATCATGCTTTCCCGCGAAGCATCGAGAACCCTTAACAATGCATCTTCCGTAGCTAAAAAAATGGGAGATGAATATGTTTCGATAGAACACCTCATTTTGGCCATTTTTGGATCCTCTAGTAAGGTAGCCCAGATCCTGAAAGACCAGGGAGCTACCGAAAAAGGTTTAAAAACTGCTATTCAGGAACTCAGGAAAGGGGAAAATGTTACCTCTCAAAGCGCAGAAGAAACATACAATTCCCTGAACAAATACGCGAACCACCTTAACAAACTTGCCGAGGAAGGTAAGCTTGATCCGGTAATTGGCAGGGATGAGGAAATTCGTCGCGTGCTTCAAATACTATCCCGAAGAACCAAGAATAACCCAATGCTGGTTGGAGAACCTGGAGTTGGTAAAACTGCCATTGCCGAAGGTCTGGCTCACCGTATCATTGCGGGAGATGTGCCGGAGAACCTAAAAGACAAACAGATCTACTCCTTAGATATGGGAGCCTTGATCGCAGGAGCAAAGTACAAGGGGGAATTTGAAGAAAGGTTAAAAGCCGTCATTAAAGAGGTTACCTCGAGTGAAGGCAATATTGTGCTCTTTATTGATGAGATCCACACCCTGGTTGGAGCCGGTGGTGGTCAGGGTGCAATGGATGCAGCTAACATTTTAAAGCCCGCACTTGCAAGAGGAGAACTTAGAGCTATTGGTGCAACCACACTTGATGAGTATCAAAAATATTTTGAAAAGGATAAGGCACTGGAACGGCGCTTTCAAAAGGTTACAGTAGATGAGCCCGACACCGAGAGTGCGATCTCCATCCTCCGCGGGATAAAGGAGAAGTATGAAACCCACCACAAAGTGAGGATCAAAGATGAAGCTATTATTTCGGCAGTTGAACTGTCCCAGCGTTACATCACCAACCGCTTCCTTCCCGACAAAGCTATCGACCTTATGGATGAAGCGGCTTCGAGATTGCGCATGGAGATCAATTCGAAACCCGAGGAACTCGATGTGCTCGATCGAAAGATCATGCAGTTGGAGATTGAAATGGAGGCTATCAAGAGGGAAAATGATGAGAACAAATTAAAAGCTCTTCGCGCAGATCTTGCCAATTACAAGGATGAACGCAATGAACTGCACGCCCAGTGGAAGAATGAAAAAGAAGTAGTTGATAACATTCAGACCTCAAAATCTAAAATTGAAGAATATAAACTTGAAGCTGAACGCGCCGAAAGAGAAGGAAACTATGGTAAGGTAGCCGAATTACGCTACGGAAAGATCAAGGAAGAACAGGAAAGACTGGCTGAGCTTCAAAAGCAACTTGAAGAAAATCAGCAAGGAAAATCCATGATTAAGGAAGAAGTCACGAATGAGGATATTGCCGAAGTAGTTGCAAAATGGACGGGAATTCCTGTAACCAAGATGCTTCAAACTGAACGTGAAAAACTGCTCAAACTTGAGGATGAACTGCACCGCAGGGTTGTTGGACAGGACGAAGCTATACAGGCCGTAAGTGATGCTGTACGAAGAAGCCGTGCAGGATTACAGGATCAGAAAAAGCCGATCGGCTCCTTCCTTTTCCTGGGAACAACAGGAGTCGGAAAAACCGAACTTGCAAAAGCTTTGGCTGATTATCTCTTCAATGATGAGAGCGCCATGACCAGGATCGACATGAGTGAATACCAGGAGCGGCACGCCGTCAGCCGGTTAGTAGGTGCTCCTCCGGGATACGTGGGTTACGATGAAGGTGGTCAACTTACCGAGGCTGTAAGGAGAAAGCCGTATTCTGTGATCCTGCTCGATGAGATCGAAAAAGCTCACCCCGATACCTTCAACATTTTGCTACAAGTGCTGGATGAGGGTAGATTAACAGACAATAAAGGTCGGGTGGCCGACTTTAAGAACACTATCATCATCATGACCTCAAACATGGGATCTCACATTATCCAGGAAAAATTTGATGCTGTGAAGGATCTTGATACGGCAATGGAAAGTGCCAAGGTGGAAGTACTGGCTCTGTTAAAACAAAGTGTAAGGCCAGAGTTTCTCAACAGGATTGATGATATCGTCATGTTCTCCCCACTTACCCGTAAAGACATCAATAAAATTGTGGAACTACAATTGAAAGGGGTAACAAAAATGCTTGCAAAGCAGGGAATTACACTTGATGCGACCGAAGAAGCAATTGCGCATCTTGCTGAAAAAGGTTTTGATCCTCAATATGGAGCAAGGCCGGTGAAGAGAACGATTCAAAAGGAGGTTCTCAACAAGCTCTCGAAAGAGATCTTAAGTGGAAAGATCCATACAGACAGTATCATTCTGCTGGATGCTTTTGATGAGGAACTGGTATTCAGGAACCAGGAAGAAATTGCCCAATAAATGAGAGGCCCCGAAAATTCGGGGCCTTTTTTTTACCATCTATCGATTTCCCGTTTCAGATCCTCTTTACTGCGGCCCGTTTTTTCCTGCAAACGCCCCAGCATTTCATCAAATTTGCCTTCACGGTAGGTAACATCATCATCGGTGAGATCTCCATATTTCTGTTTGAACTCACCTTTTATCTGTTTCCATTTTCCTTCAATTTGATCATTATTCATAATTAGGTGTTTTAGATTCTATTCCAAGTTACCGAGAAATGCTCTTCCTCTCCTTTAAAAATTTGCCATTTTGCTCCTAAGATTTTGTTATTTTTACCGCTATGAGAAAAATAATTCTTCTTGTTTTTCTGGCCTCAGCGTTGGTAAGCTGCAAGAGCTCCAGATTAGGAAACACATCAAATGTCCAGGTCAGATTTCTGGATGATTACAGTATTGAAAGCGGTTTAACCGTTGAAGGAACCGAAGTGGGTGGACTTTCAGGAATTGACTATCATGAAGGTAATTACTACATGGTGAGCGATCAACCTTCCAATCCCAGAATCTACCTGGCCAGGATAGAAATTTCAGAAGAGAAAATAGATTCTGTTTCCATAGTTGATGTAATCCTTTTGGATAAAGACCAGGAAGAATTAAAAGATCAGCATCTTGATCTTGAGAGCATTCTATTTGATCCTGCGGAAGAGAATTTCCTCCTGAGCAGTGAGGGAAATATTAAAAGCGGCAAAGATCCTATGGTTTTTAAGGTCTCCAAAAATGGGAATTTTGTGAGCTCTTTTTCTGTACCCGAAAATCTTCTGGCCGAAAGTATAAAAAAACCCCGCAATAACGGAACTCTTGAAGGCCTTGCTGTTTCCCATGACGGGAAAGGAGTTTGGGCGGCGATGGAACTTCCTTTGGAAACAGATGGACCTAAACCAAAGCTTTATCCCACTAAATCGCCGGTACGAATCACCTATTTCGATAAAAAAACCGGAAATGCAACAAAACAATTTCCCTACCGGCTTGACCGCATAGCAAAGATCCCGTGGTTGTATTTTGCCGTTAACGGAGTCACAGATCTTCTGGAATATGCCCCTAATAAATTTCTTATCCTGGAAAGAGGATTTTCTGCCGGGCATGGCCAAAAAGGCAATACGGTAAGGATCTATGATGTAGACGCCACACTGGGAACCAATACCCTTGACATCAATAACCTGAGAGTTGCTTTCAACAATCCGGCTAAGAAGACTTTGCTATACGATTTTAAATGGGCAAAGAATTTCCTTGATCAGGAGATCATTGATAACATTGAAGGGATCACCTTCGGGCCCGAATTGTCTAACGGAAATAAAAGCCTCATTTTAATTTCAGATAATAATTTCAATTCCATGGGACAGCAATTGAACCAGGTGATCCTCATGGAATTCATTCCTAAAAACTAATTCATGAACAGCTTTTTCATCCTTTTACTTTCATTGCTATCTTTAGGTGACAATTCTGAACCGGAAATTGAGTTGCCTGTGCAGGAAAGCCTAACACAATATTATTTTATTCGCCACGCCGAAAAGGACGAGAGTAACAAAGATGACAGGAATCCCAACCTCACTCCCGAAGGTGTTGCAAGAGCAGCAAAGTGGGCCGAGGTTTTTAAAGAAGTAGAATTCGACCTTATCTTCTCCAGCAATTATAACCGGACCATGCAGACGGCAAAAACAATTGCTGATTCCCAGAAAAAAGAGGTCGACATATATGATCCGCGGCAGTTAAATGATCCTGTTTTTAAGGAGAAGACAAAAGGCAAAACTGTGCTGGTAGTAGGTCATAGCAATACTAATCCCGCATTTGTGAATCTGGTTTTGGAAGAGAAAAAATTTCAGGATGTGGATGAGAAGGAATACGGAAGCCTTTTCATTGTCACTGTAGCTCCAAATGGAGAGAAAACTTCCCAGGTGCTGTATATCAATTAGTGGCTCAAAAAAGGAATCTTAGGTTAACTTTTCAGGATGAAATATCTTAAAAGTCTGCTAGCGACAATTATAGCATTCTTGTGCTGCTACTATTGGGGAGAATTTTCAGGCTTTACCAGCTTTTCCTTTGCTTACATCCTGCATTTCGTCCTAATGCCGTGGTATGTTTATTTGGATTCCCTTTTCAAATGGAAATATAATTTTTCCTATTTCCAAACTAAAAAATTTGAAAAAGAAGGTGCGATCTACAAACTTATAGGGGTGAATCTTTATAGGAAACTATTGGTTTGGTGCGGATGGGAAAGAATTAGCAGGAAAGAAATCAAAATTTCCGGTAGAAAAAGTGCTATTGAACTTGCAGAATACAAATCCCGAAGCTCTGAAGCAGGCCACACCCTGCTCTTTCTTATGGTTACCTTCATTACCTTTCTTATAGCAGATAATTTAAGAGAAGCTCTATGGCTTGTTGTTCTAAATGTGGTGATCAACCTCTATCCCATTTTGGTCCAGCGATATAACAGGCCCCGTTATAAAAGAGCCCTCGAGATTATTGAGACGAGAAGTTTTAAAGGAAATTAATTCTGGATTTCCACTTTCAAGATTTCATTTTCTATCTGAGAAACCTTTGTCAATTGCCCTTTTCGGAAAAGGTCGTCAAGATCTTCTAACGGAGTAGAGAGATTATCAGTTTTGTAGTTCTCATAATCTACGAATCGAATTCCCTTGACAGTTCTGGGATTTACAGCCTTTCTGAATCTAATTCCGCCGTCATTCACAAAAAAACGATAAGCAAGATAATCAACAGTGAGTTCATCCTTTTCGATCCAGTACATGTAAACATCTTCGTGATCTGCACCGCCACCTTCCTGTTTGAAGGTCACTTTTATTTCGTGATAGACCTTATTGTCAATGGTATCTTGTCCAATAAGCTCAGTAATGACAGCATCATTTTGTAGCCCAAAGGGTAATTGTACAAAATAGTGAACGGCATTGACACTTTCTGCTATTGCAGTCGAAACAGAATCGGGCATTACCACTTCCCGGTCCTCTCTAATTGATTTTATCCCTTCATTGGTCAAGATATCCTCTATCTCCCCTAGCGAGTCTTTTCTCAGCCTTGTAAGTTCATACAAACCCTCCTTTCTGTTACTGGTATAAAAGTTTTCCCGGAACTGAAATTCAATTATTGCATTCTCATATTTTTCACCTCCGGCTTTCTCTATAGCCTGCGCAATAATTTTATCTGCTTCAGAAAGTTCCTCCTCTTGTTGACAGGATATGAGCAGAGCAGCAAGGAGAAACCAAAAAATATTTTTCATAAGTAGGATTTTCATTGCAAAAATACCTATTTGAGGCCTAAATCTGAAATAGATCGATCTCTCTTTAAGAAAACCCTAAAAAGAAGGGATTTTCGGGAAAGCTTGTTACTTTTGTTTTATGAAGAACGATATAAACATCAAAAATCGAAAGGCGAAATTTGAATACGAGATCCTGGACAAATATGTGGCAGGGATCAAACTTGCAGGTACCGAGATCAAAGCGATAAGGGAGGGCAAGGCATCAATAGCCGAAAGTTTTTGTGAGTTCTCCAACAATGAGCTCTTTGTCATTAATATGACGGTACAGGAATACTCTCACGCCACCTATTTCAACCACGATCCAAAGCACGCCCGTAAACTTCTACTAAACAGGCGGGAACTAAGGAAACTTGAGAAAGAGGTGAAAAACTCCGGATTAACAATTATTCCGCTTCGGCTCTTCATCAATGACCGCGGATTGGCAAAAATGCAAATTGCTCTTGCCAAGGGTAAAAAATTATATGATAAGCGGGAAACCATTAGGGATAGAGAAAATAAAAGAAAGCTGGACAGGATCCAGAAGGAATACAAGTAAAGACCGCTGCACTAAAAAAGCCAGGAATCAAGATCCTGGACTTTTCTTCTTTAATGTCAGTAGAACAGTTGAAAAGGTGAAATTTCACTGCCAGCTGAATACTGAAACCTCTCATCCTCACCCCCGCCTCTCCTAAGGAGAGGAGCTGATAAATTAAACATGAAATCCCTGGAGGCACTGAAAGAAATATTCCCCACTGCCAACTGAACACTGAACACTCAAGCCTCTAATCCTCACCCCCGCCTCTCCCAGGGAGAGGAGCTGATTGGTTTAACATGAAATACTAAGAGGCACTGAAAGAAATATTCCACTGCCAACTGACCACTGAATACTGACCACTGAAAACTCAAGCCTCTCATCCTCACCCCCGCCTCTCCTAAGGAGAGGAGCTAATCGGTTTAACATGAAATACCTGGGCGCACAGAAGGAAATTCTTACTACCTACTGAATACTGCCTACTGAATACTGAATACTGATTACTGAATACTCAATCCTCTCATCCTCACCCCGTCTCTCCCAGGAAGAGGAGCTGATTGGTTTAGCATGAAATACTGGGAGGCACTGAAAAAAATTTCTTACTGCCAACTGAACACTGAACACTGAATACTGAAGCCTCTCATCCTCACCCCCGCCTCTCCCAAGGAGAGGAGCTGATTTGATTAGCATTAAATCCCTGGGCGCACTGAAAGAAATATTCCCACTGCCAACTGAACACTGAATACTGATCACTGAACACTGACCACTGAAGCCTCTCATCCTCACCCCCGCCTCTCCCAGGGAGAGGAGCTGATAAGTTTAACATGAAATCCCTGGGCGCACAGAAGGAAATTCTTACTACCTACTGAATACTGCCTACTGAATACTGAATACTGATTACTGAATACTGACCACTGATCACTGACCACTAATTCCTGTCTTCCAGCAAAGGCACAAACCTGAAGTTTCCGAATTCTGTTTTCTCAAATTCTGTTTCAGACTTTCTTTCGAAAAGTGTCATTACCTGGGTGTCTTTTCCCACCGGGATGACCATTCTTCCTCCAACCTTCAACTGACTTAGTAACGGCTTCGGAACAAACGGGGCGCCGGCAGTAACAATGATCCTGTCGAAAGGAGCATAATCGGGTAAACCCTTATAACCATCGCCGAAGGCAAGATAACGCGGCCGGTATCCTATTTTTGAAAGGAAAAGCTTTGTTCTCTTGAATAATTCCTGTTGCCTTTCGATACTGTACACCTTTGCACTCAGCTCACAAAGCACGGCGGTTTGGTAGCCACTTCCGGTGCCAATTTCAAGGACTGTATCTCCTTTTTTGACCTGCAGCACTTCAGTTTGAAAAGCTACAGTGTAGGGCTGGGAAATGGTCTGATCTGCAGCAATAGGAAAGGCTTTGTCCTGGTATGCATGATCTTCAAAACTGCTATCCATGAAAAGGTGTCGCGGAATTTTCTTGATGGCATCAAGTACTTTTTCATCCTTGATTCCTTTACCTTCTACAACTTTCGCCAGCTGCAGTCTCTTTCCCTGATGTTTAAGTGTATCCTTTCGCACCCTATTTCTTTTGAGCGGCAAAATTACACAAAGATTACCTCAGGTTAAAGAAAAAATGGGAATGGCTGGTCTTATTCGGCCATAATTGGCATTGGCTTTAGTTCAAGAAATGTTATTTTTGTTGAAAACCTTTTATTATGCTTAAAGCCGGCGTCCTGGGTGCAGGACACTTAGGAAAAATTCATCTGCGTTTACTCCAGGAATCCGAAAAGTATGAGTTGGTAGGATTCTACGATATAGATGAAGACAGTGGCCGCAAAGTTGAAGAAGAATTCGGTTACAAATATTTCAACAACCTGAATGACCTAATCGCAGCTGTTGATGTTGTCGATGTGGTAACTCCTACCCTTTCTCATTTCGAAGTTGGCCAAAAGACCATAAAGGCAGGAAAGCATCTTTTTGTTGAAAAGCCGATTACCAACACTATAGAAGAAGCTGAGGAATTAGTGCGACTGGGGAAGGAGTTTAAGGTAAAAGGACAGGTTGGACACGTGGAAAGATTTAATCCGGCCTTTAAAGCAGTCGCCGAAAAATTTGAGAACCCTATGTTCATTGAGGCGCATCGCCTGGCGGAATTTAATCCCCGGGGTACAGATGTTCCGGTAGTGCTTGATCTTATGATTCACGATATTGATGCAATTCTAAGCGTGGTCAATTCTGAAGTGAAGGAGATTAAAGCAAACGGGGTTTCCGTGATCAGTGAAACACCCGATATTGCCAACGCCCGGATTGAATTCGAGAACGGTTGTGTAGCAAACCTTACTGCCAGCCGAATCTCTCTGAAGAACATGCGAAAGGCGCGATTCTTTCAGCGGGACGCTTACATCTCGGTAGATTTCCTGGAGAAAAAATGTGAGGTGGTAAAAATGAAGGATGCCCCCGACGTGCCGGGTGATTTTGACATGATCCTTCAGAATGCCGAAGGTTTAAAAAAGCAGATTTATTTTGATAATCCACAAGTCAACCCTAACAATGCCATTTTAGATGAACTTAATTCCTTTGCCGATGCTATTGAGAACGACTCTACACCAATTGTGAGTCTTGAGCAGGGAATGCAGGCATTGCGGGTGGCCAAACAAATTATAAATTCATTCAACTAACACTTACTATGAAAAATATTGCAGTTATTGGTGCAGGAACTATGGGAAACGGGATCGCCCATACTTTTGCTCAATTCGGGTACAAAACAAATCTCATTGATATTTCAGAAAAAAGCCTGGAGAGAGGTATGAAGACCATCTCCGGAAATCTGGACCGCATGGTCGCCAAAGAGAAAATTTCTGAAGATGATAAAACCAACACGCTAAACAACATCACCACCTTTACAAAGGTTTCTGAAGGCGTAAAGAATGTGGACCTCGTAGTTGAAGCGGCCACTGAAAACGTAGAGCTGAAACTTTCCATTTTTAAGCAACTGGATGAGCAGTGTTCTGCCGAAACGGTTCTCGCTTCCAATACTTCCTCGATTTCCATCACAAAAATAGCTTCTGTGGTCTCCAATCCGGAAAGGGTAATAGGGATGCATTTTATGAATCCGGTGCCTGTGATGAAGCTTGTGGAGATCATTCGTGGCTATAACACGAGCGGCGAGGTTACTGCAAACATTATGGACCTTTCAAAAAAGCTAAAAAAGGAACCTGTTGAAGTCAATGATTACCCAGGGTTTGTTGCCAATCGTATTTTAATGCCAATGATCAACGAGTCCATCGAAACGCTTTACAATGGAGTAGCAGGTGTAGAGGAGATCGATACGGTGATGAAACTTGGAATGGCTCATCCTATGGGACCACTTCAACTAGCCGATTTTATTGGGCTGGATGTATGTCTTTCCATTCTTGAAGTGATGTACAGCGGTTTTAAAAATCCTAAATATGCGCCTTGTCCCCTACTCGTAAACATGGTGCAGGCAGGGAAACTGGGAGTGAAATCGGGAGAAGGTTTCTATGATTATTCAGAAAGCCGAAAAGCAGAAAAAGTTTCCGGTCAGTTCACCTCTTAAAAAAGGCATTTTTAGAACCTAATTAATCAGCAGCATTTGGCAAAAATAATTCCTTTCAAGGCAGTACGCCCTTCGCGGGACAAGGTGGGGCTTGTGGCTTCGCGTCCCTATCAGGAATATTCGGTAGATGAGGTAACGTTTCAGCTGGAGCACAATCCTTTTTCTTTTCTGCATATTATTAATCCCGGGTATAAATTTCAGAAGGAAATCTCGGGAAGTGAGCGCTTTCAGCTTGTAAAGAACCGGTATCTCGAATTTAAGGAAGAAGAGGTCTTTATTCAGGATGAAAAGCCGGCTTATTATATCTACAAGACCATCTCGCGTCACCAGGCTTACTGCGGAATTATCGCTGCTACAAGTGCCGAAGATTACGAGAACAACGTGATCAAAAAACATGAGGACACTATTTCTCACAGGGAACAGCTTTTTAAAGATTACCTTAAAACGGTAGGCTTTAACACCGAGCCTGTGCTCCTCACTTATCCCGATAGCCAGGTGATCAACAAGATCACTGCAGAGGTAATGCAGGAGCGTGCGGAATACGAATTTTCCTCTTTAAACCGGGATGTACACTACATGTGGCTGGTTGATGATCCCGAAAAGACGGAACTTATAAGAAGGGAGTTTGAAGGAATGGAGGCTGTTTACATTGCCGATGGTCACCACCGTAGTGCTTCCTCCTGGTTACTTGCCAAAGAATCCCGGGAAAAGAACCCAAACCACACAGGTGAAGAGCCGTATAATTTTTTCCTGAGCTACATGATCGCCGAGAGCAACCTGAAGCTCTATGAGTTTAACAGGCTGGTGCGGGATCTCAACGGACTTGGGAAAAAGGAATTTTTGATCCGCCTTGATGAGTGGTTCAGAATTGAGAACAGAGGGACTCAGTTTTACAAGCCATCCAAAAAACATCATTTTTCCATGTACCTGGATGGAGAATATTACTCCCTCTATCTGCGAAGGACGAATTACGAATTCACCGATTCCTTGAGTTCTCTCGATCCTTACATCCTCTTCATCAAGATCCTGAAACCTATATTAGGGATCGAAGATCTTAAAAATGACCGCAGAATATCTTATCTTCCGGGTAGAAATGACACTTTTGACGTAAAAAAAGCTGTAGATGAAGGTGAATTTGCTGTTGGCTTCGGAATGTTACCCCTAACGATTGAAGAGATCAAACAAATTGCAGATGCAGGTTTGACCATGCCTCCAAAGAGCACCTGCATTGAACCGAAATTGCGCAGCGGACTCACCGTTTATGAATTCTGAAGACTTTATGAGCATTGCAGAAAATATCACTAAATTTAAAGATGAAATTCCTGAAGAGGTCACTCTTGTAGCCATTTCTAAAACTAAACCCGTAGATGACATTTTAGAAGCTTATAATGCAGGGCAAAGGATCTTTGGTGAGAACAAGATCCAGGAGATGACCGAAAAATGGGAGAAATTGCCTAAGGATATAAAATGGCACATGGTGGGCCACGTACAGCGCAACAAGGTGAAGTACATGGCAGAATACGTAGATCTTATTCATGCTGTCGACTCGCTTAAGCTTCTAAGGGAGATTGAGAAACAGGCCAAAAAATATGACCGCACAATTTCCTGCCTCCTGCAGATCAAGATAGCCGAAGAGGACACGAAATATGGAATAGATGTTGATGAAGCCAAAAGTATTCTACAGTCTAATGCTTACCGCAAAATGACTCACGTTAAGGTAGTTGGATTGATGGGAATGGCAACATTTACCGAAAAAGAAGAAAAAGTAAGAAAGGAGTTTAGCTTTTTAAAGACTACCTTTGAAGATTTAAAATCTGAATATAATTCCTTCAGCATTTTATCTATGGGAATGAGTGGCGATTATAAGATCGCTATAGACTGTGGCAGCACAATGGTTAGGATAGGAAGTTCGATATTTGGAGAAAGAAATTATAATTAACTGGGAGATTTAGCATTTGTACGCGATTTTAGACATAGAGACTACCGGCGGGAAGTACAATGAAGAGGGGATTACAGAAATTGCTGTCTATAAATTTGATGGTCATAAAGTCGTAGATCAATTCATTAGCCTTATAAATCCCGAAATTCCGATTCAGCCTTTTGTTGTTGGCCTTACCGGTATCAATAACGAAATGCTTCGGCATGCTCCAAAATTTTATGAGGTAGCAAAACGGATCGTGGAGATCACCGAAGGAGCTATTCTGGTTGCTCACAATGCAAAATTCGACTATCGTATCCTTAGAACAGAGTTCCGCAGATTGGGTTTTGAATATGAGAGGCAAAGCCTTTGTACGGTAGAGTTGTCAAAAAAGCTAATTCCCGGTCTGCCTTCCTATAGCCTTGGAAAACTTGTAAGATCCCTTGGAATTCCTCTTAGCGACAGGCATAGAGCGAGCGGGGATGCCCAGGCTACAGTAAAGCTCTTCAAAATGCTCCTCGCGAAGGATTCTGAAAAAGAGATCCTCAAAAGTTCAGTGAGGAACACTCCGAAACTGCAGATGGATGACAAGCTTCTAAGGTTGCTTGAAGATCTGCCTTCCATCACTGGGGTTTATTACCTGCACAATTCAGAAGGAGATATCATCTATATTGGGAAAAGCAAGAATATAAAGAAGCGTGTAAATCAACATTTCACCAGCGAGAACCGCAAATCTTTAGAGATTCAAAAGGAAGTTGTGTCTGTTAGCTACGAAGCTACAGGAAATGAACTCAATGCGCTGCTCAAAGAAAATGAGGAGATCAAACGGAATAAACCGAAATTCAATAAATCCCTTTCCCGAACTATCTTTTCCTACGCTCTTTATCAATCTAAGGACGAGAATGGCTTTATTCATCTTAGAATTGGCAAAGCCGACCGCCGTAAGAAAGCGGTGACTACTTTTACAAACCAGCAACAGGCCAGACAAATGCTGTCGAATCTGGTGGAAGAGTACAACCTGTGCCAGAGATATACCGGCACCCATGATGGCAATGGAAGTTGCTTTCATTACAGCATTAAAAAATGCAATGGGGCCTGCCTTGGAGAAGAATCTACCCTGGAATACAATAAGAGAGTGCAGGAAATACTCGACAAATACAGCTATGAAAAGCAAAATATGCTGGTCATTGACCGTGGTCGGGATCTTGATGAAAAGAGTGCCTTACTAGTTGAGGAAGGACAATTCAAGGGAATTGGATATTTCAATCTCAACTACCAGCTTAACAACATGGACATCATCAAGTCGATCATTACTCCCATGAAAAATGACCGCGATGCCCAACATATTATTCAGAATTACCTTCGAAAAAATAATCGGCTTAAGGTAATCATGCTCGATCCTGCAGAATAGAATTATCTTCTGAAGAGTTTACATTCCCCCGAAAAATCCTATTTTTAGGCAGTAATTCTACATTTGTGGCCAAATCAAATACTTCAGAATGGAAAAAAAGACTTCATGAAATCATTTATGAAGCCGATACTCCTATTGGAAAGACCTTTGACATTGGGCTGCTCTTTGTAATTGTCTTGAGTATTGTCCTCGTAATGCTGGAGAGTATTCCCGGATTAAGCGAAAGATATTACTGGGAATTTTACACAGCAGAGTGGATCATTACTGCCATTTTCACCATTGAATACATACTAAGGATCGTTGTGATCAACAGACCTGCCAAATATATTTTCAGCTTTTATGGTATAGTCGATCTGCTCTCTACGCTTCCTACTTACCTTGCCATTTTAGGTGGGGGTCATAACCTGCTGTTCGCAGTCCGTGCACTAAGGCTTTTAAGGATCTTCAGGATTTTAAAGATCACCCGGTACATTGGAGAATCCAACAGGTTACTCCTCGCCCTGCGGAACAGTCGGGCGAAAATTCTGGTATTTCTTTATGCAGTTGTCATTCTCTGTGTGATCATGGGAACCATAATGTACCTGGTAGAAGGGCCCGAAAATGGCTACACCAGCATTCCCACAGGGATCTATTGGTGCATAGTGACGCTAACCACCGTAGGTTTTGGTGACATTCACCCTATTACCCCTTTGGGCCAGTTCATAGCTTCCATAATTATGATCACGGGTTACGGTATTATTGCCGTACCAACCGGAATTGTTACTTCGGAATTTTCAAGGGCATCAAACCGGGTTCAGGTGAACACACAGGTATGCCCTCATTGCAATGAATCACAACACCTGGATAAGGCCGAATACTGTCATAACTGCGGAAAACTTCTGAATGAATAAAAAATACCTGATCGTAGTAGTTGGCCCTACAGCTATTGGGAAGACTTCTTTGGGCATTGAACTCGCCCGAAGCCTTAACACAGAGATCATTTCGGCCGATTCGCGGCAATTCTTCAAAGAAATGAAGATTGGCACTGCAGTTCCTTCTAAAGAAGAATTAGAGGCTGCAAATCATCACTTTATACAGCATATTTCTGTGGAGGAGGAATATTCTGTAGGAGACTTTGAACGGGACGCCCTGCAAAAGCTCCAGGAGTTGTATACAGAAAAAGATGTGGTGGTAATGGTTGGCGGCAGTGGACTTTATGTCAACGCCGTTACAAAAGGTTTAGATGATTTTCCGGAAGTGGATCCGCAAATCAGGATAAATTTAAAGACCGAACTGGAAAAATCTGGATTGGAAAAGCTTCAGGAGGAATTAAAGAACAAAGATCCTGATTATTATTCCGAAGTTGATCTCCAAAATCCGCACCGCGTCATCAGAGCACTGGAAATTTGCAGAGGCACAGGAAAGTCTTATTCTTCCTTCAGGAAAAGTGGCTCCAAAAACCGCTTTTTTGAGACCATATATCTTGGCCTCACTGCCGAAAGAGAGATTGTATATGATCGAATAAACAGGCGCGTGGATATCATGATGGAGGAAGGTTTGTTGCAGGAAGCCGAAGACCTTTTTTCAAAGAGAGAACTCAATTCCCTCAACACCGTAGGATATAAGGAACTGTTTAAATACCTGCAGGGAGAATGGGATCTCGGAACCGCAGTAGCTGAAATAAAGAAGAACACCAGAAGGTTCGCCAAGCGCCAGTTCACGTGGTTCAGGAAAAACGAGGAAATCAAATGGTTTGAAGTAGGCACTCCTACTAAAGAAGTTGTTTCTTACGTCCAAAAAAGACTTACTTGATAATTGCCCTTTTTAGATACTCTCTCCCATTGGTGTAGATCATCATAGGATATACCCCTGCCTGGTACGCCCGCAGATCCAAGGTGTATTCCACTGGTGGTACAGTGTTGTCGTATTGATGCTCCAAAATAAACCTACCTCTCACATCAAAGACTTCGATCCTGTCGATTTGCAGCCCGGGAGAAAGTTCAAACCTAATAAATCCATCTCCGGGATTGGGATAAAGGATCAAAGTATCGCCCTCAATCGGCCCCGCATTCTCACATAATCCAAAAGGATCATCTATCCCCACTCTCACCTGACATGAACCCTCTTCAAATTCTGTTGAATAGTTGAGAGTGACCACCTTCTCTCCCAGGTCTTCACAAGTAAATAGTGACTGACTAACTGTGTAGGTACCGGTACTCGTGCCTCCTGAAAAAAGATCTTCCGGCTCTATTTCTGCCCTTCCGGTTGCGTCAAGGCTAAGGGTAACAAGATCTGCACATTGAACCCGGGATGGATTTTCTTCATTTGCCACTATAGTTACAGTACCCTCGCAAGTACTGAAATTGCCTGATGTATCTTTAACTGTCAAAAGCACCTGTTGTTGACCTATATCAGCCGTTGTAAAAGTAGTTCTGTCCAGACTCATAGAAGCAATTTCACAATTATCTGTAGATCCATTTCCAAATTCTTCTGCAGATAAGGCTGCAGTACCATTAGCATTTAGGTTAATTGTAAGATCTGGCAGACAAACCGTAACAGGAGCTGTTTTGTCCATTACCTCAACCTCTACTTCACAACTTTGTGAAGGATCATCTTTTTTGGAAAGGATGACCGTATGTATTCCCAAATCTTCGCAGGTATAAGAGATCTCTCCAAAGAACTCAAGTCCGGTGGGATCACCTGCATATAGGTCCTGCGCGGTTAAGGTTACTTCTCCATTATAATTGAGCTCCAGTACTACCTTTTCTTTGCAGTTCAATTCTCCCGTAGTAGCCATGTAAGGATTGACATTCACGGTTACCTCGCAAAAATTGGAATTACCCGATGAATCTGTGACAATTAGCCTTACTTGTTGAGTTCCCAGGTCTTCTGTGGTAAATCTACTTTTACTCAATCGTACATTCTCAATTCCGCAGTTGTCAGAGGAGCCAAGATCAACATCACTAGATGAAAGCTCAGCTTCGCCGTTTTGGTCCAGGATGAGGTTAACTTCAGAAACACAATTTACAACGGGAGGTAAGTCATCCACCACGACGATCTCTATCTCACAACTTCCGGTATGCTCCCCGTAGTAGGTCGCAGTGATCATTTGAGAACCTATATCATCACAGGTAAAATCTTTTTTACTAAGTTCAAGTGCGATATTCTCTTTGTTTCCGGTATAGTTAAGAATAAGTTCTCTTTTACCTTCTTCGTCTAGAGACAGGGTAATGGATTCTGTACAGGAGACGCCCCCGCTTTGTTCAAAAGGGATTACAATTACTGTGGTGATACAACTTGAAACCAATCCATTGACATCGGTTACGGTGACCACCACCTCATTTTCCCCAATATCGGTGGTTTCAAACCTGGTTTTACTTAGGACGGTACTTTGTATTCCGCAGTTATCTTGTGCACTTTCCAAAAGAATATCTGCAGACAAAATCCCATATCCCTCTTCATTTAAATACAGCGTAAAGGTCTCCCGGCAGGTAATGCTGGGTGGAGTTTCCTCCACTACTTCCAGGTTAAATGTACAAGAAGCAGTCTCACTACCATCTGCAGCAGTTAAAGTGATTTGGGTGGATCCGGAAACAGAAGTACCTGCGGGTGGATCCTGGGTGACTTGTGCAGTAGGCCAGGTAACACTTGCCATTTCTGTATAATCGGGTAGTACAAAAGCACAATTATCTTCAAACGACTCCTCTTGATCCCCCGGGCAGGTGATCTCCAGGGGAGCATTATCGGCAAGAAAAAGGGTGAAACTGCAGCTTACCGTTAATCCGGCTTCATTGGTTACAGAAA
Source organism: Salinimicrobium aquimaris (assembly GCF_035607535.1). NCBI lineage: Bacteria > Pseudomonadati > Bacteroidota > Flavobacteriia > Flavobacteriales > Flavobacteriaceae > Salinimicrobium > Salinimicrobium aquimaris. The sequence goes on from NZ_JAYDZX010000001.1 coordinate 660,262, forward strand.
ATAAAATCTCGGTCTCATTTCCGGAGATCTCCACTCCGGGAGCAGGACTTTGCTCTATACTATAAGAACAATTTTCTGTAATTTCTAAAAGTTCTTTGTAGTCAGGAAGCACAAAGTTTTCACCTGCCGGAGCCTGTACCGTAATATTATTGGGACATTGCACTACAGGAGGAGTAGTGTCCTCTCCATCAATTATAAAAGAACAGGTATCATTCACACCATTTGGTCCCGTCACTGTAATGCTTACCTCTGTTGGTTCAGAAATCCGAGTACCGGGAGATGGAAGCTGAATGATATTGACATAGGGTTCAGATGTTTCAACCTGCAAGGTAAAATCTGGAAGTACCACACTGCAATTTTCGGAAGCTTCTAATGTTTGAGAAGCAGGACAGGAAGTAATTCTAAAATCTTCAGTGGAGTTAAGCCTTAGAGTAAAGTTACAGGTAGTTATATTTCCGCCGGAATCTTCTACTATCAATTCTATCTGCCGGCTCTCAAAAATGACCGTGCCTGGTTCCGGAACTTGAGTAACAGAAAAACCACAGTTATCTTCAACACTAAACTCGGCGCTATAATCTGGAAGAATATAACCTTCCCGGGGATCAAATACCTGATTAACCTCCTGATTGGGGCAATTCATTTCAGGATTGATCTCGTCCACCACCTCAACCTGAGCATTACACTGTGCAGTTGAACCATCTGTGTAGGTTACCGTTAACTCCACCGGCTGAAGTCCCAGGTCTTCACAGTCAAAAACGTTTGGTGAAACCTCCAAATTTTGGATCTGCGGGTCACTTGGATCTCCATCAAAAACGGATTCGGGATCAAGAGTTGCCGTACCTAGATTTCCCAGGGAAATAGTAGCAGTTCGACAACTTATAGAAGTTTGAATTTGATCAAAGTTAATCGAAAATGAACATTCCTCAGAGGAATTGCCAGCCTCGTCCACCACTCTTAAGGTCACAGTTGTGTTTTGGGTAATAGTACTTCCTATTTCGGGAAGCTGAACAACCTGAAGGGGCCCGCAATTATCTGTGTAGCTAATCTTGCCGGAATAATCTGGTACAATAAAACTCTCTCCCGGCGAAAGATTCAGGCTAACAGTTGATTGATCGCACGCCTGAAGAACAGGATCTAAATTGTCTACAAGAGAGAACTGGAAATCGCATTGGCCGATGAAATCACCGGTACTATCGATCCCATCATAGACCTTTAATTTAACATTTAAAACATCCCCTTCTCTTTGCTCTAATTGTTCAATAAAGGGTTCATCGGAAAAGTTCTCCCTGTTTGTGATGAGGTAACTGAAATCGCGTTCAGGGTAATTACAATTTTCATCAAGATCCAGGGTGGCAGGTGGAATTCCACATTCGAAACCGGGCTGTTCCTCTTCAACCAAAACCAGTTCTATGGAACAGGCTTCTGATTCATTTCCGTATTCATCAGATGCGGTAATTGACACAGAAGTATCCGAAGTTAATTCTGTACCTACAGGCAAAGACTGTGAATAATTCAGAATAGAACTACAATTATCTGTAGCGGTCACGAGCTCCAGTAGATCAGGAACAAGATAAACACCATTTTCAGCTGAAATGTATTGGGTTAAATTAGAAGGGCAGGTTGTGAAAACGGGGATCTCCTCGTCTTTGACCGTAATAACGAAAGTACATGTGGCCGTATTATCGGCTGCATCTCGGGCCTCGAAAACTACTTCATGTTCGCCCACGGCTAAGAATTCCCCTGAATCAGGTCCACTTAGCTTTGTTATTTGGGGTGAACCTCCATTGTCACTGGCCTGAGGTTGCGGGTAGGTCACTACCGCACCACATTGTCCGGGATCATTTAAAATTTCAATATCCCCAGGACAGGATATCACGGGATTCTCCTCATCATCACTCTGGTTGATTGTGACGGTAAAGCTGCAAGAAAAAGTGTTTTCGGCAACATCTGTAACTACATATGTGTTGGTAGTTACCCCAACGGGAAATTCGCTACCAGATGGAAGGCCTCCTGTCTGTTCAAAATTCGCAACAGAACAATTATCACCAGGAACAGGTTCAGTAAAGTTTACCACTACACCTGTTTCTCCAAAATCTGCAGTTTCCACAACATTTGGAGGACAAGTAATTTTCGGGGCTTCATCATCGGTCACTGTAATTGTAAAGCTGCAACTCGCAGAGTTTCCTGCATCATCTGTCGCTGTGTAAGTAACAGTTGTAGTTCCAACGGCAAAGAATTCTCCGGGTGCGGGACCGTCAGTTCTCACAATATCGACAGCTCCGGAATCATCTGTTGCAGTAGGTTCGGAATAATTGACAATAGCACCGCATTGGCCAACATCATTTACTACTATTATTTCTTCAGAAGGACAATTTGTAAAAACAGGATCTGTGGTATCTGTAGGATCATTAATTATTATTTGAAAAGAACAACTTCCCGATTCATTTCCGGAGTCATCTTTTGCAGTTAATGTAATGGTCGTGGTTTCTGTTATATATGTATTTACTGGCGGAGTTTGAATAATGTCGAGATCATCATCACAGTCATCTGTGAATTGTGCAAGGTTAGAATAATCTCCTATTGCAAAGCTCCCATTGACGAGCTCTTCCTCCAGGTCATTGGAACAGGAAACCAGGCTTGGAGCGTCAGTATCATAACCGGAAGATCTATTATATACCTCAAGATCAAAATCCAGGTCGAAATCTGGAACATCAGTACAACCGAAGAATGGAATGCAATAGGAATCCAGTTCTCCGTCAAAGACAGCATTATTTGCATATAGGGTGCCACAAGGTGAAATGGCGAAGTCTATGGGAAAATCTATTTGGGAAGATATTGTAGATCTAAAGGAATCATTGGGATTGTAGATATTGATCTTAAAAATATTATTTTTTATCCCGTTTTTAATTATCTCAAAAACGGCATAAAATTCATCTATGTCATCGGTGGCTGCCAATAATCTTGGCAAGTCAATTTCATTCCCGAAGTCAGCTACAAAAACGTAATCAAATTTGTCAATAATTATACTTCCGGGAGCACCAAGATTTGCAGATGGTCCGTTTGAAAGACTTATGGGATTAAAGTTGTCATCAAAGTCAATTATCTTAACTTCTGCTTCATTATTCTGCCCAAGTTCAGACATATAAAGTTGGCCTGAACTATTCACAGCTATTCTATAAGGGAAGTTCAGGAGGGTTCCATTAACATTGTCGAATTCTCTAATTAAATTATTTTTATAGTTCCCGGCAGCATCCTTACGATAAATTTTTATTGCACTGGGACTAGGAGGATCTGCATCTCCCAGATAATGATCGGCAACATAAAGGTTATCATTACTATCAAAGGTAAGGCCAGAGGGACCCTTAAACTTATCTGCTCCGGTACCATAGTCACCATTCCCCAAGGTTTCCCCGGGTAGATAAACACCTTTAGGGGAATATACCCGAATAAATCTTCGGTTGCTTTCATTAGTTGCAACGAAGAATTTCCCATCACTATTGATAGCAAAATCGAGGGAGTTACTCAACCTGTTACTGGTGTTTGGAATAAAATCAATAAGTCCGCCATTGGCTCCTATTCGTTTTATTCCATTACCAAATGTTAGCACGTAGACTTCACCATCGGGACCTACATCTACAGCAATGATGAGCCTGTTTATTTTGGCCTGGGGATTTATTGCGTCTGTAAGGGTAATACTGAAAGCATCGAGATTCTTTGACTCCAGAGGACTGTGTACATACGTGGGTTCCTGTGCCAGGAGAGCTCCACCTGTGGAATAGAACAGAACAAGGAAAAATATCAGTGTAAGAGTTTTTTTCCTTCTAAGACCAGTACCATGCGCACCAAAAAAATGCCGCAGGAATACGGCAGTAGAATCACTTTTTTGGATGGCGCGGAGTCTCCTCATTTAGTGCAGGTTACACGGCAAATATAAGTAAGTAAAACGAAGACCCCGAAAAAGTTATTGTTAACATACAAATATCCAGCACTGCTGCAGGTACTCTGCAGCAATGCCCGATATTAGAAACTGAAAATTGTATGTCTAACTCTGTGCCTCTTCTTTGTTCCTTATCACCAGCCTGAATCCTTCGCCGTGTATGTTCAGGATCTCTACGTTTTCATCCTTCTTAAGGTACTTACGCAGCTTGGCAATGTAAACATCCATAGAGCGGGATGTAAAGTAATTATCGTCCCTCCAAATCTTTGTTAGCGCAAGCTCTCTTGGCATAAGGTCATTTTCGTGAAGCGCCAAAAGTCGCAACAATTCATTCTCTTTTGGAGAAAGTTTGGAAGGCTCCTCATCTCTAAAGGTAAGGAAGCGAAGTTTGGAATTGAGGTGGAAGTCCCCGATCTGGAATTCGAACTGCTTACTATCGGCCACACTGTCTGTAGCTTTACGCTGCATGATAGCTTTGATCTTCATAAGCAACACTTCGCTGTCAAAAGGCTTGTTAAGATAGTCATCTGCCCCAACTTTATAACCTTTAAGCACATCCTCCTTCATAGCCTTAGCCGTTAGGAAAATGATTGGAATTTCTTCATTCTTTTCCCTTATTTCTTTTGCCAGTGTAAAACCGTCCTTGTAAGGCATCATCACATCGAGAATACAAAGATCGAAATCATCTTTTTTGAATTTTTCAAATCCTTCCATTCCATTCTTGGCGTGAGTGACCTCATAATCGTTCATGGCCAGGTAATCTTTTAATACCGTTCCAAAGTTCGGGTCATCTTCAACTAGTAAAATCTTCTTATTTTCAGTTTCCATAAATTAAGATATTAGTGGTAGTTTAATTATAAATGTACTTCCTTTTCCTTTCTCGCTCTCCACGCTAATTTGGCCGTGGTGATCATCAAGGATTCGCTTTGCGTAGGCAAGGCCAAGGCCGTGGCCTTTGACATTGTGAATATCGCCTGTATGCTCACGATAAAATTTTTCAAATATTTTCTTTTGGACCGGTTTACTCATTCCGCTACCCTGGTCCCTTATTTTCATTACAATATAGTTCTTTACATTTTCAGTAAAAATATCTATACGTGGTGGATCTGGTGAATACTTCACTGCATTGTCCAACATATTCACTATTACATTAGTAAAGTGAGTTGGATTAGCCAGAATAGATGACTTCAATGCTCCAAAGTGGGTTTGAATATATCCTTCCTTATCTTCTACGATTAGTTCGACATGAGTGATCGCTTCTTCTATTAGTTCGTGAAGATCAAGTCTTTCTTTCTTTAGATCCAGTTCATTCTTCTCAAGCCTTGAAATTCGCAGTACATTCTCCACCTGTGCATGCATCCTTTTGTTCTCATCTCTTATCATGCGATGATAATGCGCAATTTTTTCAGGATCGTTCATCACCTTCGGATTCTTTATAGCATCCAGCGCTAAATTAATAGTAGCAATAGGGGTTTTGAACTCGTGGGTCATGTTGTTTATAAAATCAGTCTTGATCTCTGAGATCTGCCGTTGCCTTATTAACTGAGATAATGCACTTGAGTAGGCTATCACAATGATAAGGGTAAAAATGATCGATAAAGCCGCCATGAGAGTAATGGATGACAACACAACCTGTTTCTTTTCCGTAAAATTCACGAATAGCTGATAGTTGTTGCTGTTATTCCCCGCTGTAAACAGCGGTACCCTGTAAGTGGTCCTGGCATCCAGTTCAAAATTCTCCGATCGCACTTTTGTAGCCAATCCATTGCCGTAAACTCCATATTCAAAAGAGGTATTCATCCCTCTGTTCCGAAGTTCATTCTGGATCAACTCTTCCAAATAAGATTTCGAAACCCTCTCATGAATGGGCTTCCTGCTCGTATATTCGCTCACGGTAGAACGGATAAATTCTTTCTCGACATCCTTCATTCTAAAGATGCGGTTGATCCTACTGGAAGTAGCCCTGGCACTTTCATTCAGGCTATCGTTCTTCACCAGTTTTGACACCTTGCGATTGATCAGCTTTTTAAACTGAATTGTATCTATAGATGCATCCAAAAAAGCCGTGGACAGCTTATAATCCTCCTCTAGCCTTCCCTCTGCCTGAAAAAAAGCATCATTGGAGATCTCATCGCGTGGCATCTCAAATATCTGCCTTATCATCGCGCTATCTGCCTTGGCTCCCAGGCTGTCAACCAACTCCTGCATCGCGAAATAGTAGTTCTCCAGTTCATTGTTCTCAACTTCATTGGCTACTCTTCGCAGTATCTGTTTAGCATTAAAAGAAAACTGCTCTTCTTTGCTCTCAACTGTGTTCTTTATCCAAAACCCCTGAACAAATATAATTCCTATTAGAGAGAGGCTCATGAGAACCACTAAAAGAAAAAATATCTTTTTGTTCATATCTTCAAAAGTATGATTTTAACATTTAGCCAAAGAGGGCTTTAACCAAAAGTTAACAAAAGGAAACCAGTATTTACGCGCTCTTGAGGAGGATTTCGTGCAGTTGCCGTACTTCTCGCTGGGTCTGATCAAGCTCTTTATTTTCTATTATAAAATCTGCCAGTTCTGCCTTCTTGTCGTCACTCCACTGGTTGCTCATTCGGGCTTCAATTTCCTCCAGGGTAGAATTGTCCCTTTTCTGAAGTCTTTCAATTCTCCTGTCAAATGGAGCTGTGACAAGAACATTATAATCACATTTTTTATAGCCTCCTTTTTCAAAAAGAATTGCGGCTTCATAGACCACATATGGAGCATGTTGTTCTCTCTTCCAAATCTCAAAATGATCTGCCACTGCTGGATGGATTACAGCATTTAATTGCTCAAGTTTTTCCTTGTCTTCAAAAACTCTGGACGCAATATATTTCCTGTTGGGAATGTTGTCATCATAGGCTTTCTCTCCAAAAAGCTCAATTATTGCCGATCTTATACTTTCATCGGTTTCCATGAGCTTCTTAGCCTCAATATCTGCAATATATACAGGAACGTCAAGTTCCCGGAAAAATTTGGCAACTGTGGTTTTTCCACTCCCAATTCCACCTGTAAGGCCAACTACTTTCATTTCTTGATGATAAACTGGATCTTCTTTTCGTTTAGCCGAATATTAGAAGTAAAATCGGGTTTTTTGATCACCTCCGGAATAAGAAAGTCCTGCTCTCCCCTCACATTATTAAAATCGGCTACTACCCGAAAATCTGAAGCCGTTACTTTACTGAAGTCTTTTAAATTCACCTGAAAGAACAGCACCGTCTCCTTGGGAAAAATGATCACGTTGAGATTTTGAGGCACGTTGATGAGCTCAATGGGCACCTGTACTTTTCCTTCTGTAAATTTTTCTACATCGACCGAGTATTTGACTCTGTTGCGATAAAAGGTAACATTGGGAAGGGAAGTGGTATCCAATAAAACAAATCCGCTTTGATCTGACTTTACTTTTGAAAGTTTCAACGGAAATGTTTGCAAACCCGATAGTGTATCAAGGATATTATCGGGACCACTCACTCTTATGGAGTCGGGTTCAATAGAAAGTTCTTCAACGGCCGAGTATCCAACGGCATATTCTATTTCAACCTGTGACTTTACAGGAAGCTTTTTTTCCTGTTTCTGTTCATAATCAAGAACCAGTGCATCCCTCACAAATTGATTATCGTCAAAATCGATCTCCAGTTGTGATTGTATCTCAGTCCTATTTTCATCTATAACATATACGAGTGAACCATTTTCCACATAAGCCTTGGAAAGATCAATGGTGAGCGTAGGCGGAAAAAGTGAAAACCAGGCAATCCTGAAACCATTCTCCTGCATTCTAAGCTGAATGTCTTGAGGTGTATCGTCCAACAGCAACTTATCTGGCGGAACATTGGCATATTTCACCGGAATATCAAGCACTTCATTGTACTGTTTTGAAAACTGCACAAAGATCCAGATCACTACAGCAAAAAAAAGAAAGAACAGGAATGAATTGAAATCGGTTTTTCTAAACCGGGTTTTGGTGACAGATTTGAATCTTTTAAGCATGTTTGAAGAATAGCTTGGGGAACCTTTCCTCGGGATCCTTGTTCAACAGTCTAAGATAGCAGGTTGACTTGCAGAAACCAAACCCGTATCCTAAAAACTGAATGAGTGCAGCCCCAATAGACAGCACTGCGATCTTGAAATTTTTGTGGAGATAAAGTGAGTGCAGAAACAATATAAAGAAATAGGCTCCATACAACCAAAGCAACCAATACCCTCCAAAAATGGCAAAAACAACAGCGAGTATTAGTCCAATACTAAAAAGCGTGGGAAACCAGTAAGTGATCTTAGCCGAATAAGGATGCCACTTATTAAGGATAGGCCTAACCAATCCAAATTTCCTGACCTGTTGATAGAATTTCCTCCAGTCGATCCTTCGTTTGTGGAAGACAAAGGCTTCAGGAAATAAGCGTGTCGTAAATTGCATTTTTTGAAGCCTTAGTGCAAGATCGGGATCTTCCCCGGGATGAATTCTTCCAAAGCCACCGCTGACTTCAAAGGCCTTTTTTGAAAGCCCCATGTTGAAGCTGCGCGGCTGAAATTTCCCCAGCCTTTTCTTTCCCCCTCTAATTCCGCCGGTGGTGAGGAAAGAGGTCATGGCGTAGTTGATCGCCTTTTGCAGATCGCTGAAATCCTCATGGGCAGCATCGGGACCACCGAAGCAATGAACGTAAGCCTTGTTGAGCTCCTCCTCTACTTCAGCTAAATACTGAGGTGGTAAAAGCACATCTGAATCCAGGATCAAAAAATAATTTCCGGAAGCTTTCCTCATTCCGAAGTTGCGGGAATCTCCGGGACCGGAATTCGGCTTTTTAAAATAACAAATCTTCAGGCGCCCTTCAAAATCCTTTACAACTTCTTCCGAAGAAATTGTAGAACCATCTTCGACAATTACCACTTCAAAAGCCTTGTCATAAGTAAGATGCAGCATGGTTTCAAGCAGCTCCCTGATTTCGGCAGGACGGTTGTAAACAGGAATGATAAATGAGAAAGAGAGCTCCATGACACAAATGTATTAAAGAATGAGGGACAAGCACCAAAAATAAGAGGCCTCAAAAATGTCATTTTTGAGACCTCTTGTCTATAGATATTTGAATTAGCTACTCTCCTTTGCTCTTAACAAAAGCTTCCATCACCTGCTGACTCACTCCCATGTTGGAGAAGCCACCGTCGTTGTAAAGATTTTGCAGAGTCACTCTTTTTGTAAGATCCGAGAATAAAGTGACAATGTAGTTGGCACAGTCCATTCCGGTTGCATTTCCAAGAGGTGACATTTCCTCGGCATAAGCGATGAAACCGTCAAAACCTTTCACACCTGTACCCGCAGTAGTAGGCGTTGGCGATTGGGAAATGGTATTTACTCTTACTTTTTTCTCTTTTCCGAAAAAATACCCGAAACTGCGGGCAATTGATTCCAAATACGCCTTATTATCGGCCATATCATTATAATCCGGGAAAACTTTTTGTGCAGCGATGTATGAAAGCGCCATAATGCTACCCCACTCGTTCATAGCGTCTTTCTTGTAAAGGCTCTGCATAGTCTTGTGAAAAGAAACCGCCGAAACGTCCCAACCTTTGGTCGTGAAGTCGTAATTCTGGTTAGTGTAGTGATTGCCTTTTCGCACGTTAACAGACATTCCGATTGAATGTAGCACGAAATCTAGTTTTCCACCAAGGATCTCCATGGCCTTATCTACGAGGTTGTCCAGGTCCTCCACGCTTGTAGCATCTGCAGGAATGATCTCTGCATTTGTTTTTTCAGCAAGTTCCTTAATATTCCCCATTCTCATGGCGATGGGTGCATTGGTAAGAACAAATTGCCCTCCCTCTTCATGCACTCTCAATGCTGTTTTCCAGGCGATAGAATTCTCATCAAGGGCTCCAAAAATGATCCCTTTTTTTCCTTTTAGTAGATTATATGACATGGTTTGGTTTTATAGTGTTGTTAAGCGGGTAAATATAATAAACATCTTTTAATTCAGAAGCGCTTTGGCATGTGCCACGGCAGATTCACTAATGTTTTTACCGCCCAACATCATTGCCAGCTCCTCAATGCGATCTTCGCCATTCAATTCCTTGATATTGGTTATCGTGCTGTGGGCGGCATCTTCTTTGAAAATCTTGAAATGCCTGTCCCCTTTTCCGGCGATCTGCGGAAGGTGAGTAATGGCAATAACCTGCATGTTTTTTCCCATTTTCTGAAGGATACCGGCCATTTTCTGCGCGATGTCCCCTGAAACTCCGGTGTCGATCTCATCAAAAATAATAGTGGGCAGTTGACTGTAGGTGGCTAAAATGCTTTTTACAGCCAACATTATTCTGGACAATTCCCCGCCCGATGCTGCTTTCTTTATGTCGTTGTAAGCGCCGCCTTTATTGGCAGCCAGTAACCAGGTGAGCTTATCCTGCCCGTTGGCATAAAATTCCTTCTGCTGCTCCAGCTGGATCTTCAAAGTTGCGTTTGGCATTCCCAGGTCGTCCAGGATCGTCTCCACTTCCTGAATGAACTTCGGAATAATGCTTTTTCGGGAGGTATGAATTTCTGAAGCTATTTTGTGCAGCTCTTCTTTCTTCTCAAAAATGACTTTTTCTAAACGCGTTATTTCTTCATCGGCATTTTCTGAAACCGCCACTTTCTTCGCCAACTCCTCCTGGATTTCCCTCAATTCCTCCACAGTAGCAACTGCGTGCTTCTTCTGAAGGTTATACAATACCTGAAGTTTGGCATTCACCTGCTCCAGTTCCGCCGGATTCGCCTCCACCTTATCCAAAGCCGATTCGAGTTCTGTAGCGATATCGTCAAGTTCGATATTGACGCTTTGCAGCCGCCCAAATAGTTGATGATATTGATTTGAAATTCCGGAGATCTTTTGAAGATTGTTCTTCGCCTCCCTCAGGGAAGCGGCTGCGCCAATCTCCTCCTGCTGAATATTATTAATAGCGCCTCCCAGCTGCTCGGTGAGCTGCTCTACATTGCTCAGCTCCTCATATCGTTCCTCCAGTTCTTCCTGCATTCCCGGCTCCAGTTTTGCCTGTTGCAGTTCGGTGAGCAAAAAGAGGTTGTAATCGTATTCCTTTGTGGCCTGCGCCTGCTCTTCTCTTAATTGCTGAAGATCCTTTTGAAGCTTTTTAAGCTGCTGAAGTTCTTTCTGATATTCCTTCAACTTTAATTCATTGCCGGCCAAAGAGTCGATCACCAGAAACTGATAATTGTTATCACCCAAACTCAAGGTCTCATGCTGACTGTGAATATCCAGCAGTCTCTCCCCAAGTACCTGAAGCGAGGAAAGATTCGCCGGAGTATCATTTATGAAGGCCCGGCTTTTTCCCGAAGGCAGTATTTCCCTCCTAATAATGGTTTGAGGTTCATAATCCAGATCTTCGGCAGCAAAAAGGGATTTAAGATCATAAGACGAAATGCTGAAGGTGCCTTCAATAACACATTTCTTTTCTGCATTGCGTATGGCGCTAAGGTCGGCTCGTTTGCCCAACAGCAAAGAAAGCGCACCCAGCATAATGGATTTTCCCGCGCCGGTTTCCCCTGTAATTATGGTAAAGCCACTTCGAAGATCCATCTGTATATCTTCAATAAGGGCGTAATTTTTTATAGAAAGGTTTGTAAGCAAGAGGTTACAAATTTGGGTTAAAGATAAGAGAAATTACCGTTGACCTAAAGCAATTAATAGAGAGCAAATTTAAAAGAATGGGAATTGAAGCACCAAATTAGAAGCAGCAAATTCCATAGGGGATTCAGAATTCAGAATTAAAATTTCTATGAAGGAACTATAAGCACAAAATTGTTTCCCGCAGATCTCGGAGATTTACGCAGATTCTATTGAACTAAAATAGTCTTGACTCTGGCTCTTGATTCTTTCCTCTTCTCTTCCTGCCCCTCTGACCACTGATCTCTGACCACTGACCACTAATACCTAATATTCCCCCACTTTTCATTGTAGTTGGGTGCCATCGTGTTAAGAGCATCGACCACCTCCCGGATATTCACTGAAGGACCGCCACTAAAGACCTGTTCTACCTCATCGGCTTTGGCGTCAAAAAAGGTTCTTAGCAACAGGGAATTGGGTCGGCGGCTGTTCATTCGCTGTAAGTCGATAATAGAAGCTGCAATTGCTTCTTTTCCTTCTTCCGGCGACATGTGCATTACGTCCAACCCCTGGCGATGATAGGTATAAAGAGCATTGCGATATCCGGAATAGGTATTGGAAAGCAGATCGGCATTAAGTTGATATCGGGAGCGATTTCCGTCTGTTCCTTTCCAACCGCTGTAAGAACTCTGCTGTGCTGTACCCACTATTTGGTTGGCAGTTTGGTAATATGAAGTTCCTCCCTGTTCACTAAAAGTATCGGCATCCAGACCTAAAATAGTATAAACATAGAAGCTTATCACAGAAACCAGATTGGAGTTGAACTGGTTTGGACTAAATTCCAAAGGCTGATATTCGGTATATTCAAAGGCAAATTGCTCATCATTAAAATTCAACACCGGAGTAACCATGGTAGAACCAAAAACAGGCCTGGAAGACTGAATTTGAATAGTTCCGCCAAAGCTGTTGCCGTCAAAACTGTTGATATTAATGAAGATGCTGCAATTGATACGCTCCTGCGGAAGGAATTCCCTGTTGGTCCAGCGTGTTTGATTGACAAATTCGGTAAGTGAATTTTGAAGTGTTTTAAAGACAGAGTTATTCGCCTGCCCTGTTTGTTCGGAATTTACAACAACCTGACAGTTAAGCTCCTGTGCAGCCAGGCTTAGGTTGAAGCCAAGCATCAATATTAACAACAAGGTTTTACGCATTGCTTAAAATGATTATTTCATTCAGGATATCTGCAGCAACCTCTTTCTTTGTCTTCAGGTCAAAATTCTTTCCTGCACCATTTCGGAACAGGATCTTGATCTTGTTGGTATTGGATTTGAATCCGGCACCTTTGTCATTCAGAGAATTGAGCACTATAAAATCAAGGTTCTTTCTTTTTAGCTTTCCGGCTGCATTCTCTTCTTCATTTTCCGTTTCCAGTGCAAAACCTACCAGAAGCTGATCTTTCTTTGCCTCTCCAAGAGCAGCCAGTATATCGGGATTTTTCACCAACTCCAGTTGCATGGTCTCCCCGGTTTTCTTGATCTTTTGATCTGCAGAGATCTTTGGCCGGTAATCACTAACTGCAGCCGATGCAATAGCAATATCCACTTCCGGAAATGCTTTTGTCGCTGCTTCAAACATTTCCCTTGCACTCTGAACTCTGACCAGCTTTATTCTTTCCCGCGGCTTTTCTAAATGCGTGGGACCTGATATCAGGATAACATCGGCTCCCGCATCATGTGCAGCAGCCGCCAACTCAAAGCCCATTTTTCCGCTCGAGTGGTTACCTATAAAACGCACGGGGTCAATCGCTTCGTATGTAGGACCTGCGGTTATGAGAACTTTTTTATTGTAAAGCGGAAGATCCTTTATCAGATGATCCTCAATAAAAGCGACAATATCTTCAGGTTCTGCCATGCGGCCCTCTCCTGTTAATCCGCTGGCAAGTTCCCCTGATGTAGCAGGGATCATTACATTTCCAAAAGAGATAAGCTTCGCAAAATTCTCTTTTGTTGAAGGATGTTTATACATGTCCAGATCCATTGCCGGAGCAAAGAAAACAGGACATTTAGCAGATAGATATGTAGCCATGAGAAAATTATCGCTGTGACCGCCTGCCATTTTGGAAAGGGTATTGGCGGTGGCAGGAGCAATGATCATATAGTCTGCCCATAGCCCCAGTTCCACATGGTTGTTCCATTGGTTGCCATGGTCTTCTTCCTTCGTAAAAGAAGAAACCACCTCATTCTTAGAAAGGGTGGATAAGGTAAGTGGTGTAACAAATTCTTTGGCCGCAGGGGTCATAATTACTTTTACCTGCGCACCGGCTTTAATAAAGAGCCGGACCAAAAATGCTGTTTTATAAGCGGCAATACCCGCGGTAACGCCGAGAAGTATCTTTTTGCCGCTTAATACAGACATATATTTTTATTCTTCGCTTTTAGTATTGCGATGGTAGATTTTGTCATCCAGCCATTCCTGAACTGCTAAAGCATGCGGCTTTGGCAATTTTTCATAGAACTTGGAAACTTCTATCTGCTCCTTGTTTTCAAAGATCTCATCAAGGCTGTCGTTGTAAGTAGCAAATTCGTCAAGCTTTTCAAGAAGTTCTTTCTTGATCTCAGAGTTTATTTGCGTAGCTCTTTTTGAGATAATTGAGATCGCCTCATAAATGTTATTGGTAGAAGCATCGATCTTGTTCTTATCAAGAGTCGTTGTGTTTACCGGAGCATCTGTCTTCTTTAGATCTATCATATTCTCGTCTCAGATTTATAATTGTTGTTCTTTTGTTTCAATATCTTTTAAAGCAGCATCTGCCAGGGCAATGAATTCGCCCTGTGGATAATATCGCTTGTAATCTTCATAATATTCTCTTGCTGTTGCCAGTCTTTCCGGCATCGCGTAGGCATAACTGTTGATGGCATATAAATAAGCCGATTCAAACCTGTAGTACAGCGCCTTTTCTCTAAAAGGGGAACCGGGATATTCTGTAATGAAGTTATCGAAAGCAGTAATGGCCGCTATGTAACTTTCGGTGTGATGATACTGTTTAGCGATCTCGTATGCCTTCTTTTCCAGCTTTACCCTAAGCTCGGTAACCAGTTCGTTAGCCTCATCCATTCTGTCACTTTCAGGAAAACGGTTGATGAATGCCTGTAATTTACTGATTCCTTTTTCGGTTTCTGTTTGATCAAGATAATAAGGTGGTGACAGGAAATAATAACTTTTTGCTCCTTTAAAAGCGGCTTCCTCGATCTTTTCACTTTCGGGATAGGTTTCTACAAACCTTTCAAACTGATATCCGGCAAGGAAATAATCATTCAATTCATAGTAAGTGTCTGCAAAAAGGAACATGAGTTTTTGTCCCTGAGGTTTACCCCTGAATTCGGGCACCAGCTGTTCAAAGATCCTCAAAGCTTTCCTGAATTTCCTTCGGCTGTTTCCTTCGCCTGCTTTGGCTTCGTTATAAAGAGTCTCTGCAGTTGTGTATTTTAGACTGGTATCCTTACTCTTTAGAACTTTCTGATATTCACCACAGGAGGTCAAAAGTAAAGCTACACTTAAAAAAAAGATGATTTTCTTCATTCTGAATTTTAACATCTGGCAAAAATACTCTTTTCTGCCTTATTATAAAAACTTTAGTTTCAGCCGGATTTCAGCTGAAAATCGAGGTGTGCTATAGGCTCCCTGCTAAAAATTATCTACAAAAGCATCTATCTTCTGAGTCAGATTTTCAGTTGAAGGAACCAGCGGTAAACGCAGGTTGTTCTTTACAATACCTTTCTTTTTAAGCAGAGCTTTTATTCCGACAGGATTCCCTTCAGCAAAAATAAGATCTATGGAAGGTGCCACCTTGTAATGTAGTCTATAAGCCTCATCCACCTTCCTTTCAAGGCCGAGTCTTACCATTTTGGAGAACTCGGCTGGAAGACCTTGAGCAATAACCGAAATCACTCCATGCCCGCCGGCAAGAACCATAGGCAAAGTGATCATATCATCTCCCGAGATCACAAGGAAGTCATTTGGTACTGCATCGATTACCTTCATCGCCTGCACAATGTCCCCTGCAGCTTCTTTGATCCCGATGATATTCTCTACCTGAGATAGTCTTTTGACTGTTTCCGGAAGCATGTTTGACCCGGTCCTCCCCGGAACATTGTACATGATGATAGGTTTAGGTGATGCAGCAGCAACCGCTTTGTAATGCTGAAAAATCCCTTCCTGGGACGGCTTGTTATAATAGGGAGATACAGAAAGTACTGCGTCAAAAGCCGAAAGGTCTGTATGCTTCACCTCCTCGCAGACTTTTGCAGTATTATTACCACCTATTCCAAGAACTAATGGAAGTCGGCCATTATTTTCAGAAACTATGGTGTCTATTACCAGCTGTTTTTCCTGGCTGGTAAGTGTTGCACTCTCACCGGTAGTCCCCAGCACCACCATGTAATCGATCCCGTTCTCTATCTGGTAGTTCACCAGCTTCTTTAAAGCTTCAACATCTACAGAAAGATCATCTTTAAAAGGGGTGATAAGGGCTACTCCGGTTCCAACAAATTTGTTCATTTAATTGCTGTATTTTAATATTGGTATATATTTTTTTAATTCTCTTGTGAAAACTTCCGGCTCTGAAAGCTCTGCGGAAATATTCAGGTCAAAAATGGCATTTTTGTCTGCTTTTTTTCTACCTGCCTTAAGATCTGCCCGGCCTACCTCAACGAGAAAGTCGGCCAGTTTATTTCCTTCAGCAGTGAAAGAAATAAGCACCTCATAGGACGAACTTAAAAATGCTAAAGCCTCTTCAGAAATATTTCCTTTCCAACTCAGGTCTTTTATCGAAATAGATGGGTATTCAAAAAGGTCATTTTTAACACCTGCTTTTCTACAAATTATAATCTGAATATCCTCTTCGGAAAGTTTCAGGTCTTCCATCAGCTCTAAAAAAGGATGTAAAAGATCATCGTTTCCTGCTTCAAGAATAATTCCCATTTTTTTAAGTCTGCCTTCAGTAACAGCTGGGGCAGAACCCTGAAATTTCTTTCGGGCAAAAGCAATCTTTATATCCTCAATTTTCACGGAACAAAATTAGGAATTAATGTATTAGTACAAGCAGGAAAGATGGCTAATCTCACTAGACAAGATGGAGTAGCCTCAATTTTTTTTCGGGGGTAATAAAGAACAGGAAAACCAGCTTCAATGCTGCAAATTTTATAAGGGTTCCCACGATCTCGACACTAACATCTCTAAAATAGAATACTTCCATATCCCTTAAAACATCCGAAAAAATAAAGGAGAGCGTAAGACAGATAAAGAAAACCGATTTTTTGGAGAACGAATTGAGATAAAAAACAAGCGCTGCAATGGCAATGAAAAGAATGTTCAAATAATAGAGAATGTATAATGAAAAGACCAGATTGCTTCCAACATTTCGCTCGATCTCAATCACATGGACCCACAAGAGGTAAACATAAACTGCAATTACACCAACAAAATAAAGGTTCGTAAACCGGTTGCCTTTTTCATATGCTGTATGTTTAATGGCTTCCCGGGCAAGAAAAATATAGCCTACAAGCCAAAGCCCCAGTTTAGCCTCCTCAAAGTACCATGTTTTCTCGAAATACGAAATGATGGTGGCAGCCAAAGCCATTCCCAGAAACATCAAAAAATTGAAATTTTTAAAGGGAATCTTCCTTAAGTAGTAAAGGATTAAAGGCAGAAAGAAAAGAATTTCTCCGGTTTTTCTCAGTAGAAAGTCTTCCTGAACAATTCCTAAGACATTCACTAGCATTGCTGTGATAGCCAGGGAAGAAAGAACAACCTTCTGTTTCATGGAGTTAGAAATTACCGGCAATATAAAAATTTTATGATAATAAAGCCGATATGCCAAAAGATTTAAGAAAATGGGCAGCGGCGTATTTAGAAGCCGGGCAAATTTCGGCTTCTCCTTCGGTGAAGCGCATGCTCCACCATAGCATAGAATGCGATGACGTGGAAAAAGGGGTAGAAGATGGTTACGCTGATATCTGAAATCACATATAACCTGAAAAACAGGGAAAATTCAGACACCAATAAAGAAGCAGAAGCTAACATGAGCCATAATGATGCATAATGTGATTTGAGAAGGTATTGCGTAAAGGTTATGGCGAGCAAAAGGGTAAGGACAAGGAGGTAAATGTATGTAAGGACCTTATAGGAAGGTATTACCTGTGGCACTAGTTCGGCGATTGTGTAGAACAGGAAACCTAAAAAGCCATACATAATAATTAGAGAAAAGATCTCAACCGGATGCGCCGTGGCTTTTTGAAAGCTTGTAAGGGCATAGATATATAGAATAAGAAGACCACCGCCAAAAAATAACAGAATTGGTCCGGCGTTGTTGCTAAAACCATTGATCATAAACAGGTCCCTTATGTAAAAAAACAAGAGAGCAATGACCATGGGTAGAAACCATTTTTTGGCTTTATACCTATAGTACAGGATGAGTACAGGAATGAGAAAAACTGTCGAGACGAGCTCCAGCAGGTCAATATCAAAAATGGAACCTACCATGAAAAGTATTCCCAGGAGAATGAAAAGCACCAGAACTTTTTGACTTGTCTTCAATTTTTGATGGCTAGTAAACTGAGTTTTTTCTAATTTTCTGCAGGGAAAATAAAACATTTTTATGTTAAGATTACCAACTGATAAGAAAAAGTAGGAAAAGCCGTCAATTATTTAAGAAAACCAATCAACTACCACATCATAAAATAAAACTTTAGCTTTGTCTTCAACCTCTTTAAAAAATGAAATATTACGTTGTTATTTTATCTATTCTTTTTAGCTCCTGTAAGTTCAGCAGCGGCTACACTCCTACCCGCATTGAAGGTAAACAGCTTGAAATAGCACCAACCATAACAGCAGATGATTCTCTGGAAGCATTTATTGAGCCTTATAAGGATCATATAGATCGGGAAATGGAACAAGTGCTCGCATATGTTCCGTATGATCTTACCAAAAACGATGGAGAGCTCAATACCCCAATTGGAAATCTAATGGCCGATGCTTTGATGGAACTTTCCAATCCTATCTTTAATCAAAGGACCGGAAAAGATATTGATATCGTACTACTCAATTTCGGTGGGATAAGATCATCAATAAGCAAAGGCAATATTACCACCAGGACGGCTTTTGAAGTCATGCCTTTTGAAAACGAAGTAGTAGTGGCAAAGTTTAGTGCAGAAGATGTAAGGCAGATGATAAGATATTTGATCGATTCGGGCAGCCCTCATCCTGTGGCAGGGATCGAATTACAACTGGACAAAGACAATAGCATATCTAAAGTTCTAATCCAGGGAGAACCCTTGCAGGATGACAAATCTTATTTTGTAGCGACAAATGATTACCTCCTGCAGGGTGGGGATAATATGGTCTTTTTTGCAAACGCGGAAGAAGTTACTTATCTGGATTACAAAATAAGGAACCTCTTAATTGATTATTTCGAGAGCAGGGATACTATTGCTCCATTGAGAGATGAACGTTTTATTCGATTAAAATAATGAAAAGAAGATCCTTTATTAAAAAAACTGCAGCCGCAGGTGCACTAGCTGGCGCAGGTAGCCTGGGACTCATGTCCTTTACCTCCGCAAAGGAACTGAAGCATATTACTATTTTGCACACCAACGACGTTCATAGCCACATAGAGCCATTTGAACCAGATCATGCCTTATTCCCGGGAATGGGAGGTGTAGCGAGAAGATACACCCTCATACAACAAATTAAACAGGAAAATCCTCATACCTTACTACTTGATGCCGGAGATATTTTCCAGGGAACTCCTTACTTCAATTTTTACGGAGGGGAACTGGAATTCAAATTGATGAGCAAGATGGGCTACGATGCGGCAACAATTGGGAATCACGATTTTGACAATGGAATAGAAGGTCTCCTTGCTCAATTGCCACATGCTGAGTTTCCTTTTGTGAGTGCAAATTACAACTTTGAAAATACGGTTCTTGAGGGACGGGTAAAGCCTTATCAGGTTTTTGTAAAAAACGGAATTCGCATTGGAGTATTTGGATTGGGAATTGAACTTGAAGGGTTGGTAACTAAAAGGCTTTATAAAGAAACAGTGTATCTTGACCCAATTGAAATTGCATCAGATACTGTACGCAAGCTCAAAGAAACTGAAAAGTGCGACCTGGTGATCTGTCTTTCTCACCTGGGCTATGAATACAAGAATGAAATAATAAGTGATGTAAAGCTGGCTAAAGCAACTAAAGATATTGATCTCATTATTGGCGGCCACACGCATACCTTTCTTCCAGAACCAACTGTGGTACTGAACAAAGAGGGCAAAAAAGTTTTAATAAATCAGGTAGGATGGGCCGGTGTTAATCTCGGCAGAATTGATTTTTACCTCGACGCCTCAGGCCGAACAAATGCAGGGGGCGCAACCATTATCGTGTAACAGACATTTAGGAAAAATTAACCACTATCAAACTTTTCTCCTGCTCCTTCTACTGTGAAATCTAAAAGTTTTAGTGTAATTTAGATAAATAACCTGCGTAAGCAATTTTACTCCCCCCGGTTACTGCTAATAACACTTGCAGACTTTTCTTATGGGGAAACTACTACTATATTATCTTATTTCATTTCTTTTTTTTGCCATTCCATCTGAAACGATCTATTCTCAGAAAAAGGAAACAGTAAAAATTGGCGTCTATAATAATTCTCCTAAGATCTATGTGAACGGGGAAGGCAAGCCTGACGGAATCTTTATTGAAATTCTTGAGCGAATTGCCGAAGAAGAAAACCTGGAGCTCAAATATGTTATAGGAGAATGGCATGAACTAATGTCTATGCTTCAGGAAGCTGAAATCGACATGCTCCCCGATCTCGCCTATTCACGGGAACGGGATTCATTATTCAGTTTAAACTCAGTTCCTGTCCTGACCTCCTGGCTCGAAGTCTTCAGCCTAAAAAATAATCCCATTCATACTGTCAAAGAAATGAACGGAAAGACCATTGGGGTACTTGCAGGTTCGGTACAGGAGGCACTTCTAAAAGGGGATTTTGACGACGATTTCTCCTTGAACTATACCTTAAGATCTTACGAGGACTATCCTCTCTCTATAGAGGCTTTGAAAAATAGTGAGATCGATCTTCTGGTTGCTTCCAGGTTCTTTTCATTTTCCGAACATATTGATGACGAAATAATCTCTACAGGTATCATTCTACGACCTTCAGAATTACATCTGGCCTTTGCGAAAAATACAGACCCTCTTCTCATAAGACGCTTTGATCGCCAGCTCGCCAGGATGAAGAATGATCCCCGGTCAGAATATTATATGATCCTGCAAACGCATCTCGACTCTGTAATGCAACCTCCTCAACCCCGTCGTTTCTTGTGGTTACTGGCTGTACTTTTTATGGTCCTCCTAATCGTCCTGGTGTTTGCTTTTCTCCTCAAATATCAGGTAGACCTTAAGACGCGGGCTTTATGGAGACGCAATAGGCAACTTACCAGGGCAAAGGAGAAAGCGGAAGAGAATGAACGCCTAAAGACCATATTTCTTCAAAACATGTCTCATGAGATTAGAACCCCCATGAATGGGATCATTGGATTTTTAAGCTTATTAAAAGAACCGGATCTCGATCCCACTTCAAGAGAGAAATACATTGATATTGTAAATAAAAGCGGAAAGCGGCTACTCACCACCATCAACAACATTATCGAGATCTCAAAGATCGATACAAGACAGATAGAAGTGCGTCAAACGAGTGTGGATCTCAATGAAGTAATGAACTTTTATTTTAATTTCTTTTCCCGGCAGGCAAAAGAAAAGGGTTTGGAGCTGCATCTCCATTGTGATTTGCCTCCCGGAAAAGAGCATGTCTTGACAGATAAGTTCATCCTGGACAATATTCTCACTAACTTGATCAATAATGCCCTGAAGTTCACAAACAAGGGAGTTGTGGAACTAGGCGTGGAACTCAAGGAAAATTTCATAGAATTCTATATTAAAGATTCGGGAATAGGTATTCCCGTGGAGCGTCAAAAAGCCATTTTTGAGAGGTTTGTTCAGGCGAATTTGAACATGACCCGCGCCCATGAAGGCTCTGGTCTTGGCCTGGCCATAGTCAAAGCCTATGTAGAAATACTTGATGGAAAGATCTGGCTGAAATCTGAAGAAGGTAAAGGCAGCACTTTCTTTTTCAAAATCCCTTATATCCCGGCGGAAGTAAAGCCAGCTGAAGAAGTTGAGCCGCTTCCGGAACAACTCAAAGGAGAGCACCTAAAGATCCTTGTTGCTGAAGACGACAATATTAGCTTTCTCTTCATTCAGCAGTTGTTAAACCTACCGGAAATAGAAGTTCTTCGTGCTACAGATGGCCGGCAGGTGATTGAGATGGCCCGCGAAAATCCTGATATTTCACTTATACTAATGGATATAAAAATGCCTGAGATAAATGGCATCGAAGCCACCCGGGAGATAAGAAAGTTCAATACTGCTGTACCTATAATTGCCCAAAGCGCCTATACTTTCTCTGGTGAACAGGAAAAGGCGATGGAAGCAGGGTGCAATGGCTACATTACAAAACCGATCAATAAAAGTCACTTCCTCAAGCTTATAAAGGACTACACCAATCACTCCAATTAGGGATTTTTCACTCATACCTCCACTTCAGGAGCCATTTTTAAAAATTTCTTAAAAATTGTATGATTAAAATCATGATTCAACAACCTCTCCCTGCGTACATTTGCGCAGTTTTTATTGGTTCAATATCTGATAATGAAGAAAATGGTACGACTGCAAAGAGATTTTCTCAGAAAACAAAATGTTTATGAAAAGTCAAACTGGGGTTAAACTGGAAAAGGGCAGCAGCAGCTAAAGATCATATCCCTACTTTTGAGCTGACTTTTATGACTTAAAAAATGTATTAGTTAAAAAACTTGATCATGATCAAAAAAATAGTGCAGGAAAATCTTAACCGAATGTGTTTTCAACAAAGATCTCTTTTTACAATTTTCCTCCTTTTGACAATATTTCTTTCAGCTATACTTATGGTAGACCTGTAGTTCACCTTAGCAAGGCATAATTAACAGGAAATGATCAAATGGTGGAAAAGGTGCTTTAAAAATCCACTTTTTCAGAGATATTCTCACAAGAAACTTCCTGAATAATCATTTCTAGTTTTTCCCGCATTAGCGGCTTTGAGATAAAACCTTTGACCCCGGGATATTTCTTCTTCTCCTTAGTAAAGTCTTCAATTGACGAAGTGAGAATGTAAACTGTTATGAGACTTTGAATTGCAGGGCAGATCTCTTCGAATACATCGAGAAAATCCCAGCCTGTCATGGTGGGCATATTCACATCTAAAAATAAAATACAAGCTGTTTCTTCCGGAACACAAATATTTTCAACATCTGCCAGCGCTTCTTCGGGAATATTGTAAGAGAGAATTTTTGCTTCGGGGTCAACTTTCCTGATTAAAAGTTCACTTATCAAGTTGCTGGTAAGATCATCATCAACTAACAGATACTGCCGCTTCTTCATCGTCTTCTTTTTTATCATATTGATTCTCTTCGTTAAATTCCATTAAAAACCTCGTGCCTTTTCCTACTTCACTAAATACTTCAATTTTACCACCCATTATCTCTACCTGGGTCTTGACCATAAATAAGCCCATTCCCTTGCCTGGTACATGACTGTGAAATCTTTTATACAGGCCAAAGACTTGATTCCCTCTCTTCCCCAGATCAATTCCGAGTCCGTTATCACTGAACTCTAACTGTATTCTTTTCCCTTTTCTTTGAGACTTAATTTCAATTACAGGGTCGACATCCGGTCGTCTATACTTAATACTGTTCATCAGGAGATTATAAAAAATACTGTGCAGGTATGATCTTGTCACCCTTAACTCAGGCACCTCAGAAAAATTTGTGCGAATCTTTACCTGTTCGCCCTCTATAATCTGCCTTATACCTGATCTGATAGTCCTGATAAGTTTCTCCAGATCCACCATTTCTTTCCTCTCGCGTAAGTCGATCTTCACCTGTAGGATGTCATTAAGATCAGTAACAATAGTATCCAATCTTCTAATATTAGAAAATGTCTCCTGCAGCAGCCTTTCTTTTATCTGTTCCGGATATTCTTCGGTATTGATTAGCTTTTCCAATCCTAGAATATTTGCAACAGGAGCCCTGAGATTATGAGAAACGATGTAAGAAAACTGCTCCAGTCCTTTATTTGCAGCTACAAGTTCTGATGTGTATTTTCTAAGATTTCTATTCAATGTTTGTAGCTTATTTTCTGCAATTTTTCTTTCAGTTATATCTGAAGAAATACCTATATATCCTTTCAGCTCTCCGGAATTATTATAAAATGGCACTGTGGTAACTGAAGCAGGAAATTGCATCCCATTTTTTTTCTTAACCTCATATTCACCGGTCCAGGTTTTCCCTTTTTTAAGGCTCTTCATTATTTCTTTTCCCAATTCGAGAGTAACCTTCGACGGTGTTACCTCTAAAATGTCTTTTCCCAGCACCTCTTCTTTCTGCCATCCATAGATTTCTTTAGCAGCCTTGTTCCAATAGGTGATCTTTCCTTTGGGATCGGTTGCTATGACAGCCTGCCCAATTTTATCCAGAAGGTTAGCTTGAAAGCTATTTTCTCTTTCTACCTTTACCCTATCCGAAATATCAATTCCCATACATTGAATTTCCCCCCCAGGTCCCGATTCTCTTAAGAAAACCACATCCCATAAAGTAGTTTTTACAGTGTTATTCCTGCCCGGTTTATCCAGCTCTACCTGGAAGCCTTCTCCGGGTTGAGCAATGCATTTTTCACATACTTTTGCCAGTCTTTCATGATGATAATCCATAATAGAAGAAAGAGAATCCTGACCAATTACATTTTGCCCTTCATAAAGCCACCCAAAATCCTTCAAAAACTTATCATTGCAGTAGGAGTATTTCCCTTCCATATCTACCCGGATTAGGTAACTGGTTTGAGATTTAAGTATCCCTCGTACCCTGGCTTCACTGGTCACCAGCTTTTCAAGACTTTTTTTACTTTCTGTAATATCCTGTACAGTTCCTTTAAATACTTTTTGTCCCGATAGGCTGGTAGAAAGAGATCCCCTCTCGTGCACCCATTTTACACTTCCATTTGGCAAAATAATTCTGTGTTGAACATCAAGATTTTTACTCCCTGCCAGAGCAGCAGTATATTCAGAAAGAAAATTTTCGAGATCTTCAGGATGTATGGTCTTTATAAATTCATCTATAGACGGCGAAAATTCGCTTCTTTTTTTACACCAAATCCTGTACACCTCCTCTGTCCAGTAAAGATCTTCGCTCCTAAGATCCTTTTCCCAATACCCCAGTTTGGCAATGCGTTGTGCTGTAAGAAGTTTTATGCTTTTGTCCCTTAATTCCTGAAGAACGGCTTCTTTTTCTTCTTCTGCCTTTTTCTTTTCAGATAGGTCGCGAACGATCATGGAAGTTCTTTTTTCACCATGGGCAGTGAGAAAAACCGATGAAGTTAACTCCACTGGAAATTTACTACCATCCTTACGTATAAAAGTAACCTCTGCCTTTACATGACCCTTTGCCCGCCTTTCTTTTATAGCTTTCCCTACTCTTTCATCGCCGGAGTCCACAATTGCAAATCTCCCTGCTCTGCATATTTCGTCCTCGGTCATTCCCAGCATCCTGCAGATTGCAGGATTTGCAGCAAGGATCTGCCCGTCTGTCACTGTTAGGAGAATACCATCCAGGCTGTGTTCAAAAAAGGAACGGTATTTTTCCTCGCTTTCCCGTATGGCCAATTCTGCTTTCTTATATTGAGATATATCTCGGAAGTTAACGACTAATCCACCAACAGCAGGATCTTTGATTAAATTGGTGAAAGTTGTTTCCAGCCAGCAATAACTTCCGCTTTGAGTTTTTATTCTAACTGGAAGACCAAAGAGCGGTAAACCCGGCATCTCAAAACAGGCCTGAACACCTTCTTCAACTAATTGTTGATCCAGAGGATGCACCAGGGAATA
Source organism: Salinimicrobium aquimaris (assembly GCF_035607535.1). NCBI lineage: Bacteria > Pseudomonadati > Bacteroidota > Flavobacteriia > Flavobacteriales > Flavobacteriaceae > Salinimicrobium > Salinimicrobium aquimaris. The sequence goes on from NZ_JAYDZX010000001.1 coordinate 685,840, forward strand.
AAAATTGATTTTGCCAGCCTCCTTCTCGGTATAATGGAGGATCTTCTCTACAGAAGGTGAAATATAGGAATTGCTACCATCCGGTCTCAGGATAATAATTCCATCTGAACTATTCTCTATGAGGCTCCTGAATTTTCTTTCATTTTGAACTAGTCTGTTTTTTAACTGCTCTCCCTCTCTTTTAAACCGATATTTCTTAGTGATCTTACGAATACAAATTGGAAGGCGGGCCGGCCTGTCAAGAAAAATGTAATCATCCACTCCCTGCTTGAACAAATTCAAAGCTTCTTCTTCCAAAGAGGGATCAATAAGCAGGATAACAGGGAGATCAAATCTTTGATCTCCCAGGACTTCCAGAGCTGCAGAGCTGTAATTGAATTGTGGAGTATGATCTATTAGAACAACATCTGGTAATTCTTCTTGTACTAACTCCTGAAAAGCTATGATTGTATCGACAACAAGCCTCTCAAAAGCTATTTCTCCTCCCTTTAGAAAGAGCGGTAAAGTTTCATCTATGCCAGTTAAACGGGAAGTAAAATGCAATATCTTCTGTTTGTTCTCTACATATTCCTTCGACATACAGTATAATTTTATCGATAAAGAGTAAACTTGGTAGAGCTAAGATAATTTTATTTCTGACATTTTAACTTTTAATTAAGAAAATTTATTAGCAGAAAAAGGTCTTATGCAGAAAAAGAAGTACAATATCCGGAATACAAGAAGAATAATCAGCTTGTCTGTAATGAAAGAAAATACCTACAAAAATTTAAAATTCTATAGATCTTCAAACTATTACGTGCACAAGGAGGCCAGGTTTAAAGGGCCAAAATTACTATTGTACCCTCCTTTCAGTCATTGCAGATAGTAGTACAAACACAGGAATAATAGGAGTAAAACAGGGCCTTGATCTAGAGTTTTGGGCAGGTATATCTAAAGCATTTTTAAAAAATCCTCTTCGCCGATGATCGGAATTCCTAAGCTTTCAGCCTTAGCCAATTTGCTTGGTCCCATGTTTTCTCCGGCTACGACGTAGCTTGTTTTGGATGAAATGGAGCCCGAAACTTTCCCGCCGTTGTCTTCAATGAGCTTCTTGAGGTCGTTGCGCGACATTTCGAAAACTCCCGAAACCACGAAGGTCTGTCCCTCCAGTTTGTTTGTTTGATTTGCAAGTTTCTCCGCAGAAATCTCTAACTGTAAGCCGTAATCTTTCAATCGCTCCACATTTCTTACATTCTCCCCGTCCCGGAAAAAGTCCACAACACTTTCGGCTATCCTCTCTCCTATTTCATCCACATTCTCAAGCTCTTCCTTTTTTGCCTCTTTTAAAGCATCTACATTTTTGAAATGCTTTGCCAGTTTTTTGGCTACAGTTTCACCCACATATCTTATGCCGAGGGCAAAAAGTACCCGCTCAAATGGGATCTGCTTTGAATTTTCGATCCCGGTGATCAGGTTTTCAGCAGATTTTTTGGCCATTCGTTCCAAGGGAAGGATCTGTTCCTTCTTTAGCTCGTAGAGGTCGGCGTAGTTACCTATTAATCCTTCATTCACCAGTAAAGCTACCGTTTCGCCTCCCAGACCTTCGATATCCATGGCTTTTCTGGAAATAAAGTGCTGAATTCTTCCAATGATCTGTGGAGGACAACCATTGAAATTGGGACAGTAATGTTGTGCCTCGCCTTCATTCCTTACCAGTTCGGTATCACATTCCGGGCAATTTGTAATGTATTGAGTAGCTTCAGATTCCGGGTCACGTTTGGTAAAATCTACTCCCACTATCTTAGGGATGATCTCCCCTCCTTTTTCCACATAAACTTCATCCCCTTCCCGAACATCCAGCTTTTCGATTTGATCTGCATTGTGAAGAGAAGCCCTTTTCACTGTTGTTCCTCCCAGCTGTACCGGCTCAAGGTTGGCTACAGGAGTAATTGCCCCCGTACGCCCAACCTGGTAAGTAATTTTATTCAGCTTTGTAGAAACCTGTTCTGCCTTAAATTTATAAGCCATTGCCCAGCGCGGAGCCTTTGCCGTATAACCAAGTTCCTCCTGTTGATGCAAACTGTTCACCTTCACCACCACTCCGTCAGTCTCGTAAGGCAAATCATGCCTGTGCACATCCCAGAAGTTGACAAAATCCATAACTTCCTCCAGGTTTTTCGCGAGTTTAGCCTCTTCCGGAACTTTGAACCCCCACTCTCTTGCCTTCTGAAGACTTTCATACTGGGTCTTAATTCCCAGGTTATTTCCCGCGAAATTGTACAACAGGCAGTCCAATGGTCTTTTTGCAACTTCGGCACTGTCCTGCAACTTCAGACTTCCTGAAGCTGTGTTCCGAGGATTCGCGTATGGCTCTTCCCCTGCTTCTACACGGGCTGCATTGAGGTGCGCGAAACCTTCATACGGTAGAACGATCTCTCCTCTTATCTCAAATTTTTCGGGATAATCTCCCTTCAGCTTTAAGGGAACAGACCGAATGGTTCGTACGTTGTTGGTCACATCATCTCCCTGGATACCATCCCCCCGGGTCACTGCCTGCTTAAATTCCCCTTTTTCATAGGTAAGACTAATGGAGGCTCCGTCATATTTAAGTTCACAGGTAAAATTTACCTCCCCGTCAACCTGCTTAACGATCCTTTTCTCCCAATTCTCCAGGTCTTCTTTTGAATAGGAATTATCCAGGGAATACATTCTGTGCTCATGGACCACGGTGGCAAAATTCTTTGTCACGGCACCTCCAACCCGAAGCGTCGGGGAATTCTCGTCATAAAATTCCGGATGCTTTTCCTCAAGCTCCTGAAGTTCTTTCAGCTTTTGATCGAATTCATAATCGGAGATCTCCGGCTTGTCGAGTACATAATAAAGATGGTTATGATGATGCAGCTCCTTTCTCAGAGCACTAATCTTTTCTCCCGGTTTCATAGAAGTTCAAGTCTTTCGTTTCTGAATACTACCCCGAAAAAGGCTTTTTCAACAGATATTTTTAGTTCAAATGGCGAGGCAAATGCCTTATCGCCGGTTGGGATCCAATCTTTTTGATCTTTATTGATAATAATAAAAAGGCCCTCATCATCTCCCACTGCACAAAAGCGTTCGTAATCTCCGGAATATTTTTCTAGTCCGAAATTCTCATTTAGAAAAGAAAATTTTTCTTCCACATTAGTGGTTGCAAGTCCGACTTCACTTATCCCAAGTATCTCTCCTGAAGAAAATTCATCTTTTTGAGCGGGATAAAAATCTCTTCGGGAAATAAACTCCAGGATATTCTTATCGGCATCGTAGAAGTAAAGGGATTTTGCTTTCCAGGCAGGAAAATCGACTATTTTATCACCATCATTTTTTAAAACGGACAGCTTTTTTTCAAGCCATGCCAGGGCAGAATTTTCCCGCTGTTGCGGAATATGAAAGGCAAGATGATAAGGAGTAGCATCTTTATGCTCCTCAATTTCCAATGCTGAAAAACCTATTTGCACCCGAAAACTGCTTTCCCCACTTTCCTTTACGGGCAACTCCAGCACATCCCGGTAAAACGTCTTTTGTTCTTCGATCTTTTGACTGAAGATCTTGAGATATTCTATTTTCATGCTTTTACACCTTTGAGCATACGTTCTGCCCCGAAAATATCCTTTTTTAAGGTGGTTTGGAAATTTTTTTTCTGTAAAAGGGTCTCGGTTTCCTTTCCCAGGTATTGGTTGATCTCGAAAAAAAGCTTCCCTCCAGGAGGTAAATTTTCAGCAGCTAGAGTCGTGATCTTATTATAAAATAAAAGCGGATCTTCATCTTTTACGTAAAGGGCTGTCTTCGGCTCGTGTTCCAGAACATTCCGCTGCATGTGCTCCTTCTCCAACTCCCTTACATAAGGTGGATTTGAAACAATAACATCAAAATCTTGTGAAAATCTTTGGGTAGCGAGAATATCCAGCTGCAAAAAATTCACGCCGGCTTCATGCTTTCGGGCATTAGACTTGGCCACTGCAAGAGCTTCGGGAGAAATGTCTACGGCAGTCACTTTTGCTTCCGGAAGATTTTTTGCCAGGGCAATGGCAATACAGCCACTCCCGGTTCCAATGTCGAGGATCTCTACCTTTTTCCCCGTGAGGTCCAGGATCATCCATTCCACCAACTCTTCAGTCTCCGGCCGGGGAATCAGAACATCCCGATTCACCTGTAAGTCAAGCCCGAAAAATTCTGTGTGTCCGGTGATGTACTGTATCGGTTCGTGTAGTTTTAGCCGCTGCAAAGCAGTGGTCAATACTTCAATTTCCTTTTCCGATAATTCCCTGTCGGGTCTTAAAGCAATATCCAACCTTGTCAAACTCAAATAATCTTCCGCAAGAATATTAAAGAAGGAGCCTATTTCCTCTGTCGAATATTCTCCGGCCAGGGTGTCAAAAAAGTGATTTTTAAAGGCTGTTATTTTCATGGATTTAAGGTTACGATATGGGAGCAATTTTAAAAATACGCTCTGTGAATTTTCACACAAAGATCACGAAGAGCAAAAAGTAGAACAGGAAGGTACTACTCTTTCCCTGTTTCCCGCAGATAACGCTGATTTCCGCAGAATAACCCTAAATCCCCCCTGAAGGGGGACTTTAGAAATTATCTACCAGATTAGTGCAAATAAAATATTTTCAAATTAGCAAATCTTCAAATCTTCAAATCAGGTTTTGGAATTTGGTGCTTAGTTTTTGGGATTTGAGATTACAAATCTCTAATCATCCAAACACTACAATTATAGTGACCTGTATCCCCCAGCGGCCCATCCAGACGCTCAAATCCGGAGCGTTTGTAAAGTTTTTGAGCCTGTTCCATGTAAGGCATGGTCTCAATGTAGCACTTCTCGTAACCCTGTGCCTTGGCAAATTCGAGGCATTTTTTCATCATTTCGGCACCAACTCCCTTTCCGCGGACTTCAGGTAAGAAATACATTTTTTGAAGTTCACAAATTGAGCCGTCAAAGTTTGCCAGCGGCGCAATTCCGGCTCCTCCTATGATCTTTCCGTGGTCATCAACAACAAAATATTTTTTACGATCTTCATCATACTCGGCATGCATATCGCTAAGGGAAGCATCTTCGTATGCCGTTCCCACTTTAGGAACTCCCATTTCTACCAGTACGCTTTGTACGACCGACTTAACCTGCTCATTATCTTCAGGTTTTATTTCCCGAATTGTGTAAGTGCTCATTATCTTTATTAAATGCTATTTTTGTGCGGGTGAAGATACACGAAAAATACATAAACCGCTGTATTCAGTTGGCTCAAAACGGGCTTGGACGCACTTATCCAAACCCTGTCGTGGGCAGCGTGATCGTTCATAATGACAGGGTAATTGGCGAAGGCTGGCATCAAAAAGCCGGAGAACCTCATGCCGAAGTTCATGCGGTAAATTCAGTGAGAGACAAAAGTCTGCTTCCCAAATCCACAATTTACGTGAGCCTTGAACCCTGCAGCCACTACGGAAAAACACCGCCTTGCAGCAATCTCATAATCGATAGCGGAATTAAAAAGGTGGTAATTGGAACGGTGGATCCTTTTTCAGAGGTTGCCGGGAAGGGAATAAAAAAGCTCATGGATGCGGGCTGCGAGGTTCGGGTGGGAGTGCTCGAGCAGGAATGTCGCGAACTCAACAAGAGATTTTTCACCTATCACACAAAACAACGTCCTTATATTATATTGAAGTGGGCCCAAACCGGGGACGGATTTTTAGCTCCCACTCCTCCAAAAAATGCAAAACGGGAACCGGTATGGATCACCGGAAAATATTCGCAACAACTTGTACATAAGTGGCGGGCAATCGAACAAGCAATTTTGGTGGGCACCAATACTGCGGTGATGGACAACCCGAAACTCAACACCCGGCTATGGCAGGGAAATGATCCTGTTCGTGTGGTTCTCGATCGAAATCAGAGAATCCCACAGGATTCTCACCTTTTTGACGGATCTGTCAAAACCATAGTTCTTACTGAAAAACTTCCGGAAAGTCTGGGTACCGGAAATGTCATTTTTGAGACCCTTGATTTTAATGGAGATCTTCCGAAGCAGGTTTGCGAAATTTTATATAGACATGAAATTCAATCGGTCATCATTGAGGGCGGAAGAAAAACCCTTCAGACTTTTATTGCAGCTGAAATGTGGGATGAAGCCAGAATTTTCACCGGAAGACCCTATTTTAAAGAGGGAACAAAAGCCCCCGATTTGCAGGGCAGGCCAATTTCTGAAACAAAAACGGGTGATGACGATTTAAAGATATTCTTGAATGATTAAGACCATCATATTTGACTTTGGGGATGTTTTCCTGAACCTGGATAAGCCGGCTACGGCCCGGGAATTAAAGAAGCATGAAATTACCCATTTTTCAGAGGAAATGCTGAAGCAGAATCAGCTCTATGAGAAAGGCCTGATAAGTTCGGAAGAATTTGTTTCCGGGTATTGTAACTCTTTTCCGAAGCTGACATCGGAAGCATTTACCAATTCCTGGAATGCAATTCTTGTGGATTTTCCCGAGCACCGACTTGAATTTCTTCAGAAACTAAAAAAAGAAGGAAAATATGAACTTATACTTTTAAGTAATACCAATCACATTCATATTGATTGGGTAAAGCAGAATATTTCCTTTTTTGAGGAGTTTAAGAACTGTTTTGATGCCTTTTACCTTTCCCAGGAGATAAATTTGCGCAAACCCGATGCCGATATCTTTCATTTTGTCCTGGAAAAGCACAACCTAAAACCCGGGGAAACTCTCTTTATCGATGACACAGAAGAGAATACTACGGCAGCCGCAGCGATTGGGATCCATACCTGGAATATCGATCCTTCAAAAGAAGATGTGACCGATCTTTTCACCATCAAAAGTGAATTATTTTGATCTATCTTCTGTTAAGCGTACTCTCCTCGAGTGTTATCTTTGTGATCTTCAAGCTTTTTGAACGCTTTGGGATCAATACGTTGCAAGCGATTATCTTTAATTACTTTTTTGCATTTTCGGCAGGAATGCTGGTAGATCAACAGAAGCTTGATCCTGTAAAAATAGTTTCTGAAGGCTGGTTTTTGGGCACCATTATCCTGGGCTTCATGTTTATCGCAGTTTTTTATCTCGCCGCCATTACCACCCAAAAAAGTGGTTTATCGGTGGTATCTGTGGCTACAAAAATGTCGGTCGCTATTCCTGTTTTCTTCGGAATAATCTTATACAACGAGAGCACGGGCTGGATCAAGATCACCGGAATTATCCTGGCCCTTATTGCGGTTTATCTCACTTCGATCAAGAAAAAAGAAGGTATAAAGATCAGGAAACGCAACTTGATATTTCCGCTCCTTGTCTTCTTTGGTAGTGGTATCATTGACACTACGCTAAAATTTTTAGAGACTTCTTATGTGGCTGAAGCTGATGTTGCGCTCTTCTCCTCCACTATTTTTGCCATTGCAGGAGTTATTGGGGTTTGTATCCTGATCATTCAAAAGATAAAAGGCAACCTGAGCCTAAACTTAAAAAACGTGATTGGCGGAGTAGCTTTAGGGATCCCGAATTTCGGGTCCATCTATTTCCTGGTAATGGCATTAAGAACAGAGGGTTTGGAAAGCTCTACAATTTTTCCCTTGAACAACGTAGCTATAGTGATGATTTCGACTTTCCTTGGGATATTGCTATTCAGGGAAAAAATGCTGGCCAAAAACTGGATAGGTATTCTACTGGCAATTGCCAGCATCATACTAATTGCAACTTCTGAAGAATGGATGTAAAGGACACTTACAGAACGATCACTAAACCTTCAGAAGAAGTTCTTTATAAAGACAAGAACAGTAAGTTCTTTGGTTATGCATTTCCCGTGACTTCCGAAGAAGAAATAAAGGAGCACCTTGAGGATCTAAAAAAGAAACATCATGCGGCGCGCCACTGGTGCTATGCCTGGCAGCTGGGAAAATCGGAAGTTCACTACAGGGCAAATGACGACGGCGAGCCCTCAAATTCTGCCGGAATGCCTATCTACGGACAATTACAATCCTTTGATGTCACCAATACCTTAATAGTAGTGGTGCGATATTTTGGCGGGGTCAAATTGGGAGTCGGCGGATTGATCAATGCCTATAAGACCGCTGCACAAATGGCTCTGGAGGCTTCAAAAATTGTCACCCGAACCATTGATGTAAAATTCGAGATCTCTTTTGATTATCCCGAAATGAATAAGGTGATGCGGGTGATCAAAGAAAACAACCTGAATGTTGTAGAGCAGATCCTGGAACTCGATTGCCAGATCATTATTGCGGTTCGCAAAAAAGAAGCAGAAAGGATCTATGAAAAATTTGATGCTACCTATAAAGTAAAGATCACTGAACTGGAGGATCAATAACCTAGTTTTTCAAGAAGCTCTGCCGGACATTTCATTGGCTTCATCTTTTCCATGTCCATAAAGATCAAGCTCGTCTCTGCCTCTGTTAATAATTCGTCGTGCTGATTAAAGATCTCATATGTAAACTCTATTCTTACGCCCGGTTTTCTTTTTAGCTGAGTGACTATTGTGAGCCTGTCATCAAACTTTGCTGACTTTTTAAATTTTATTTTTAGCTCATATACCGGAAGCATCACTCCCTCCTCTTCCATTTTTCTATAGGAGATCCCCAGGGCATCAAGCCAGTCAATACGGGCTATTTCAAGATATTGCGCATAATTGCCGTGGTAGACAACGCCCATTTGATCTGTTTCTGCATATCGAACTTTAACACAGGTGGAGTGGCTTTTCATGAATTTTTTAATGGATTATTTAAATCGGTTTTGTACTTTCACGTATGAACGAAGTATGCTAAAAATTTTGTTAAATTTCAAGTGCCAAAACGTTTTTTTTTCAGATAATTTGTTCACATATTTGTTGCTCTAATAAACCCGGGAGAAAGAAATTTTTCTCTTTTTCTTATGGAAGTCACTACTAACAAACGTATTATTAATTTAGAATCCGGAATGTCAGAAACTGCGCAATCAGTTTGGAATAGCTGCCTAGCCTTCATTAAAGACAACATTACCCCCCAGGCGTATAAAACCTGGTTTGAACCTATTCAGGCGGTGAAACTTACAGATAAAGCTCTAAGCATTCAGGTACCTTCAAAATTCTTCTACGAGTGGCTGGAAGAGCATTATGTTAAACTTCTTAAAGTTTCGTTAAACCGGGTCCTCGGAGACCAGGCGAAACTGGTATATGTAATAAGGATGGAAAACACCTATGGGAACAAGCAACCTTTTACAGAAAAAATACCGAGTACAAACCGCTCTAACGTAGCTTCCCAGGAAGTTGATGTTCCCATCAAGAACAAGAACCCGGAGCTTAAAAATCCTTTTATCATTCCCGGGATCAGGAATGTGAAAATTGAATCTCAGCTTAACCCGAGCTATAATTTCGACAATTTTCTGGAAGGAGATTCGAACAGGCTGGCAAGATCTGCAGGACTTGCAGTGGCCAATAAACCCGGAGAGACCTCTTTCAACCCACTGCTCATTTTTGGCGGGGTTGGCTTGGGAAAAACTCATCTCGCCCATTCGATCGGGATCGAGATCAAAGACAAATATCCAGAAAAGACCGTACTTTATATATCTGCGGAAAAATTCACGCAGCAATATATTGAATCAGTTAAAAAGAATAACCGAAATGATTTCATTCATTTCTACCAGATCATAGATGTTTTGATCGTGGATGACATCCAGTTACTTTCCGGTAAAGCCGGAACACAGGATGTTTTCTTCCATATTTTTAATCACCTGCACCAAAACCGCAAACAGGTGATCCTTACCAGTGATAAAGCACCGGTAGATATGCAGGACATTGAGCAGAGACTGCTATCCCGCTTCAAATGGGGACTCTCGGCAGAACTGCAACATCCCGACACCGAGACAAGGATCTCCATTATCAAGAATAAACTTTATCGCGACGGGGTTGATATGCCCGAAGATATCGTGGAATTCCTGGCGAACAATATTAAAACAAATATCCGCGAGCTGGAAGGAGCCATAATTTCTCTAATTGCGCATTCTTCATTCAACAAGAAAGACATTACTCTTGACCTTGCTAAAAAGATTGTCGACAACTATGTCAAGAATACGAAGCGGGAAGTTTCTATTGATTATATACAGAAAATAGTTAGCGAATATTTCCAAATGGATGTTGAGACTCTACAGTCCAAAACCAGGAAAAGACATATCGTACAGGCGCGGCAACTCGCTATGTTCTTTGCAAAGAAGTTCACAAAGGCATCTTTGGCGAGTATAGGTTCCCAGATAGGAAAAAGAGATCATGCCACTGTTCTTCATGCATGTAAGACTGTTGATAACCTGGCATCAACAGACAAGCAATTCAATAAATTTGTTGAGGACATCAACAAAAAACTTACTCTTTAAGAATGAAAACCCGGATCCTGATGGTGTGTCTTGGCAATATTTGCAGGTCACCCCTGGCCGAAGGCATTCTAAAATCTAAAATTGATCCTGAAAAAATTTATGTCGATTCGGCAGGGACGAGCAATTATCATATTGATGAATGCCCAGATACCCGATCTATTGACATAGCCAGGCAAAACAACCTCGATATTAGCTCACAACGCGGCCGCCAGTTTTCAGCTAAAGATTTTGATGAGTTTGACAAAATCTACGTCATGGATATGTCTAATTATTACGATGTGCTTTCCCTCGCCAGAAATGAAGAAGATAAAAAGAAAGTCTCTTTGATCCTTAATGAGATCTTTCCAGGTGAAAATGTCGAGGTGCCAGATCCTTATCATGGAGGTGCAGATGGCTTCAAGAAGGTCTATCAAATGCTGGATGAAGCCTGTGAAGTGATTGCACAAAAGTATCAATAGATTGAACACCACATTTTCTCATAGCGGAAAACTCTTTTTACTTCCAACCACCCTGGGAGACAATGAACCCCTGGAGGTTTTACCCGCAACTGTACAACAACAAGTAAGAAGGCTGAATATTTTTATTGCTGAAAATGAAAAGACAGCCCGAAGAGCCATTAAAAAACTGGTTCCGGAAAAATCTCAGCCATCATTAAGCTTTTTCCTTCTCAATAAGCATACAGATCCTGCTGATATTCCGTCATATTTGGAATCCTGTAAATCGGGCAAAGATGTTGGGCTTTTAAGTGAGGCGGGTTGTCCCGGAGTAGCCGATCCCGGAGCCGAAGTAGTGAAGATCGCACATCGTGAAGGTATTCAGGTTGTGCCGATGGTTGGCCCCTCCTCTATTCTTCTTGCAATGATGGCATCGGGCATGAATGGACAGAATTTTGCCTTCAATGGCTATTTGCCAATTGATAAAGCCGCAAGAAAAGCTGAGATAAAGGACCTGGAAAGGATCTCACTGGATAAAAATCAGGCGCAGGCATTCATTGAAACTCCTTACCGGAACAATAAAATGCTGGAAGATCTTACCGCCACCCTTCATCCCGGCACCCGAATTTGTGTTGCTTGTGATCTAACTTTAAGTTCAGAATTTGTGGTGACAAAAACCGTTACAGAATGGCGTAAAACAAAAGTGGACCTTCACAAAAGGCCCACCATCTTTATATTACAGAAGGATTATTAACCTTCGCTTTTCTATCTGGCACTACGAAGGAAGTGTCGTAGCCTTCAAATTTTTTAAAGTAATGCTTTATTGATGTTCCGAAGCCATCGCTAAAGCTATTCGTTCCGTTACTTCTAAGGAACTTCTTCACATTCCCGGGACCAGCAAGGTGAGCGGCCGCCAGGATCCCGGACTCCGTTATCTTGATCCCGTTGATCACCTTATCCTGAAACTGCTTTATATCTTTTCTAAGGATCCACTTGTTCCTGGACGCATTGGCGTAAAAAGCAGCTTCCTGAAGATCGGGAGAATTTAAGAAAAGATTAGTATCTCTTACTCCAATCAGTTTCAAGGTTCCCCTTCCAAACTGATATTTCCCCATGTAGCCAAACTCGTTGATGACCTTATAATCACCACCTGATTCTTTAAAGCCCAGTGCTTCTTTAAAAGCTACATAAGATTTACCCAATTCCGGATATGAACGAAGCTGTGGATCAAAGGATACAGCATCTGGTGCATGCGGAACTTCAAAGCTTAGCTCTTCATTAACTGTCTTGAATTCTTCAAGAACCGCATCGGTCAAATCTTGCGCTTCCCTGGTGGAAAAGCTGTAAAAGAATATCGATGCTCCTACAACCGGTAATACTGAAAATTTTGCAACTTTCTTCTTCATCCTATTTGTTTTTGCTTCCAAAAAACCTTACAGATCTTTTCAAAACGGCCGACAAATGTAAGAATTTTTTTAATAATCTTACTATCAACCTGTTAAACCAATCTTAAAAGAATTTCTGGTGCTCAGACTAATGCATAGAACGTGCCAAAAAGAGAAATAGTACTTCTAAATAACTTATTGAAAATAAATTGATTACCTGTTGATCTTTTGTTCATTGATCCATTTGACATAAGCTCTCTTATTGGCATTGTGCTGAGAGAGGGTCCTGGCAAATTTGTGGTAACCAAAGTTCTCTACATCGGCCACAAAATAGAAGTAATTGTGATCCTCGTAATTCAAAACTGCATCAATGGACGAAATATCGGGCATGGCAATAGGCCCCGGAGGTAATTCTTTATACTTGTACGTGTTATAAGGGGAATCGATCGTTAGGTCGGCATAAAGTACGCGCTTAATGATCGTATCAAAATTTTGAAGCCGGTCTTTTAGAGCGTAGATCACAGTAGGATCTGCGTCGAGCTTCCATCCGTTATTAATTCTGTTCATATAGACCCCTGCAACTTTCGGTCTTTCATCCACTTTGGAAGTTTCCTTTTGAACTATAGAGGCAAGCACCATCACTTCATGTGGAGAGAGCCCAATCTCTTCTGCTTTTGCCAGTCTCTTTTCGTTCCAGAAGTTGTTGTACTCCTTTCTCATACGCTCCCTGAATTCCAGAGCCGATGTGTTCCAGAAGAACTGGTATTTGTTAGGAACATACATAGCCAGAGCATTTCTCTCATTAAAGCCATACTCCCTTAAAAAAGCCGTGTCCTTCATACTTTTCAGGAGTGCAATACTGTCTGCTTCAATCTGTGAGGCAATCCTCCCGGCGAGATCTTCCAGGCGTTCCTGATTATTAAAGGTTACCCAAACCGGTTCATTGGTACTTCGCAGAGTATTAATAATCTCATTATTGTTCATCCCCTTTTTAAGAATAAATCTTCCGGCCTTTACATTATTGATATAGCCCTTCTTTTGTGCAACTATATTGAATTCATTCAGGTCTTCCACATAAGGCTCCAGGAGCTCCTGTACCTGTGAATAATTTGCATCTGTTGGAACAAAGACCTCTACAGTCTCTTCAGAAAAGGAGGTGTTTGAAGAAAATATCACATCATATATATACCACGAAAAACCCGCCAACACTACGATCCCTAAAAGGGCAATTACTACTAATATTTTCTTGATATACATTTTAATTGATCAATTGATAGGTGATTTCATCTTTATATTCGCCATCCACCAGGTTCCAGTCTTTTTTCCTTGCTGCCACAGTAAATCCGGCTTTTTCGAACAATAGCTTACTTGAAATATTATCTTCACCAACATTGGCATAGACCTGGTGTAAGCCCAGATGTGTGAAGCAATACTTCGAGACCAGTTGCAGTGCCTCTGTTCCAAATCCTTTCTTTCGGTTATTCTTATTAATGATAAGGATCCCCAACGCAGCACGCCGATTCCCCGGATCCAGATCGAACAGGTCAATGAAACCTACTGCTTCCCCCGAATTTTCACAAATCACCAGCCTAAGCTGCTTAACTTCATAGATATCTCTATGTGAATTCTCCAGATACTGCTTTAGGATATATCGGGAAAATGGAACACTGGTTGAGCTTACTTCCCAAAACTCCTCATTATTCTCTACTTCGAAAAGCAGATCAAGATCCTCAGGCTCCAGCGCTCTAAGATAAACCAGTTCTCCTTTTAAAGATTGCATTCCACCACTCCTTTAAAGACCTGTTTTGCAGGACCGGTTAACCAGATTTCTTCAAATCCTTCGGAAGTCGGTTTAAAACTTACCGTGAGATCACCTCCAGGAGTAAGCAACTTCACTGTAGTTGAAGAAGTTCTCCCACTATGGTATGCAGCAATTGCGCTAGCTGTTACTCCCGTACCACAGGAAAGGGTTTCCGCCTCGACTCCCCTTTCGTATGTTCTTACGTTAAAGGATGCAGTGTCTAGAGACGACACAAAATTCACGTTTGTACCGCCTTTAGCAAGGTACTCAGGAGAATTCCTTATTGCAGATCCCTCTGTTTGAACATCAATATTCTTCACTTCATCTGAAAAAATGACATGATGTGGAGAACCCGTATCCAGGAAATAGTCATTACCGACTTCAGAGACATTCTTTACTTCTGTCATTTTAAGACCCACGAGGTCATCTTCAATAACAGCCTTATGGAATCCATCTATCGCTCCAAATGCTGCTTCTTTTGAAATGATCCCCAGATGCTTTGCAAAAGCCACAAGACACCGGCCTCCATTTCCACACATGCTGCTTTCATTACCATCGGCGTTGAAATAAACCATTTTAAAATCTTCCCCTTCTTTGGGAGAATTTTCCAGCAGGATAAGGCCGTCGGCACCAATGCCAAATCTTCGGTCACAAAGGAACCTAATTAAATTGGTATCATTTTTGGATAAAACCGAAGTACGGTTATCTACCATGATAAAATCATTTCCCGTACCCTGATATTTAAAAAAATTCAGCTTCATGTGGTGGATTTGAGGGGGCAAAGATACAACAAAACATAAAAAACGGGAGACCTTAACAGGTAGTTGAGTGGTGGTAAAAACCTACTAAAACTGTAAATTTTTGTTTCACAATTAATAAAACCTTTAAGATATATGAAAAAGTATGTTGGTTTTCTCATGATCTCTCTTTTAAGCGGAGTTCTTACTTTAGGAGGATACATTCTTTTTGTTGATGAAGATGCTGTCTTTGTTCAGGAAAACAGGACTATTCCCGCCTATACTCCGGTAAATATGAATTCCCTGCCTGCAGATGCCAATGCAGATTTTACCGAAGCAGCAAATAAGTCGGTAAATGCGGTAGTGCACGTAAAGAACGTTGCGGCAGTTAGAACTTCTCCATTTTCTTCGGCTACCTCTCAGGTCCTTCGCGGCGCCGGAAGTGGAGTGATTATTTCCCCCGACGGATATATAGTAACAAACAATCACGTGATCCAGAATGCAAATCGCCTTCAGGTCACCTTAAACAATAATCAGAATTATATGGCCGAGGTCATTGGTACCGACCCTAAGAGCGACATCGCCCTATTAAAAATTGATGCTGAGGACCTGGATTATCTTCCTTTCGGAGATTCCGACAACGCCAGGATTGGGGAGTGGGTACTCGCTGTTGGAAACCCTTTTAATCTTACTTCTACAGTAACAGCCGGAATTATTTCGGCAAAATCACGAGACCTTGGGATGGACGAGAACATCTCCTCCTTTATCCAGACAGATGCAGCAGTAAACCCCGGCAACAGTGGCGGAGCTCTTGTGAACATCTACGGAGAATTAATAGGTATCAATACCGCCATTACCTCACAGACAGGAACCTATGTGGGTTACGCTTTTGCAGTTCCTTCCAATAATGCCCGTAAAATTGTAGAGGATATTCTTGAATATGGCGATGTACAGCAAGGGATACTTGGTATTCGCGGCGTGCAGGCGGCTAGTGTACCCAGTGATTATGACATCACAGTTTCTGAAGGAGTTTATATCGATGAAGTTGAGCAGGGAAGCGGGGCAGAAAAAGCAGGCCTGCGCTCTGGAGACGTTATTCAAAAGATAGATAATGTAAAGATCAGGAAATTTGCTGATCTCACCGGCTACATTGGCTCCAAAAGACCTAATGATATAGTAACCGTAGAGGTTATTCGAGATGGAAATCCAAGAGAGTTTGACGTTAAACTCACAAAGTATGAAGTATATCAAATCAAAGCTATAGGCCTGGAAGTAACCAATGCAACGCCCGAGGAACTAAGAGAACGAAATGTGGAGAATGGAGTTAAGATAACCAGAGGCCTAACTCCCCAAATGCAAAATGAACAACTTTATGGCACTATAATCACTGCAATAGATAATATACCCGTTAGCAGTGTGGGAGATGTAGAAAAGATCATGAAGAAAAGATCTGCCGGAGAGCCTATCTCAGTAACTTTTGTGACTCCCGATGGAGAGAAACAGAAATATGTATGGAGACGATAATTTCTTGAGAAAAACAACCTGAAAATACCTGCTTTTTGGCAGGTATTTTTTTATTCAAAATTCTTTACGAAAACGTTTGAAATATATATTTTTGCCGCAATTTCAACACAACACCAAGAAAAGAAATGAACTCTAACGAAGTTTACGAGAAAGAATTAGCCTTTCAGGCAGATCGTCGCCGGGCGGCAGTGCAATTCATAAAAACGGTAAGTGATCTATGGTACGATAAATCCATCGAACTGGTTTTATTCAGGAATCAGTTGATCGACCGCAACGTGAGCGATATCCTCGACCTGCACGAATATGCAGGAGAATTTGTACAAAAGCCAATTTCTATTTTTGATTCAGTAGAGATCGCAGAGGCTATTCAGCGGTTGGATTTTCCTCCTTCCAAACTGGATATTGGTAAGCTGACTTTCGAGTACCACCTGGAAGACAACAAACACTCCAATGCTACTGCTTTTGTATCCTCAAAACTAAAGGATGCAAAAAAAGTTGAAGAACTAACTCCAAAAGATGTTGTTCTTTACGGCTTTGGTCGCATAGGACGATTACTTGCCCGTGAACTAATGACCCGAACAGGAAAAGGGAGCCAATTAAGGCTAAGAGCCATTGTGACCAGAGGAAAAATAGATGAGACCGTGCTGGAAAAAAGAGCAAGCCTTTTAAAAAATGATTCCGTACATGGGGATTTTTCGGGTACAGTTTCCTTTGATGTGAAGAAAAAGTGTCTTATCATCAATGGAACTACCGTCCATATGATCTCTGCAAACGAGCCTGAGGAGATCGATTACACCTCCTACGGGATAAAAGATGCCCTTATTATTGATAACACCGGTGCATTTAGAGATAAAGAAGCTCTAAGCAGGCATCTAAGTTCAAAAGGAGCATCAAAGGTCTTACTTACAGCACCGGGAAAAGGAGTTCCTAATATAGTACATGGGGTAAATCATTTAGAACATGACCCAAACGAGGTCTCCATCTTTTCTGCTGCTTCCTGCACTACAAACGCCATTACTCCCGTGCTAAAAGCGATACAGGATTCTTTAGGAGTGGTTCAGGGCCATCTCGAGACCATTCATGCCTATACAAATGACCAGAACCTGGTAGATAATATGCATAAAAAATACAGGAGAGGCCGTGCTGCCGCCTTAAATATGGTAATAACCGAAACCGGTGCCGGGCAGGCAGTATCCAAAGCTCTTCCTGTTTTTGACGGCAAACTTACTTCTAATGCCATTAGAGTGCCGGTACCTAACGGCTCTTTGGCAATTCTCAACCTGGAGGTAGAAAAAGCAGTTTCAAAAGAAGACGTTAATAAGATCCTTAGAAAATATGCTTTGGAAGGTGATCTGGTTGAGCAGATCAAATACTCTATAGATAATGAGCTGGTATCAACAGATATTGTTGGATCTGCACAACCTTCTATCTATGACAGCAACGCCACCATAGTATCGGGTAACGGCAAGAACATTATATTATACGTTTGGTACGACAATGAATATGGCTATAGCCACCAGGTCATAAGGCTGGCAAAATACATCGCGAAAGTAAGACGGTTTACCTATTATTAAATGAGAGTTTAATTAGTTTGAAAGCCCGTTGCTGAAAAGTAGCGGGTTTTTTATGGTTCAATGATCGTTGTTTTTCAAGTTCACTTTAGAAGGATTGGCTAAAAAATTCAAGAAAAACTATTGAAGAAAAATCGATAAAAGAGGACGCTCCAAAAGCTGTGAAAAATTAACTAAAAATAGTTTTACCTGTCTAAAGCCGGACCGTTAGTTTTCTTTAGTTTTGCATCCGCTTACACATCGGGCACTTATACACAGGAAGTTAAAGAAGAAAAAATGAGATTTCTTCAACAATAAGAGCTGTTAGCCTTCGTTGTGGTAGTGATCAAAAAAAACAATTAAAATTGCTATGAAACAAATTCTATTCGCCTCCCTCTTTTTATTCACTCTTACTACGGCAGTAGGACAGACCTCAACAGAAACCACTATTGACGAAAAATTTCAGGAGTTGATTACCAATTCCAATAATTTTAAAGGTTATAAGGTAGTGGATACAGATCAACTTACTACTTTACAACAACTAACTTCTAACAGGATCGCCGAACTTAAAGAAGAAATTGCTGCTTCAAAAGAGGCTTTTAAGGCTCAGAAGGTAAAAATTGCAGATCTTGAAGCTGAACTTGAAGAGATACAAGGGCAACTACAAACAGTGACTGCCCAAAAAGATGAAATTGCTGTATTAGGAATGTCTGTTAGCAAGTCGGCATACAATACTACTATGTGGAGCATAATAGGGGTTTTGGTTCTGGCACTGGTCTTATTTGTGGTTAGATTCAAGAAAAGCCATACACATACTTTAGAGGCGCGTAAGAATCTCGCGGAGCTTGAAAAGGAGTTCGATGCTTACAGAGTAAAATCTCTTGAAAAAGAACAGAGATTGGGCCGTTTGCTTCAGGATGAAAAGAACAAGCAGCTAAAAATGGCTAAATAGGCCACTACCTACTATACGTTTTTATTTAACTTTGCGGGCTCAAAGCTTACAAAGCTTAATCTTCTGTCGCCATGCGAATTGATATTATTACTGTTGTTCCCGATATTTTAAAGAGTCCTTTTGAGGCGTCCATCTTAAAAAGAGCTATAGAGAAAGGGCTTGTTGAGATCCATCTTCACAATTTGCGCGATTACGTGACCGATAACTACAAACAGGTAGATGATTACCAGTTTGGAGGAGGTGCCGGGATGGTAATGATGATCGAACCTATTGACAAATGTATTTCAGCTCTAAAAGCTGAAAGGGATTATGACGAGGTGATCTACATGACACCAGATGGCGCCACTTTGAAACAAGGGCTGGCCAATGAGTTGAGCCTGAAGGAAAATCTCATCATCCTTTGCGGACATTATAAAGGAGTAGATCAACGAGTAAGAGATCATTTCGTAACCAGGGAAATCTCGGTGGGAGATTACGTGCTCTCGGGAGGAGAACTGGGAGCTGCAGTGTTGTGTGATGCCGTAATACGACTGCTGCCGGGGGTTTTAGGCAACGAAACATCTGCCCTTACCGATTCTTTTCAGGACAATCTACTCGCCCCTCCTATATACACCCGGCCGGCCGAGTATAAGGGGTGGAAGGTGCCGGAGATCCTTACCTCCGGGAACACGCCAAAAATTGAAGAATGGCGGGAAGACCAGGCCTGGGAAAGAACGAGAACCTTACGTCCTGATCTTTTGAAAGAGGAAGGAAAATAATTTCTACATTGCTTTAGAGAATAAGAATTTTTATTACTTTTGCACACGTTTCTAAATTAACCTCTGGCGATCACCGTGAATGTTGTTTTAGACTTATTTTTAAACCATTAGAAACATGGAATCCTTAATTAAATTTGTACAAGACGAGTTCGTAACCAAGAAAGAGTTTCCTGAATTTTCAGCCGGGGACACTATTACTGCTTACTATGAAATTACTGAAGGTCAAAAGACCCGTACGCAGTTCTTCCGTGGAGTTGTTATCCAGAAGAGAGGAACAGGAGCTTCTCAAACCTTCACCATTCGTAAAATGAGTGGAACTGTTGGTGTTGAGCGTATTTTCCCGCTTAACCTTCCTGCACTTCAAAAAATCGAGGTCAACAAACGAGGAAAGGTACGTAGAGCAAGAATTTACTACTTTAGAGAACTTACAGGTAAGAAAGCTCGTATCAAAGAAAGAAGAGCTTAATACTCTAACTATATTGAATGAAAAAGCCCCAAAACTGGGGCTTTTTTTATGGCTATGAATTTTTAAGAAATATTTATAAGTGTCTGACTTTAAAATGCTTGCGGGGTTCATTTAGGTTTCGTAAATTTAAATAAGAGTTTTAAGCAAAAGAATGTCGCAAGGAATTCTTCTTAAAGCCCTAATGTAGAGCAAAGATCTTTACATCGGTTTTTACCATTTTGAATAACAATATGACTAGTGCATAGTTGGTTTAATTGGTAAAAACGTTTTAGGATCATTTACACACACTCTTTTGGGAAATGTAAATTGATCCAGATGAAATAACAACCTGCTTGTGAAATATAGATTTCACTTGAGAATGTAAAAGTTCAGCAATTCATTGTTATTTCATTAGAGCCATTTCATTATTCAAATAGTGAAATGGCTTTTTTTTGCCGTTTTACTTCTAAAGCCTCACGATCTTCTGGTTTCCTCCTGTGAAATGAGCCCGAAAAATGGTAAATTGCACACACTTTGATCAAAAAATAAAATATTTTATATGTCGAACACACCTAAAATTATTTACACCAAAACTGACGAGGCTCCTGCCCTCGCAACATATTCACTCTTACCAATTGTAGAATCTTTTACAAAACCTGCTAATATCGCCCTTGAAACCCGGGATATTTCTCTTGCAGGAAGAATACTCTCTCAGTTTCCCGACAGACTCAAAGAAGATCAAAGAGTTTCTGATGACCTGGCTGAGTTGGGCGAGTTGGCAAAGCAACCCGAAGCCAATATTATAAAATTACCGAATATTAGCGCCTCCATTCCTCAGTTGAAGGCAGCAATTGAAGAGTTGCAGAAGAAGGGATACGATCTTCCTAATTATCCCGATGAACCTAAAACTGAAGAAGAAAAGCAGATAAAGGAAAAATACGATAAAGTTAAAGGTAGTGCTGTAAACCCGGTTCTAAGAGAAGGAAATTCAGATCGCAGAGCTCCAAAAGCAGTCAAGAACTACGCAAAAAAGCACCCTCACTCCATGGGCGAATGGAGCAAAGACTCACGGAGCCATGTAGCTACCATGGACAGCGATGATTTTAAGCACAACGAAAAATCTGTAACCCTGGAGGAGGCTACAAAAGTTAATATTCAACTCCAAACTGCTTCAGATAGTACTACACTATTAAAAAAAGACCTTCAGCTTCAAAAAGGGGAAATTATCGATGGAACTTTCATGAGTAGAAAGGCGCTCATTAATTTCCTTGAAGAACAGGTAAAAGATGCAAAGGATAAAGGAGTGCTTTTCTCCCTGCATATGAAGGCAACAATGATGAAGGTTTCAGACCCTATTATTTTTGGTCATGCAGTAAAGGTCTTCTTTAAAGATATTTTTGAGAAGTATGGACAGGAGCTGCAGGAAGCAGGCGCCGATCCAAATAGTGGACTTGGGGATGTACTTAGCGCCATCAACAAACTTCCGGCAGAAAAACAAAAGAAAATAAATTCAGATATTGAAAAAGACCTCGCGGAGGGACCGGATCTTGCCATGGTAAATTCTGACAAGGGAATAACCAACCTGCATGTGCCGAGTGATGTGATCATTGACGCATCCATGCCTGCAATGATCAGGACTTCAGGAAAGATGTGGAATGCAGAAGGGAATCCTCAGGATGCTAAGGCTGTAATTCCTGATAGCAGTTATGCTGATCTTTATGAGACGACCATCCAATTCTGTAAAGAAAATGGCGCTTTTGATCCTACTACTATGGGTACAGTACCTAATGTTGGTCTTATGGCTCAAAAAGCCGAAGAATATGGTTCCCACGATAAGACTTTTGAACTAAAAGAATCTGGCAAGGTACAGATCGTCTCTCAGGATGGAAAAGTACTAATTGAACATGAGGTGGAAGAAGGAGATATCTGGAGAGCCTGCCAAACAAAAGATGCACCTATACAGGATTGGGTGAAGCTTGCAGTCAATCGCGCCAGGGCTACGGGCAGTCCTGCAGTATTCTGGCTTGATAAGGAAAGAGCTCATGATGCCGAACTTATCAAAAAGGTAAACACTTATCTCAAGGACCACGATACTTCGGGACTTGAAATTAAGATAATGTCTGTTAAGGAAGCTACCCAGTACACCCTTGAGAGGCTGAAGGAAGGAAAAGATACCATTTCGGTGACCGGAAATGTACTTAGGGATTACCTGACTGATCTTTTCCCAATTCTCGAAGTTGGAACCAGTGCTAAAATGCTTTCTATCGTACCACTCATGAATGGTGGCGGATTGTTTGAAACAGGTGCAGGAGGTTCTGCCCCTAAACACGTACAGCAATTTGTGGAAGAAGGTCACCTGCGTTGGGATTCATTAGGAGAATTTCTTGCCCTGGCAGTTTCCCTTGAACACCTGGGAGAGAAATATGACAACAAGAGGGCATTGATCCTTTCAAATGCATTGGACAAGGCTACAGAAGAATTTCTGCAAACCAATAAATCTCCGTCAAGAAAGGTGAATGAGCTTGACAACAGGGGAAGTCACTTTTACCTGGCCTTATATTGGGCTCAGGCTTTAGCTGAACAAAATGAAGACCAGGAGTTAAAAGATCATTTTAAGAAGGTTGGTGAAAAACTGAAACAAAATGAAGACCAGATCCTGAAGGAACTTCTTAATGCCCAGGGAGCTCCGGTAGATATTGGAGGATATTATCAACCTGAAGAAGACAAAGTGAACCAGGCAATGAGACCTAGTGAAACTTTCAATAAGATCCTTAGAGGAGAATAGAAAATCTCTTTTGATCCAATAACAGAGGAGCCGGGAAAACCCGGCTCTTTGCATTTTATCCAACAGATAATGAGCATCCAAAAATATCATTTTTCACTGCTCTTATTGGTGTCTGATATATAAGATAAGGGAAGAATTGAGATTCAGATAACGCCGGGTTATAGATAAACGAGACTTTTTTTATTACTACTATAGAAAAAATAAATACTTTTGCACCTGAACTTAATCAAAAGGAACAAATGACCATTACCCAGTTACATTATGTATTAGCTGTTGCAGAGCATCAAAATTTCACCAAAGCTGCACAAAAGGTTTTTGTTACTCAGCCGACGTTGAGCATGCAGATCCAAAAACTTGAGGAAGAACTGGACGTGCTCATATTCGATCGCAGTAAGAAGCCCATTGAGCTCACCGAGACAGGGCGCAAGATCGTACAGCAGGCAAGGAATATTGTGAATGAAAGCGACAGGATAAAAGATATTGTTGACCAGCAAAAAGGATTCGTAGGAGGCTTGTTTAGATTGGGCGTTATCCCCACTATCATGCCCACCCTTTTACCTATGTTTCTCAATAACTTCATAAAAAAATATCCAAAGGTCAAGCTAAAGATCGAAGAATTACACACCGAAGCCATAATTGAGAAACTGCAGGACGGTCACCTGGATGCAGCAATCGCTGCCACACCTCTTGAGCTTCCGGGGATCAAAGAACAGGCGCTATATTATGAACCCTTTGTGGGCTATATTCCGCAGGGACACAGGCTGCATTCTGAAGAGAAAATTCAGGTAAAGGACCTTGATCTAAATGACATCCTGCTCCTGGAGGACGGCCATTGTTTTAAAGATGGTATTCTCAACTTGTGCAAGGCAACCCGCAATACAGATGAAGATCATTTTCAATTGGAAAGCGGAAGTTTTGAAACCATGATCAAACTGGCCAACGAAGGTTTGGGAATGACGCTTCTGCCCTATCTGCATACGCTGGATCTAAAGGAGGGAGAAAAGAAAAACATTAGAATGTTCACGGAGCCCAATCCTGCAAGGGAGGTGAGTCTTATTTATAACAAAAGTGAGCTGAAGATGCAGATAATTGAAGCTCTAAGGAATACTATTGCGGGAGTTGTCAAGGGTGCAATAGCCTTTCACAACGTACAGATCATTAGTCCGCTTCACAAAAAATAGCACCAGACTGTACAAAAAAAGCGGCTCTTTTAAAGCCGCTTTTTTTATTTCTAAGGATTAAGATAAATTAAACATTGATTTAATTCGGGATTTTGCCGAATTAGTGAAAAAATGTAAAGCTTCAATTCTTCTATTTCATAAGGTAATAGACGTTGAAGCGCTTTTTTCACTTCTTTGCAGAACAGAGTTACATCAAAACTTACTTTATTTAATACAGTTTTGGTGTACTCAAACATCGCTCTTGCCATAATTAATAAATTAGTTAACCTTGGTTAGAATAAGTAGTGGTTACCAATAAGCGAAATCGTTTTCGTTGACGATATAAAAATAGGAATTTTTTCTTAATCCGGAACAAGATGAAGCTAATTTAACAGACTAAAACCGGTTATCTCCACTAACGATATCTCCGAGGCCGCCAAGGATACTACCCTCTCCCTTATCCTTACCTCCACCCTGTGGTGCTGCGGCTAGAATACGACCCGCAAGCCTACTGAAAGGCAAGGATTGGACGAAAACGGTTCCCGGTCCTGTTAAGGTAGCATAAAACAATCCTTCTCCTCCAAAAAGGCTGTTTTTAATACCTCCTATAAATTCGATGTCATAATCAACATCCTTAGTAAATCCTATGATACAACCGGTGTCGACTTTAAGCTTTTCCCCCGGCTGCAGTACCTTTTTGGCAGTAGTACCTCCCGAATGCACAAAGGCCATTCCGTCGCCTTCGAGTTTTTGCATAATGAAGCCTTCACCTCCAAAGAACCCTCGGCCCAGTCTTCGGCTAAACTCCACTCCTATAGCCACCCCCTTTGCAGCACAAAGAAAGGCATCTTTCTGGCAAATGAATTTCCCTCCGTATTCAGTGAGATCTATAGGAATGACCTTTCCCGGATAAGGGGAAGCAAAACTGATCTTCTTCTTTCCCTGTATCTGGTTGGTAAAGATGGTCATGAACAAGCTTTCTCCGGTAAGTAAGCGCTTTCCGGCTCCCAGAACTTTTCCCAGAAAACCTTCATTCTGTTTTGATCCATCCCCAAAAATGGTGTCCATTTTTATGCCGTTGTCCATCATCATGAAGTTTCCGGCTTCAGCAATTACAGCCTCTTGTGGATCCAATTCCAGCTCCACATACTGCATCTCTTCTCCGAAGATCTCGTAATCTATTTCGTGTGCGTTCATCTTTTAAAGGTTTAAAGATTAAGGTTTAAGGTTTAAGGTTCAAGGTTTAAGGTTGTCGAGCTTGGAGTTAGAACTCTCCACTACAACTATTAACTAATAACTATAAACCATTAACTACTAACTATTAACTACTAACTATTAACTACTAACTATTAACCACCAACCGCTACCTGACTTTAATTGTCCATTCAAATTCGAAAACAGAAACCTCCTGCCCTTCTTCATTTAATCCCCGGGAGCGCATCCAAAAGGTTTGCCCCTCTCCTGTTTTGATGGCTTCTTCAATGGCAGTAGAGACAAGGTTGGCATCATTACATATAAATGAGATCTTTCCTGTCGCTTTTTTTGTAAACCGGGACCTGTTTTGAGCAACAAGCATGGAAATCGGAGTTTTTGAAGCCCTGATTTCGATCATTACCAGGGCTCCCGTACTAAGTTCGGCTGCCATTGCCTGTACTGCAAAATAGAGAGAATTGAAAGGATTCTGGTTGATCCAGCGATGCCTAACTGCAGTTACACAATGAGTTGCATCGATCTCTGTCACTCTCACTCCGCAAAGCCAGGCACTGGGAAGCTTAAACATCAAAAAGGAATTCAATTTTTGGGAAGAAACTTCCATAGTTGCTGAAGATTTTTCTAAAAGTATTCAAATTATTTAAAACACTAAAATGTTAAAATTTAAAGGCTGAATAAAAATTATAGTACTTTGTTTTGCATAATACTGTTTTTAAGATATATATTTGTAATAGAAAATCAATCATAATGAACAATCAATCACCAAATCAAGACAGAACAGTGGCAGCATTGATCCACTTATCGACCTTCACGCAGTTCTTCTTTCCCTTCGGGAATTTTATATTCCCATTGATCTTTTGGACTGCCAAGAAGAAAGATCCTTTTGTAAATGAGCATGGAAAGCAGGCTCTTAATTTTCAGATAAGTCTCTTTTTGTATGCTTTCTTTCTAATTATGATAGGCATTGCCGGGGCGATCATCATTGGCCTCAACATGAATTTCGAAGGGTCGTTTTACATCAATGATCACCATCAATGGATTGGAAATCCGCTGGAAGCAGGTCCGGTGATCATCTATATAATGACCATGATCCTACTATTGCTGGCACTTTTTGTTCTAAATCTTTACGCAGTTGTGTCGGCGACCATAAGAGCAGGTGAAGGTCGACTTTACCAATACCCATTGACCATCAATTTCCTGAATTCCCGAGAATACCAGGAACCGCAGGAAGAACCCGGTTCCAAAGAGCCCGATAAGGCACCGGAATAAAATTTTCATCAATTAATCATCAATCAATCAAAAAATGAACAGTTCAACAACATTCAAAACCAAACACTATGAAGATTGAAAACACAAAGGCACAAATGCGCAAAGGTGTTTTGGAGTACTGCATTTTGTCTGTCCTCAAGGATAATGACGCTTATGTAGCCGAAATTCTTGAGACCTTGAAAAGTGCAAAACTCCTGGTGGTAGAGGGAACCATTTACCCTTTGTTGACCCGCCTCAAGAATGCCGGATTACTCACTTACCGCTGGGAAGAATCAACCAGTGGACCGCCACGAAAATATTATGGCCTTACAGAGACCGGTAAAATTTTTCTAAAAGAACTCACCCATACGTGGGACGAACTGCAAACAGCAGTGACGATAGTAACTACCCAAAAACCTAAAAATCATGAATAAGACAGTCAATATAAATCTTGCCGGCATTTTCTTTCATATTGATGAGGATGCTTATGCCAGGCTGCAACATTATCTGGAGGCTATAAAAAGGTCTCTCACAAATACTTCTGGCCAGGAAGAGATCATTCATGATATCGAAGCCCGTATAGCCGAATTATTTTCAGAAAAAATCAAGAATGAGAAACAGGTTATAGGACTAAGGGAAGTGGATGAAGTGATCTCTGTTATGGGACAACCTGAAGATTATGTACTGGATGACGAGATCTTTGAAGATGAGCCAGTCTATAGAAAGACCAGAGGAAAGAAACTCTTCCGCGATACCGAGAACAGCTACATTGGAGGTGTCTCTTCAGGTTTGGCACATTACACGGGTATAAATGCCCTTTGGATAAGAATTTTATGGATCCTGCTCACCATTTTTTCTACAGGTGCATTCATACTTATATATATCGCGCTTTGGATATTCGTGCCCGAAGCTAAAACTACTGCCGATAAGCTTGCCATGCGTGGGGAGCCGGTAACCATTAGCAATATCGAACGCAAAATTAGAGAGGGCTTTGATGATGTGTCGGGAAAGATGAAGGACATCAACTACGAGAAGTATGGTTATAAAGCCAGGGCCGGAGCAAGTTCAGCTGCAACTGCAGTAGGTGATGTCGTAAAATTCTTTCTCAACCTGTTTGTAAAGCTTATTGGAATTTTCCTGCTGTTAATTGCAGGAGCCACTCTTATAGGACTATTTATTGGCCTGTTCTCTATAGGAACTTTTGGCATCATTGAAGCCCCATGGACAGATTATGTCGAGATAGTAGGCCCGGGTGCCGATAGCATCTGGATCATATCCCTGCTTGCTTTCTTTGCTGTAGGAATTCCATTCTTCTTCCTCTTTATTCTGGGATTGAAGATCCTGGTAAAAAACCTGAGATCAATAGGACGCACTGCGAAACTTGTACTTCTAGGGCTTTGGATCATATCTATTCTGGGATTGATTTTCTTCGGAATCCAGCAGGCTACCGAAAGAGCTTTTGACGGAGAGGTAAGAATTACCGAAAACCTTCCTGTAACAGCAAATGATACGCTTTACGTGAATATGATAGGTGACCCACAGTTGAACTCTACCCCATACCAGTCAAATGACTTTAATATTTCTTACAACCAAAATAACCAGAAAGTGATTTGGTCCCAGAATGTGCAGTTGATCGTCAAATCTACTTCAGATTCTACCGGTAGAATGGAGATTATTAAAATGGCTGAAGGTAAGACCTACGATGAAGCAAGGGAAAGAGCAGAAGATATCTATTACACTTCCAACTATTCCAACGGTCGTTTGAACCTAGGTGGTATTCTCACTACAGATCCCGCTAACAAATACAGGGAACAAAAGGTGCAGGTAACTTTATTCCTTCCGGTAGGGGCAGTATTATATGCTAATGATAATACATATTCCTTCCACAGGAACACCGATTACTACGGAGATATTCTGCACAACGGCTATGAGGAAAGATATCTAAAGATTACCGGAGAGGGCGCTGAATGTCTCGACTGCCCCGAAGAGGAAGAAGACCCCTGGGGAGATTCTGAAAACGACTGGGACACCGAAGACAGCTTTGAAGAAAGTACAGAGGAAGAATTCCTGGAGGAAGAACCGGTAATGACTGAAACAGATACAATCCCTGAGCCATGAGCACCCTCTTCGAAATTCTAGTTGCCACTTTTCTCAGCCTGTTATTTTCTATAGGCGAAGAAGTTAAAACTGAAGTTCCTGAGGAAGTGAAAACTGAAAAAGTTTATTCAGTCCAAGAATCCGGAGATTGTTAAAAAATTATACCTGAATGGAAAAGGCTGCTCTTGGGAGCAGTCTTTTTTTATGACGTTATTTAAACTCTTTCAGGAAATCCCATTAAAGCAAACAATCTAAGATTCAGGATACTATTAATCAAAAATTAAAGTTATTGTTGCTGGTGAGGACCTCCAGACAAAAGTCATAAAAAAAGGCTGCCTTTTTTGACAGCCTTTAATTTTCCAATTACAGGGAAATCTACTTTGCGGTTACTTCTTCACTGCTTTCTACAGTAGCCAAGTACCTTTCGGCATCTAGAGCCGCCATACAACCTGTCCCTGCAGCGGTGATCGCTTGTCGGTATTCCTTATCCTGTACATCGCCGGATGCAAAAACTCCGGGAATGTTCGTTTTTGTACTTTTTCCCTGGGTGATCAAATATCCCGTGCTGTCCATATCCAGCTGACCCTTAAAGATCTCTGTGTTAGGTTTATGTCCAATAGCGATGAAGAGTCCGGTAATCTTGATTTCTTCTTTTTCACCGGTTTGGTTATTCACCACCCGAAGTCCTTCTACCACCTGTTCTCCCAGCACTTCATCAACTTCGGTATTGAAACGTACCTCAAGGTTCTTGGTGTTGAAGACCCTGTGCTGCATGGCTTTGGAAGCCCGCAGTTCATCCTTTCGTACCAGCATGGTTACCTTTGTACAAATATTGGCGAGATAGGTAGCTTCTTCGGCCGCCGTATCCCCTCCTCCAACAATCGCCACATCCTGGCCTTTATAAAAGAATCCGTCACACACAGCACAAGCTGATACTCCGCCTCCTCTTAGTCTTTGTTCACTGGGAAGTCCCAGGTATTTTGCAGTCGCCCCTGTAGAGATGATCACGGTTTCGGCTTCCAGCCAGGTCGAATTGTCTACACATACCTGGTGAATTCCGCCATTTTCTTTACTAAACTGAACTTCGGTCACCATTCCCATACGCACTTCTGTGCCAAATCTTTCAGCCTGCTTTTGAAGGTCGATCATCATCGCAGGTCCATCAATACCTTCGGGATATCCCGGAAAGTTATCCACTTCGGTAGTTGTAGTCAACTGTCCTCCCGGTTCCAATCCTGTATACATTACCGGGTGAAGATCTGCCCTGGCAGCGTAAATGGCAGCAGTATATCCTGCCGGTCCCGATCCTATTATTAAGCACTTAATTCTTTCTCTGGTTTCGCTCATGGTCAAAAAATTTCTTCCTGTAAAAGTAGTAACTTTCAAATAAAACTTACAGGTTTGGGTATACAGATTTACTATATAAGTATATGCTTAGCTTTAAGCAGAAGACTTTAGAAGCTGCCACTATTCCTATACCTTTGCAGCATGATCGAACTATCCCTATTTAATATCCTGGACCTGCTGGGAACCATAGCCTTTGCCATCTCGGGTGCACTCTCGGCCATGAACCGGCGACTTGATCTTTTTGGGATCTTTATTATTGCTTTTGTGACAGCCATTGGTGGCGGCACCATACGTGACACTCTTATTGGAAACACCCCCGTCACCTGGATGGAAAACACCATCTATATTTATTTAATAGGTTTTGTGACCATACTTGCCATTATCTTCAGGAAATATCTGGACCATCTGAAAAAATCTCTTTTTCTTTTTGATACAATAGGCCTGGGGATCTTTACTATTACAGGAGTTGAAATAGGAATACAGAACGATCTAAATCCCATTATTTCCATTACCCTTGGCACCATGACAGGTACTTTTGGCGGAGTTATTAGAGATATTCTCTGTAATGAGATCCCCGTGATCTTTAGGAAGGAGATCTACGCAACCGCGTGCATTGTGGGTGGCATGGCGTTTATCATGCTGTATGAAGCGGGAATGCAACAAGATTTGATCTATGTCCTCACCTCCCTCACCGTAATTCTTATAAGGTTACTGGCAGTCAAATTCCAAATCTCCTTACCCTCCTTTTATCTTTCAGATCAAAAATAGCCCTTCAAAAAGGTCATTTTTGAGACCTCTTTATGATAACAGGGAAAATTTACCGGGAAAAATTTATTAAATCTGTAACAAATTCATTTTCAGGAAGTCTTTAAAGTAAAGAATCAAAATCCCCCGAAGAATTTGATATTAACTTTTAAAGATTTGCATCATGAGACGTTTTAAATTATTACTGTTGACTTTAGCGATCACCGTAAGTACAGTTATCTACGCCGAGAAATCGGGAAGGATTTATGATCTTAACAGCCTTTCTGCTGAAATTGAACAACTACTTCGGGATACCGACCATACCCTTAGAGAAGGAAAATCTATAACTGTATTCTTTTCTATTTCTGAAGAAAACAGCATCCAGTATGTGAGCGTTTCTTCCGAAGACCCTGAAGTAGTAGAACTTCTTCAGAAGAAACTTCAGGATCAAATTCTTGACGGGGAGAAATGGCGGGAAGGAATGATCTACGAGCTCTCTGTTCATGGCAGATCGTCTTTCGCATGTGCCACCCGTTAATGAGGAAGATACTTCCGAAGCAATCCGTAAAGGAAAGCGCCCCCTAATGCCCCAATCAAAACTACCAGAATAGATACATAACCGGCTCCAATAAGGGTATAGATAGGCCCGGGACATGCTCCTGCCAAAGCCCAGCCCAGTCCAAAAATTATACCTCCAAAAAAGTAATTTTTGAAGCCTCTTTCTTTAGGGGCTATTTTTATGGGCTCTCCAAAAAAAGATCTTGCATTACTTCTTTTGATAAGCTGCACTCCAATGACTCCAAGGAATAATGCTGAACCTATGATCCCATACATGTGAAAGGCATCGAAGTGGAACATCTCATAAATCCGAAACCAGGATGCAGCTTCAGATTTGTACATCACGACTCCAAAAAAGATTCCTATCAACAAATATCCTGCTGTTCTTTTCATATTAAAATATTAAGGGAAACAATAAATGAATCATGACCAGGCCGCCAATAAAGAAGCCGATAACGGCGATCAATGATGGAAGTTGCAGGTTGCTTAGACCTGAGATAGCATGACCTGAAGTACAACCCGCAGCATATCGTGCTCCAAAGCCAATTAACAAGCCACCGATCAATAAGATCAAAAGTGGTCCTGGCTGAGTCAAAGCCTCCAAGCTGTAAAGTCTTTCGGGCAGATAGGCATTTCCCGCACTATGAAAACCCAGCTCCTGTAGATTTTCAATGGTATTAGCGGCTATTTCTACCTCCTCATTGATGGATAAGAAATGGGCGGCTATAAACCCACCTATGGCGGCACCCAGCATAACAGTTAAATTCCAGCGGCTCCCTTTCCAGTCAACATTGAAGTACGAAGTGCTTTTACCTGCCCCACACATACTGCACATGGTCTCGAGGTTTGAAGACATTCCAAATTTCTTACCCATGAAGATGAGCAGGAACATAACAAGTGCGATCATTGGGCCCGAGACATACCAGGGCCAGGGTTCAAAAATGATTTCCATAAGAGCAATTTTCAGCAAATATAAAGCTTCCCGGACTTCCTTTGGATCAATGGCCCATCACGAAACCTGATGCTACAATTACTGAAGAAAATCTTTAATATTTTTCAGGACTTTTTCTGAAAGTCTTCTCTGGGTCTCGGCCGCCCAACCTGCACTTTTGTTTGCTGTAATCATTCGCGGCTGCTTTTCAGTTTCTTCGGAAAGTTCTTTTTTCCCATCCCCGTCAAAAATGGCAAAATTCCCGTCTCTTTCTATCCAGCTTTTAAAGGCTTCTTCTTCGAACGGCAGACCCAGTGAGGTATTGATAAGAATTTTACCGGTCCCAAAAATGTCAAAATCGGCAGCTTTTAAGATCGTGGTATTTCTAGGTAGATGTATGGAAATTACATCTACAGTCTCTAATAGTTCCCGCAGCGGAAGGTAGGTCAGCTTGTCCTCCAGATCCCTTTTCCGTGTCCTACTGTAGTAGTAAAGATCTGCTCCAAAAGGTTGAAGGCATTTAGCCAATAGTTGCCCTGTAACTCCCAATCCTAATATCCCGATCTTTTTATTGGTGATTTCAACCGGCATTTCACGCCATTGGTATGGACCCAGACCGTGGAAAAGCCTCACCAGTTCCGCAATAATAAACTCGGCCACCCCGGGATCTCCATAATCTCTTATTCCGGTTACAGTTATTCCTTTGTTACGTGCATAGTTTACCGCCACGTTGGCCGATGCATCGTCATAGAGACTGCAGGCCATGCCAATGTACTTGAGGTTTGGACACTGTTTAATTACCTCCTCAGGAATTGGCGTTTTCCAGGATACAATAACAGCGTCGGCATCTTCAATTCTATTGACGGTTTCCTCCTGGCTTTCGGGCACATCCCCGTAGACTGAAATCTCTTCTTCACTAAGTCCCTGCAACTCCTCCAGCGCCCATGGTTCTAGTTTGGTGTAGTCGACGCAAACGATCTTCTGGAATTTCATGTTTGTTATGAGATTTTAGATGTGAGACTGTAGACGGTAGACGGTAGACGGTAGAGGTTTTTATACAGTTTATTTTCTAGGAGATATTTAATAAAGGCATTTCACATACCTTTAATCCGTAACTAAAACCGGCCACTTTAAACCTTGAACTTTGAATCTTAAACTTTGAATAACTGCAGGCTACAGCGGGATATTCCCATGTTTCCTGTCTATCCTAAGCACCTCTTTATTCTCCAGCATGCTAAAGGCCTTTAGCAGTTTTCTTCTGGTATCACGCGGCATGATGACCTCATCAATAAAGCCTCGTTGTGCAGCTTTAAAAGGATTGGCAAATTTCTCGGCGTATTCTTTTTCTTTTTCCGAAAGTTTAAGTTCGGGATCATCGGCAGCTTTGATCTCTTTTCTAAAGATGATCTCACTTGCACCTTTGGCTCCCATTACTGCTATTTCGGCTGTTGGCCAGGCATAGTTAAGATCGGCACCAATATGTTTGGAGTTCATCACGTCGTAAGCTCCTCCATATGCTTTTCGGGTGATTACCGTTACTCTTGGTACGGTAGCTTCACTTAGTGCATAGAGCAGTTTTGCTCCGTGAAGTATGATCCCGTTCCACTCCTGGTCTGTTCCCGGAAGAAAGCCCGGAACATCCACCAGCACCAATAGCGGAATATTAAAGCAGTCACAGAACCGGGTGAATCGGGCAGCTTTTCTGGAAGATTCCACATCCAGGACTCCGGCAAGGCTCATAGGTTGATTAGCTACAATTCCAATGCTCCTTCCGCCAAGCCGAGCAAAACCTACTATAATATTATTGGCGTAATTTTTATGGACCTCAAAAAAGGAATCTTTATCTATGATTCCCTTGATCACCTCATGCATATCATAAGGTTTATGAGAACTATCCGGCACTATGGACTCCAGTTCCTCCCGCACCTCATCTCCAAAATTGTAAGGCAGCTTTTCGGGAGTATCCTTGTTGTTTTGCGGCATATAGCTAAGGAGCTTCTTGATATCCTCCAGGCAACTTATATCATTAGCAGCAGTCCTGTGGGTAACCCCGCTTTTCGTGGAATGCGTACTGGCACCTCCCAGTTCTTCGGAAGTAACCTCTTCATTGGTCACCGTTTTTACCACGTTTGGCCCGGTAACGAACATATAACTCGTATCCTGGACCATGAGCGTAAAATCTGTCATGGCTGGAGAATAGACTGCTCCCCCGGCACAGGGTCCCATTATGGCCGAAATTTGCGGAATAACTCCTGAAGCCTGTACATTTCTATAAAAAATATCTGCATATCCTCCCAGGGATCTCACCCCTTCCTGTATCCTTGCTCCTCCCGAATCGTTTAGTCCAATGACCGGTGCTCCCACCTTCATCGCGTGGTCCATGATCTTACAGATCTTTTCGGCATGTGTTTCGGAGAGTGACCCGCCAAAAACAGTAAAATCCTGGGCAAATACATAGACAAGTCGGCCGTTGATGGTTCCGTATCCGGTAACTACTCCATCCCCATAATACTGCTGTTTCTCCATGTCGAAATCGGTGGTACGATGGGTTACGAGGATGCCAATCTCCTCAAAGGAACCTTCGTCCAATAGATAATCTACCCTTTCACGGGCGGTAAGTTTCTTTTGTTGGTGTTGTTTGGCTATTCGTTTTTCACCGCCACCCTTCAGGGCCTCGGCCACTTTATCCTTTAGCTTTTGTGTATTCTCACTCATAGATCTCTGCTTCAGAATTATTTATTAGGTAATCTTAGCTGCTGCCTGTCAATCAAGTACTGCTTCAGTGCAACCAATGCAGCCAGCTCAGCCTCTTCCCGTGTCTTGGCCTCCAATTTTTCGGCTGAATAATATTTCTTTACGAAATGTGTATCAAAATTTCCGCTTCGGAAAGCTTCGTGTTCAAAAACAAATTTTCCAAAAGGCAAAGTAGTACTCACTCCTTTTACTTCATATTCATTTATGGCCTGTAACATTCTTTGAATAGCTTCCTCCCGGGTTTTGCCATAAGTAATAAGTTTGGCGAGCATGGGGTCGTAATAAATAGGAACTTCCATCCCTTCCTCAAATCCATCATCCAACCTCACCCCTTCTCCTGATGGGCCCCGGTATTTCTCAAGTAGTCCTACACTGGGCATGAAGTCTTCCAGGGGATCTTCGGCATAAACTCTAAGCTCTACCGCATGCCCGGAAATTCGAAGATCTTCCTGGGAGAAGGAAATAGCTTCTCCTCTTGCGATCTTAATTTGCTGCTCCACAAGATCAACTCCGGTGATTAACTCCGTGACAGGATGTTCCACCTGCAAGCGTGTATTCATTTCAAGGAAGTAAAAATTGCGGTTCTCATCCATAAGAAATTCCACCGTTCCCGCACCAACATAATCACAGGCTTTAGCAACCTTCACTGCAGCTTCTCCCATCTGTTTCCGGAGTTCTTCATCGAGAATGACCGAAGGAGCTTCCTCCACGACCTTCTGGTGCCTACGCTGTACACTGCATTCCCGTTCAAAAAGATGCAGGTAATTTCCGTGGGTATCGGCCAAGACCTGGATCTCTATGTGCCGCGGACTTCCAATATACTTTTCTATAAAGACCGAACCGTCTCCAAAAGCAGACTCAGCTTCACTGATCGCCCTCTTCATTTGGTCTTCCAGGTCTTTCTCCTTTTCAACTATCCGCATTCCCTTTCCTCCACCTCCTGCCGAAGCCTTTATGAGAATAGGGAAACCAATTTCGGCTGCGATCTTTTTTGCTTTTTCGGGATCTGTAATGGCTTCATCGATACCGGGCACCATAGGAATGTCATATTCCTTCACCGCATCTTTTGCAGCAAGTTTGCTCCCCATGATCCTTATGGCTTTAGACCCGGGACCAATCCAGGTGATCCCGTTCTGTTCCACCTTTTCGGCAAAGTCGGCGTTCTCACTTAAGAATCCATATCCCGGATGTATCCCGTCCACGCCCAGCTCTTTTGCCACTTCAATGATCTTTTCTCCCATGAGATAAGACTGGTTGGAAGGTGCCTCTCCAATACATACTGCTTCATCGGCATATTTGACATGGGGTGCATTTCGATCAACAGTCGAAAATACTGCCACGGTATGAATTCCCATTTTCCGGGCAGTTTTCATTACCCTTAGGGCGATCTCCCCCCTGTTCGCTACTAATATTTTTTTCATGCTATTCTATTGGAATTTGATGCTTTGAATTGAAAGATGGATTTCATTCCATTTCAATGAGCAACTGATTCTTGTCTACCGTTTGCCCTTTTTGAACAGTTACAGATTTTACTATTCCATCCCGGGGTGCGGTCAAAGTATTTTCCATTTTCATGGCTTCGAGTACCAGGAGATAATCTCCTTCCTTAACCTCATCTCCCTGCTTAACCTGTACATCCATAATAAGTCCCGGCATTGGCGCTTTTATATCATTAATGACCTGTGCAGCAGCAAGACTAAGTCCCATTTCCTCGATCAAAAGATCCAACTCATTGGAGATCCTGACCTCGAAAGGCCGGGAATTAACTCTAACGATGTAGGACCTGTTCAAAAAATCGGAATCCTGAAGGTGGGTCTTAAAAGAACGGTGATCTTTAAGTACATGAGCCATCCCTTTTGAAATCTCTTGAAGATCCAGTGCCTCCACCTGTTCACGGGTGAACTCGAACTCCATACTTCCATCTACCGTAACTTTATACTTTTCTTCCATAAATGCGGTTTTTATGCGCTTTTGGTAAATATAAAAAAATATTATGCTCTAGTTTTAAGAATTTGTGAATATGAGGCATCAAAAAAGCCACCCTTGAAGGTGGCTTTAATTTCTGATTTCGGTTTTATTAGTGCCTGAAGAGGGCCTGAATATCTTCTGGTAAAGGCATGGGCCTAAGGGGTGGTACATTTGCACCTCCTGTATTACCTAAAGGGATCTTTCCGACAAAAGATTTTACCCCACCTATCAATAGTCGTGGGATTTGACCTAACACTTCCTTAGAATCCTTGATTGCAAATCCAAACTTCAGCATAAGCCAATGCGCATAAGTGTGCTCATATGGATAAGATTGCCCAATTACATGTGCCCGTTCAAGATGATGCCAGGCATGAATTAAATTCCCTTCAAGAAATGCTGCACGATACTGTACCAGCTCCCGCAAGTAATAATATCTAAGCCGCTTAGATATGTGGGTGTTTACTTTCATTAATGAAAACTAACTAAATTTCCTTATATCTTCGCTCAGGTCAAAAACTTTAGTCTTAGGGAAATGATTTTCCAGGATACTGCTACCCGCAGAGGATCTGTAACCGCCGGCACAATGGACTAAAATAGGCTTATCGGCCGGTACTTCGTTAGCACGCTCCCTCAATTCGTTAAGCGGAATTGCAATTGCATCATCAAAGATCTTTCCCTGTGCTACTTCATTATCATTCCTGATATCTACTATGGTAAATTTATTTTTATTCTCTTTGAATTCCTGCAGGTCGAATTCATCCGATCTCTTAGAAACATCTGCCGCCAGGGTGACAACTCCTCTCAATTGTTTTTCATATCCAATTTTGGCGGTCCTTTCCAGGATATCCCGAACCTGTCTTATGCTCTCCACAACCAAGTAAAAAGGCTCCTCCGGTTTTACTATTGCTCCGAGCCAGGTTTCGTATTTATCATTCTCGTTACGTGCCATTATATTTATACTGTTTGGCAAGTGGCCTTTTTTATAGGCATCGCCATCACGCACGTCGACAATAGTAATCCCATCCTCCAGCTTATCCACTAATAGCTGAAGTTTAACTGCGGCTTTTGTTTTCTGCACATTTTCTGCCCCGGTCTTATTAACATCCACATTAAATCCAAAGTAATGCGGAATGAAAGGTTGATCCTGAAGTATGGTATCTACAAATTTTTCCTCTGTCTGTTCCCCGAAAGCCCAGTTGTACTTACGCTCATTACCCAAAGTACTTGATGAATCTGTACTCATGTTCTTACCACAAAGGGATCCGGCACCATGTGCAGGATAAACAAGTGCATCATCTGGCAGGTCATTAAATTTGGTTTGCATTGTGTTGTACATTGCTTTTGCCAGTTCAACCCTTTTTGCAGTCATATTCCCCACTTTCTCCCGCAGATCTGGCCGCCCAACATCTCCAATGAAAAGGGTATCACCTGTGAAAAGAGCTGTTTCTTTCTCGTCCCCGGCAACAATAGTAATGCTGTCCGGAGAGTGTCCGGGAGTATTTATAGCTTTAAAGGTCACCTCCCCTATTTGTACAGAATCTCCCTCATCAAAGGCCTTGTGCTCGTAATCTGCTCCAAGTAATTTACTCACATATATGGTCGCGCCGGTTTGCTCATGGATCTGGCAATGGCTGCTTACAAAGTCTGCATGAGGATGAGTCTCAAAAACAGCAACGATCTGTGCCTTTTCCTCTTCAGCATAATTGTAGTACTGAAGTGGATTTCTACCCGGATCAACCAGTGCCATTTTACCTTCACTAACAATAGCATAGGAATAGTGCGCCAGTGGACTATCTTTGAATTGCTTTATCTTCATAATGTTGAATTTATATTTAATGAACTATCGGTCACTCCCGATAAAAATCGAGGCAAAAATACCCTTTTTTAAGAGGTAAGTCGGTAACTCATGTTACTGACAGCTTCGGGGGCAGCCCTTGCTGGTTCCTCTATTCAAATTCGGCACAGTTTCCCGAAGGCACATACACTCCCGCAGCCTGTTGGTAGACCAGGGTTGCACCTAAATGTCCTGTATAACCTAACGTACCTGTACCTATAGCCAGGAGCAAGATCATGAGAAGTCTTGTAAATATATTGCGAAAAACAGGATATTTTAATTGCCTTAATAGGTCTAATAGAAGTCCGCCAGAGAAGATCCATGCGGTTGTCCAAGCCAGATTTTCATGGTCCTTTAAAATAGTGGGATCACAGATCTTTCTTGAAACAACACCATCGGCAATATCTCCGGTAAAAATTGCGATCCAGAGGGTTATTACACCGGCAATAAGCAGAATTGTTCCTCCCAGTTCCCACACCTCCCTGGAAAACCTTAAAGCAACTACTTTAAATAAGAAAGCTACAACCAGTAAGGCAATGGGAAAATGAACAGACAGAGGATGAAACACCTCTGTCCGCCAGAATTCAGGTATTTCTTGCATTTTTATTCAAGAACTCTTACTGCCAGAGGATTTAATCGCTTGCCCTCTTTTTCTACATCAACCTCCACTCTCATTCCTTCTTCTAAAGTAGAGAACTCCACTACACTTCCATTGCGGGTAAGTTCTGTAGTTTCGGTGAAATAAAGTTCAAGGGTTTTATCGTCATCGGTTTCAACATAGATCTCGGTCTTATCTGCTTCTACCTCCTCGATAGTTCCCTGGTAAGTTCCCGATTCTACAACATCTGTACTTTCCCCGCAGGCAAAGAATAAGAAAATAGTAGAAAATACGACAGTTTTTAATAGGGTGGTTTTCATACGTTTAATTTAAATTGGTTTTGTAAATGCTCTTTTTGGATCCTCAAATGTACCTAAAAGCCTGCTCTTCCCAAAATGTTGGAGTATCTATGTAACAAAAGTCACAAAGGTTGTTCAAGCATATTTCTATGTTTGCTTCTTATGGATCACAAAACGTACATCGCAATAATTTTTGTCCTGATTTTCTTCGGAAAATTGGCCTTTTTGGATGCTAAACTTCCGGGGTTGATATTGGATGCCTCAGGTATTAGCCTTGTAAACAAACTGTGTCCAAAAAAGCAGATCCACACCAATTCTCCCACAGAGTTTGCTACAGATGATGTTATTACCGGCCTCGAAATCGGTTACCTCTGCAACACGGCCCTTGACATTGAAATATCAAGCTCAATTATTGACCACACAGAGACTAACTACAGGAAATATTCTTATCAAGTACCGGGTAAATTTTCTGTTCCCGATGATAGGTTCTACCCTCCTCCCAAAGCTTAAATACTATCCTTTAGAGCGATTCAAAGGCTATTAAAGAAGATGAATAACTATCTGTTATAGCCAAAACCGGAATTAATTCTTTTTATTTATGACTGAAATCTTAGTGGATCGTCGTTCGGTACAAGTATTCCGGATGATGTTGAGCGGGATCTTTCTTGTCGCCAGTTTCAGCCACCTTTTTAGAGTGGAAAAAACCGTACAACGTATAGATCAGGCAAATTTTAAAGGTATTGCCTATTTCTTTGGAGAACCCAAATTGATGGTAATAGCATCGGGAATTGTGATGTTTATTGCAGGAACAGGACTGCTAACGGGTTTCAAGACCCGCTGGGCAGCCGGGATTCTCGCTGCTGTTTTGGTTCCAATTACCCTTACAATTCAAGTTGGGCAAATAACAACCCTTGGCCCTCTTTTTAAGAACATCGCTATTCTTGGCGGACTTCTCTTTTTTATTATCAACGACTTTAATAATTCAAAAAATAACAAATGAAAAATATACTCTTAGCAGGTTTCACAATACTTATAAGCCTGTTCACAAATTCTGCGCAGGCTCAGGAAAGGCATAACGATCATGCAGATCACAACAATTATGTGGTACTCACCCGAAAAGTTCCCCAATTAGAACCTATACTGCTCGCAGCAGAAGAACTTGCCGCCACAGACGGACAGAAATTCGGAGATTTCCAGGTCATTGTGTGTGGAAAAGCAGTAAAGGACCTTCCCAATGAAGGAACTATGATACCCTTCCTTAAAAAAGCTGAAAAGGCCGGAGTCACTATAAATGCCTGCGGATTTTCCTTGAAAAAATTCGGTGTTGACAAGTTAAAATTACCTGAAACTTTGCGGATGGTGGAAAATGGGATTCTGCACAATTTCGAACTCCAGAAAAAAGGCTATTTAAGCATTGAATTATAAAATAGAAGGCAATGAAAAAGACACTAAAAAAGAATATTATAGAATATGGGATCATTGGGGCAGTGTTTATCGGCCTTTTTGTCACCGGTCTTCACACGGAAGTTCTGGGATTTTTGCAAAGAGGGATTTTGGCTACCGGACTCATGAACCCCGAGACCGATGAAAAAGCTGAATTAGCTATGACCTCCCCTTCCAAAAGTGATATCCTTGATTTTGAACTGATAAACTCAAAAAGGGAAAAGGTGAACTTGGAACAATTTCGCGGAAAAGTCATCTTTCTTAACTTCTGGGCCACCTGGTGTCCTCCCTGTATTGCCGAGATGCCCGGCATCAATAATTTGTATGAGGAGATAAAAGGAAAGCAGGTAGAATTAGTTATGGTCTCCTTTGATCGGGATTTTGAAAAGGCTAAAGATTTCAGGAAGAAAAAAGGCTATGATTTTGAGATCTACAGAGCAACAGGTCGAGTCCCCAGTGCTTTCTCATCAAACAGTCTTCCTACGACCTATGTGATCGACGCACAGGGGAACCTGGCCCTTACTCATTTGGGAATGGGCAATTTTGACACTAAAGATTTCAAAGATTTTCTAGAAAAGCTTCAATAAAAGATCAAGTATAAAAAAGGTCTGTAGTCAATAGCCTTGCCTGCAGATCTTTTACTTCTTCTGTGCCACAAATCTTATTACAGCTCCCAGGCCATCGTGAAGTTTTCCTTCTTTCAGGTCGACTTCAGCTTCGTACAATTCAAGGAAATTCAGACTTCCAAAATCCTTTTTTATCTCTTCCATTGAAAAAAGTAAATCTTCCTCCTTTGGACCACCCACTCGAGGATTCTTTTCCTGGTAGATCTTATGCTTCTTACTAAAACCTTCAAAGATGATCAAGCCATCGCGGCGCAGGAAAGAGATCAACAGTTCGTGATATTTACTTCTAATCTCGGGTGAAAAATGTGCATAGATCAAGGCAACGGCATCAAAATCATCTTTTTGGAACCCGAGATCGGGCAAATCTCCAACTTTATAGTCCAGCTCTACCCTGTGCTTTTCTGCCAGTTTTAATGCTTTGCGCTTTGCCTCCCGGCTTTAATCAAAAGCAGTTACTTTCCAGTCACACTTAGCTGCAAAAACAGCATTCCGCCCTTCACCTTCAGCAGCAAACAAAATTTCTCCAGGGTCAAATTGTGTAAACCTTGAATGGAAATATTCATTTGGAACTTCCCCATAGACATATTCCTCTGCACGATAGCGTTCATCCCATTTTTCCTTCATAATTTAATTTTTAAGGTTTCTTCTGAAAGCTGCAAAATGTAAAATTCTGAGTTCCTCCCGATGGAGTGTGGTGGTCAATGTTCTTTCCACTCAGCATTTCAAATTCCTCCTCGAAAAGTTTGCATATATCTCCAACCGAATATCGTTGAACTGCAAGTCCGCTACACTTTTCGGGTCCTTTATTTGAAAACGTTCCCATGATGACATACCCACCGGGCTTAACTGCTTTATTCACGGTTTCCAGGTAATTCTTTCTTTGTTCCTCCCCGGTGAGAAAGTGAAAAGCTGCCCGGTCATGCCATAGGTCGTATTTTCTTTCAGGATTAAAGTTCGAGGCATCGGCAGTGATCCATGTCACTTCCTCTGCCTTTTCACACATTCGTTCTTTAGCCCTTTCAATGGCCCTGGAAGAAATATCTACAACTGTAACATCATGATATCCCAAAGAAATAAGGAATTCGGCCAGAAAGCTGTCGCCTCCACCTATGTCGATTATAGCGGCATCTTTAGAGATCCCGCAGCTCTTAATGAGGTCCAGGGAAACTTCGGGCATTGGTTCATACCAGCTGACCTCTGTTGGCTGTTTTTCGGAATAAACTTTATCCCAGTGTTGCTGCTTGTCGTTCATGATAATTTTCTTTTTTTTCAAAAAGCCACCAGGGCTCCTGTCTATATTTTGCTGTAAAATCTACCGGCTCCCCAAGCCGTGGTGATAAATAATCCAGTCCTGCTTTTTCTGCTGCCAGAACAAACCTTTGAACAGGTACATTCCATGGATGATAGGAAAGCACAAATTTCCCCCAGTGTACAGGAACAACTCTTTTCGCCTTTAGGTCAATGGCTGCCTGTACTGTTTCCTCCGGAAACATGTGGATTTGGGGCCAATATTTTCCAAATTGCCCGCATTCAAGAAAGGCAAGATCGAATGCACCGAAATTTTTCCCGATCTTCTTGAAGGTACCGTCGTACC
Source organism: Salinimicrobium aquimaris (assembly GCF_035607535.1). Classification (NCBI taxonomy): domain Bacteria; kingdom Pseudomonadati; phylum Bacteroidota; class Flavobacteriia; order Flavobacteriales; family Flavobacteriaceae; genus Salinimicrobium; species Salinimicrobium aquimaris. Next base: position 729,004 of record NZ_JAYDZX010000001.1, read on the forward strand.
CGGAGTCCCCGCCTATGAAAATCCTGTAATCAAAAATATCTAAGACGAAGGAAGACCACAGCGTTTGTGCCCGCTTAAAACTTCGTCCCGAGAAGTGCCGCGAAGGAGTTGCCGTGAGATGCACATCCTGATCCACTTCCGCCGATTCCCACCAATCAAACTCCAGGATTGTGTCATTTTTGACACCCCAGGTTTCCAGATGTGCTCCCACCCCCAGGGAAGTTGCTATTTTCCTGGTCTTTGGTATCAGCTTTTTTATGGTAGGATAATCCAAATGATCATAATGATCATGGGTAAGGATCAAAAGATCGATCTGTGGCATATCTTCCGCTCCAAAATGATCTGCCCCCTCAAAAGCTTTTCCGAAGAAACGAAAGGGAGAGGCATTTCCGCTAAAGACTGGATCTACAAGAATGCTGTAACCCTTTACCTGCAGCAGGTAGGAAGAATGACCAAACCAAACCACTTGTGGCTTAGTAGGATCAAGCTTTTGAAGATCGGTCTTCACATTTGGCAATTCAGAAGAAGGCCTGACAGAAGAGGGCCTCAAGATCATTTTTTTGAGAATGGTGAACATGGAGACATTATCGGGGTTGACCGAGGTTTTCTCCACATTCTTAAAGCTTCCGTCCCTGTAGTTGGGAGAGCTTTTTATCCTCTGCAGGCGGTCACCTTCAGGATGAGTTCCAAACCTCTTCACCATAGCTTTTTATATTCTTCCCTTAAATTTAGGAAAAAATCTGCCGGTATTCCTCTTATAGACCTCATATTCAGGAAAGACCTCTTCAAGCCGTTTTTCTTCGTATCTGCTCTTCAGGAAAAACAAAAGATACAGCAGCAAAGATATAAGCAGCTTATATCCTGAACCCAGCCAAACTGAGAGACCAAAAGCCATAAACAAAACCCCCGAATATATTGGATGTCGTGCAAAGGCAAAAGTTCCCGAAGTCACCAGCTTTGCTCCCTCCCTGGGGCTCGGGAACGGTGAAATCTTCGACCTTATTTGCACAAGCGCCAGGATCGCGAGCAAAAAACCGACTCCCGCAATGATTAGAGCTAATCCCTGTAAATTATCTGAAAGCTCAAATTTAAGTCTCTCTACTTCGGCCAGCCAGGCGAAAAAGACTAGAAATTGCAGCAGTACATAGATCTTGTCCTTCTTTGAAACCTCCATTATTTTTTCTGGTTATTTAAATTTTAGTGCCCCATTTCGTCTTCCCCGGTGTTGAGGATCTTGATCATTCCAAAAGACCTCATCAAATGATAAAGACCGGGTAAAATGACTACTCCTCCAATGAGTAACATAAAGGCAAGGTTGCGAATAACGGCGTATGGCGGGAGATCTTCCAGTAAGCTTAGCTCCTGCTCTTTCGTAATAATGAGATAAGGAAAATGAGCGTATAGAGCTGCGAACAGTACCAACACCACCTGTAAACCGGCTAGATACCTGCTCACTACCCTGTGCTGCTTTTTAACAGCCCTCCACAATGGAAACAGAAGCAGACCCGAAATTGCGACCGCCCCTATTGAAACAGCGTTATTGATAAAATCTGAAATGAATTTCACCTCTTCCAGATACCCGTACGTAATGAGGAGCAAGCCTAACACCACCAGGACCACAGTAAAAACAGCCGATTTTCTACTGAACATTTTCCTCACTTGTCCTTGAGTTTCGCCTATTAGTAAAGTGGCAGCAAGAAAAGCGCAAAGCGCAGCATAAAAAAGTCCTACCAGCAGGGTAAAAAAGTTGAACCAGGGCAAAATATAAAGCTCCAAAAAGGTGTATTTGGTATAATCTTCTGCCAGAATGATCTTTCCACCTATCAAGGCTCCAAAAGACATTCCGAGGAAAACAGGAGTGATAAGGCTGGAAATTCTGAACATCCAGTTATAAAAGACCTGCGACCGGTCCACAACTGCATCATAGTGACGAAAAATAAAGGCAACCCCTCTCATGGTTATTCCGAGCAGCACCAGTACAAAAGGCACATGCAGATAGATCATGATCACGTTGAAGTAGAGCGGAAAAGCGATCCACAAAATCACAATCAAAATAATGAGCCAAATGTGATTTGCCTCCCAAACCGGTCCCATTACACGATAAATGGTGTCTCGGGTAGTTCTTTTATTTTCACGGGAGGAGAACAATTCCACTATCCCCGCACCAAAATCTGCACCTCCCAGTAGCACGTACAGAAGCAGGGAAAACAACAGAAAAAAAAGTACAACGTACAACATGGTTATTCTTTTACTGAGTTTAAAACTCTTATCTGTCTTCTCATAAGCCAGGTAACGGTTAACGCAAGCACCAGATAAACTGCCAGGTACATATAAAAACTAAATTCCATTCCCGGCATAGGAGTAACTGCCTCGCTGGTCCTCATTATGCCATAAATGATCCAGGGTTGGCGGCCAACCTCTGTGACCACCCAGCCTGCTTCTACAGCAACAAATCCCAGAGGTGCCAGGCATACAAAGAACAACCAGTACCACTTCCTCTTAAAGAGGTTCTTATACCTGAGACTTATAAAATATAGCAATGCGGCCAGCATTAATAAAGTTCCAATGCCTACCATGATCTGAAAAGCATAATGCACGATTGCCACCGGGGGGAGTTCATCCTGTGGAAAATCCCTTAGTCCCTGTACCTCGGCATCAAAATCCCCAAAAGCCAGGAAAGACAGCGCGCCCGGGATTTCTATTTTATGTGATACCCTTTGTTCCTCCTCATTGACTATTCCGCCTATGTAGAGTGGTACGTTAGTTCCGGTTTCATAGTGTGCTTCCATCGCAGCCAGTTTCACCGGTTGACGTTCTGCAAGATCTTTAGCCGAAAGGTCTCCACTCAAAGGTTGAAGAAAAGCTGCCACTGCACCAAAAACAATAGCGATTTTAAAAGCCTTTTTATGCAGTTCGGGTCTCTTGTTCCTGTACACCTGGAAAGCGTGTACTCCTGCCACCGCAAAGCTGGTGGCAATGAAGGCTGCAATGGTCATATGCAAAGCCTGAGTGAACCATGCGGGGTTCAAAAAGGCCTGTACGGGATCAATATTGGTGAATTCCCCGTTGATATAATCAAAACCTGTAGGGGCATTCATCCAGCCATTGGCCGATACCACAAGGATACCGGAGGCAACGCCCGAGAGTCCTATAATAATTCCGGTAAACCAATGGAACTTTTCAGGTAGTTTGTTCCAGCCGTACAGGTAAAATCCCAGGGCAATAGCCTCTACAAAGAAAGCAGCACCTTCAAGAGAAAAAGGCATTCCAATGATTGGTCCCGCATGTTTCATGAATTCGGGCCACAGCATTCCAAGTTCAAATGAAAGAGCAGTTCCCGAAACCGCGCCGGTTACAAAGAAGATTGCCACTCCCTTTTGCCAGGCCTTGGTAAGCTCAAGATATAAGGGATTCCGGGTATTAAGCCATTTCTTATGAGACACTACCATGAAAAAAGGCATAACCATTCCAATACAAACAAAGATGATGTGAAAGCCAAGGGTAAAGGCCATTTGAAGCCTTGCAAAATCAAGATTTTCCATTAGCGATAAGTTAGTTAAAAAATACCCTGCCGCCATTCAGATCCTTTAAAAGATCTCCTTCCAAAAAATGTAAAGTCCCATCAACAGCACAAACCAGCCGAAGCCTTTCTTTAGTTTTTTACCCTCTATAAACCGGTTGAGCCAGATTCCAAGATAAATTCCTCCCACAGAGATTGCAGTGAAGATAAGAAGAAAGCTCCAGTTTATTTCAAGGTTTTCAACATCTCCTATAAAACCTATCAGGGATTTCACGGCTATAATAACGAGCGAAGTGGCAACAGCCCTCTTCATCGGTAATTTCACCATGAGAACCAATGCAGGAATTATGAGGAACCCTCCACCGGCACCCACGATACCTGTGAGAACACCAACAATAGCACCCTCGAGGGTGATGAATAGATAATTGAATTTTACTTTTCTTGGTTTAGCATCTTTTTCTGAAGGTTCCAATATCATAGAAACCGATGCCATGATCATGATGATTGCGAAGAACAACATGATCCCAATATCTTTTGTGATGGTGAGATTTCCTATGCTGAAAATGGTTTCTGGAATTGCCGGAACCAGAAATTTTCTAGTGAGATAGACTGCAATAAATGCCGGAATAGAAAAGACTACCGCCGTTTTGAGATCCACTCTTTTCTTTTGAAAATTCCTGACGGAGCCTATAAGAGAGGTTGCTCCAACAACAAAAAGAGAATAGGCCGTAGCCGTCACCGGATTTATCGACAACAGGTAAACCAACACCGGAACGGTAAGTATAGAACCTCCCCCACCAATTAAGCCAAGTACAACTCCAATTATTAAGGCTCCAAGGTAACCGAGAATTTCTGTAATATCCATTCCTACAATTTTCAGGGCAAAAATAGTTTTTTCCTGCCGCTGTGTCTGTAACAAAGGTCACACGTTACAAGTCGTGCACCATAATGCTATTGCGCTGTAGCCCGATCTTTCCTTCCAGCTCGAGCTTTTTAAGCAACCTCGAAACCACCACTCGGGAGGTGTGAAGATCGTAAGCGATCTCCTGATGAGTCACCTGTATCTGTTCATTTCTATTGATCTTGGCTTTGTCCTGCAGGTACCGCATAAGCCGCTCATCCATGTGAAGAAAAGCAATAGTATCAATGGTATCCAGCATTTCACTCAACCTGCTATGGTAGCTTTCAAAGACGAAATTCCTCCAGCTTTTGAAGCGGCTGGTCCACTCCTCCATTTTCTCGATAGGGATCATCACCAGCCGGGTATCTTTTTCTGCAATTGCCCTGATTTCGCTTCTGGTCTGGCCAAGACAGCAGGACAGGGTCATGGCACAAGTATCGCCGCGTTCCAGGAAGTATAGCAGCAGTTCGTCACCATCCTTGTCTTCCCGCAGGATCTTAATAGCACCTTCGAGTAGCAGAGGCATACTTTTTACGTACTCTCCAATATTAATGATGATTTCTCCGGCCTTCACCTCTTTTAAAGCTCCAAATTTCACTATTTCCCGGATCAACTCTTCTTCAAAAATGAAATGATAGGCGTCTCTTAGTTCTTTTTCGAGCATAGGCTGTGATTTGCAAGGGTAAATTTAAGGTATTTCCTGAGATAATTCTTTGCTGAAGCATACTCTACATATATCTTCAATTTACTCCGGAACTTTCTCCCGTATTTTCAGAATCCTTATCTTTAAACCCCAACTTAAACTGAAGATCTCTTGAAAATATTTTCAAATAAAAGCCGCAATTTCCTTGTCCTGGTAACCCTGGTCCTCATTTCCTGCCAGGAAAAAGAAAGGCTGACAGAAATGGACCTGCTTTTCTCCTCCTTGCAGACCGATCAGGCTAAATGGTGGAGATACCATAAGACCAATATAGATTTGACCTCAGACTTTGTTCCGCTGGGAGAAGCCGGAGATACCCTTTCAAAAAAGGCATTTTTCGAGGCTCTGATGACAGGAGATTACATTGCTTTGGAGAAGAAGTCAAATAAAGAGCAGGAATTGTATCAGCTTTTTAAACTTACTGAAGGAGCCGATGAAGATATTAGTTATACGATAATGGCCGACACTTACCCGGAGTACAAACACTTCAAAATGGAAGGAACAGAGTTTCCTGATTTTTCACTAACAGATCTTGAGGGAAATACCTGGTCAAAAGAAGCTCTTAAAGGCAAGACCCTGGTAGTGAAGACCTGGTTCCTTCGTTGTAAACCCTGTATCGAAGAAATGCCACAGCTCAACCAACTTGTCGAAGAATACAGCGACCGGGATGATGTGGTTTTTCTAAGCCTTTCTCTCGATCCCGAAGACGAACTTGACAAATTTCTATCTGAAAGAGAATTCAAATATGCTGTAGTCCCTGAGCAGAAATCGTTTATTGAAGATACCCTTGGGTTTTCTATTTATCCCACGCATATTGTAGTTGAACCATCAGGAAAGATCAGAAAAGTGGTAAATACAGCTCCCGAAATGATCGCTGCATTAAAGAGTATGCCCCTGGAAGTAAAGCGCAACGATTCTACACCACCTCCACCCCCGATGTAAGGTTTAAGGCTTAAGGTGTAAGGTATAAGGTCTAACATCTAAGATCTAGAGTCTAGAGTCTGTATTCCAGACTCTAAATTTAGAGTTTAATGCCTGGAATCTTATAAAAATTACCCCTCAATAATTAATTTTTCGAGGGGTAATAATTAATACTACTTTACTTCAAGACGATTTTGAATTTCGCGAATGGCATGCTCCATTTGCTCTAATCCCTGTTTAAAAGCTTCCCTTCTATCGATTAGCTCCTGTTCGACCAACTTCCTGTAATGAGAAATCCCATTGAGAAGATTATTGCAGAAACCGGTCCAGCCCTTTATATCCCTTGGCCCCGGTTCAAAGGTGTTTCTAACTTCCTCTTTGAGATAATCAACATAAAGCTGAAGTTCTTTTATGAACATGTGCGGCCGTGAAGCATTTTGCGGCAGCTCCCTGCGACCATAAATATGATCTGTCATCTCCTGCAAGCTGGCAATTTTACTAAAATTGGCAATATTGGGTCCCGGACAAATGGTTACCGCATCCAGCTTTTCCACTATTGGAACCTTGTAATTCAATCCGGCGGAATTACTAAGCCCTATGCACAAACACTCTTTACTTAACAGATCATCCACCTGCAGCTGATATTCCTTTTCAGGAAGTCCCGCATTTTTAAGCTGTTCCAGTTTTAATTTCTGATACTTTCTCGAAGCTGTACAAATGGGTTCTTTTGTGAATTCGGTGTTGGAGACCAGGTACTTTTCGGTGCATGGACTTCCGGGCTTTCCTTTGGCGATCCTTTGCTGCCTTTCCTTGTCGGCCGTAGTATTCTTAAGGTAATTGAACCTTACCCCAAGAGGGGAAGCCTTGCTCAAGACCACATCATTTTCTTTACTCTTGCTTAGCAACTCCAACGTGTTATTATCAACAGTTGTGGCTTCGGGACAAAGCAAAAATGGAGTTCCCCATCCGGTGCCGTTAACGCCATAATAGCCGTAAAGCAACTGCTGTTCGGCGGCTGTTCCTATTCCTCCCTGTACTGTTACATTAACGGGGTGTGGTTTTTCAAAGCCTGCTTCTCCTCTGGCCAGTATAGCGGGATTATACAACCTGAATAATTCCTGCGCCAATTCCTCTTTTTTAATCCGGAATTCCTCCAGAATAGGACCTAACAGGTATCCCTGAGTAGCAAATGCATGTCCGCCACAATTCAGACCCGACTCGATCCTGAACTCACTTACCCAAATGCCTTTTTTAGCAAGGTATTTTCCCTGGATCAAAGCCGAACGATAGTCGCTAACTTTAATGATCACTTTCTTTTTAAAGACTCCCCAGGCCGAAGCATCAAATTCCCTGAAATTTTCCAGGTAATTGAACAAGCGAGGATTCATTCCCGCTGAAAAGATCACCGCTGAATTTTCCAGATCACTTTCGGCGTAAGCTTTTAAGGCACCAAGAGCATCAGATCCATCGGGCAGAATCTCTCCTTTGCTATCCATGTTGTTCTTATCGACTTTGGTCATGATGTTGACCTCAATTCCGCCGGGACGCATATGCTTCCGAAGAAAATTTTCCAGTTCTTCCCGTGCTTCACCATGAGCCTGCAGGAACTGCTGATATTTTTCTTTGAGTCCGCTTTCCTCGGGGAGCATCTCGAAATACTTCACGATCTCAGAACCTTTTTCAAAAGCCGATTCTTTCAGCTTTTCGAATTTTGCCTGCACATTCCGGTTAACCAGGTTGAGGTAATCTGTGATTCGGCGCACGCGGTAATTTTCCTCGTGTTTCTCAATAGGTATGTAAGTTTCATCATTTTCCTGGTAGTAGTGTTTTCTCATCATCTCGATGAGATTGTCTTCAATAATAGACAAAGCCGAAGTGATCCCGTAGGAAGCAACTTTAACTGGCGTGTCAATAGTGAAAGCAAGTCCCATGACCGGAATGTGAAACCGGTGGGGAGAAAGATCATATGTCATATTTTTAAGGTTTTTAACGGCAAAACTTCAAAGATGAAGAACCTCCAGTTCCTGAAATATGATCGAGATCATGTTTTAGTCGATAGTCCGTAGACGGTAGACGGACACAGTAGACGGTAGATTATGAATTGCTTCGCTGCAGGAATGAAGTCCGCACCCATTCCCCGAACTATGAACTATGGACTATGAACTAAAACCATGAACTAATAAAGAACTCTAAATCTAATCGTCCCGTCGATATCCCTCATTTCCTCGATCACTTCTTCATTATAGGCTTTGTCAATATCTGTGATCACGTAACCTATAGTTTCATTGGTTTTGAGATATTGCCCCACGATGTTGCAACCGTGGTGAGAAAGTATGTTGTTGATATGGGCTATAATCCCGGGGCGGTTGTGGTGAATGTGAATTAGACGATGAGCATTTTCGAGGATTGGCAGCTGCAGGTTAGGGAAGTTTACACTGTTGGTGGTACTTCCGGTGTTGATATATTCAATGATCTTTCCCGGTACAAAATTACCTATATTCACCTGCGCCTCCTCTGTACTTCCACCAATATGGGGCGTTAAAATGACATTTTTGACACCTCTTAATTCAGACTCAAATTCTTCAGCATTTGTTTTCGGTTCCTTTGGAAAGACATCTATCCCTGCTCCGCGAATTTTTCCGCTCTCCAGGTGCTTTCTAAGCGCCGGTAGGTCGACTACATGCCCGCGGCTAAGATTTATAAAGACTGAACCTTCTTTCATAAGCTCCAGTTCTTTTTCCCCAATAAGGTTGTGGTTTTCTTTGCGTCCGTCGACATGCAGGGTCACAACATCAGAGATCTTCAACAGTTCCTCGAGGCTTTTGCATTTGGTCGCATTTCCCAAAGCTAGCTTTTCCATAAGGTCATAATAATAGACATCAAAACCAATGGCTTCGGCTACTACCGAAAGTTGGGCGCCTATATTTCCGTAGCCCACAATCCCCAGTTTTTTTCCGCGGACTTCTCTGCTTCCTGCAGCCGACTTATTCCAGGTGCCTCCATGCATTTCGGCTATCCTATCGGGCAAACCGCGCATTAGAAAAATGATCTCCCCAATGGCCAGTTCCACGACAGATCTTGTATTGCTAAAAGGTGCATTAAAGACAGCTATTCCTTTTTTCAGGCACTCCTCCAGATCAATCTGGTTAGTCCCTATACAAAAAGCACCAATCGATATAAGCCGGTTCGCGTTATCCAAAACCTTTTTCGTCACCTGGGTCTTAGAACGTATTCCAAGGACCGAAATATCTTTGATCTTTTCTGCCAGCTCCTCTTCATCAAGGGCACCCGAAATTGTACTCACGTTGTAACCTTCATTCTTCATGATCTTCACTGCATCCTCATGCACATTTTCGAGGAGCAGGACCTTAATTCGGTTTTTTGGATAGGAAATGGCTTTGTTCATTTTATGGAGGTATAGGAATTCATCAAGACTTGGAGTAATATGGTCGGCTTTGTCAAGTACGTTACCCCGCTCAACATTTTCGGTAAAGGCGTAAAACCTGTTTGCCAGTCCGGCAGCCTTGATCTCATAATCTGTGTAACCGTCGCCGATCACGTATACATCACCCTGTAAGTCCAGCCTCTTTAGCATTTCAACCTTTCCATTATTGGAGGACAGGACATTTTCAGTATCGAAGGAGTTCAGCTTTCCATTGGAGTCGGGTCGAAAAGAATTGGCAAAGACATTTTCTTCCCTAATCCCGAATTCCTTTACAATGGGAACAATGAATTCTTTAAACCCGTTTGAAATGATGTAGATATTCTCATGATTCTCCTCAAAGAACTCCTTGTTCCTTATGAAACTTGTAGAGACCTTACTTTTAAGCCGGTCCACAAGAGCCGGTAAATGTTTTTCTTCAGCATTGAGGAGCGCCAGGCGTTGTTCCAGAGATTCCCTGAAGGAAAGATCACCAGCCATCCCGCTGTTCGTAAGATCTGTGAGTTTTTGAAGCCGTTCCTCCCTTTCCTGGTGACCCTCGAGCGAGATCTCCCCTAAAACATCTAAAGCTTCTACCTGGGTAAAGGTGCTGTCAAAATCTATCACAAAATGCCTGTTATTCTTCATGCTGAAATTTTTGGAAGTCTACCCAAAACTAAGCTTTTTCGGCCACAAGCGGAAGGTTTCCTAAGCAAGTCCAAAAGATTTGACAGATCCTTAAAATATCTAAGTGCAAATGATATTTTTTAAATTTATTTCAGCAAAAACTGAAGTTTCAATAACTAACCCAAAGAAATATATCCCTAAGATCAGGATCACCTACTGTAACAAATTTGTGCTGCGTCATACTAACAGATTGGAATAACCATCCAATTATGAAAATTAAAAAATTATTACCTCTTCTATTGCTTTTGATTTCTTTAAGCTCATGTGTGGAAAGAACTAAAACAGTTAAGACATATTCCGGTGCTCCTAGTTATTCTATAGCCGAAGAAGTTCTTAAAAAACGGGTAGCGGCAGTTATACCTGCAGATACTATCAGCTTCATTTCCACCCGTACCGAAATAGTGGGAGAAACAAAATACTTCACATTAGATGTAAGAATTGTAACCGAAAAATTGCCGGATAATGACATTTCCTTCTCCCGTCTTGCCGATAATGTACGGGAAGCTGTAGAAAGTGGAATAAAAGATATTGAGGACTATAGAAAAATGACAATTGAGGTCCATGTTTCTGACGATATAGAGAAAGCCATAACTAATCGCTCCTACAAAAAGGAGATAAATCTATAGAGAAAATCCTTAGCTTCAGTAAGATTTAGGAATTTCTCAAGCCGCAGCCTGCTTCAGAAAAAACTGAATTTGAATATCTTCGGAAAAATCAATAATTAATAGCTTCTCTGGAAGTTTTTTTACTCAAAATCCGAAACTAAGCTTTTTCGGGCACAAGCGGAAGATTTCTTCTGTAAGTCCTCAAGATTTTACACATCCTGAATTTATTCAGCTAAAAATAGAATCATCACAATTTTTTTGAACTAGAAACTGAAGCTTCTCAGTGATTAAAGAGGCATTGTACACAGAAATATAGCCTCCAGTGTTGTAACAAATAGTTCCTGCCAGACACTAATAAACACAAGACACCAATTACAACATGAAATTTAAAAGCTTACTTCTTCTGCTACTGCTCTTCATCTCCTTCACTGCTTGTGTGGAAAGGATAGAAAGAATACAAACCAAAGAACACCTGGTTACCATTCCACCTGAATTTTCTGTGGAAAAAGAAACTTTGAAAAGCAGAATTGCGGCTATTATCCCTGCAGAAAAAATTTCATTTAATTCTTCCAAAACCACCAAAACGGGGGAAGCAGATTACCATACCTTTAATGTTGATATCGAGTTGATCTCCTTTCCTTCGAATGGCATCGCTTTTTATAGAGTGACAGATGAAATTCGGGCTGCTTTGGAATCGGGCATCAGCAATATGAGTGATTATCAAAAAATGACCATCAGTGTTCGACAGACAACAGTGGAGAATGATGTGGAGCATACCCGCACTTATAAGAAAGAAATAGACCTGTAAAGGAATTTCGGCAAGATTTAGGAATTTCTTAAGCCGTAAGCTGCTTCAGAAAAAACTGAAATTAATTATCTTCGGAAAAATCAAAAATTCAGAGCTTCTTCGGAGGTTCTTTTTTTGCGCTAAACGCTACACAAGATGACAAACTTCAGGGAAGTAACTACTCAGGAACTTATAGACAGACAAAAGAATGGTGCACTGGTCATAGATGTACGTCCCGTCGATGCTTATAACGGCTGGAAATTAAAAGATGAGCCAAGAGGCGGGCATATCCACGGTGCCAAATCGCTCCCGGCAAAATGGGCAGGGTATATGGACTGGATCGAGATCGTGAGACATAAGAAAATTACCCCTGAACAGGAACTTATCATCTACGGTTACAACCGCGATTCGGCTCAAAAGGTGGCTGAAAGCTTTGAAAAAGCAGGGTATTCTAAAATAGCATTATACAATCACTTTTTAGATGAATGGGCGAACGATGAGACCTTACCCATGGAATATCTCCCAAAATACCGGCAGCTCGTTTCGGCCGAATGGGTGAATAAGCTTATTTCCGGTGAAAAACCTGCAGAATATGACAACGACAAGTTTGTGGTGGTACATTCACATTACCGCAACCGCGATGCTTATTTGAGCGGACATATTCCCGGTGCCATCGATATGGATACCAACGCCCTGGAGTCTCCTGAAACATGGAACCGCCGCAGCCCCGAAGAGTTAAAGAAAGCACTTGAAAAACATGGAATTACTGCCGACACTACAGTTGTACTCTATGGAAAGTTCATGTTTCCCGATAATGACGACGAATTTCCCGGAAGTGCAGCCGGGGATATAGGTGCTATTCGAAATGCTTTTATCATGATGTATGCCGGGGTAAAGGATGTGCGGGTGTTGAACGGCGGCTTTCAATCCTGGGAAGACGCAGGATTTGAAGTAAGCAAAGATGATGTGCCAAAACAGCGGGTTAAAGACTTTGGCGCCAAGATTCCGGCAAATCCTCAACTTGCTGTTGATGTACCGGAGGCTAAGGAAATGATCGCTGCAAATGATGCTGAACTAGTATGCGTACGCAGTTATCCCGAGTACATTGGGGAAGTGAGCGGCTATAATTATATAGAAGCCAAAGGCCGTATTCCCGGAGCCATTTTTGCCGATTGTGGCAGTGATGCCTACCACATGGAAAACTACCGGAACGTGGACCATACCACCCGTGAATTCCATGAAGTCATTGAAAACTGGAAACAAAACGGAATAACTCCCAACAAGCATCTGGCCTTCTACTGCGGCACAGGCTGGCGCGGTAGTGAAGCCTGGTTCAATGCCTGGCTGTTGGGATGGCCACATGTTTCGGTTTATGACGGAGGATGGTTCGAGTGGAGCAATGATCCGAATAACCCTTTCGAGACCGGAATCCCAAAGGAGAAGGTCAAACTTGATAAGGATTAATTTCTTTCGAAAAAGGCAGTTTTACAGTTACACCTGGAATAATTGTACTCCAGGTTAAAAGATCTCAGGAGTGCAGAGATTCATGGCAACCCGACTTTTTTTCTCAACATCATATTCTGAGGTGAAGGATTTTTTTCTCCCGGGGGACAAAGCAAGAACGAAAAAAAGGATCACCAAAACTAAGGACGAAACCAGAAAGAACCTTTCCCTCACATTGAACCTGTCTGTCAATTTGATCATAATTGCACTTTTAATATCTACTCGAAATTTTAATGCACTCATTAAAAAGATTACAAGACAGTATCTTGTCGATCAAACATGGCTTTTTATCGATTAATTAACAAAATTTTAAGAATTTTTAACACTTCCTAAAGATGAAAATGGTCCGTAGGAAATGATAGAATTCTCTCGATTTAAGCAGTTGGCTTACTTTTTTTATTTTTGGCCAACTCGAGAATCTGAAAATTGAACAATACCAACAAATGAAGCAACCGGAAACAAACCGATTTCTCCTGAAGGAAATAGTTCAGGAGGATATCGATCATATCTATAAGGGTCTTTCAGATCCAAAAGTCACACAATTCTATGCTGTACATTTTCCTACCCTTGAAGCTACACAGGAGCAAATGGACTGGTACGAGGATCTAAAAAAGCATGGAACCGGGATCTGGTGGGGGATCTGGTCTAAAGACCGCGAGAAGTTTGTAGGTGCAGGTGGGTTCAATGGCCTGGAAAAGGACAACCGAAAAGCCGAAATTGGATTATGGCTGCTACCCGAATTCTGGGGCAGGGGAATTTTAAGGGAGGTTATGCCATGTTTATTTCGCGAGGGTTTTGAAAATTTGAACCTCAACCGAATCGAAGGCTTTGTAGATGCCGACAATCTCAAATGTCGACGCGCCCTTGAAAAGATAAACTTCAGCTATGAAGGGACTATGAGACAGGTTGAATTTAAAAAAGGAAAATTTCTCGATGTGGCAATTTACTCCATTTTAAAAGATGAATTTTCTTTAAAATCTGCTCATTGATGTTGCTCTGTTTTAAACAATACAGTCTTTGTCGTTATTCAAAGACAGCCGGGATCTCGTCAACTCTTATCCCCCAGAAGACCGGAAGCAGAAAGTAAACGATGAGCGTGATGAGGAGTATTGAGATCGTGTTCATCCATATCCCTGTTCGCACCATATCCTTGATCTGTAAATGTCCCGAGCCAAAAACCACGGCATTTGGCGGGGTGGCCACAGGCAGCATAAACGCACAGGAAGCCGCAAGCGTAGCAGCTACCAGTAGAAAATAAGGGTGAATACTCATTGCCACGGCCATAGGGGCCAGGATGGGCAACAACATAGCCGTGGTAGCAAGATTGGAAGTGACTTCTGTAAGGAAATTGACTGCAGCCACAAGCACTAATACCAGTACGATAAGTGGTAGGTTTTCAAGATCTGTTAGCTGCTCCCCTATCCATACCGCCAGCCCGGTTTCTCCAAAAGCCTTAGCCAGTGCCATTCCACCCCCAAAGAGGATAATGATCCCCCAGGGAATTCTCGTAGTGTCTTCCCAAACCAGGATCCTACCGTTATCCTTTCCGGAAGGTAATAGGAAAAGAACGATTCCGGCAGTTATAGCTATAATAGTATCATCTATAAAAGGGATGAGGGGCTCCAATAAAAATGATCTTGTGATCCAGCCCAGTGCAGTTAAAATGAAAACTGTAAGTACGATTTTTTCCTGCCTATTTATCTGCCCCAGGTCTTTCAGGAGTTTTGTGATCTCTTTCCTGCCTCCCGGCAATTTCATTCCCTGGAGATCAAAGGCGAATGAAGTAAGGTATTTCCAGCAAACAGCCAGCAAAAAAACGGAAATTGGTAAACCTAATTTAAGCCATTGGTAGAAGGTGATCTCAATGCCATAAAGCTTTTCAACAATCCCCGCCAAAACCAGGTTTGGTGGTGTACCTATTAAAGTTCCTATTCCGCCAATAGAAGCACTATACGCAATAGCCAGCATTAATGCCTTTCCAAAAACTTTTCTCTCATTTCTTTCTGTTTCCTGATTGTCCTGTAGCTGACTTATAATGGCAGCGCCAATAGGCAGCATCATAACAGAAGTTGCTGTATTTGAGATCCACATTGAAAGAAAAGCTGTTGCCACCATGAAACCCAAAATGACTCGTCTAAGGTTGGTGCCAATAATTTTAATGATACTTAGCGCTATACGCCGGTGTAGATCCCACTTTTCAATGGCAATGGCCAATAAAAAACCTCCCAGGTAAAGAAACACGAATTTATCACCGTAAGCAGCCGTTGTAGCACCTATTGTCATCGCCCCTGTGAGAGGAAAAAGCGCTATGGGAAGTAATGCAGTCACAGCAATAGGCACAGCTTCTGTCACCCACCAGAGTGCCATCCAGATCGTAACACAAAGAACATCCCAGGCGGCAGGCGGCATAGAATCTGGATGGTCAAAAGATTGCAATACAATATAGACCAGCGGCCCCACAACGACCATAATACTTTTTAGGGAGATCTTCATTTCAGGTTATGAGTTGATCAGATAGAATGAATTCGGCAGGGTAAAATGAATTTTCATACCGGAGGCTTTTGCTAAATAAATTTAAGAATTCTAAAGCTAATCCCGAAGTATAAACCTATTGTTGTAAGTCGATTGAATCCTGGAAAAAATCCACTGTTACTGATGCAGGTCATAAAATAAGGACCTCTATGTCTCTAATTTTGTCGGGTAATCTGAAAATTAGACTCATGTTTTCAAAAGCCTGTGAGTATGCTATTAGGGCAGCCATTTTTATTGCATCTGAATCTGAAAGAGGCCAAAGAGCAAGCCTCAAGGATATTGCCAGGGAAATAGATTCCCCTGAAGCATTCACTGCCAAAACCCTTCAAAAATTAACCCGTAGCGGGATTATTATTTCTACTAAAGGTGCGCATGGAGGATTTGAGGTAAAACCGGAAATGATGGCTGGCATTAAGGTTGCCCAGATCGTACAGGCCATTGATGGAGACAAGGTTTATACCCGTTGCAGCCTGGGCCTGCACAATTGTTCAGAAGATCACCCCTGCCCTTTTCACTCCAGGTTCAAACCTGTAAGGAACGGACTTCAGGAAATTGTGGAGAACACGAGTTTAAAAGATCTGACCAGCGGACTTATTGAAGGCGACACTTTTCTAAAATCGAATTTTGAATCCCCTACAAAATGATGGAAAAAACCCTGCAAAGGACAAGTTTACAAGATCAAATTTTAAAATTAAAAAAGGATAAAAATGCTGTCATCCTGGCTCATTATTACCAGGAACCCGAGATACAGGAAATAGCCGATTTTATCGGTGATTCCCTGGAGCTTGCAAAAAAGGCAGCAGAAACACAGGCAGACATTATTGTCTTTGCCGGGGTTCACTTTATGGCAGAAACTGCAAAGATCCTTAATCCTTCAAAAAGGGTACTTTTGCCCGATCTTAATGCCGGTTGTTCTTTGGCAGAAAGCTGTCCGCCGGAAGACTTCAGAAAACTGAAGAAACAGTATCCCGATCATGTGGTGGTGACCTACATAAATTGTTCAGCAGAGATAAAGACCTTAAGCGATATTGTTTGTACCTCCTCCAATGCCGAAAAGATCATTAACTCAATTCCTGAAGATAAGCCCATTATTTTCGCCCCGGACAAAAATTTAGGTAGATACCTAAGACAGAAGACCGGAAGAAAGATGTTGCTCTGGGACGGTGCCTGCATCGTCCATGAAGCTTTTTCCCTGGACAAATTACTGAAACTTTACAAACAGCATCCAACAGCCAAGATCATCGCTCACCCCGAGTCTGAAGCTCATATCCTCAAGGTGGCCAACTATATTGGATCCACCTCGGGTATGCTCAACTATGTGAAGAACAGCGAAAACCACACCTTTATCGTTGCAACAGAGGCAGGTATCCTGCATCAAATGCAAAAGGATGTGCCTTACAAAACCCTCATCCCTGCTCCCGCCAAAGAAGATAACACCTGTGCCTGCAGCGAATGCGCATTCATGAAGATGAATACCCTACAGAAGCTTTACAATTGTCTCGAAAAGGAAGAGCCTGAAATACTTCTTTCTCCCCAACTTATGAAAGAAGCCTTAGCCCCCATAGAACGAATGCTAGAACTTTCCTAAAGCATGAAAACAGACGTAATTGTAATAGGATCAGGTGTGGCAGGATTGACCTTCGCCATAAAGATCGCACAGGCCCGGCCCGGTGTGGAGGTGACCGTTATTACCAAGGAAAGAAGGGAGATCTCCAATACCGCTCAGGCGCAGGGAGGGATTGCAGTTGTTCTGGACAGGATCCAGGATAGTTTTGAACTTCACGTTAAAGACACTATGCAAGCGGGCCGGGGCCTTAATGATCCCGAGGTTGTCCAAATGGTAGTGTCTCAAGCTCCTCAACGCCTCCTGGAATTAATGAACTGGGGGACAACATTTGATGCCAAAGACGGGACATTGGAACTAGGTCTTGAAGGGGGACATTCCCGACATAGAATAGTACACCACCGCGACCTTACCGGAATGGAAATTCAGAGAAAATTAATCTCCCGGGCAAAATCCTTTCCAAATATTCGCTTTTTCGATCACTACTTTGTGACCGATCTTTTACTGGACGAAAACAATAAGAGCTGTATTGGGATAACTGCATTAGATAAAGATCAACATCAAAAAATAAATATTACCTCAAAGATCACCTTTTTGGCAAGTGGTGGTAGTGGAGTTGTATTTGAAAACACTACCAATCCAGCTGTGGCTACAGGAGATGGAGTAGCAATGGCGTGGCGTGTGGGAGTTAGGGTCAAGCATATGAATTTTGTTCAATTCCACCCTACGGCGCTATACGAACAGGATAAATACCCTCTCTTCCTAATTTCTGAAGCAGTGAGAGGTCATGGTGCTTATCTTGTGAACAAGCAGGGAAATCGTTTCCTGTTTAAAACTGACTTTAGAGGAGAACTCGCCACCCGCGACGTTGTTTCTGAAGCTATAGTTAAAGAACTCAAAGAATCGGGAGAGAAATGTGTCTACCTGGATTGTCGTCATCTGGACCAGCAGGTATTCGGGCAGAAATTCCCCACTATAGTGAACTACTGTAAATCCATAGGAATCGATCTTGCTGTAGATCTTATTCCGGTGGTTCCGGCTGCACATTATCAGTGTGGTGGCATTGAGGTGGATCAAAAAGCAAGAACATCTGTCAAATATTTATTTGCTTCAGGCGAATGCGCCCACACCGGGCTACATGGCGCCAATCGTTTGGCATCCAATTCCCTGCTCGAAGCGCTTGTCTATTCTCATGAGGCTTCAGAAGTTGTACTACAGGAGCTGGATGAGATTCCGGAGCCAAGACTTCCGCAGCAAAAAATATTATTTCACAACGAGGATGACGTCGATGATGATATCATAAACAGTCTTCGGGAACGGCTCAATGAAATAATGAACTATGACCTCCTGAATTCGGCTTCAAAAAGGGAAAAGACCGAGGCTCTTGAACAGCTACAATA
The DNA here is from genome assembly GCF_035607535.1 of Salinimicrobium aquimaris. Classification (NCBI taxonomy): domain Bacteria; kingdom Pseudomonadati; phylum Bacteroidota; class Flavobacteriia; order Flavobacteriales; family Flavobacteriaceae; genus Salinimicrobium; species Salinimicrobium aquimaris. Next base: position 747,545 of record NZ_JAYDZX010000001.1, read on the forward strand.
TTTACAGGATATGCTGGAAAACTACCCTCCATTTAACTCCGGTACAGTAGCATTTTATGAGCTTAGAAACATGGTGCAGACCGCCATTTTGATCCTGAAAGATGCCATTGATTATAGTTTACCAAAAAAGGGAGTTCCGGAAGGAATTTTTTAGAACTAAAGTCTTTGTTCCTGCAGAATCATTATACTTGCACAATTTGTAAAGTTTTAAGATGCCCTTTGTAAAGCGAAAAACAGCCTCAAACCTGCGGAAAGCTCATCGGTACCTCGGGATTTTTCTCGGAATCCAGTTTTTAATGTGGACCATAAGCGGAATTTATTTTAGCTGGACAGATATTGATGAAATCCACGGCGACCACTTCAGAAAAGCCCATGTACATCCTACCGGTTTTTCAGGATTGGCGGGAATAGCAGAGATAGCTCCGGAAGAAGAGATACATTCGGTTCAACTCAAAGATATTGCAGGTGAACCATACTACTGGCTCAATGGCGAAAAACTCGTTCATGCCCGAAGCGGAAAAGAAAAAGAAGAGATCACCGAGGCTGAAGCAGTCCAAATTGCAGGGAGATATATGCTGGACAGTCTTAAGATCTCCCAGGTGGAACGCATTACTTCCACAGGAGATCATCATGAGTACAGGGGTGGCAGCCTTCCCGCCTTTGTTATTTCTTATAATTCACCCCAAAACGTAAAGGCCTACATTTCGGCTTTGGACGGCAGCTTTAGATCTGTTCGCCACCGGGATTGGCGCTGGTTCGATTTTCTTTGGATGACCCATACCATGGATTACGAAACACGGGATGACTTCAACACCACAGTTCTCCGGGCATTCTCCCTGCTTGGTTTGATCACGGTGCTCAGTGGGTTTGTATTGTGGTTCATCTCCTCCCCGACCATGATGAGGTTGTTTGGTAAAAAAGGAAAAACGAAAAAAGTGCGTCGGAAACAGGCGGGTTGAATTCAGAAGTAACTGGCTCGAGCCTGATCTACGAAACCATGTAAGATTTTCTAAGAGGTATGATATTTCCTGATATGTCTTCTCACATAGAGGAAGCGAATCAATCCAATAATAAAAATTATCGGAGCTATGACCAGAAGAAAGATTCCCAGGTCCAGCATGTCCTCAAGGGCGTCAACCTTTAATATTGCAACTCCCGAGCTAAGAACAACAATAAACGTGCGGAGGTAAGCCAAAAAGGTCCTCTCATTGGCCATTCGGGTTCGGTCTATTGCTAACCAGTCCCGGGTGATTAGCCCCTCTTTAACTGTTTTAGTGTTTTTGTTCTTCCTCAATTTCTTTCCAGGCTTTGTAGCCACCTTTAAGATCAATAATATATTTAAATCCCATTTCTGACAACTGTGCTGCCGCCTTGCCACTGCGGTTTCCGCTGCGGCAATAAAGATAAATGGGTTTATCTTTTTCAAATTTATTCATCTGGGACAAGAAACCTTCAGCCTTGAAATCGATATTCTCTGCACCAGGTATATGGCCGGATTTGTACTCCTGTGGAGTTCTTACATCTACAAACTGCAGGGGCCAATTTTCTACTTTTAATTTAAATACTTCAGGTTCAAGAACCCTGATAGCTGTTGAATCCTGCGCATAAGCAACTACAGCGAAAAAGGAAATACAACAGCTAATGATCCACTTCGTCATTTATTTTTCTTTTTGTTGGCTAAAGATATGCAAATTCCAGACCACCCTTATGGAAGCACGTACCTGTAAATTGCCATGTAATGACAGTAGCTCCCAATTAAAACGAAAACATGAAAAATAGCATGATTGAACTTGATCCTGCTTATGCTGTAAAGAATTGCACCGAGGGTGTAGGAAATTCCACCGCCAAGCAACCAAATTAAACCTGGTGACGACAAATTTTCCATGAGTGGTTCAATAGCAAAAATGATCACCCAGCCCATACCCACGTAAAGCAATGTAGAAAGTATCTTAAATCTTCCTGTAAAGAACAATTTTAAAATGATTCCCAGAAAAGCAATGGTCCAAACCACACCGAGAATGATCCAGCCGGTTGTACCTTTCAAGGTAACTATCGCAAAGGGTGTATAGGTACCTGCAATGAGAATAAAAATTGCCACGTGATCAAGAATTTTGAAGTAAAATCGCTTTTTAAGATCTCCAGTGCTATGGTAAAGGGTTGAAGCAGTGTATAACAAGATAAGAGAGGCTCCAAAAACGACAAAACTGAGAGTCATCTTTGTGTTGTCAAATTCAAGGCCTTTGAGGATAAGCAAAAACAAACCTAAGAGGCTAAGAATTAATCCTCCCCCATGGGTTATCACATTTACAAGTTCCTCATTTTTGGAGTATCTTTTGATCTTTAATGGTTTTTTCATTTCTGGTATCCTAATTGTAAAAATAAGATATTTAGAAAGGTTTTTAATCTTAAACCTGCACCGTATGTAGGTTTTTTCTTACGGTAAATAAGAAGAACACCTCCTTTATATCGACCAAATACACAATTTTTAGCTGATATACCCGTAAAAAGTTAAAAAGACTTGCAGGTTAAAAATATTCGTTTAATTTAGCTTCTTCAGTTTCACCTACTTACTGCTTATGGACCTGTTAATTGCCCTTATTGCTTTTGAGATCATAGCCTCAAAATTCCTGTTTTCATATATTTCCTCGTATCAGTCGAACGGAAATTATGTGGAACAGAATCCGGTTCTAAAATTTGCTTTTGACCGGCTCAACCTCGAGCATGATGAATGGCTTTCCTTCTTCTGTAATATTTTGCTTACAGGATTTTCGGTGTATCTTTTGAACACTTTTTATTCGGCCACTGCTTTTCAGGTACTTTTTATTTTAACCGGTTTTTACTGCACTATTTTAAATCTGGCGGCGGCTCACAGCAGTTACTTTCAAAGGACCAATTTCATCACCCGCAGGTTGTTGCGTTGATCTGGAGACCCCTTTTTCAAAAGAAATAATATTATCACCTTTTATTGCCGGAGTAACTTCTTTCCTGATTTTGTGCTTATACAGGAAAAGGTGAAGATTCGAACTTTTTCGTCATATGTAAACATGAAAGTTCTTCGGCTAATCGGAATTGCCTTTGGGGTTGTTCCATCCCGCACTGTTCCCCTGACTATTCTCTTAAACCTGTTTATGTGTTGCCAAAATTGTTAGCCGGGGAAATTCTCTCAAATACCTCAATACGACGATAGGCTTCCACTTATCTCTCCTGAAATAAAATAATCTCACCATTTTTAGAGTATTACAAATTAATTATTTAATTTTAATCTTAATTAAATTAATTTTTCTTATAGTAATATTTTAATTACTGATAAAGTCATTCTGCCGTCCATTTCTACCGGAGTTATATTCCTATTCAATATTGCCCGATCTTCTGTTGCCTACACGATTATTTTTTAACTCTAAAATTGTAATTATGGACAGGAAAACTTTTATTCGGAAAACTACCGCGGGAATCCTTCTTGCTATACCTGCGATCTCACTTATCGGTTGCTCAGGTTCCGATGATGGTGGCGACCCTAATCCTAACCCCAATCCAGATCCAGATCCAGATCCAGATCAGGCCAATTGTTTAGAGAATGGCACCAATAGCTCTGTTGGAAGTGCTGCCGGTCATTCTCACAGCTTCACAGTTCCAAAAGAAGATGTGCAGGCGGGGGAAGAAAAAACCTATGTAATGAGCAATGTTAATGCACATACTCACCAGGTAACTATAACAGCTGCACAATTTGCCACTTTACAAGGGAACAATTCTATTACAGCCACCTCTACTTCAGACAGTGGGCATACTCATAGCGTTTCTGTGTCCTGTGCATAACCCTTAAATCAATGTTATGAGATCAAGAAGAAAGATTCAGAAATCGATCATTTTTAGATCAGGAATTTTTAAAATTAGTTTTCTACAAAAACTGGTATTCCTATTCCTGACCATCCTAACATTTAATGGTTGTGCAAGTGATGATGATGCCACACCGCGCGAACCTGAGCCCGACATGGCTCTTGACCTGGTTTTGGTTGCAGCAGGAATGACATCTCCCGTAGGATTGGCTGAAGCTCCTAACGATAGTGGTTGGTTATATGTAATAGACCAGACAGGAGTGGTTTGGATCATTGACGAAGATGGAAACAGATTGGAAGATCCTTTCCTGGATGTGAGTGACAGAATGGTGAGCCTGAATGCCAACTACGACGAACGTGGTCTCCTGGGACTGGCCTTCCACCCTGCATATGAAACCAATGGCAGGCTATTCGTGTATTACACCGCGCCACCCCGGGCAGGAGGCCCGGCTGAAGGAGAGAACTGGAATAACACCAGTCGTATTTCAGAATTTACAGTATCAGCTACAGATGACGCCTTGGTAAATATGGGTTCAGAAAGAATAATTCTGGAAGTGAACCAGCCACAGGGAAACCATGAAGGAGGCACAATTGCATTTGGACCTGATGGATACCTTTATATTTCCATTGGTGATGGTGGGGCTTCAAATGATGTTGGACCGGGACATGTAGAAGACTGGTATGCAGAAAATGCAGGAGGTAACGGGCAGGATATTGAAGCTAATCTGTTAGGTGATATCCTACGGATAGATGTTGACAACGGAATGCCTTACGGAATACCGGGTGACAATCCATTTATTGGTCACCCGGGACTGGATGAGATCTATGCCTATGGCTTTAGGAATCCATTCCGGTTTTCATTCGACATGGGGGGTGCAAACCAATTGATTGCAGGAGATGCCGGACAGGGATTGTATGAGGAGATCAACCTTGTGGAACGCGGTGGGAATTATGGCTGGAATGTAAAAGAAGGAACGATTTGTTTTGATGCTGCAGACAATGAGAACATCCTTGACTCCTGTCCCGATGTAGATATCTATGGTAATGAACTTCTGGACCCTGTAATTGAGATACCTAACCTCGCCAACCCTGCCGGGGGCGTTACCGTCACAGTCATTGGCGGATATGTCTACAGGGGTACAGATGTTCCTGAACTTAACGGCAGATATATATTTGGTTCTTTCACCAGTTCTCCGAATTTTGAACCCGAAGGCGAAATTTTCGTAGCCACCCCTTCCGGAACGGGAGCATGGCCTTACGAACTCCTCGACCTTGCCAGCTACTCCGAAAGCCTGGGCTACTATCTAAAGGGATTTGGCCAGGACCTGAATGGGGAAGTTTATGTGGCAACTTCTGCTGCTCTCGGGCCTACAGGAAATACCGGCAGGATCTTTAAAATTAAAATGGTAGAACAGTAATTCGGGAGAATTTCGATCATGAAAACATTTCATTATGACCAGTGCCCTTTTAACTGCGACGGAATGCTCTGAAGCAGTCAGATGAAGAAATCGTAGCAGGCAGCACAACATGCGCACGATGTTGCTCACACAGATACCACTCTTAAAATGGCTGCCAATTATAAGAGGCCGATAAGAGAAGAATGAGAATTTCCTTTGGTGACAGAGTCATTTTCGAAAAAATCGGGAAGCAACATTTTTTGGAGTGTAAGGAAAAGCAGATGACCATTCTTAAAGCACCTACATCTTTTGGTTTGAAGTCCCAACGACTGTTTTACGCACCTTTATTAACGGCCCTCGTGATGCTCAGGATTAGCGTCATAAGAAGGTTTTTTTTCTGTCATTAGACTCGCTCCTATCTCAAGAACTCCAAGGATGATGAATGGCCAGAATGTTTCGTCTGCAAATCCAAACAACCATGGAGTCACAATAAGCAAGGCTCCTCCCAACAAATCGAGTAGAAGATGTGTCTTCATGGCAAGGATCTTTAAGAGGCCTAGCTCATAGTCTGTGATGAGACTGTAAACAATTACTCCTGCTCCAAGGATTACGGGTAGGGTACTGGCTGCACCGGCAGGAATCTCCAGGAAAAGTGGAAGAACTAATAAAGTTGCTCCCATAATATAATCAAGGTAGCCATGAATTTTTGTACTTATCATAATGTTGATTTTATAGATTTAATATAGTCACTAATTTGATCCACAGGATCATTTATTAACCTGTTTAACAGCCTTTTCTATTTTCCCTTAAAAAGATCAAAAGCATTAGTATCCAGAATCTACTTCCAAATTAAACCTTCCTTAAAGCGGCTGTTAGTTTTTGGTGTAGACCCGGAGCATCAGGTGTAGGAAAATTAATTTCCTTCATCTCAACTTCACCTTGCCTCACGCATTCCTTGATCATCCTCACATACCCGGGAAATGGAATTCGGTTCTTCTGCTCATCAAGGTCAAAAATTCCACTGTTATGGTAATGAAGCAGGTTATCCCAATCGGGGCGATCTATAACTGGATATATACAGATTCCATGTAGATCCACTCCGGCACTTATAGCAGTAAGACATTCCCGCGTAATCTCCTTCAGCCACCTGGCGCGCCCCACTCCAAAATGTCCCGTTTCAGCCAGGACCACAGGCTTTTTATATCTTGAGTAAGCTGTTTGCAACAACTGATTCAGCGGGATGAGCTTTTGGGTTTCCATTGGCCACAACAGCGTCCTTCCCTCGTGGTCCCACTGGTTACTATGGTAATAGTTAAAGCCGATAATATCGAATAATTCCGTTGAGCCCCCAAGTTCGGGACACATTTTTCCTGCAATCATGTCCATCGCCTGATACTGATGTGAGTTGAGTTCTGCAAGTTCTGCTTCAGAAATTTCACTGTCACCCCGATGGATCTTAACCAAAGGTTCTACCAGATAAATAACACAGTTTTCGCTAACCTGCCGCAGAATTTTACTGCCCTCAATTGCAGCTTTCGAGAGATGGTATTTAATATCAAAACCTGAGTTGACAGCAAAGGGCACAGTCCCTCTCACATCACCTGAATGCCATGACAAAAAACTGATCTCATTTATCGGCACCACATGCAGCGTACTTGAGGAATGCTTGCTGTGAAAAAGGGCAAATTCCCTGCAAAGCAACTTGAACCTCTCCAGAAACAAAGGGTGTGTGGGATAGATACCATCTGGATATCCAAAATGGCAAAGGTCCCATATAACCTGGATCCCCAGTTCTTCGGCAATGGACATCCTGTTTTTCACTTCTGAAAAATCAAAATGATAAGGAGCTCTTTCTACTTCACTCCAGCAAATTCCTTCCCTTACCACCTTTATTCCCAGATTGAGCAGTAACCTGTAATCTTCCTCCACCCTAAGGTGATGTTGATTCTCTTTCAGAAGATTTATTCTTTGACCCGACCGGTTAATATGGTCTGCACATTCAAAGCCTCCCATGAAGAAGGAATTATATTTTCCTGGCCTTTTCTTTTCCATAGCTGTTCCACCTCCTTCTTGATATTTTTCCTTCCAGTAAAGCGAAGAGTTCCAGGGCATTTTTGAAAGCCTGGTCCATATTGAAGTACTTGTAGTTGGCAAGTCTTCCCACGAAATATACATCTTTCAACTGTTCTGCCTCTTCCCTGTACTTCTCATAAATTTCGCTATTTCTGGCGTTAGGTACTGGATAATAGGGCTCTCCCTCATCTGTAGTAAATTCTTTTACAATAGTAGTTCTTTCAGATATTTGATTTCCGAAATGTTTGTACTCAATAATACGTGTGAAATCTACTTCCAGTCCCGGATAATTCACTACTGAATTCTCCTGAAAATACTCCCGGTCCACTGTTTCTTTTACAAAATTTATTGATCGATACTCCAGTTTGTCCTCAAGGCTATGTTTAAACTCAAAAAATCGATCAATGGGCCCGGTATAGAACAACTTCGTAAAACCTGAAATTTCATCTTTCACATCAAAGTAGTCTGTATTTAACATTACTTCAATAGTTGGGCTGGAGAGGATCCTTTCAAACATCTTCGTGTACCCTCCTCCAGGCAACGCCTGATATTTGTCTGAAAAATAGCGGTCATCAAAGTTCTTCCGCACCGGAATACGTTCTAAAACCGAGGCGTCTAATTCTTCAGGGTATTTATCCCATTGCTTTTTAGTGTAGTGCTTAAACATCTTTTCATACAATTCATATCCCAATTTATTCAGAACTGCCTCTTCTCCATTCGATGCATTGGTAAATTCAATTCTATTCTTCTCCAGCCATTCTTCCATTTCTGCTTCCGTGGAAATTTTGAGATCAAAGATTTGATTGACCGTTTTGATGTTAACTGGTATGGGAACAAGTTGGCCATCAACCTTAGCAAGGACCCTGTGCTCCCATTTATACCAGTGGGCAAATCTGTTCACATATTTCCATACCTCCTCATGATTTGTATGGAACAGGTGAGCACCGTATTTGGAAACGAGGATGTTATTTTCATCTAGGTAATCGAAACAATTTCCACCTATATGGTCCCGTTTTTCAAGGATCAACACTTTTTTTCCTATCGCCGCATATCGTTCTGCCAGGACCGCTCCCGAAATTCCGGCTCCTATAATTAAAATATCAGTCGTCGTCATACCTTTACTTCAGTTGAAATTAATTGCTCCATTTGAGTTGCAGTATGGTCCCAGGAGGTATGGTTGAGAATTTCTTTGTAGCTCTTCAATACTTTTGTCCCGTCCTCGCCCAGCATACGATCTATAGCTCCTGAAAATTCTTCAGCATTACCAACTATGGAAATACAGTGGCGATAGTCCCTCTCCACGTCTTTAATTGCAGTGGATATTATAGGTTTTCCTGCCGCCATATACTCCAGCGTTTTTGTGGGACTAATAAAACGTGTAGCATCGTTTAGAGCAAAGGGCATCATGGCAACATCAAAACCGGCCAGGTAAGCGGGAAGGTCCTTATATGCCTTCATTCCCAGGTAATAAATATTTTTCTCCCTTGGAAGGTCTTCTTCCCCTATTTTAGCCAGCGGTCCAATCATTACAAAACTGATATCTGGCCTTGCTTTCGCTACCTCCTGAAGCAGCTTCAAATTGATCCTCTCATCGATTACCCCAAAATACCCTACCACTGGCTTTTTTATATTGTTCATATCCTGGGGAAGTGGCAGTTCATTAAGAGCTACGGCAAAGTGATAACGTTCAACTGAACTTGGGAAACAGTGAACATTAAAATGCACCTTGCTCTTCGCTTCATATAAAGATTTTCCCCCTGTAAAAACAATCTCGGCTTCAGACAATAAGAACTTTTCCTGCCTTACCAGTTCTGGGTTTGCACCTCGAAAAAGAGAGAGTTCATCCATACAATCGTAGATCACTCTCCCAAAATCAAAATCTCCCAATACTTCACTAAATGCTGCTGAATAGAACCACCCAATAGAAAACTTTCGTCTAGAAAGGTATTTCTTTAAAATAGCTGATATACCAGCCACATTCCTTGCTCTTGGTTTTAGTATATGAAGATTTGAATTGATCACTTCCAGTTCATAACCCCCTTCATTTTCTTCAGCAAACGCAATGGGTTCTTCAATGAAAAGCACCTTATAGGATTTACACAACCTGCTAATGAGGTGCTGGGGTCGCTGGTAAACAAATCCCCATCTCAAATGACAAAAGACCAGCATTTCATAATCCCGGACCGGAGTAAGGGATTTATCCTTTTCCAGCCTCTGACTTGATTTTCCGGAAACCGTTCTTTTTCTTTCCATAGCTAAATTTTTTTACGAGTTATCCAGCCCGTGAAAAAATTCTTTTTCCGGTTGACTTCCCTTTTCTGTTTAATAGAAATTAGTGTGGATTTGAGTAGCAGGGGGAATTCTTACTCCTATTAACCCTGTCTAAAGTAGAGGATTACAGTCCTACTGCAGATGATGTTTAAGAAACAATTATTACTAAATTTCAACATAATTAACAGCACCAATAACTCTATTGTTTTATTAGATAAAAAAGCTACGTTTTTCGATAAAAAATTCTGAATTGTTTCACAGTAGCTGGTCCAAAAATAGTTACCAGGTACAAGTGATGAGGATACCACACAGGGGAACCAGAGTCCAAGATGGCTCTTACCTGATTTTGGTCACAGCAGGAAGGACATCTTCTGTTGGGCCTTCAGGAAATATCGGCAGGATCTTTAAAATTGAAATGGTAGAACAATAAAAGGAAGTAGGATCGGCGGTGGCTTTATATCTCATCCTTTTTTATGCCTGGTTCCAAAGAAAAACTTTATCAGATTTTCCACCCTGAACTTAAATTCCGAGCCGCTCTAAAAATGGCTTTTTTTGAGCCTTGCTGGTATGAAGAAGACGGCCATCGGCCATCTTTGCGTCTATCTCTCCAAATTCTGAATGAACCAGTTCTTTTACATGATCGAGATTTACAATGGCTGACCGATGTATTCTGAAAAACACATCAGGATTTAAGATCTCATCAAGGGCACCAAGAGATTCCCTTAGGAGATATTTTTTATCTAAAGTATATATCTCTGCATAACAACCCGACGAAATGATGTAAAGAATGTCTTGCGGGTCAAGCAGAATGGTCTTATTACCCTGTTTGACCGGGATCTTGAATATTGTCCCGGTAGACCGATTATTGTAGATTCCAAGCAGGCTCTGGATCTTCTCATCCAGATCGAGTTCTTCCTGAGGTATTGCGCTTAAAATCTTTGAAATGGTTTTATAAAAGCGTTCATCTTTAAAAGGCTTAAGTAGGAGATCGCACGCATTAGCTTCAAACGCCTTACTGGCATCGGGATTATGAGCTGTAAGGAGAATCACTAGTGGCCTGGGAGACACAGAAATTCTATCCAGAACCTCAAAGCCATTCAAATCTTTCATTTCCAGGTCAAGAAAAATGAGATCGGGGCGAAGGGAATTAATTTGAGCCACTGCAGATTTACCCGTTGGACACTCTCCCAAAACTTCAATTTCAGGAACCTTATTCAGGAGGTTGATCACCCGTTTCCTGGCCAGTGTTTCATCGTCTATAATTAAAGCTTTCAAAGGAAGAAGCTTTCTTGGGGTTACTTCCTCAAATTTACAATTTTTGGTTCTAAAAGTGAGCGGTTAAAAGAGGAAATTGCCACAATTACCTATTATTTTGATGACGAAAACTGCTTCCTGAAAAGGAGGAACAAAACCTCTTTTTGTGACATGTAAAAAGACTGTCAAAAATTCTAATTTCATTTCCCGCTCGTCTTCTTTATTGAAGTCCTGCCCCTAAACAGGTGAAAAATGAAATATGCTTTTGACAGTCTCTCTAACAGCCTCAACTATTGACCCTAAAGACCCGCAAGTTCAATAATTTCTGCTGCCTCCATGTCGATCCTGAGATTCTGTACCTCTCCCTCCTTCTCCAGGCGTATTTTGAAATATTCTTCCTCAACTATGCCATCCCGACCTTTTGCCCTATGAACATTCCGCGTCATGTTCCATCCCCGGTACTTTCTATACACCTCTTCCTGCAGCTGTGGGGGAAGAAGAACATTTTTGAGTTTATAGGAGACCTTTCTTAGGTTACCTTCTTTGCAATAGCTTGCTTTTAATCTTCCTTTAGTGCTTTTTACATCCACCTGGTAACCATTGATACCCTCGTCCTCCACCAGGTCAATAAATGCTTCTAACCGGCAGTGTTTATTTAGAAAACCTATGGGATCCTTTTCAAATTCCTCGCCGAACCGCTTATTGATTCTAAAGACATAAGTGTCTCCTTCAACTGTTACTTCAGGGAGATTGGGATCGAAACCTACCCTGGCTTCTTTAAGTTCGGTAAATTGTGCATTTGCAATACCTGCCCACATCAGGATCATTAATCCAAGAAACATTTTTTTCATGATACCATCTTTAAATTAATACTTTTTGAAAGCCTTACTGTATTATTTTGCCTTCAAAATTCTGTACAAATTTAAGGGTACAGGTATGCTTGCAATGTTGCAATGATATCAACAGACAGAAAGTAGTTACAGGGAACCACTGCGAATACATGAGGGGATAAAAGAATATTTTTGAATACTTAGTTGTAAACCAGGCTACAGTTAGAAAGTTAGGTTCCGGCCTGAATAAAAAGGAAGTTTTCCCTTTGAAAATTACAAAGAAGCTGTTTAATTTGCAGTTCCAATTCGGGAGGTGGACCCGGGAAAACGGGAGTGGCAAATACGTCTGCTTCCTTTCTAAAATCCATTAATCGGGATGTGGCGCAGTCCGGTAGCGTATACGTCTGGGGGGCGTAGGGTCGCAGGTTCAAATCCTGTCATCCCGACATAGAAAAGCGATGCAAATGCATCGCTTTTTTTGTTTTCGAAATTTACTGACTTCCTGGAGGCTCTCAACTTCCTCCTACTTCTCTGTTTCCGCAAGGGTTTTTGTATCAACATATTGCTGAAACGAAATAACTTTACCACCCTCAAGTGTCCAAAGGTGAGCTGCCTGTGCGTCATATTTCTCTCCGCCTTTCCATTGTGCATCATACCGCAGGGTTGCCAAAACTTTATTGTTGCTCATTTCATGCAGTTCAATATCCTTTAGTTTAAAATATTCGTGTTCTCCTCCAAGTCTGGAAAAAACACCCTTTAATACCGCATCGGGGCCAATGTATGGATTCCCGTCAGCATATTTATTGCCTTCAGCCTCATTCCATACTACCTTTGGATCCATACTTGCCAGAACCGTAAGGATATCACCGGCCGCAAAAGCTTCGTACATGGAATTGATCACCCCAACATTATTGGGTTCACTCATAAGACCCAGTTGCTGCATAAATATCATGCTGTCCATAAAATCATGTTCCTGTGCGATCTTCCCATTCTTCATTTTCACCAGGGTTACTCCCTCCACATCAACAGCTCTGCCGGTAGCGGGGATACCAAAGAAGTTCCCGGTATGTTTCCCCTTAAAGCGCCAGTGTTTAACCAGTTTGTTTCCTTGTTCAAAAATATCAACAACTTTGAAATCAATCTCTGAAAATCCGGTGAGGAAATTTTGATAATAGGCTCTAAAGTCCTCTATACCCACAATATTCTCTGGCTGACTCACCATCACAATATTTTCATCAAAATGTTCGGAATTTATCTGGTCGATCTGGCCTTTGTTGATCACCTCGTCCCAGGTAGTTTCATACATTTTGATGTTCCTGTCTACCTGGCTGTCTTGTGCGCTTGCAATAGAGATCCCGAACACTGCGAATGCAATTAAAAATACACTTGATTTCATATTTAAAAATATTAGTTACTTAAACTGAAAAGATTGATTTTTTTCAAAAATTTTTCAAACATCATTCTCTAAAGCCGACGATCCTTTCATCCTCCAGGACCCAATGATGTTCAAAATTATAGGAGATGAATTCACATTCGGAAGGTTGTCGCCCGTTGATTATCCCGGTCACCCGGACTGACTTTTTATCTCCGGTCCAAAATTGAAGATTCTTGATCACAATGCTCATCCACTCATTTCTCAACATACCGCTAAGACTAATATGGTTCCGAGAGGTCATTCCTTCAGGCAGCAATATTTGATCCCAGTTGATTTCCGGAGTTAAAGATTGGACGTCCTTTAAAGTGTAATTCCTCTCCTGCAACATCTCATAGATCTCGTTGATCTGATTATAAATGCCTCTTTGCTGCACCTCGGTTTGCAGGACATCGGTTTGATCAGGAATTTGCGGCTGGCCCGATAATTCTACAGGAATGATCAACAATACAAACAGGCCGCAGAAAAAAATAGATATCCGCATAAGAAAAATTTTAGTTGTAAAAAATTCAGGGGAGAAACTATTGACAATAAATTTACTGCTGGTTTATTATTAATTCTTGTACAGATGCGACATTATTACTATCTGAAAATCAAGTCATTATGAAAGGACATATTTATCTGCTCAAAAGATAGTTGATGAACTCCATATCAAGCCTTACCATACTATTGGGAGAGATCTGCAGGTATTCTTTTAGATAACGCGACATGTGAGAATGATCAAAGTAGCCCGATTGATTTGCCAGTTGGGTCCAGGTGATTTCGGGATGGGACTCAAGAAAGTTTAGTAAACATTTGAACTGGTAAACTTGAGCATAGACCTTCGGCGATAATCCCACCTTCTTTTGGAAATGGCGCTCCAGGGTTTTACGAGAGTAAGGAGTAGCCCGTTCGATCTCAGCAATACTCACATTCCCTTTGTGTTCATGAATATAATCCAGTACTTTCTCAAAAGTATCCCGATCATTTTCCTGCGGAATTCTTTTGCTGAAGAACTCCTCCAGGATCAATACCTGTTTTCCTGTTTCAGCTTGAGCAATGAGGTCTTCCCATAAAAGACCGGCTTCCTCCTCTCCTATTAGATCAGACAATCTCATGGAGCTGTTGGTCAATTCTGAAAGGTCATTCTTAAAGAGACGGTGCATGCCGGTTGGCCTGAAGAAGACGAGAAAAGACTTCAGCTCTCCAGTCATTTGTCCATAGACAGGACTAGTGACCTGCCCCGTAGCTACTGCACTCGAAGTGAAAAAGTCCCTGTCTCCAATTTTGCATTCCACTTTACCAACCTCATCCCCTACATTGATTATAAATCCACTAAGAGCTAACGGTGGCGAGAAATATGATTCAGTCACCCCCGCCGGGATCTCAATAACCCCGTAGGACGCTATGTAATCCTGTAGCTCTAAAGCCGGAAGAAAGGTGATTGGTCTGGGCATGGTTCAAATTTGTTACAGCAGGATGAATCTGTGAAACCGGCACAACATCGAGTTGTTACCACTTTTAGAAGTTCTGTAGAAATGGAGATATTGTAAGGTAGCAACTATTTTCTTATTCCTATCAGCTTTTATTGACATTTCCCGAACCTTTGCAGTTTCTGGGATAAAAGTTTAGATTCTTTATTCTGACTTTTTTTCTTTAGCTTCTGCTTCCGTAAAGACATCCAAAAATGAAAAAAATTGCCCTTCTTTTTTTCCTGCTCATCCTTCAGCAGTCCTGCAAGATATCTGATAAACCTACCGGTACCCGATCTACAGCTGATGAACAAGGCGTTGTCGCAGAACAGGCCATGGTTGTTTCTGCCCGGGAAGAAGCTTCCAAAATAGGAGTTGAGATCCTAAGGCAGGGCGGAAACGCTTTTGATGCAATGGTTGCCACAGAAATGGCCCTTGCAGTGGTATATCCATACGCCGGAAATCTCGGTGGCGGAGGCTTCATGGTGTATAGGCTGCAGGATGGGGACACAGGAGCACTGGATTACCGGGAAAAGGCTCCATTAAAAGCTCATCGCAATATGTTCCTTGACAGCCTGGGGGAGCCCGATCGTGAAAAAAGCTGGTTTGGTGGACTTGCTGTAGGCGTACCCGGAACTGTTGCAGGAATTTTTGCTGTCCACCAAAAATTCGGCAGTATGCCCATAGAAGAGATACTTGCTCCAGTCATTGAGCTGGCTGAAAAAGGATTTGTGGTAACTCCAAAACAGGCAGCCTCTCTGCAAAGGCATCGGGAGGAGATCATCAAGTATAACAATGACACAGTACTTTTTGCACGGGAGCACGAGCCCGGAGATACCATCAGGAATATGGCTCTTGCCAGGACCCTTAGCCGCCTGGCAGTTAATGGGCGCGAAGAATTTTACAGCGGGGAAACAGCCGGGAAGCTGGTGGCTTTCCTGCAGGAAAATGGCAGTATCATAACTCCCGAAGATCTGGCCACTTATGAGGCACAATGGCGAAAGCCCGTTGAGTTCAATTATGATGATCTAAAAATCATTTCTATGTCACCTCCTTCCAGTGGCGGGATCGTGATGGGGCAGATCATGAAAATGATAGAACCTTTTCCCCTCCACAAGTACGGGCATAATTCAGTCAAAGCTATACAGGTGATCACCGAAGCCGAAAGAAGGGCCTATGCAGACCGCAGCTATTTTCTTGGCGATCCAGATTTTGTCGATATTCCTGTAGAAACTCTTCTGGGCGACAAGTATATCGAAACTCGCATGGATAACTTCAGCTTTGAATATGCTACCCCTTCTTCCTCAATTAGACATGGCAGCATACCGGGTTATGAAAGCCTGGAAACCACTCACTACTCTATTGTAGATCCTCAAGGCAACGCAGTCTCTGTCACCACCACATTAAATGGTGCTTACGGTTCAAAGCTTTATGCTGAAGAACTGGGCTTTTTCCTGAACAATGAAATGGATGATTTTAGCGCCAAACCCGGCGTGCCCAACATGTTCGGACTTATAGGAGCTGAAGCTAATGCCATTGAACCCCAAAAGCGAATGCTCAGTTCCATGACTCCAACTATTGTAGAAAAGGAAGGAGAACTATGGATGGTGCTGGGCTCTCCCGGCGGCTCAACGATCATAACTTCAGTCCTGCAGACCATTCTCAATGTAGCCGAATTTGAAATGGGTATGCAACAGGCAGTCAACGCCCCCAGGTTTCACCATCAATGGCTTCCAGATGAGGTGAGATTTGAACCAGATTCCTTTGATGATGGAACTCTTAATGCCCTCAGCAAAAAAGGCTATAAAATCACAGTAGGAGAGTCGACCATTCTGGGCAAAGTGGATGCGATTCTTGTACTTCCTAATGGAAAGCTCGAAGCAGGCGCCGATCCACGTGGCGACGATGCTGCGGCAGGATTTTAAATGGTAAGGGTCCGCCGGTACTGGCATTTTCTCCTGAAGCGACAGTGAAAATGAAAATGAATCGAGGACGTAGCAAATTCAAAATTAGTCGTTCCCGATACCAATTTGCTCCTGCCAGTGCAGCTTCAGATTCAAATGAACTGACGAAAGGAGAAATTCAAAAGTAGAACCCAAACAAAGAAGGCTTTGCCGTGAGTTCGAGTGTTTTCATTTTAAGCGACAGCGAAAAATGGAAAAGTATCGAGAACAAAGGCAATACCTCAATTTCATTAAAAGGTTGAGGTAAAAAAATCGATAAAGAGAATATTATATTATCAAAAAAAACTTTATTTGTTAGAGAAACCGCCGGTGATGAAGAAGTACAATATTTTATTGATCAGCCTTTCGGGGTTCCTGATATTGCTGAATTTCTTTCTATTATGGCAGTACGAACCGCAAGTGCATCGCTGGGGCAGGGTAATTAGCACCCTCACATTCTTGATTCTTTTTCTCAAACATTTCCATCCAAAGAAGATCTTGTTGCTGGGTGCTCTGGTTCTGCTCATTGTCGCCGATGCATTTGCTTTAGAGTATCACAAGGCGCTTTCACAGCAGGCTTTCTTTGCTTTACAGTCCCTGGCCTACATTTTCATGGTTTTTCACATTAGCAAATATTTGGTAAAGCAGAAGCTAAAACGCTACCAGGTAGGCTACACAGCCATAGTGATCTTTTTAAACTGTTCGTTCATTGTGATTTTAGGGGAATTGCTTGCCGAAGAAGTTAAAGATCAAATGGTACAAAACCTGTTCTACGTCTATGGGATTGCCACCATCTTCTTCATAAGTGGAGGTATACTTTACTATGACAGGTTTCCCAATGATCTTTCCGCTTCTTTCCTTATGGCAGTTGCTGGTTTTGTAGTCTCCAACCTAATGGGCTTTCCCGCACATTTCATGGAGTTTGGGGAATTCTATTACCTCGACAGAATGTTCTATGTTTTAGGTACAGGCGGGCTCGTCTCTTATAGCTATTATGCCGGCAAAACTCTCTATTCAGTTTCCGAAAATATTTCTCCAGAATACCTTGAGGATCTTCAGAAGAAAACTACAACAAGGGAGGTGCTGGATGACCAGCTGGAAGAACAAAACTATCTTTAAAAATGAACATTCAAAAATGACATTTTTAGGGAATTATATTACCAGCCTTAGAAGAAGAACTTCTAATAAGTCTTTGTAATTTAATATCAATTATTATAAACAAAAGAAATGTCTACTTCAGCTAAACATGATGAGCGTATCGCGAACCTCACCTTTGCTTCTGTCTACCCACACTACCTTACAAAGGTTGAGAAAAAAGGCAGAACCAAAGAAGAACTTCACAAGGTCATAGAATGGCTAACGGGATTTGATGAAGAACAAATTCAGCAACTCATCAGGGAGAAGGTCACCTTTAAAACCTTTTTCCAACGCGCGACTCTTAACCCTAATTCATCACTCATTACTGGGGTAATTTGCGGATATCGTGTTGAAGAAATAGAAAATCCTTTGACACGGGAGGTTCGGTACCTGGATAAACTGGTCGACGAACTTGCGAAAGGTAAAAAGATGGAAAAGATCTTGAGAGATTCCTGAAAAGATTTTCTTCCCGCGAAAAATGTCATTTTAAGCATCTGTAATTCTGCACATGCCAATTTCCCAAATACTCTTATCTTGGCTACCCTAACTAACTATTGAATATGGCTTCAGGATTTTTTGCATTGCTGGATGATATTGCAGCTTTAATGGACGATGTGGCGGTAATGGGAAAGGTCGCCGGAAAGAAAACAGCAGGGATCCTTGGTGATGATCTTGCGGTCAATGCCGAAAAAGCTTCAGGATTCATGTCCTCCCGGGAAATCCCGGTTCTTTGGGCTATTACCAAAGATTCATTCCTGAATAAGCTTATCATTCTTCCTCTCGCCTTCCTGCTAAGTGCCTTTATACCTGCGGCAGTCACTGTCATCCTTATTCTCGGCGGACTTTATTTAGCTTACGAAGGTGCAGAAAAGATCTATGAATATTTCTTCCCTCATGCCCATCAGGAAAAAACTCCCGAACTCAAAGAAGTGACTGAAGAAGAAGCACTGAGGCTTGAAAAAGAGAAAATAAAATCGGCCATTGTGACCGACTTCATATTGTCTGTTGAGATCGTGATCATTGCTTTAGGGACGGTTACCCAGGAAACCTTACTCACCCAGATCCTTGTGGTCTCTCTTATTGCTTTAGTCGCTACGGTGGGTGTTTACGGACTTGTTGCCCTCATCGTAAGAATGGACGAATTTGGCGCAAGACTCATCAACCTGAATGAAAAGGAAAACAGTATTTCCGACAAGATCGGGCAATTCCTTATCAATGCCTTACCTAAAGTGGTCAAAGGACTTTCCATCATTGGAACCTTGGCTTTGCTCCTGGTCTCGGGGGGTATCTTTGTCCACAACATCCATTACTTCCATGACCTGTTTCACGGCATTCCATCTATTATAGTAGAATTCCTGACCGGACTGGTTGTAGGTTTCCTGGTGCTGTTGATCATCAAGGCCGCTAAAAACCTGTGGAAAAAGATAAAAAGCTAATTGTAAGACTTCTGTGATTAGCTCATTGTAGCTCAACCAACTTTGCTGCAGCCATTCTATTCCCTGGATCCTGTTTTGTTACTTGCCGGTAATATTTTAGTGCAAGTATTTTTTTACCGGTCCTTTCATAGTTTTTTGCCAGTTCCAGATTGGCCTTTGACGATTCGGGATATTTTTCAGCTGTCAACTTCAGGATCCTTATACCGGCATCATTTCTGCCTTTTTCAAGCAGCCAGGTGCCTGTATTGATCAGCTCTTTTTCTTCCTGTTCAAAATTAAAAATATCAGCCTCATCTTTCCTGATCCCTTCCAGGAAATCTATTCCTGCATCATAACCCTCGTGAAATATCCTTGCCCGCAAACTTAGTTCAATTGACCGCTTAGGAATACTAAAATCCTGCCCTCTCAAAATAGCATCTATTGCGTTGATATGATCTCCCAGTTCATTATTCCTGTTGTTGGTCAAAAGAATTATGATGTGGCCGGGGTCTGGGATCCACCCAACTCCCGCTTCAAAATTCTGGCTTTGCCCATGGTGATAACGAAACTGCAGTTCATTGTTATCAAAAGCACTCAGCCCCAAAGGAGATTGAGAAGATGGTTTAAAACCCTGCGATAATACCTCTAAACTTTCCTTGCTAATAAGCTCGTTCAAATTAAGGCATTGAACCCACTTGTACATATCTTCAGTGTTCATCGCAAGCCAGCCACTTGTGAAGTTAACCAGCTCATCCTGCACAAAATTCTCATCAAAGGAGCGGGTGAATTGAGGGGTCCCGGAGTTGGGATCGAACACAGAATTCTTCATTCCGCACGGCTTCAGCAGTTGCTCCTTCACAAAATTGGTGTAGCTTTTTCCCGATACCTTCTCAATAATTCGCTTCCGAAGAAAGACATTCACGTTGTTGTAATCATAATCACTTCCAGGTTCAAATTTCAGCTTTTTTACTCCCTGAAGATAATGCCACACTGCAGCATCTGTATCGAACTGTTCAGAATACGGGGCTGGAATTCCGCTTGTATATTGCAGCAAATCCCTCACCGCAACCTTCTGTGCCCATTCGGGTAGGTTGGGAAAAAACGTGCTCAAATTGTCGTTCAGGGAAAGGCTTTTTTCTTCATGAAGAAGCATAATACCTACACCGTCAAATTCCTTGGAAATAGATCCTATTTTAAATCGCAGTTCTTTGCTTAGTAAAGTGGTTTGAGAAGCATTTGCGTAACCTATCGCGCCGTGGTAAACGATCTCACCGTCTACTGCAACAAGTGCATTCCCGTTGAATATTCCCCTGCGGTGTGATTCCTGTAAAAGGGAATCTATTTGTCGGGATCTGGAAGATGTTCGGGACTCTTGGGCAAAAATGGAAGTGGTAAAGAGTAGTAAGAAAAAGAAAGTAAAAAATCTCATTTTTGGATGGTTTACTATTACGACGACTCCATCGTCCTGGTGTAACATCGAAAGTTTCCTGTCATCATGAAGGACGGTAATAGAGGGGCTTCAGGGAATTTTTTTACCTCTTAGAGAATTGTGTTCCTTGAGAAGAACTGGAAAAGATCAAGAACTAAACAGGCCGGGGAAAAAATATTCTGAATTCTGTACCCTCATCGACCTTACTATCTACTTCAATGCGGGCATCGTGTTCCTCGACGATATTCTTGACCGAATTAAGACCAACGCCCATTCCTGAATCCTTACTGGTGTAAAAGGCCTCAAAAAGTTTCTCTACCTGCTCTTGTTCCAGTCCTTCCCCATTGTCTGATATCGTAAGAACAACTTCAGATTCCTCATTTTTAATAAAGACTTTGATGATCCCTTCCCCGGGAATCGTCGCTTCTGAAGCATTCACCAGGATATTGAGAATGGCGATCTCCAGTTTTTCCTTATCGGCTAGAATTTTATAAGAACCGGAATATTTCTTTTTCACCTCAACTCCCGACAGATAAATACGATCTGCTGCTTTTTGCAGGCTGCTTTCAACAATTCCGGAAAGATCCTGTTCAGAGAGTTCAGCTGCTTCATATTTAGAAGAATTCAGTAGGTTATCAACCAGTTCTCTTAGGGTGTGATTACTTCTTTCCAGTATCTCCAGATATTTCTGCACTTTTTGTTTTTCGGGCTCTTCCAGAACTTTTCCGAGAACCTGATTTGCCATGCCTATACTCGCAATAGGATTTCGCAATTCATGAGCCAGAGTTCTTGCTATTTCTCCCTGTATTGAAAACTGCCTGGCCTTCATTAGCTCCTTCTGCGTCTTCTTCTGAGTTGTAATGTTCCTGACTAACAGAATGTATTCTTCCAGCCAAACCCCGTCCGGCCGCTGAAAAACTTTTGCCCTTACACTAAACCATTCCCACTTGTTTTCTTTAAGCTTCAATCTTAACTCAAGATCATGAACTTCATCATCTGAAGATTTGATGAGCCTCCTGTGTAGATCTGATAGTTTCTCACGGTCTCGGGGGTGAATATAGGGCAGGACACTCAAAAGCGGCATTCCTTCTATTCGTTCCTTTTTCATTTCTTCAGCAGGAAAAAGATCCTGATTGAGATATTTTATACTCGAAGTAGCAAGGCTGATGATGAATATATATTCGGGAGTTGTCGAAACCAGTTTCTGCTTGAACCTCACATTTTCCATCAGCTCCCGTTTCGACAAGAGTAGGGAATGCTCCAGCCTTTTTCGCTGCAGGTCTTCCCAATTCAGTTTTTGAGAAATCCAGGAGGTATAGACCAAACCCAGCAAGGCATATGCGATAGTATAGAGGGTAATTCCCAGTTCTGTCTCAATAGATTTTGACCCCACAATAAATAAGAGAGAGACTCCCAGCACCAGCGGCATGGTAACCACAAAAGGCAGGAGGTTTCTAGCCAGCTGGCTCCCGACCTTTACCCCCGATAGAAAATCCACATAATTGTTTCGTGGATTCACGAGGGACATTGCCATCGAAAGCAGAAAGAAACATATGGCAGTGTGAAAAGCCATTGTATTGAAAACAAGGACCCGGGTGGTAGTTACTCCCTGCAAAATGTATGTGAGCACAGCCATTACCGAAATAAGTGCTACGAAGCCAAGCGCATATTTGTGAAACCTTTTAAAAGAAGGTTGGGAAGACCTGGCTGTGATCAATGCCAATCCAAAAGCAGTAAAACATAAAGCTGTCGTCCTTGCCATTCTCCCCGGATAGGTCGAGGAAAAAGGATCCTGAATGAAAAAATTATCAATGGGAAATTCAAAGGGTATGATGTATTCAACAAAACTTGCCAGGCCTATCAGCACAACCAGCCAACCTGTAATTACTCCAAGGGAATTAAGGATATTGTCCTTTTTAACCACCAGGAGAATTCCTATTGCCGAAAATAAAAATAAAAGAGCCGTGTTAAATTTCATGGTGGGAGCACCCGAAAAAAGGCTGAGAAGCGTCGGGTATTTCACCAGCCAGGCAAAAATGACTCCCGCAGCAACACAAATAACTACTCCAGACATTAAAAATACCTGTGTAGTTCTAAAAATTATTCTCCCTGCACCAACAGAATAGTTTTCTGAGTCTAAAACTGCTTTCTCTACCAAATGGAATATGTAAGCACCAAATATAATGAATATTGTCCCTCAAGATTCTTTAACAGTTCATTTAGAATCAAAAACAGTAATCTTAGTTTGAAAAACAGTAAAAAAAATTTTGACATAAAAGCAACCTGCTTTTATATTCTGTAAAAGAATTACAGTTCATCCTGTTTTTCCAACAGCTCGGTCGAAAAAAATTCACATTGCAGGGGTTCTCACTCATCTTTGGTGAAAATTCTTAAAATGAAGATCCCGGCACTACTCTTACTTCTCTTTTCCATCACCTGTTTGCAGGCACAGCACCAATTGAGCGGAACGGTTCAAACAAAATCCGGAAGTCCGGTTATGGGTGCAATTGTGTATATTGAAGGCAGCTACGATGGTGCAACTACAGATGAACAGGGCAATTTTAAATTCAAAAGTTCTGCCAGCGGGGTGCAAACCCTGATCGTTTCCTTCATTTCCTATAAAACCTTTCGGAAGGAGATGGAGGTCGCCCAAATGCAGGACCTGCAAATAACCTTGCGTGAAGACGTAACTTCTCTGGGAGCTGTAGTGTTAAGTGCAGGAACTTTCTCGGCCGGCGACAATTCTAAATTAAATGTCCTAAAACCACTCGATGTGGTGACCACAGCAGGAGTAGCGGGAGATTTCATCGCGGCGCTTCAAACCCTGCCCGGTACCCAAAGCGTAGGAGAAGACGGCCGGCTGTTCGTAAGAGGCGGTACAGCCGAAGAAACCGGAGTTTACATTGACGGTTTACAGGTTTTTCAGCCATATACTGCTTCGGCAAATAATCTTCCTTCCCGGGGCCGCTACTCCCCTTTTCTGTTCGACGGGATAACCTTTTCTACAGGTGGCTATTCCGCAGAATACGGGCAGGCACTTTCGAGCGTACTTCTGCTGAATACCATTAATGAGCCGGATCAAACTGAAACAAATATCTCCTTGATGACAGTGGGCGCAGGACTTGGACATACCCAAAAATGGAAAAGGTCATCCCTTTCGTTCAACACCAGCTATATAAATCTTGCTCCATATCTTGAGCTAATTCCAAACAATGAGCAGGCACATTTCACCAGGCCTTTTCAAAATCTGGGAGGGGAACTGGTCTTTAGAAGGCACTTCAAAAATGGCATTTTCAAGTGGTATGCAGCTTACGAAGCTACAGATTTTGAGGTCCTGCAGCCTTCTCTGGAAGACCCCGACCCTCTAAGGTTCGATCTTCAAAATGAGAATTTCTACACTAATATGTCATACCGCGGAAGAATCGGAAAAAACTGGAGCTTTAATCCCGGCATTAGCTTTTCAACAAATAGCAATGACATTGAAATAGATGCGGCTGAAGTAAAGAACTCCGAACTTTCCGCAAACCTTAAACTGAAGATGAGCAAACATTTTAGCAACCGCTTCAAATTGCATTTTGGAGCCGAAAGTGTGTTGCGCCATTTTTCGGAAGATTATCAGGACCCGGAAGTCAGAGACATTAGCCATGAAATTTCGCCCGATCTGTTTGCTGGCTTTGCTGAGACCGATATGATCTATAGCAAAAGTTTTGCTGTAAAACTGGGTCTAAGAAGTACCTATCTCGACCTTCAGGACGAATTTTATCTTGCTCCAAGGGCATCTATGGCTTTGAAAGCGGGGAAAAACGGTCAGGTTTCCTTTGCCTGGGGGGAATTCCTTCAGCAGGTACCTGTAGATGCATTAAAATATCACGCCACTATTGAACCTGAAGTTGCAACTCATTACATCCTCAATTACCAGTGGACCAAACCCGGCTACACCTTTAGGGCAGAAACTTATTACAAGCAGTACGATCAACTGCTTAAATACGATACAGAAGATCCCGCTTATAATTCCCTGTTCAGCAACGACGGAAATGGTTTTGCCCGCGGGCTGGACCTTTTCTTCCGGGATAATGAGAGCGTTAAGAATATGGAGTATTGGGTTTCCTATAGCTTTATAGATTCAGAACGAAATTTTAAGAATTATCCTGAAGCTGCAACTCCGCAATTCGTAGCCAATCATTCTGCTAGTCTGGTTACGAAGTACTGGATCGACAGCTGGCAAAGTCAGCTGGGTTTCACCTTTAATTTTTCCTCCGGAAGGCCTTACGAGAATCCAAACACAGCCGGTTTTCTGAATGAAAAGACGCGGGACTACCACAGCCTTAGTTTTAACTGGGCATACCTGCTAAGCAGGCAGAAGATCCTCTATTTTTCTGTCTCTAATGTTCTGGGCAGGAAGAATGTCTTTAATTATGAATACGCCAGCACTCCCGGTGAAAACGGACTTTTTGAGAGGCAAGCAATTGCACCTGCAGCCGACAGGTTCTTCTTCGTGGGCTTCTTCTGGACTATAAGCAGCGATAAGAACAGCAACCAGTTGGACAACCTATAATCTGAAAATTTACAGTTCATCCGCAAATTTCTACAGTTCAGAAAGTAAAAATTCCAAAACAGGCGGGTTATAACAACATTTGAAATATAATTTTAAAAAGATCAAAAAAATGAAAGCAATTATCCACACCTTAGTCATGAGCCTGGCCACCTTTATTGCCGCTCATTCTCAAACCCAATTTGACACAGGAATGCAACAAGCCTTTGAACTTTGGCAACAAGGGGAAACTTCCCAGGCTGCAAATCTATTTGAGCGAATAGGTCGCGCCGAAGAGCAGGAATGGCTACCGTTTTATTATGCAGCTCAGATCCAGATCGTTGAGAGTTTTGAGATGACCGATCGTGCACAAAAGGAGGAGCAGTTAAAGAAAGCTCAGGGCCTGTTGAACGACGCAAAGGCTATCGCAGGTAATGATGATGTAGAACTTAAAGTTCTTCAGGCAATGCTGCACACCTCCTACATCACCCTTGATCCTTCCATGTATGGAATGAAGCTTTCCCCTGTAATCACAAACCTCTATGCTACTGCAGCTTCAGAAGCACCAGAGAATCCGAGGGTAGCACTTTCGAGAACTGAATGGAATATTGGTTCGGCTAATTTCTTCGGAGAAGATCCTGCCAAATTTTGTCCCGATTTAGAAGCGGCCCTTCTCCTGTTCCAAGATGAAGAACCAGACGAAGCATATGCGCCGCGCTGGGGAAAAGACAGGACCTTGGGCTTAATTGCCCAGATCTGTGAAAAAAAGAGCAATGAGTAATGACATTTTTCACAACTAATGACGGCAAACTCTTTAAATTATCAAAAAAGAAATAGAAATTAGCACAAAACCCGGGAAAATGAGAATTATTCTAAAAGTATTAAAGATATCTGTTGTCATCTGCCTGGTGGTTATGTCTCTTAATTTGTTCTTTGGAGGATTAAATTTTCCGGCGTTACTGGAAGTTAGAACCTGGAGTATCTATTTTTTTTACTGCTTTATACTTACCCTGGCGAATGGGTTATACTTCACATTTTTTGAAAAAAAGATAGGCTGGGAAAACTCTACTTTAAACAGGGTCCTCCTGGCGGCAGCCGGATCTGTCATCCTTACCCTGGTTGCCTATTTCTTTTGCCGGCTGGTGGATGAGACCCTCTTTCAGGGAGAAAGTTTGCAGTCGTTCCTTAAAAATGAAAGGGCACGATACTACCTTTTTCCGCTCCTGTTCACAGCTGTTGTCTCTCTTGTCTTTCACCTCATATATTTCTATAAGGCCCTGCAGGAAAGAAAAGTTACTGAACAAAAGATCATAGCAGGAACAGCTTCGGCGAAGTTTGAAAGCTTAAAAAACCAGATAGATCCCCATTTTTTGTTCAACAGCCTTAACGTACTGACCTCTTTAATAGACGAAAACCCGGAAAAGGCTCAAAAATTCACAACTTCCCTCTCCAAGATCTATCGCTATGTGCTGGAACAAAAAGACAAAGAGCTGGTAAGCCTGGAGGAGGAGCTTTCTTTTGCCGTGACCTATATGAACCTCCTAAAAATGAGGTTTGAGAATAGTCTTTATTACCAGGTGCCGGAAGCATTAAAACTTTCGGGAGCTAAAGTTGTACCACTTTCATTGCAACTCCTGCTGGAAAACACGGTGAAACATAATGTGCTAAGCGAAGCAAGACCACTACACATCAAGATCTATGAAGAGAATGGTTATCTCGTGGTAGAGAACAATTTTCAGAAGAAGGAAGTTCTTGGCAACAGAAACGGAGTAGGTCTTCAAAACATTGTGAACCGGTATTCCCTTGTTACTCAGCGGAAGGTACTGATTGATAAGAACGCTGAGAGATTTGCAGTAAAACTGCCACTATTAACCAAACAGATTACAGTTATGAAAACCGAACAAATTCAGGAAAATAACTCTTATTACCGTGCCAAACAAAGAGTAAAGGAGCTAAAGGAATTTTATGGAAATCTTATTTCCTATTGTGTAGTCATACCTCTTCTTATTTTTATCAATTATCGCACGTATTGGGAATTCCAGTGGTTCTGGTTTCCCATGTTAGGTTGGGGACTAGGACTTACCTTACACGGATTTTCTGTCTTTGGCTATGGCTCCCGGTGGGAGGAAAAGAAGATCAGGGAAATAATGGAAAAAGAACAACAAAAAAGTAAGTCATGGAACTAAATGAACCCAATTACACTGAAAGTCTTGAATACCAGCGGGCAGTGAAAAAAGTCAAGGCTTTAAAGGGATTTTACGGCCACCTGGCGGTTTACCTTATCATTAATATTCTCCTGCTTTTTGTCTACACAAGGGAGGAAGGTCTTAAAGAAGGACTTCAGGATCTTTCTAATTATTTTACTGCTTTCTTTTGGGGAATAGGTTTGGTAGCCCATGCTGCCGGAGTCTTTATGCCAAACATACTTTTTGGAAGAGCATGGGAGGAGCGAAAGATCAGAGAGCTTATGGAAAAGGAAAAACGAAATAGCTGGGAATAAAGAATCACTTATGATAAACGCAGTTATTGTAGAAGACGAAAAACCCGCAGCACGCCGCCTGCAACGTATGCTGGAAAAGCTGGATGTGCAGGTGGTCGCAACCCTAAATTCGGTTGAAGAGGCTACCAAATGGTTCCTGCAACACGAGCATCCCGAATTGATCTTTTTGGATATTCAGCTTAGCGACGGTCTCTCCTTCGAGATCTTCGAAAATGTAGAAATTGGGTGTTGCATCATCTTTACGACGGCCTATGATGAATACGCCCTGCAGGCTTTCAAGCTCAACAGTATTGATTATCTCTTGAAGCCAATTGATGATGAGGAGCTGGAAACAGCCATCGTAAAATTCAGGAAGACCCGTCACTCCTCCCCTGCCGCAATCGATCTTAAAAACCTGAAGAACCTGCTCAATCTGCCTACTTCAGATTATCGAAAACGCTTCAGCATCCAGGTGGGACAGCATTTGAAGCTCATCAATTCTGAAGAGATAAGTTGTTTTTATTCAGAAAATAAAGGCACCTACCTGCACACCACAGAAAACCGAAGTTATCTGCTCGATAGTAGCCTTGATAAGCTGGAGCAGGAGTTGGATCCCGAGAAATTCTTTAGGGTGAGCCGCAAGTTTATCATCAGGATGAAAGATATAAAAGATATCATCACCTATTCCAATCAGCGACTGGAGGTGCGGCTTGAGCATTACGATGATCAACAGATCATCGTGAGCCGGGAACGGGTAAAGATCTTTAAGGAGTGGCTGGAATGACCTTCCAAAAATGACATTTTTAGAACCTCTTTTTGGGGAAATCCTGAAAAGAAAAAGCACCTTCCTATCCGGAGGTGCTTCTTCCTGATTTGATAAGCAGTGATTTTTTTAAACCACAACTTCGCTTTCCTCTTTTGTAGATTCCAGGTTCCCAGCCGGCTCTTCTTCGCCGCTAAAGTATGGAAACACATCTACGATGGGAGACTCGGTAATTGATGGGATGGTGTAATCTCCCATAGTATTGGCCATGGCTGTGGTGGTGTTCTCAAAAGCCTCCTTTACATCATTGGCCTGCACCAGCATATACATGTTGGTCTTTTTCTCCTTTCCGCTTTCCTCGTCGAGAGCAATAAGTGATATTTTTGATTTGAACCAGCGATCTGAATTTTCAAAAGGATGTACTTCAGAAAAGTTCGCCACTTTAATATTCATGATTCTAAACTCTTCGCTGGTATAGGCAGTCATTTCTTCGCTTATCCTCGCTTCGGCTTCAGTATAAGATACCGCATCCAGAAGATAGGTGTCTGTAGTTACTTTCTGCTCTCCTGTTTCATGTGTTTTTCTGTATTTCACCTTACATTCATACCAAATTACGCTCATAATAATCTTTTTTAGGGAGCCAAAAATAGGATTTCTAGAAGGCCTTCAGAACAAAATAGCCGCAGAGATATTCACAATTTTCTCTCCGGAAAATCATGACCAATAGAAACACCTGAAACTGAAGGGGATTTTAAGCTACAAATTGTCTACTGAAAAAATTCTTCAGATCTGTGCCGAAGCTGACGAAGAACAGGAATAAAAAGTTCCCTTTTTGGAGCTTTAGTATTCTAAAAGGTGAAACAAAAATGAGAATTAAAAAAGATATTCCAAACCTCCATAGATGACAGAAGAACTCACAGAATTATCTCTCTTCAAAATGCCAAACAAGTATCTCCCTGTCAAATTGAATTTGGGACTCAGTCTAAATCCGAGACCGGCCGAGATGCCGGCATCAACTCTATCATAGTCTTCGAAGGTAGAACTGTGGGGTCCAAAAGAGCTTTGTTTCACCTCCTCTTTTTGACGTAGAAGATAACCGAGTTGCAGGCCAAGCTCCGAATAAAAGATCCTGAACATATCATATCTTAATACTACCGGCAGTTCCAGGAAAGATTCTGTTCTAACTGCCTGGTAGTCCAGTTCTGAATTGGGATCATTAATATTAAAACCGTCAATCTCAATTCCTGTATTGCGGTGAGAAAAAAGAATTTCGGGCTGTAGGTTGAGCTTATTCGACAGCCTGACCTCTGCCAAACCTCCAAAAAAGAATCCGGCTTTTAGATTATAATCAATAGAATTTCTTCCATCCATTTCCAGGCGATCCCTAAAGGTAGAAGCATTCGCACCTCCCTTTATTCCCCAGGAAACTTCGGCCTCCTGTCCCTTGGCCGGGAAGATTAAAAATAATAACGCAGTAATAACAGCAACAAGAACCTTTTCCATTGTAGGAAGTTTGGGATTTTTTTGCTGTAGGGGAAGCGCAGCAAAGGTAAGAATTAACTTTACTTTAAGAGGTGCAGGAGCATTTTAATCTCATAAAATTATTTGATGTTAGCTCCTTTTATCGTAATATTGCAATATATCTACCAAACATCTTGTAAATAAAATCTAGTGCAATGAAAAACCAACAGCAATTAAAAGATTTAGTCAAAGAACGCTATTCCAGAATAGCGGCACAGGGGAAAGCAGAGAATGCTGCCTCCTGCTGCGGAGCAACTACTCCTTCCAATAAGGTTTATAACATCATGATGGACGATTATACCGGCACCGATGGCTACATTGAAGACGCCGATCTGGGACTCGGTTGTGGTCTTCCCATTGCATTTGCCGGTATTCAACCCGGGGATACAGTGATTGATCTTGGCTCGGGAGCAGGTAACGACTGTTTTGTAGCCCGTCATGAAACCGGTGCAACAGGTAAGGTAATTGGTATTGACTTTACTCCGGCAATGATAAATAAAGCCCGGATAAATGCCGGGAAACTGGGCTTTAATAATGTAGAGTTCCGCGAAGGAGACATTGATGACATGCCGGTGAATGATAATAGTGCCAATGTGGTCGTAAGTAATTGCGTCTTAAACCTGGTTCCCGATAAACAAAAGGTGTTTAAAGAGATCTTCAGAGTTTTGAAGCCCGGCGGTCATTTTAGTATTTCAGATATCGTACTGGTGGGTGAACTGCCCGAAGCCCTGCGCGAAGATGCCGAAATGTATGCGGGTTGTGTGGCCGGTGCCATTCCAAAAAAAGACTATTTAGGTTTTATAGAAGATACTGGCTTCACCGGAACAAAAATTCAAAAGGAGAAACCAATTTCTATACCTGATGATATCCTGGAGAAATACCTTTCTCAGGAAGAATTGGCCGAATTCAGGAAAGGCAAGACAGGGATCTTTAGCATCACCGTGTATGCAGAGAAACCAGGAGTTAATAAAGACAAACCCAAACTAAAAATGGCTGACCTTCAAAACGAAGAAGCCTGTTGTGCCCCGGATTCGGGATGTTGTTAGTACCTCTCTGCCGGCAGTTCGGGTAGCGGTCAATTCAAGTAGCCGTCAGTTCGAGTGATTTCTTTTGAAGCGAGAGCGAAAAAAGAAATTATCGGGAACGAGGCTTCAACCAAGGTCCGTCATTCTCGATACAAATTGATCCTGCTGTCGCAGTCTCAGTTCACTCGAACTGACGGGGAAATGCTGTGCCGTCAGTTCGAATAGCCGTCAATTCAAGTAGCCGTCAGTTCGAGTGATTTCTTTTGAAGCGAGAGCGAGAAAAGAAATTGTATCGGGAACAGAGGCCTTGAAACAATCTCGTTCCCGATAAACTCAACTCCTATGACCCCGTACTAATTCTCCACTTTCTCCTGGGCATTCATTCGCTCCATTTGTGCCCGTTGTCCTGCTACATCTATTTTGTTTTCGTCGATAGCCTTATGATGAGCTTCTTTGTTGCCACTTCCCCGTTTTGCAAGTTCCTTAAGCCGCTTTTTACGACCGTAGAGTACTAGCAGGTCCCGCGGCCGTAGACGCAGGTCTGTAGGTGGCACACCAATATATACTTCCCCTGCACGTTTTACTCCAAGAACAAGAACCCCTTCATCTGTTAAATTGAGGTCTTTAATTGTCTGGTTGGCCAGCCAATTGTGTTTCCTTATATCGATCTCAGCTATTCGGTAATCTTCTTTTAAATGAAGAAGAGAAACATAATCCCTCAGATCCAGTGCCGTATAGCGGGTAAGCATTCGCTCTATTACAGGATTGAGAATACGATTGAATGCTTTATTCCTCGCCAGGAGCAACAAAATTATCAATCCTAAGCCAAGCACCAAAAGCCGTTCTGTAGTAGCGCCCCCTGCTCCCAGGAAAGAAAGCAAAAGTGTGGAAATAGAAGTTACTACCCCCACAGAACCGAGTCTGATCAAAATCGAGATAATCCTTCGCCGGATTGGCACTTTTAAAATGCTTTCCGATTCTGTGGTTGTATAACCCGTCCCGGAAAAAGCGGACAGGGATTGGAATTTTGCTACTTCCTCAGAAAGACCTGTCATTAATAAAGCAATTGACCCTATTTTTATTACTAGCATAGAAAGAGCTATGACAAGTAAAAGCGACATCACAGAAACCATATTTCATTCTTTTATTGAATCTTCTATAAATTTAAAAAATAAGGTTCGGCTCCGGTAATAAAAAGAATTGTAGTGCTTAATAGGTAGTGCACAGTACTTCATAAGAAGAAAGCCCCGTGCCAGCACGACTAACAAAAAAGCAGGCAAAATTTGCCTGCTTTTTCATCATTATTATAAATTGAGAACTATAGCTTCTTTAGTCCCCTGGTTTCAGACTTTTCGGCTTCCATAATACTTATGGCATATCCACCACCCGGTGCCAACCTTTGAGAAAGTTTGGAATCATTATTCACTACCACTTTCCTGATCCTGTAAGCCTGTGGATTATCCCTGTAATGCGCATCTTTTGCATCTGAGTAAATCGTAGCGATATAGGTTTTATCCTCATCCAGAAAATCAAAAGAGATCTTCGACGTTCTTGGCGTCTCCCCGTTCACATTACCTACAAACCAGTCATTAGTGCCTTTTTCCTTACGGGCAATAGTAATATAATCTCCCGGCTCGGCTTCAAGGTAGATACTTTTTTCCCAATCCATTCCCACATCCTTGATGAACTGAAATGCATCCATAAAGCGTTCGTAATTCTCAGGAAAATCGGCGGCCATTTGTAATGGAGAGTACATAGTGACATAAAGCGCCAGTTGATTTGCTATTGTACTGTTCACCCAGGAGTCATTATCTGGATTTGCCTTGCTAATATCCATTTCAAAAATTCCCGGTGTGTAATCCATTGGTCCACCAATTAGCCTGGTGAATGGAAGCACCGTCACATGATTTGGCTTGGAACCTCCAAACGCCTGATACTCGGTACCCCTTGCCGACTCATTGGCGATAAGGTTGGGCCAGGTACGGGCAATTCCTGTTGGTCTTACAGCTTCATGTGCATTCACCATGATCTCATAATCTGCCGCCTTTTCAATGGCATACTGGTAGTGATCCACAAGCCATTGACTGTAGTGATTTTCTCCTCTTGGCAAGATATCACCCACATATCCACTCTTGACAGCGTTATAGCCATGATCCTTCATGAACTGATATGCAGCATCCATGTGTCGCTCATAATTCCTTACCGAAGAAGAAGTCTCATGGTGCATGATCATTTCAACACCTTTACTTTTAGCATAATCCCTTACCTCTTCCAGATCAAAATCGGGATAGGGAGTCATGAAATCAAAAACATAATCTTTCGAATTTCCAAACCAGTCCTCCCATCCAATGTTCCAGCCTTCCACCAGAACGCCGTCGAAACCGTGTTCAGCAGCAAAGTCTATATAGCGTTTTACATTTTCTGTAGTTGCTCCATGGGTATCATTAGGAGTGGCATTCTCAAAATCTGTTTCGTCCAGTTTTACAGCGGGAAAGTCGTTCGTGTAGTGCCAGGAGCTTTTACCTGTGATCATTTCCCACCAAACTCCCACATATTTCATGGGCTTGATCCAGGAAGTGTCATCAATAGCTACTGGATCGTTAAGATTGTAGGTCATGCGGGAAGCTAAGATATCCCTCGCATCATCACTTACAATAATTGTTCTCCAGGGAGTTTTTCCGGGAGCTATCATATATGCTTTATTTCCTGTAACATCTGGCGTAAGCCATGAGGTAAAAACCAGCTCTTCATCATCCAGTTCCAGGTGCATAGCAGAATAATCTTTCAAAGCAGCTTCGTGCAGGTTGATATATAAACCTTCATCAGTTTTAAGCAACAGTGAGGTCTGCACCCCGGTATCCGAAAATGAGGTTTGAGAGAGATTATCTGTAACAGATTCTTCCATTAATCCTCGTATTTCTGAAAGCCGTGATTCAATATAGTCGTATTCCTGGGTATCATAATCTCCCGGGATCCAGAATGCAGTGTGGTCGCCGGTCATCGCAAATTCTGTTCTCTCATCTTCTACTATGAAATGTCCCAGATTCTGTTGCTGCGGAAATTCATATCTAAAACCCAAACCGTCATTGAACACTCGAAATCTTATAATCATTTCCCTCTCCGTAGGTTTTTGATTAAGTACTACCGCCAGTTCATTGTACTTATTCAGAATTTCGCTTTCTTCACCCCACACAGGTTCCCAGGTTTCTTCAAAAGTTGATTCTTCCCGTTCTATTACTTCAAAGCCATTTATAAGAGAATGTTCATCATCTTTTAGTTTCAAACCTAGCTTACTCGTTTCTATTACAGGTTTTCCTTTATAGGACAAGCTATAAGCTGGAGTTCCATCCTCCAGCAATTCAAAATGCATTTGCACCTCCCCATTTGGAGAAGTGACTTCTTGAGCCAGGGCCAATGACGTGAACGCGAACCACAGGCAGGCAAGCATCAATGGATTCTTCATCTTCATTTCTGAAAAAATTTTAATTAAGAACACAAATATAAGCTTCTTGAAAGGATGTTTACCAAAACAAAAAGCAGGATTCCCTCCTGCTTTTCTTATGTTTTATAAAGTATACCTACTGAAGCTTTTCAGGAGAGTACTGAAACAGTTTGGGGCTAAAACTCAGCATTACCCAAGCCCAGTTTTGTGTAGTATCCTTGTCACCTCCCTTTAAGGCTTCCAAAGATTCTGTTCCAAACATCTGGGAATATCCAAAGCCTACTGTAAAATCTTTTCTAACCTTGTAGAGCCCTACCAGATCTACTTCTGTGCCGAGAAATTTATCATATCCTTCCCCTATTTCAGCTGCAGAGGAGAATAAATGAGGTGCAATAAAAAATTCTGCTTTTGGAGACTTCCAGGAAAGTTTTCCGTAGAAATCCAGGAGTCCCACGTCATTTTGATGGTTTCCAACGAAGAAATAGTCCATTAATCCGTTAAAGCCATGATTTGTTCCAAAAAGTGGTGTGAAGGAAAAAACATCCTCAGAGGTCTGGTTTCTATCTGTACCAGAAAAATATTCTCCTCCCATCCCCAGGGTCCAGGCGGTGTTTAGTTTATAACCAAGATTTAGCCCGGCGTACCATGCCGCCACTTCCCGGTCATTTCGCTCTCCTGTTTGGCCGTAGGCACCCACATTTCCAAAGAAGTTACCCGAATCAAATTTGTGAAAGGCACCGTATGTCTGCAGGTAATCCACTTCGGGGGAGCCACCTGCGGTGTTGTGTTCATAGCCCGTATTTAAAAACAGAAGGCTAAAGCCTACATTATTTACATCAAGATGATACCATGCAAACTGCATGTTCTTATATGAATTGATGTTATATGGAATTCTTGTCACCGTTTCGGCCGGGGCATTGTAGGCAGCACCTACATCGAGTCTTTGATTAAGCGCGGGCAACCAGCTCAAAAGGGCAGCATCATGACTTTGCCCCTGCTGGGCCCAATCAACTTCTCCAAGAATTCTTTGGTTGTCGTAGGACAGCACCTGTCTTCCTACCCGCAGCATAAACTGCGGACTCACCTGGTATTGCCCATAAGCTTCAAAGACCGACAGGGCATTGTTGTCTTCCAGCCGCATAGTAGGGGCATCTCCCCACACTCCAATGCTTTGCAGGGAAAATTTGACCTGTAACGGGTTGTCATCATAGCCTAAGATGAGCCGCGATCGCTGAGAAATATAAGAGGCCGGATCATCATTTTCTGTAAGGAGAGTTTTAAACCCATTCCTGAACTCATATCTCGGCCTTAGTTGCAGACCGGCTTCAAAGTTTTGTGCTAAAGAAGAAAAAGAGGCAATAAAAGCTGCAAAGAGCAGAAGGGATCGTTTCATGTTTTTTAATTTTTAACAGTACAAAAGAAGATAAAAATGTTGGTGTTGTTTATGATTTTGCTCAGCTTAGGAGAAAGACTTTCAGCTTGTGAGAGGAATTTTTATACATTTGAACCCCTATTGCCCCTCAAAAATGATAAAAAGTCAGTTCCTTTTTTTTGCACTTCTTTTAAGTAGCTTCTTTGGCTATACCCAACAAATAGATACCGATAAACTATACCTGCAGGCACTGCAGGATTACCGTGAAGGAAAATATGAAGCGGCTTTAGATCTCACCAGGACAGGACTTGAAGTAGCGCCGGGCTATCATGACATTAGGATCTTACAGGTAAGAACCCTTTTCGCCCTTCAGAAATTTGATGCAGCCGGAACTGATATAAACCTGCTACTTATGAAAGCTCCAGATTATGAAGGGGTAAAAACAATAGCGATGCAGCGCCTTAACCAGCTGGAAGGAAATGAAGGGTTAAAATTCTCTGATCGCTTATTCAAGATCTATGGATCGCACCCGGACCTCAACATAAGGAGAGCCAGGTTACTTCTGGAAAGCGGTGACATTAAAAAAGCCGGGGAGCTGGCTACACAAACCTATGTCAGCGGCCAAGTTAATGACGAACAAAGGTATGCACTACAGCAGATCATTAATGTAACCGTCAGGAATGCAGTACAGGTAACAGGCCAGTATATTTCCTTTAGCGACAATTATCCCCGCAACGACTCCTGGTATGCTGTAAGTGCCGAATATCAGCACAACTTCAGCAATCTTGCCCTTATAGGCAGGACTACCTATTCCGATCGTTCTTATAACGACGGCAGCCTCTATGAAATCGAAGCCTATCCAATCTTTTCAGAAAAGTTATACGCCTTTGCTAATGTGGGTTTTTCTGAAGGGCAGATCTATCCGGATTACAGGGCAAGTGCTTCTGTTTTTTACAACTTTGCAACTTCCTTTGAAGCCGAAGCAGGATTTAGAGGTCTCTTCTATAATGACAACAGCTATTTTTCTACTATAGCCGGGCTCACCGCCTACACAGGAAGATTTTACCTTAATGCCCGTGCCTTTGTTGGTCCCGAACGGCTTGAACAAATGGCACAGAATTACCAGTTCAACGTACGATACTATTTAAGCACCCCCGAAAATTACCTTTTTGGAAGGATAGGAAGCGGGATCTCTCCCGATGAACCTACTTTGTATACGAGAGCTCAGGAGAATCCAACCCTGGAAGCAGTATTTATCAATCTCGGTATTTCAAAAACCCTGGGCATCCACCATGTGATCTCCCTAAGCGGCGGGGTTCTTTCTGAAGACCTTCCGGGTGACGAGACCGGGAACCAATTCACTTCCAGCCTTAGCTACCGGTTTAAATTTTAAGTGGCTGAAGGTTTAGTGCTGAAGCCTTTGCGCGTCATATTTCCCCAACCTGATTTTATTCCGAAGAGTTTTTTGTAGAGCCCTTTGAGCTGCCCGAATACAAGGACGGGGTGAAAAAGAAAAGGTTCAAGATATGCGGCAAGCAACAACTCCGCAATTTCTTTAGCTGAAGAATAGTGCCTGAAGTTTAGGATGTAAAAGAAGACCGCCACAGAAGAAAAGATGCATCCCAGCAAGTAAACAGCAGTAAACAATAAAATTGCTGAAGGCCAGTCAATCAACCCGTAATACCCGAATATCAACATAAAAACGATCCCTAAAAATTCTATAATTGGCGCCCCAAACTCAAAAAAGCACCAGTAGGGAAAAAAGATCATTCCCATTTTTCCAAACCTCGGGTTCATAAAGAGATATCTATGAAGTTTCAGGGTTTCCCAAAGTCCCCTCGCCCACCGGTCCCTTTGCTTGACGAAAATATTGTAAGAGTGAGGCACTTCCGTCCAGCAGAGGGTTTCGGGGACATAGACAACTTTATAAGCTTTCTTCAGTTTTTCCATGTGCACCCTAAGCCTTATACACAGCTCGAGGTCCTCGCCCACAGTTTTTGTATTAAAGCCTCCTACTTCCAATAACCGGCTACGGGGATACATTCCAAAGGCGCCGGAAACCAACATCAAACCGTTCACCTCTCCCCAACCCATCCGGCCTATTAAAAAGGCTCTAATATATTCTACAACCTGCGTCGTGGTCAAAAGATCTTTGGGAACGCGTAATTTCTTCAGAATGCCTTCCCTGATATCTGAATCATTGGCCACGCCAATAGCACCACCACATGCAATGATCTCCTTGTCTCCTTCCTCGAGGTAAGGCCGCACCATCTTAAGGATCGCATCCTGTTCTATTATACAGTCGGCGTCGGTGCATAACACCAGTTCTGTCGTAGCAAAGTTGATTCCGCAGTTAATGGCGTCACTGCGCCCCCCGTTGTTCTTATCAATAATAGTGAGGTGCTTGTATTGTGCTTCTGTACTTTTATAAACAGCCCTCACCATCGCAGTGGGAATAGGCTGAACGATAAAAGTGGAGTCTATTGGCTTAAGCTTGTATTCCTCGATAAGTAGCTGCATGGAATTGTCCTTGCTGCCGTCATTGACCACAATGAGCTCATAAAAAGGATACTGTATGGAAAGTAGGGATTTAACATTTTCAACTATGGTAAGCCCTTCATTAAAAGCAGGTGCAACCAGGGTCACCGAAGGAATATCGGTAGCACTTACAATGTCCTTCACCTCCAAAAATCTCGCCCTGCGTTTGTTCCGCTTCACGGCTCTTGCAGAAAGAATGACCCCAAGAAAATAGACGGTTAGCAGGAGTGCCCCGTAGACAAAAAATATCCAGCTGATCTTTACATAGATGCTCTGTAAAAATTCTGTCATATCACCTCTTTTAGCGTGTACTGGCTATAGTAGAATTCACGCACGAGTTCTTCATGACCACTCTTCCAGAGCACCTCGGCAGCACTTAGTTCCAGGATATCATTTCCGGATTGCAGAACCTGATTACAGAATTCCAGATCGGGTTCAGGTGAGATTCGAGCTACATACTGCAGCAGCTGTACCTGCTGTTCTGTATTCGGAATTTTAAAGAACTTATTCTTTACTTCCTGAAGTTGTTCCTGTGTAAGCTGGAATGAACTAAGGCAGTAGATGGCCGTTTCCCGGCGATCAAAACTTTCATGGTCAAGGAAATCAATAATATAATCTACTTCTGTAAAAAGATTGAACTTTCTTATGATCCGCATGAGCAACTCCTGGGCATAAGGTCTCTGTGTGCCGTAGGTTTTTTTGAGGTATTTGATCTGTGCATCAGGGTAAAGAGCAAAAAGTTTTTCCACGATCTTGATCTGTTGCCACAAGGTCATGTCCCTTTTGAGGTAAGGAAGAAAACGCAGGCTCTCCCAGCCCAGAAAGACCACCATAGCGATCTGTGCTTCCCGTCTCACAAAAATATTTGGGTTATTCCTTTCCCGAGTAATCTCTTTAATGTGCTGAACCTGCTCCATTTCATAGATCTCCCTTATCCCTCTCGCTTTAATATACCATTTCCTGCTATCTAGTTTCGACAAAGAGGCACCATATGGAGGTATCTGGCCAAATAGTACGCGTAACTTACTGTAATTTGTACCTAACATTGATCTTTGGGCCCTGATCATTAGATCAATGAGATACTGGATATTTCCTCTTTTGGAAGGCTTTGCTCCCACGGCCTGCAGTGCACGTTGTACGTTCAGGTAATGATATTCCTCTCCATTGGGCGGATAAAGAAATTTTGCAATTTCACGGGAGAAAGTTTTTTCGATCCTGTTCAGCTGACTTTTCCGAATCTTTCGATAAACCAGGCTGAAACCTATGGTGAACCACACCATTACAAGAATGCAGATAAGAACCTGAATAAGTAGAAGTAGTTTTTCCTCCATACTAAGACAGCATTTGTTCTACTTTATCGAAGTTGAGAGGAATTGCAAAAAATCCTGAAACATTCCCGATGTCCAGAATTTCCTGCCGTACTTTCTTCTGTCCCATGCTTGTGATAATGAGCAGGGACTTGTGGCGAATGATCTCCTTTAACTGGTGAACATAATCCAGAGGTGCAATTCCATCAAAAAGAATATCTGAGATGATAAGATCAAAATTCTCATCCTGGTCTTCAATGTCCAGCTCGTCTAGCGCACGAATTGCTTTGCACCTGTATTGATGCGTAAGGATCATTCGTTCCAGGACCTGCAATAGGATAAGGTCCTGCTGAATTATCAGGGCGGTTTTTGCCATTTTAGGTTATGTAGGGGGATATAGAATTGGGGCTCTATACATAGCAAATCTAATAAATTTGTGTTACAATATTGTTAAAACTGAAGATGTCTCCTGTTGATATAGTGAGAGTTGCTAAAATTAAGAACCCCGCCTTTGGAGGCAGGGTCTTGTTTGGATTAGATTATGTAGTATTTATATTAGCACTTTCTCCCGACGAAGCAGTTGGTCCATTTGACCGGCAAGTTCAAAGCATCGGCTTATTTTTTCAGTATCACTACAGGAGCGGGAATCTGGTTTTTGGCCTTTGCATGTAAAGTCATGCAGGTCGATTTCGCCAAACTTTTCATTCAAGGCTACACATCTTTGGAAAAGAGTGTTAATGTTCTCATCCCCTGCAGGTTCAATGTTGTTCTTGAGAAGATAACCTCTCATAAAACTTTCAATAGCGAACTGGGAATTTTTACAGACCAGGTAGGATACTACATCCTCCTCTGGCCTGCAAAGCTCTTCATTGGCTTCCCGAAGCTTCCTAACAGCTTCATCAAAGAGACCGGGTGCTTTGCTTTCCATAAAATTTAAATTTAGTTGAACAAAGGCCTTTTCGGCAGGAAAAACACCTGCCAAAAAAGCCATTTTTTTAAGGTCTACATATCCCTATGTAGTTCCAGTCTTTCCCATTTCGAATCTACTTCTTCCTGAGCCTGCTTTAATAGGGCCGCCCCTATCTCGGCATTTTCTTTGGCTACGCGGGTAAAGCGGGTTTCGTTGTACATGAACTCTTCCAGCGGTGCCTGGGGAGGTTTGGAATCCAGCTTGAATCGCTTTCCTTTCGGCTTTGAAGGATCAAACCTGAAGAGTGGCCAGTAGCCTGTCTCTACAGCTTTTTCCTGCTGTCTTGGTCCATGCTTAAGATCATATCCATGCTCTCCACAATGTGAGTAAGCAATGATTATGGAAGGGCCGGGATAAGCCGCGGCCTCTTCAATTGCCTTGAGCGTTTGCATATCTTTGGCTCCAATGGCCACCTGGGCGACATAGACATTTTGATATGAAACCGCTTGTAAGGCAAGGCTCTTTTTTGAGGTTCTCTTACCCGAAACCGCAAACTTCGCACTGGCTCCCAATGGAGTTGCCTTGGACATTTGCCCGCCGGTATTGGAATAGACTTCTGTATCCATCACCAGGATATTGATATCTTCTCCCGATGCCAGCACGTGATCGACTCCGCCATAACCTATGTCATAAGCCCATCCGTCTCCACCCAGGATCCAGACTGCTTTTTTGCGGAGGTATTCAGTTAGCTCATTAAGCTTAAGTGCTTCGGGGGTTCCAATAGTAGAGAGAATGTTCTTCAATTCAGCTATGTCGGCATGTTTCTGCTTCTTCTGAACTTCATCTGCTTCAGGATTTTCTACTATGGCCTTCACCAGTTCTGAACCAATCACCGGTTCAAGTTCCTTCAGCAGATCTACAGCGATCTCCTGCTTTTTGGTGAGGGCAAGTCGCATTCCCAGGCCGAATTCGGCATTGTCTTCGAACAGGGAGTTAGCCCATGCGGGACCTCTACCGAATTCATTCTTTTTATAAGGCGTGGTTGGAAGGTTTCCACCGTAGATAGACGAACATCCCGTCGCGTTGGCGATCATAATACTGTCGCCGTATAGCTGGGTAAGCATTTTAATATAAGGAGTCTCTCCACATCCCGAACAGGCGCCCGAAAATTCGAATAACGGCTCGAGGAACTGTGATCCTTTTACGTTGGTGATCTGTAATTCTGTGCGCTCGTAATAAGGCAGTCGGGTAAAGTAATCCCAGTTCTTGTTTTCGGCTTCAGCAACATCAAGCTTGCTGCGCATGTTGATGGCCTTAAAGTTATCCACTTCCTTGCTTTGTGCAGGACAAACGGCCACACAAAGATCACAGCCTGTACAATCTTCAGGAGATACCTGTAAAATATAAGAATCTGTTCCTGTAAAAGGTCTTCCCTTAGCCGGAACTGTAGTTAAACTCGCCGGAGCATCGGCAAGATCTTCAGTAGGAACTACTTTAGCGCGAATAGCAGCATGCGGGCAAATAGCAACGCACTTATTACATTGGGTGCAAAGATCGGCCCCATCCCAAACCGGCACAAAATCGGCAATACCGCGTTTTTCATATTGAGTAGTACCTGTTGGGAAAGTACCGTCAACAGGGAATGCGCTTACGGGGAGTTCATCTCCCTGCCCTGCCAGGATCTTTCCAAGCACATCTTTTACAAAAGGATCGGCTTCACCGGTCATCATTGGCTTAAGATGCCTGTTACTGGTGATCTGCTTTGGATAATTCACTTTTTGGAGGTTTTCCAAAGATTTATCGACCGCATTGAAGTTCATTTGAACGATCTTTTCTCCTTTGTGCGAGTAAGATTTCACAATTGCGTCTTTGATCTTCTGAATAGCTTCATCTTCAGGAAGCACTCCGGAAATTGCAAAGAAACAGGTTTGTAAAACCGTATTGGTACGTTTCCCCAGTTTGGCTTCAAGAGCCACTTTTGTAGCGTCTACCACGTAGAATTTTAATTCCTTCTCTACAATGTCTTCCTGCATTTTCTGCGGAAGCATATCCCAGACCTCCTCGTTTGAGAATGGAGCATTCAGAAGAAAAGTTCCACCTTTTTTTATCTTTTTCAGCAGGTCATATTTCTCAACAAAATTGAACTGATGACAGGCAATAAAGTCGGCAGTATTGATAAGGTAACTGGAGAAAATTGGCTGCGGACCAAAGCGCAGGTGTGAAACTGTCTGTGAACCTGCCTTTTTAGAGTCATAGACGAAATAACCCTGCACATAATTATCTGTGGTCTCCCCAATGATCTTGATAGAGTTCTTGTTGGCTCCAACAGTACCGTCAGATCCCAAACCATAGAACAGACAATTAAAGGTGTTTTTCTTTGTTTTGAATACCGGGTTATAAAGCAGGCTGCTGAAGGTTACATCGTCATTAATACCTACTGTAAAATGGTTCTTTGGCAAAGGCTTTTGTAGCTCATCAAAGATCCCTTTTACCATCGCAGGATTGAACTCCTTGGAAGAAAGACCATAACGGCCGGCAACGATCTGCGGAATATCTCCACCAGTCTCGGCAAAAGCTGTGACCACGTCCAGGTAAAGTGGATCTCCGGTACTTCCGGGTTCTTTGGTCCTGTCCAGAACAGCGATCTTTTTTACCGTTTTTGGCACCTTGGCAATAAAGTCTTTTATGGAGAATGGCCTGTATAGCCGAACGATCAACACCCCTACCTTTTCATCAGAATTCAGCAGGGTATCCACAGTTTCTCTCACGGCACCTTCCCCGGAACCCATGATCACAACGACCTTTTC
This sequence comes from Salinimicrobium aquimaris, assembly GCF_035607535.1. Classification (NCBI taxonomy): domain Bacteria; kingdom Pseudomonadati; phylum Bacteroidota; class Flavobacteriia; order Flavobacteriales; family Flavobacteriaceae; genus Salinimicrobium; species Salinimicrobium aquimaris. The sequence continues at coordinate 790,705 of NZ_JAYDZX010000001.1, forward strand.
AGCTTCTGGATGCCCTTCATAGTCAAACAGGTTGTACCTGCGGCCGGTGTGCATGTAAAATTCATCCATGATCTCCTGGACGATCTCCGGTACGCGTTGATAATAAAGGTTGGCAGCTTCGCGGGCCTGGAAGAAAACATCGGGGTTTTGAGAGGTTCCGCGTATCACCGGACTATCGGGATCGAGAGAGCGTTTTTTGTGCTCCATGATCTTATCTTCGGGCATCATTGCCTTGATGATATCATCGGGAATTCCGTCGATCTTGGAGATTTCGTGGGAGGTTCTAAAGCCGTCGAATATATTCAAAAAAGGAACTCTGGATCTTAAAGTAGCTACCTGTGAAATAAGGGCAAAGTCCTGAGCTTCCTGAACCGAGCCGCCAAAGAGCATAGAATATCCCGTTTGCCGGGCTGCCATAACATCTGAATGATCCCCGAAAATGGAAAGCGCATGTGTTGCAATTGTTCTTGCCGCAACATGTATCACATTGGGCAGCAGTTCGCCTGCAATCTTGTACATGTTAGGGATCATGAGGAGTAAACCTTGAGAAGCCGTAAACGTTGTAGTTAACGCCCCGGCTTGCAGTGAACCATGTACCGCACCTGCAGCACCGCCCTCACTTTGCATTTCCACGATCTTAGGAACATTGTTCCAAATGTTCTTTTTCCCTTTTGAACTATAGACGTCCACATGCTCTCCCATGGGAGAGGCCGGCGTTATAGGATAAATGGCACATACTTCATTCGTTTTATGCGCTACACGGGCAACAGCTTCGTTGGCATCACAAATGAGCTTTGGAAAATTTTTCTCCATAATATATAGTTTCTCATATTAAGCTCCGTGAAGCCAAACTTTCTTTTCCAGTAATTGTTCTTCGTTTTCTTCCATATCCTCCCGTGGATGTATACAGTCTACAGGACATACAGAAACACATTGAGGATTGTCATGGAAGCCTTTGCACTCGGTACATTTATCGGCTACTATAAAGTAGAATTCATCAGACAAAGCTTCCTGCTGCTCTTCGGCATCCATTTCTTCTCCCCGGGGAGTGGTTATAATACCCTCAAGTGCAGTTTCATCTGCTAAAGACCATTCCTGATCGGGTTCATAGATGGCTGTATTTGGACATTCCGAAATACAGGCATCGCAGTTGATACATTCATCTGTTATAAAAAGAGCCATAACTATTGGTTTTAAATTATTATAGAATTTCCAATAAAAGTATTGTGGCTTTACGTGCTCAAACATGATACTCATCATATTTCAATTAACTAAGAATTATTCTTAATAAGCTCATTTTAAAAACTATATGACCTGCATCATATTTCCTGCTGCTCAATGCATATACATTTGGTGATAATTGGTTAAAACCAAAGTTTAAAAAACCATATCCTATGATCGCAGAAAAAACAAAACTACCGGCCGAATCTATTGATGCAGTGGTGATAAGGTTTGTAGGAGACTCGGGGGACGGGATGCAGCTTACAGGTACTCAATTCTCTGATACTTCGGCTATGTTTGGAAATGATGTGGCCACCTTCCCCAACTACCCGTCAGAAATTCGCGCCCCACAAGGCAGTCTCTATGGCGTATCGGGCTTCCAGGTACACATTGGAAGTGTTGAGATAAGCACCCCTGGGGACAATGTTGATCTTCTTGTTGCCATGAATCCCGCAGGGCTTAAAACGAACCTTTATGCGGTAAAACCGGGGCAGACTATTATAGTTGATGTAGATTCCTTCAGCAAAAAGAATCTTGAAAAAGCCCAATACGCCAGTAACCCTCTGGAGGATGGAAGTCTTTCAAACTACCGCGTGATACAGGTACCAATGTCTTCTCTTACAAAAGAAGCTCTTAAGAACGTTGAAGGCCTGGATCAAAAAATGATCACCCGGAGCAAGAACATGTTCGCCTTAGGGATGGTATACTGGCTCTACAGCCGTTCTCCCGAACATACCATTGGCTTCTTCAACAAGAAATTCAGGAATAAGCCACACCTTATAGAAGCAAATACAAAAGTTCTTAATGCCGGATATTTTTATGCTGAAACTATAGAACTGATCCCGAACTCCTATAGTGTTTCCCCTGCTAAAATGCAGAGCGGCACCTACAGGATCATCATGGGAAATACAGCGACAGCTTGGGGCTTTCTCGCAGCCGCAGAAAAATCTGGTCTCGAATTATTCTTAGGCTCCTATCCAATTACTCCGGCGACAGATATACTGCATGAACTGGTAAAGCACAAGCATTTTGGAGTAAAAGCCTTCCAGGCAGAAGATGAGATCGCAGGAATAACTTCGGCAATTGGTGCATCCTTTGCCGGTGACCTTGCAATAACTACCACCTCCGGTCCCGGCCTGGCACTTAAAGGAGAAGCCCTGGGACTGGCCATGATGATAGAACTACCGTTGGTAGTTGTTAACGTACAAAGAGGTGGTCCATCTACCGGTCTACCAACCAAAACAGAACAGTCTGACCTGTTACAGGCAATGTACGGTCGTAACGGGGAAAGTCCGGTGATCGTCATCGCAGCAAGTACCCCTGCCAACTGCTTTACCTATGCCTACCAGGCAGCAAAACTTGCGCTTGAACACATGACTCCTGTAGTACTGCTGACCGATGGATATATTGCTAATGGTTCAGCTCCCTGGAGGATAAGGAAAGTAGAAGACCTGCCTCCTATCAAAACAAGAAAAGTCACCGAGGCAAAAGAGAACTGGAATCCATACAACCGGGACGAGATCACTCTTGCCCGGGATTGGGCGGTACCGGGAACCCCGGGATTGGAGCATCGAGTAGGTGGTCTTGAAAAAGACCAGAGGACGGGAAATGTTTCACACGTTCCTGAAAACCACGAGACAATGACCCAAATCAGGGCCGAAAAAGTCAAAAGAGTACAAAGCTTTATTCCCGAGCTGCAAACTGAATTTGCACAAGCAGGTGACTTGCTGGTCGTAGGATGGGGCGGTACTTACGGATCTCTTCGCACTGCCGTAAAACAGCTTTATGAGGAAGGACATAAAAACATTGGATTCGCCCACTTTACCTACATCAATCCTCTTCCCAAAAACGCGGAAGAGGTGCTCAAAAAATTCAAAAAAGTCATTGTATGTGAACTAAACAACGGTCAATTCGCCAACATTTTGAGAATGCATATCAACCGGGAGTTTCTTCAGTACAACAAAGTTCAGGGATTGCCTTTTGCCAATAATGAGCTTAAAGAAAAAATCAAACAAATTGTGGAATAAGATGGAAACAGTAGCTGCAAAAAAATACACGTACAAGGACTATGGTAATGACCAGGAAGTACGATGGTGTCCCGGTTGTGATGACTATGTTATTCTGAGGTCTGTTCAAAAAGCTCTACCCGAAATGGATGTCAAAAAAGAGGATGTCGTATTCATTTCAGGAATTGGCTGCTCCTCCCGCTTTCCTTATTACATGGGAACATATGGAATGCACGGAATTCATGGTAGGGCCCCGGCGATTGCTTCGGGAGTAAAATTAGCCAATCCCAACCTCAGCGTATGGGTGATCACCGGCGATGGTGACAGCATGGCTATTGGCGGCAACCATTTTATTCATGTTCTAAGAAGGAATATAGACCTCAACATTATCCTGTTCAATAACGAGATCTACGGATTGACCAAAGGGCAGTTTTCTCCTACTTCGCTAGTAGGACAGAAAACCAAGTCCTCACCTTTCGGAAATACTCAGCCTCCATTTTCTCCGGGGGAGTTGGCCATTGGTGCACAGGCGAGATTCTTTGCCCGTATTGGCGGAAACGCGCCAAAAGAAATGACCGATATTTTTATTCAGGCTGAAAAATTCAAAGGCACCTCACTTGTGGAAGTACTTCAAAACTGCGTCATCTTTAATGATGGTTGCTATGTAAAATATACCGACAAGACAGTGAGAGAAGACAAGCAACTATATGTGGAGCATGGAAAGCCAATGATCTTCGGAAAAGAACGTAACAAAGGACTGGTTCTTAAAGGCCTTAAGCTGGAAGTGGTGACGATAGGTGAAAATGGTGTCACTGAAGAAGACATCCTTGTGCACGATGCTAAAGAGAAAGATCCTACCATGCACCAGATGCTGGTAAGACTGGAGTATCCATTGGTGACAGGAATTATAAGAAGTTTTGAAGATGTGACGCTCGAGGAAAGGGAGGATGCGCTCACAGCTCAGATAAAAGCAAAATCAAAATTTAAGAAAACAGACGATCTGTTCTTCTCGGGAGAAATTTATGAAGTAAAGTAGCCGGGAACTGATCTTGGTCAGTTCTCACCTGTCCTTGAAACGTTAATTTTATTAACAAATTAAACCTGTATTAAAATGGGTTCAGAAGCAATCATAGTCTTTCTTATTGCAGGCATCGTTCTGGTGGCCGGCGCTAATTTACTTTCAAATCTAATATCGACCAAATCTGATAACGCTGCCAAAAGGGAACCTTATGAAAGCGGAATGACCACAATAGGTCCTACCTGGGTGCAGTTCAAAGTGGGTTACTACCTCTTCGCCATCCTCTTTTTGATTTTTGATGTAGAGGTGGCATTTTTAGTACCCTGGGCAGTAGTATTTGGAGAAATGGGAAGTATTGCTCTGGTAGAGATCCTCATCTTCCTCATCATACTGGGATTGGGGCTGGCTTATGCATGGAAAAAAGGAGCATTAAAATGGGAATAGTAAACAATAAAGAACAGGCTGCTCAAAAAAGCGGAATTCCGGCAGATTTTCCGGGAGACGTCATTCCGGCAGGAAACGGGGGCAACATTTTAATCACTACCCTTGATAAAGTGATCAACTGGGGCCGTGCCAACTCTCTTTGGTCATTGTACTTTGGCACCAGTTGCTGCGCGATAGAAATGATGCAAACAGGCGCTGCACGTCACGATTACTCCCGCTTTGGTTTTGAAGTCGCCCGCCCCTCCCCGAGACAAGCCGACCTGATCATTATTGCGGGAACCATTACCACAAAAATGGCTCCGGTACTGCGTCGATTATATGACCAAATGGCCGAACCAAAATATGTGATAGCCATGGGTGCCTGTGCCATTAGCGGGGGACCATTCTTTTACAACTCTTATTCGGTTGTAAAGGGTGCAGACCACGTGATCCCTGTCGATGTGTACGTTCCCGGCTGCCCCCCACGGCCTGAGGCTTTGCTGGACGGGATGATCATGCTGCAGCAAAAGATCCTGAAGGAAAAAAGGCTCGAAAAAGCCAATCCTATCGAAGGTTTTGATGAAGGAAATTAAAAAGTATTGGCCATGACCAACGAAGCACTCCAACAAACCATATTAAGCTGGTTTCCCGATCCCGAATTTCCACAGCCGCAGTTCTCTGAAGAAGGATCCCAATATCTTACACTCAACGTTGAAGGAGAACAGTTGCACGAACTTATGCAATTGCTTAAAAATAATCCCGAAACTCATTTTGATTACCTGTTCTGCCTCACAGGAGTGGATGATGGGAAAGAACTGGGCGTGGTCTATCACCTGGAGTCAACTGTACACCGTCATATCCTGGTGGTAAAGGTCCAGACAAAAGATCGCGAAAATCCCATTTTTGACAGCGTACAGGATCTCTGGGCCACCGCAAATTATCACGAGCGGGAGGTTTTCGATTTCTTCGGAATAAAATTTAGGAACCATCCAAATTTAAAACGGTTGTTCCTCACTGAAGATTGGGAAGGTTTCCCTCTGCGGAAGGATTATGTGGATGAAAAGAATATGGTTGTAAAATAGGAATTATGGAAACAGCTGTAAAAGAACCTACCGCGACAAAAACGAGCTTCAAGTCTGAAGAATATTTTATTAACATGGGGCCGCAGCACCCTGCCACCCACGGAGTTTTACGACTGCTGCTCACTATTGACGGGGAGATCATTAAGAAGGTGGAGCCCGATCTTGGCTACATCCACCGCTCAATAGAGAAAATGTGTGAGAGCAACAGCTATCAGCAGATCGTACATCTTACTGACCGACTGGATTATTTGTCTTCTCATATCAATAATGAAGCAGTTTGCCTGTGTGTTGAAAATGCGCTGGAACTTGAAATTCCCGAAAGAGTCAAAGTTATTCGTACAATTCTTGGAGAACTCACGAGGATTGCCTCCCACACCTTGTGGTGGGGCGTGATGGGAATGGATGTAGGTGCACTTACCTCCTATTTCTACGGCTTTAGGGACCGGGAAATGATCAATGACATTTTTGAGGAAACCTGCGGCGCACGTTTAACCATGAACTATAATATCCCCGGCGGATTGATGCAGGATATTCATCCCAATTTCGTCAAAAGGGTAAAAGAATTTATCACTCATTTCCGAACAAAACTACCCGAATACGACCGGCTCCTCACCGGCAATATCATCTTTCAGAAAAGGACAAAGGGAGTAGGTATTTTATCCAGAAAAGATGCTATAAACTTTGGAGCTTCAGGGCCTGTTGCCAGAGCTTCAGGATATTCCTGTGATGTGCGAAAACATCATCCGTATAGCGCCCTTGAAAAAGTGAATTTTACTGAAGCTCTTGAGACTTCCGGAGATTCGTTCGCAAGATATAAAGTGAGAATTGCAGAGATGTGGGAATCCCTGAACATTATTGAACAACTCATCGATAATATTCCTGAAGGTGATTTCAAAGTTGCGACCAACGCAGTGATCAAATTACCAAAGGGAGAATATTATCAAAAGGTGGAAACTGCAAGGGGCGAACTAGGGGTCTACATCATAAGTACCGGAAATAAAAATCCTCACCGGGTGAAATTCCGCTCCCCGGGACTGTCCAATCTCTCCCTGCTCAACCACATTACAGTGGGAGGCAAAATAGGAGACCTGGTTGCAACCATGGCTACCATTGATATTGTAGTACCCGATATTGACCGATAATTAATAAAAGATGAACAGTTTTTCATACATAATCAATTGGTTCGCAGGCACAGGATTTCTGGACATGGCTTTGATCGCTCTCATTTATCTTACGGTCTTTGCTGTTCTTGGTCTGTTTCTGGTGTTGCTTGAAAGGAAAGTAGCTGCATGGTTTCAGCTAAGGATAGGCCCGAACCGGGTTGGATATCTCGGTTTGTTCCAAACAATTGCCGATGCCTTAAAACTGGTATCCAAAGAACTTACCGGTACTGTAAAAGCCGATAAATTCCTGTATAATCTTGCACCCTATTTTGTCATTGTAACATCCCTGATGGCTTTAGCGGTGTTTCCATTCACCAAAGACCTGCAGGCATTTGATATCAACATTGGGATCTTCTTTCTCATTGCAATTTCCTCGATAGGAGTTATAGGAATTCTTCTAGGAGGATGGAGCAGCAATAACAAATTTGCCCTTATTGGAGCCATGAGGAGTGGAGTGCAAACCGTGAGTTACGAACTATCGGTAGGGCTGTCGCTGCTAACAATGGTGATCCTCACCGGCAGTCTTCAGCTTTCAGAAATCATTGAAGTACAAAAGAGTGGCTGGTTGATCGTACAGGGCCATATCCCGGCTATTATTGCCTTCATGATCTATATGATCGCAGGAACGGCTGAAACCAACCGTGCCCCCTTCGATATGGTAGAGGCAGAATCTGAACTCGGGGCAGGATATCACACCGAATATTCAGGAATGAAGTTCGCTTATTTCTTCCTGGCCGAATTCATCAATATGTTCATCATCGCAGCCATTGCCACCACGGTCTTCTTTGGAGGCTGGCTATCACCTTTCGGCGTAACAGAATCCTTACCCTGGATGGGCTTATTCTGGTTCCTCGCGAAAACGTTTGTGCTGGTGTTCCTCATGATGTGGTTCCGCTGGACCTTTCCGAGGCTAAGAGTTGATCAGCTTTTAACGCTTGAGTGGAAATATTTGCTCCCAATAAACCTGGTTAACCTTGTTCTAATGGCAGTGATCGTGTGGCTTAACCTTACTATTTCAATCTAATTGGCATGAGTTATTTTTCAAATATAGTACAGGCAATTGGCACCCTCCTAAATGGGATGAGTGTTACAGGCAAATATTTCCTCAATTCCCGCAAAGGAGCCATTACCCAGCAATACCCCGATAACCGCGAAACGCTAAAGATGTTTGAACGCTTTCGCGGAGAAGTGGTAATGCCGCATGACGAGAACAATGAACACAGCTGTACAGGTTGTCAAAAATGTGAGATTGCCTGCCCTAACGGAAGTATCGAGATCATTTGGGACCGGGTGGTTGATCCTGAAACCGGAAAAAAGAAAAAGGCCATCGATCAACATATTTACCATTTTGGGATGTGTACCCAATGTGGTTTATGCGTAGATGCCTGCCCTTCAAATGCAATAAAGTGGGCGCAGAACTTTGAGAACTCTGTCTATGACAGGACTCAACTGACGAGAATCTTAAATAAACCCGGTTCGAAGGTAAGAGCCGGTGTAGAAGAATAAGCCATGGAAAAAGTAGTTTTTTACATCCTAGCGATAATAATGGTTACTTCGGCCATTGCCGCCGTGAGCAGCCGAAAGATGCTTCGGTCGGTAGTATATCTCCTCTTCGTTTTAATAGGAGCCGCAGGACTCTATTTTCAGATGGATTATAACTTCCTGGCTGCCATTCAGCTTACGGTATATGCAGGAGGTGTTATTGTACTTATCATCTTTTCAGTTTTACTAATTCATCACATAGAGATGGAACTGGAAATGGCAAAAAGATCCCGACAGGCGATCTCCGCGCTGCTTTGTATGCTGGGACTCAGCATATTTTTAGCAACCATTTATGCTCATCCTTTTGAGACAGCAGGAATTACGTCCACTACAACCACAGCCGAAATTGGCCGGGCCTTACTTAGTACTGAAAAAGGAGGATTTATCCTGCCCTTCGAAGTAATAAGTGTCCTGTTACTTTCAGCAATGATAGGAGCCATAGTTATAGCCAAAGGAGGAGGAAAAATTAAGCAACCAATTGAGGAAAAAACAGACGCTGAAAGAATTCTGGAGGAGATCACCGAAGAAGTCACCAAGGCAAAAAAACAAGAAGAAGAAATAGGTGTCTAAAATGACATTTTTGAAACCGAATATTTAAAACCGGCTGATGCCATTAATATTAGAAATATGATCCCGGGCGTAAGCATTAACGAAATCCTCACCCTCACCAGCATCCTGTTCTTTGTTGGAATCTATGGGTTTATTACCCGTAAGAATCTCATCTCAATTCTTATATCTGTAGAATTGATCCTGAATTCTTCGGTTATAAATTTTGTGGTGATCAACAAATACCTCTATCCCGAGCTACTACAAGGGATGGTGTATTCGATCTTCATCATAGCCGTAGCCGCGGCAGAAACTGCACTGGCTGTAGCCATCATAATTAACATTTACAGGCGAAAAGGCTCTGTAGAAGTAAGCGAAACTGAAACCATGAAGCATTAATCTGTAAAAGAAATGAACCTCATCAACCTTCTTTTAATACCTGCAATTCCTCTCGCTGTCTTCCTTGTCCTCGGGATCTTTAGTCATAAAATCAAACCCGCGGTCTCGGGGCTGACAGGTGTTGCCGGACTCGCAATTTCGACGCTCCTCTCCTACTATACTGCCTGGCAATATTTCTTCGTAAACGGAAAAACTGATGGAGTGTATCAAACATTCGTAGAGAAGACAGTGTGGATCAAGTTCACAGATACACTGCACATCGATATGGGTGTTCTTGTAGATCCAATTTCGGTAATGATGCTCGTAGTGGTTTCCACCGTATCCCTTATGGTCCATATTTATAGTAGGGGCTATATGAAAGGAGATGACGGCTATACCCGCTTCTTTGCCTATCTCTCCCTGTTCACCTTTTCTATGTACGGGCTGGTCCTGGCAACAAACCTTTTCCAGATCTACATTTTTTGGGAACTGGTAGGGGTCTCATCCTTCCTGCTTATTGGATATTATTATACGAAGACCTCGGCCATTGCGGCTGCCAAAAAAGCCTTTATCGTTACCCGTTTTGCCGACTTCGGATTTTTGATAGGGATCTTTATTATTGGCTTCTATACCAATACCTTCGATTTTCAACTCCTCAATGATCCTGAAGGACCTGCGATCCTCACCTGGGCTTCCACTTCTTTTATGGGACTTTCGTTAATCACATGGGCCTTGATCCTAATCTTTATGGGAGGCGCAGGTAAATCGGCCATGTTCCCACTTCACATCTGGTTGCCCGATGCTATGGAGGGGCCTACCCCTGTTTCTGCATTGATACATGCTGCAACCATGGTGGTAGCCGGAGTCTACCTTGTTGCCCGCCTTTTCCCAATGTTCTACATGGTTGAAGAAGGATTTGCGCTGCAGATCGTCACTTACGTGGGAGCCTTTTCTGCTTTATTTGCTGCTATTATAGCTATTACTCAAACGGATATTAAAAGGATCCTCGCCTTCTCCACCATGTCCCAACTCGGTTATATGATGATGGCCCTGGGAGTTTCAGGATTTGACGGACACAAAGGTGTAGGATACATGGCTTCGATGTTTCACCTCTTCACCCACGCCATGTTCAAAGCCCTGCTGTTCCTGGGCGCAGGTTCTGTGATCCATGCCGTACACAGCAATCTGCTGCAGGAAATGGGTGGACTCAGGAAATATATGCCCGTAACTAACATCTCCTTTCTTATCGCAGCTCTGGCAATCGCAGGGGTACCACCACTTGCAGGATTCTGGAGTAAGGATGAGATCCTCATGGCCGCCTACAGCAACAGCCAGTTCATCTACGGAGTAGGAATATTTGTGGCAGGATTGACAGCCTTCTATATGTTCAGGTTGTACTTCGGAATCTTTTGGGGTAAGGACAGGCAGTACAAACATAGACCTCATGAATCTCCTGCTTCAATGACCATTCCTCTTATTGTGCTGGCAGTTCTAACGTTGACAGCAGGGTTTATTCCCTTTAGTGAATTGGTGTCTGCAGATAAGATTGGGTTTGAGGCGCACATCAATCTACCTCTTGCTGCTATAGCGGTGGGAGTGGGAGCATTAGGCATTCTCCTGGCATGGCTGTTCTACAAAAAAGAAAACGATCTCGCTTCCCGGTTTGCCAATGCTTTTGGTTCATTTTACAAATGGAGTTCCAATAAGTTCTATTTCGATGAGATCTACCTCTTTGTTGCCCGAAAGGTCTTCTTCAAGAATGTAGCTGCACCCATTGCAAAATTTGACAAGAAGATCGTGGATGGCACTATGGAGGGAATTGGAAATCAAACTGCGGTGATCTCACGAAAGATCAAGGATCTACAATCAGGAAGAGTACAGGACTATGCATTCGGTTTTATTGGCGGTGTGGTCATCCTGGCTCTGATATTTATTTACGCATTTACTAATTAGAGGAATATGGACATTCTATCGTTATTTGTTGTTGTTCCGGTACTGGTGATCCTGGCGCTGGTATTCACAAAAGACCTAAGGCAGGCAAGGTTGATCTCAATGGTTGGCGGCTTGGTCCAGCTGGGAATGGCTATAAATTTACTGTTCGCCTACTTCAGGGAGAGAGCAGTCAACGATGCTGTGATGCTCTTTAACAGGGATCTGGTTTGGTTTGAACAATTCAATATTCATTACAACATAGGTGTGGACGGAATTTCGGTTTCGCTTATCCTCCTTACTTCCATCATTGTTCTCGCCGGGGTATTCATCTCCTGGAAAATGGAAGAACTACCGAAGGAGTTTTTTATTTCACTCATTGTACTTGCAACAGGTGTCTATGGTTTCTTCATTTCAATTGACCTGTTCACCATGTTTGTGTTCTATGAGATCGCAGTAATACCAATGTACCTACTCATAGGAATTTGGGGATCGGGCAACAAGGAATATTCGGCTATGAAACTCACCCTGATGTTAATGGGAGCTTCCGCAGTATTGATGGTGGGAATCCTGGGAATTTATTTCAACTCCAATGCCGATGGTGGTGCACTTACATTCAATATTCTGGAGATCGCACAGGTGAATATTCCTGTTGAGGCCCAAAACCTGTTTTTCCCGTTAACCTTCATCGGATTTGCCATTTTAGGAGCCCTGTTCCCATTTCACACCTGGTCCCCCGACGGACATGCCTCTGCTCCTACTGCAGTTTCCATGCTACACGCAGGAGTTCTAATGAAACTTGGAGGGTACGGAATATTTAGAGTCGCAATGTTCCTGCTTCCTGCCGGAGCACTGGAATGGAGCTGGTTCTTTATCATACTTTCAGCTACCGGAGTTATTTACGGAGCCTTTGCTGCTCTTCGTCAAACAGACCTTAAATATATAAATGCCTACGCCTCTGTTAGCCACCTCGGGATGGTAACCTTCGCATTACTTATGCTGAATAAAACTGCCTGGAATGGAGCCATTTTACAATCCCTTTCGCATGGTTTTATGACAGCGCTATTCTTTGCTTTGATAGGGATGATCTATGGCAGGACCCACACCCGCGATATCACAAAGCTGGGCGGCCTGCTTAAAGTTATTCCCTTTATATCGGTAGTTTACGTTATTGCCGGAATGGCTTTGCTGGGGCTACCCGGCTTTAGCGGATTTGTAGCTGAAATGAACATTTTTATGGGTGCATTTCAGCAAGACAGCATGTTCTACAGGGTAGCAACAATTGTTTCTATTTCAGCCATAGTCGTAACGGCCGTTTATGTACTACGTGTCGTAGGTATTATGTTGATGGGTCCTGTAAAAAATGAAGCTTATAACCAACTTGAGAGTACAACCTGGTATGAAAAAACGGGAATCCTGTTACTGTTATTGCCAATTATTGGGATAGGAGTCGCTCCTTTATGGATCAGCAATTTGATCATGGAAAGTCTTCAGCCATTTATTCAGGGAGTTTTATAAAAAGAGATTGAGATGGATTTAAATAGCTTATTGTTAATGCGGCACGAGATCTCCCTTCTGGGAATCATTCTATTGCTTATTGTTGCAGAAATTGTGATCCCCCACCGCAAAAAGAGCAGCATCATTCACCTGGCGCTTGTCTTCTTTGGAATTCATACTGCAGTTGGATTCTTACCTCTGGCGGAAAGCTTCCTGTTTGGAGGAATGTTCAGGAGTAATGATATGATCCACTTCTTTAAAGGAATTCTGAATATTGGAGTCTTTACGCTTTTACTTCAGTCGGCCGATTGGCTTGAGAGGAATATGCTGGATGAGGAAAGAGGAGTTGAATTCTTCATTCTCTTGTTCGCTTCTTTGCTCGGTATGTACTTTATGATCTCTGCAGGGGATTTCCTGATGTTCTATATAGGAATGGAGCTTTCAACCCTACCCGTTGCAGCTCTGGCCGCATTTGAGATCATCAAAAGAGAATCGGGAGAAGCAGGGATAAAGTTCATACTTTCGGCAGCACTGGCATCAGGAGTTTCACTTTTTGGGATCACCATGCTTTATGGAACCACCGGCTCGATCTACTTTGATGACATTCTCACAACGCTTACAGCTGAAAATCTCACAATCCTTGGATTTATACTTTTCTTTGCGGGACTGGCTTTCAAGATTTCGCTGGTGCCCTTCCATTTCTGGACGGCAGATGTTTACCAGGGAGCTCCAATTGGAATTGCATCCTATCTTTCGGTAATCTCTAAAGGTGCTGCAGCATTCATTCTAATGATCCTCCTGTTCACTGTTCTCAAACCACTTATGCACATTTGGGAGAACATGATCTACATACTCGCAATTATAACCATGTTCATCGGTAACCTCTTTGCTCTAAGGCAGGAAAACATGAAGAGGTTCCTTGCTTATTCCTCTATTGCACAGGCAGGATTCATTCTCCTGGGGCTTATTAACGGAAGTCAACTTGGAACTGCAACAGTAATTTACTTTGTGACCATTTATATTTTCTCAAATCTGGCAGCATTTGGAGTAGTACAGGCGATTTCCACACAAACGGGCAAGGAGAATAGGAAAGATTATGAGGGACTTTACAGAACAAATCCAAAACTAAGCCTCATAATGATGTTGGCGCTCTTCTCTCTGGCTGGAATCCCTCCGGTTGCAGGTTTCTTTGGAAAATTCTTCCTCTTTACTGCTGCCGCCAGTTCGGGCTATTACCTGCTTGTATTCCTGGCTGTAGTGAATGTTACCATTTCACTCTATTACTACCTGTTAGTTGTGAGAGCCATGTTCGTAAGAAAAGGAGAAGACCCAATACCGTTCTTTGTGAATAAACCTTATATGAAGATAGGACTACTCATTACTGTTCTTGGGATCTTAGCCCTGGGGCTGTATAGTCCATTATACGATTATATATATCAATTAAGCGCAGTTTTAAATTAGAAGTTATGGCTTTAGAAGGAAAACACAGCTTTGGAAGCATTGGAGATACCAGAGTGAGCTTCATTGAAAAGAAGATCGAGGAAAACAGAAAAGAATTTTTGACCCGGCTCCTGGAGCACAATGGCTTTGAAGTTCTTGCTGAAGAGGAAAAAAGAAAAAACCCTGAAGATCCACAGCTGTACACCGTGGGTGTAACCGATATTACGTTCAACCCTGTAATAGGAGTTTTTGAAAGAAAGTTAAAAACATTTGAGGGTCGTAAGGTAACGCCGGCATATTGGAACCAGCTTACCGAAGAGACCAAACCGCAATACTGGCAGTAAAACCAGTTGATTTTTGTTTAAGTTTAGGTTGACCGGAAACGGTCGGGCCCCTGCAAATGCAGGGGCCTTTTTTTTAAGCTTCTTTGACAGAATTACTTTCCTGACGGTCCCCCGGGTGGAATTGGTGCCGGAACAACATTCTCTACCGGTTTGGTGCTTTGGAGGTAAACGAACATAGCCTCCAGATCTTCATCTGTAAGATGTGCAAAGTTGAACCACGGCATAGGAGGTAAAAGATCCCTGGAATTTTCCAGTCCCTTAAACTTCCCTTTGCGCATGGCGGTTTTAAATTGGTCCAGGCTCCAGTTACCTATTCCGGTTTCATCTGAAGTAATATTTGCCGAAAAAGAAGTACCCCAGGGGCCAACAGCTGCAGTAAGATCCCCGTTCATCACCATATATCCGGGAGGAAGTGTAGCAAGATCAACCTTTGGAACCTCCTGGTCCTCGGGAAATCCTGAAAGTTGCAGCCCTTCAATCTCTTCCGGACCCTTCTCCCCGAATTTTTTTGGAGAATGGCAATCTGCGCACCCAATAGTTGTCACAAGATATTCTCCCCTTTTCACTTTTTGATCCTGGGTCACTTCAGCTAAAACCGGCTCTTCAGGAACTTTTGCATAATTCTTGTCCTGGCATCCCGAAAAAAGGAAGACTAAGCAGGAGAAAAAGAAAAACACAGAAAACGAGCTCCTCACCTCCAAATCCCTAAACTTATCAATATCTTTCATAATAATTAATTTAATTGATATAAATATCTTTATATTTTTAACTTATTACAACAGAAAACGTTAAGACGTTCAAAAACTTGTTAAATTACTTCTTCATGTTAAAAAACACCAGATTAACAGTTCTTCATGTAGGTTTTTTAGGACGATTCGAGATTTACCTCCCTTTCCTTTTTTAAAGGTTTTTTTATGCTGAATTTTAGCTGTTAAAACTTTCTTAATAGGATTAATATTGCTAGACTTGCTGTTTATTAGCTAAAACCAGCATGAGCTCTAAAAAAATTGGATTTCCCCTAAAATCCGATAAACCAGTACTGGCCGGATATTTGGTTTTTCTCATCGTTTTGCTCCTGGGAGCTTTTATTTACTGGCAACGATATCGAATTCTGCATGAGGAAAGGAGCCGCGAGATGCGCGGAATCATACAGGTAATAGACAACAATATTTCCCAGGTCCTAAAAAGCAGCTATTCGGTGGCCCTTAGTCAGGCATTATTGATTGGTGACAACGGAGAGATCAATGACTTTGAGATCAAGGCAAAGCAACTTCTTGAAGCCAATCCATATCTTGATGCTATTCAACTGGTGCCGAACGGCGTGATCACCCATGTCTATCCAATGGAGGAGAACGAAGCGGCTCTCAATTACAATATCCTGCAAGATGAGACCCGCAACAAGGAAGCTTTGCGAGCTATAGAGGAGAACAGAATGTATTTTGCCGGTCCTTTTGAGCTTAAACAGGGAGGATTAGCTGTGGTAGGTAGATTGCCGGTTTTTATTGATGAAGCGTTCTGGGGATTTTCTGCCGTGATCATTAAATTTGAAAATTTTCTGAAGCATGCGGGTTTCAAAGAGCTGAACTCCAATGATTATAAGTTTCAGTTCTCCAAGGTAGATCCGGATACCGGAAATGTCACATTTTTTCTTGATGAAGATTTATCATCTGACGCTTATTCTGAAGAAATCCTTTTTACAGACGGAGACTGGAAGATTCATATAGCTCCTGAAAATGAGTTTGTTCCTTTTCTAAGTCTGCTGCCTCTAGGAGTACTCTTTTTATTTTTAGCCTTCTGGTTAAAATACCGCACCATAAAGGTCCTGAAACGCCCCGAGAAACTTCAGGCAATGGTTGATGCTCAAAACATTGAGATATTTAACAGCAATCTGCGGTTCAAGAAAATATTCAACCAGGCGGCTGTGGGAATGGCCAGAATGGACACCAGAACCGGAACCTTTATAGAAACGAATAAGCGCTTCAGAAACTTTTCGGGCTATTCGGAAAAAGAAATTATTGGCAAAAATTTTAGGGAGCTTTCTCATCCCGAAGATATTGAGGAAAACCAGAGGCTCATGCAAAAATTACTGCAGGGGGAGATCAAGGAGTATAGCCTGGAAAAAAGAGCAATTAAGAAAAATGGGACAATAGGCTGGATCAAACTGACTGTTTCTCCCCTATGGACTCCCGGCCAGGAGCCGTCTGATCATATTGCCATTATTGAAGATATTACGAAGAGCAAAGAAGCAGAATTACAACTTACGAAGTCCTACAAGGTGCTGGTAGATCAAAATGAAAGACTGGTCAATTTTTCATACATCATCTCCCACGACCTGAGGTCGCATTCCACCAACATCCAATCCATTCTGGACCTGTATGGTATGAGTGAACTTCCCGAAGAAAAGGAACACTATGTGGAACTTCTAGCTAAAGTGACAGCAAACCTCAACCAGACCTTACATCATCTCAACGAAGTAGTTTCTATTCAAAATAGCCCTAATTTGAAGAAGGAAACTCTAGACCTTCAGGAGTTTGTGAATAAGACCATAGAAAATCTTTCGATTCAAATCCGCGAAAAGAAGGCAGAAATGATCGTGGAGATCCCGGACGGGGCGAGGGTTTATTTCAATTCAGCATATTTAGAGAGCGTATTGCTCAATTTTATTTCCAATTCTTTGAGGTTCAGCGACGAGAACAGGAAGCCCGTGATTGAGATAAGGGCAATAGACAGAAATGGAAAATGGACCCTTCACATTTCGGATAACGGAATTGGAATCGACCTCGAAAAAAACATGGATAAGCTGTTTGGTCTCTATAAAACCTTTACCAACCGAAGAGACTCAAGGGGCATCGGACTTTTGATAACGAAACATCAGGTGGAAGCCATGGGTGGCGAAATTGAGGTCGAAAGCACCCCTGGATGTGGCACTACATTTAAAATCAATTTCCAGTGAAAAAGACGATCGCAGTAGTTGACGATGATGACATTTACAGAATCATCGTAAGAAAAATGATAAGCATAAGCGGCCTTTTTGAAACCGATCATTTGTTCAATGATCCTCAAATGGCATTAAAGTCTTTTAAGGAGGAAGGTGTAAAACCTGACGTTATCCTGCTGGACGTCAATATGCCGAGCCTCGATGGGTGGGAATTCCTGGATAACCTGAAGTCGTGTTGCCCCGATGTCTATCACAGTTGTGATATCTACATCGTCACCTCATCCATTTACAGCAAAGACCAGGAAAGAGCGAAGTCTTACAAAGAAGTAAAAGGTTTTATAAGTAAACCCATCAATCAGGATATCCTGAAAAAGGTGGCTTCCACGACGGCGTTTTGAGGACCGGCTTCATTCCTCAACAAGAAATTTAAGTTTGCCGGGGTCTACTTCAACTACAATTTTTTCCTTTTTATAATGCTCTACCAGGTCGTCGTCGATATGCACGTCCTTACCTTTCCATTGTAAAATGGCTTTTTTCCCCCGATAGGTTTTTGAGAGGGATCTTAACGAGTTTTCGTTTTTTCTTCCCTGGAGGACTTCCTGCAGGTACTGGATTAACAAGGCTCTGTTTTCTTCAGGAATGACCACCAGGTCAAATTTTCCGTCTCCAGGATCTGCTTCCGGTGCCAGATAGAACTGAGGTCCAATAAACTTAATGTTCAGCAATTCTACCAGGAGAAATTTATCATTTATCTTTTCATCATCTATAGTGATCTCTGCCTCTTTTGGCTCAAAATCTTTCACAATGGCAATTAAATTCATAAGGATGACCCGTAATTCCTTATCGGGATCTTCATTGTCCACTTCATTTTTTTCCATTTCCCGTATGAGTTTTGGGAAAATGCCAAATCCCATTCCCTCAATGAAAAAATCAGAAGACTCGATTCCTGATACCTTACCAATATCAAAACTTTTTACCTGCTTTTTCTTCTTCAGGTTTTGGCTGTTTACTTCTGAAGGAATCTCAAGGGTATGGGCAATATTGTTGGCAGTTCCAAAAGGGAGGATCTGAACAGGAATTGCTGAAGCTCCTGTTCTTTTGGACATGAGAAGGCTCTGTGCCAGGTTTTGAACAGTACCATCTCCTCCTGCCACAAAAACGATCTCGGGATCCTTTGTAGTAAATTCCTGCCAGCCCGGTTGATTTGTAGAAAAATATGTGATATCATAATCTGCAGATGCTATCATGTCCATCAATTCTGCTTTATCATGCTCCCCGGAACCTGCTGTAGGGTTGTGGATAAGGACGGCCTTCTTCATGCTATAAACTTTTCCTTAAAATTAAGCAGGGAACAACACTTCAAGATGCTTCTTAACATAGACTTATAATTCTGTTCTATACTTTTTTCTCAAAGTTTTGTATTTTAAAAACTGAATGTTATAAAGTAGAGACTCATGAAAATCCTTGTAACTAATGACGACGGAATTTATAGCCCCGGCCTCTCCTGCCTGGCTAAATGCGCTTCAAAATATGGAGATGTGATCGTAATGGCACCCGATGTGGAACAGTCATCTATGGGGCAGGCGATCACTTCGGCCAAACCTATTACCTATAAAAAATCCCCAATACATTTCGAAGGTATGGATGCTTTTCGCGTTAGTGGAACTCCGGCCGATTGTGTAGCGCTTGGCACCCATCTGTTCGATGATATTGATATCGTTCTTTCTGGAATAAATATTGGTTCCAACCTTGGAAACTCGGCCTGGCATTCCGGAACCTTATCTGCTGCACGCCAGGCTGTGCTATTCGGAATTCGTGGAGTTGCCCTGAGTGTCTCGGTAGGAGAAAATGAACCCGATTTCGAAGCACTCGAATCTTTTGTTGAAGATTCCTTAAAAGAGGTGATGCACGAATCAAGTATGGAGCTTCTTAATATTAACTTTCCAAGAAAACCTCACGGAGAAATCGCCTGGACCTTTCAGTCGGTTCGCCACTACGACGGAAAAGTGATTCAGCAGGAAGACCCTATGGGGCGTGACCATTACTGGTTCACTGTATTCCCCATTGAAGAAGTTGAAGAGGGGACCGA
This sequence comes from Salinimicrobium aquimaris, assembly GCF_035607535.1. Classification (NCBI taxonomy): domain Bacteria; kingdom Pseudomonadati; phylum Bacteroidota; class Flavobacteriia; order Flavobacteriales; family Flavobacteriaceae; genus Salinimicrobium; species Salinimicrobium aquimaris. Next base: position 810,321 of record NZ_JAYDZX010000001.1, read on the forward strand.
CAGGTGGGCTGTCAAAAATGGCAAAACCAGTATCACTCCAATGATCCTGGACCTTACCGACAGAAAAATACTGAATTCCAAAAATGGCAAATCCCGGTAGAATTTTTAATCCAGGTTTACCGGAATAATACCTAAACTTCTGAAGAGTTCCGCTTTGGCAACGAGGTACTTTACAAGGATCTGATTTTGCTTTAGCTGAGCTTCTATTAGTTTATTTTCCCTGGTATTGATGAGAAAAAGAGAACTTTCTCCAAAACTGAATTTCCTCTCCTCGGCCTGTAGAAGACGTTGATAATTTTCAACCATTTCTTCTGTGATATTTACCTGGTCAACGTAAGACTCCAGCTCCTGCAGCAGTGCCTCAACCTTATTATCTATTTGTCGCCTGCTTAGTTCAAGCTCAAGAGAAGCGTCTTCAAGTTTATATTTGGCCAGCTTGAGCTCGCCCCTCTCCTTTCTCAGAAAAAGAGGAAAACTGAACTTTACCCCGGCCTTGTAATTGGATGTATCAAAATTATCGACCAGTTCGGGTTCAGGAGTTAGGAAATTGTACTCCAGGTCAACTTTAGGAAGCAGGTTGTTTATCTTAAGCCTGCGTTCAATCCTAAGAGCCTGTAGCTTTGCCTGTAATGCCTGTAGTTTGGGATGCTCATTCAAAACAAAGCCATCTAACCAATCCTCTATTTCTTCATGAAATATTTCCGTTCCGTCCAGGATGTCTTCAGGAAAAATTTCCGGCTGAAGTTCAACAGGCACCTTGTTTTCCAGCCAAAGAAAATTTGAAACTTCAAGCCTCTGCTTCAGTAATTTTACACGGGTTTGCTCCAGCTCCAACCTTCTGTCCTGCAAAGTAATACCTGCCTCTACAGTATCAATAGCCGGGATCTCCCCTGCAGCTGCGCTACGACTAATGCCTTGATACCGCTGTCTTGCATTAATCACAAACTCATTATAAACTTCCATTTCCCGATGCAACTGTGCCCACTGCAGATAAGCAACAGCAGCCTCATAAAGTACCTCACTTATTAGGAGATCCCGTTCTGCCGCAGCCTCATCCATCAAAGCCCTTGCCGAACGCAGAACTGCCCGTCTTTTATCTATAATAAGACCCTGGGCAGCAGAAAGTGAGACCCCGGCGCTAAAAAGACCTTCCGGAGGGACTGTTCTTTCAGGATTTAAGTAGACTCCTTCGGTTTGATCAAAACCCGCTTTCAATTCTATGCCATACCAGGTAGGTATCTTAAAAGTGGAATTTAAAATGTCGTAGTATTCTGTTCCTTTAAATTCTTTTCGGGCGTAATCGACTTCCAGTTTAGGATCAAATGCTCCCCGGGCTCTCAGTAATTCGGCCTCTCCCATTTCCAACTGGAGATTTGCCTGCCGCGCTACGGGATGATATTGCTTTACGTAAGCAAGGTATTCAGTAAAACCAAGCACCTGCTGGGGAGACTCCTGTGCTAGCATGAAAAAGGATTGAAACAGTAGTATTAACGTCAGCTGATATCTCATTTCGCTTTTGGCTCTTGGTTTTCAACAACAATTTCAGGCTCGTAATAATCGGGAGGAAAACCATTGAGATTTCGCCATATCTCGTACCAGATGGGAACCTCATCAAGCAATGCCAAAGTGGTAGCTCCCGATCCTATTCGCACTCCTTTTGGCCAAGGTTCATCCTCAGGATCGGGTGCGAGGAGTACGCGGTATTTCCCGTTTCCACTTATGAAATTGTCCACGGCAACAATTCGGGCACCATAGGTACCATAAGAAAGATTCTCCCATCCGTTAAAAACTATGGACGGCCAGCCTTCAAATTGCACCCGTACCCTTTCTCCCCGGTGCAGAAGAGGAACATCCATTGGTCTCACGTAGGTCTCTACAGCCAATTCAAAATCGGCCGGCATGATCTCAACCAGCCTTTCCCCTTCTTTAAAAGTTTCACCTAATCCCGCCTTAAGAGCTTTATTAATATAGCCTTTTTGAGGCGCCAGAACATAATACATCTCATTTCGGATAGCGTAATTGCTATATTCGTTCTGTAATTTACTCACCTGCGCCACAGCGTCATATTGATTGGAGCGTGCAGTTTGCAACTCACTCTGGGCTTTAGAGACTTTATCGCTGTATTCGGCTCCGATCCTGTTGATCTCAATTTCGGCATTAATCACTTCATTTTGGCTGGCAAGTAATTTATTCTCCTGGGAGATGAGTTTTGCGCGCGCTTCCTGTAATTTCTGTCGTTTCTCCTCTACATCGGGTAAGGCCTTTAGACCTTCCTCCTGCAATTGTTGTGTACGTTCATATTGCGCCTGTGCGATCTCGAGATTTGCCTGTACCGCCTGGAGATCTATACTGTCACTTTCAACTTTTAACCTTGCCTGCCGCAGTTTATTCAAAGCCTGCTGTTCCTTTAAAGCCCTTTCATTTGACAATGCTGCCATTTGATCTGTAAGCGCCTGTATCTTTCCACTATAGGAATCCACAGAACCCGATTTCGCATTCAACTGCTCGGCTGTACGCTCTACCAGTAAAGGATCAAAATACTCCCCCTTTACTTCGGAAATATGCAGAATGGTATCTCCTTTCTGGACAAACTCGCCTTCCTGAACGTACCACTTTTCGATCTTTCCGGGAATTGGAGATTGAATTGTTTGCGGCCTGTGCTCGGGCATTAAAGTAGTCACATAGCCCTTCCCGGATACGTTCTGTGTCCAGGGAAGAAAAAGGATGATCAACAGAACAATAGTAGCACCAAGTAGAAACCTGTTGAAGTACTTGTAGTGTCTTTTGTGAATCGCCTTCTTTCCGGCCTCAAATTGTTCGAGGTCCAGCTTGTTTTCCAACGAATATTTCGAGATGTTAAGCATGCTGTAATTCTATAGTATCTTTAATCCTTCCACTCTCCAGAACTATTTTCCTGGTACATATCTTTTCCCAAATCTCATTCCTGCTGGCTACAAGTAGGGAGCACTCCTGCCGCTCTTTTGAAAAATAATCTACAAGCCTCGAGGCTTCTTCCTTGTCGAACAATTCAAGCGGTTCCTTAAGGATCAAAAGGTCTGGTTTTTTCAGAATTGCTCTTGCCAGGATGATCTTCTTGCGCTCAAGGTTCGAAATGAATTTACCTTCAGGATAAATTATACTTTTAAGGCCATTAGACTGCTGTCTCAAAAATTGAGAAAGCCCAACCACCTTAATAATTTCATGCACCTCCTTCTCGGTTACTGAAGGGTTACTGAAGGTTAGATTTTCAAGAAGAGTGCCTTCAAATGGTACCTCCTCGGGAAAGAAAACTCCCACCCGGCTCCGGAATTCATTTATTTTTAAACTTTTAATTGAAAGATCATTAACATATACATTGCCCGAAGAGGGCTCTGTAATTCCAGCAATCAGCTTTAAAAGGCTGCTTCTTCCACTCCCGGTATTACCGTCGATCATAATTTTTTCGCCCGGCTCTATCTTCAGGTCAATGTCCTTCAGGATAGACATATTGGTGTCTTCAGCATTATAATCAACGTCTGATAATTCAATTGTAAGTGGATCTCCTGCAAACAGGACGTTTTCAGCCTCCTGTGTTTCAATTTTCATATCCAGTACCTCTCCCAGCTTTTCCAGAGAAGTAAGGACGTCATAGATCGAATCCAAACCTTTCGTAAGCTTTTCCACAGATCCCATGATCAAAAGAATGATGATTTCTGCAGCTACGAATTGACCTATGTTCATTTCCTGGTTTAGCACAAGAAGGCCTCCAACGGCTAGTAAACCACCGGTGACCAAAACCTTAAAAACAATCATTTTAATGTACTGGATCTTAAGGATCCCGAAATGTCCCTCCCGCGCTGTCAAATATTTTGTTGTGTATTTGTCATTTTTGGCAAGTGAAAGATTTGTACTGCCCGAGAGTTTAAAACTTAACAATGATCTGGCTATCTCCTGCAGCCAGTGAGCAACCTTATATTTGCCTTTTGATTCGTCAAGACTGGTCTCCATTCCCTTGCGGGCGGTAAATTTGAACACGAGGTAGATCAAGCCAACGAGGAGTAATCCAAAAATGATAAAAAGAGGGTGATATAGGGACAGCAGGATTAGCCCGAACAGGATCTGGATAAGCGCTGCAGGAAAATCCAGTAATAGCTTGGAAACCCCTTTTTGCACGGTAAGTATGTCAAAAAACCTGTTCGCCTGTTCCGGCGGATAAGAATTTTTGAACTCATTCATTTTTATCTTCGGAAAGCGGTAAGCAAATTCAAAAGAACCTCTTGTAAAGATCTTCTGCTGAATATTTTCAACTATTCGTATTTGCATAAGTTCAAGAACACCCACAAAACCAACGGCCAGAGTAACAAGTATCACTAAAATAATCCACGAGGTACTCACTCTCCCCCCCTGGATGAAATTTATAATAGCCTGAATTCCCAGGGGCACCGAAAGATTCAGAAGTCCGGCGAAAATAGCATAGTAAAATGTTTGTAAAATGTCCCTACGATCCAGAGAGAGCAGTCTGTATAACCGGCCCAATGGTGAAATTTCAGCTTTAGCCATTCTTGTCAGATTTTAAGATCCTGTTTATCATATGAATAAAATAATCCGAAGGAGAAACTTCTGCGCTACATTCTGTAAGGGCAGAAAAATGCTCTTTTAAGAAATGCTGATGTAGAGATCCTTCCAGGATTGTACTTGCCAAAGACGAGGGATATAGATAATCTGGATCTACATCGATTATCAACTCTTTTAATCTTAGGACAAGCCTGTTATAGACTGCAAAAAAGCCTTCTTTGATCTCCTTCTCCACCTCTTTTGTAAGATAAGATTTTGAAAATTCATTAACAACTACCCTGTTAAGAACCACTTCATCCACGTGAGACACGAAAGTATCCTTCTCCACCTGTCTCGTTAGGACATGTACCGCCTTTTCAAGTTTCACCCGGGGGTCGGGGATGTTTGCTGTAGAAAATACCAGTTGATACTCCTTCCATCCCCAATACCAGGAAGCCAGGTATAACAGGAGTTTGTGTTTGTTCTCGAAGTAACGGTAAACAGAACTTTCATTGGAATTTATTTCCTTTCCCAGCTTCTTAAAGGTGAATTGCTCAAATCCCGTTTTATCGATGAGCAAAATGCTATTTTGGACGATCCTCTTTCCAAGATCTGATGATTCGGGATCCTTTAAGAACAAGTTCTTATTGATCTCTATCTTAATTTGAGAAAGTAACTGCTTCATAAGCTGAAAATCTAAAGACGCAAAATTAATAGTTTTACTATTAATTCAGAAAGTTTAACTTTCTTTTTAGAGTGGACTATTATCAACTACTTTGCCAAAAACTGAAGACAAATGCTTGAAAGGAAAACACCGTTAGTTGTCAGAGAGGAAAAATTACTTTCTAGAGTACACTCTTAGGAAGAGAACATTCTCAAAAAGTTTATGATGATTAAAAAATGGAATTAGTGTCCACAAATTTGTGGTTCACTAGAGAAGCCTTAGAGGTTAAAAATCTTACCAGCAGGAAAGAAAGTACCGGAAACAGCACCACCTGGTATAGCAATGAAACAATACTACCAAAAATTCCGATCTCATTTTCAGAAGAAGAGATTAGAAATTGATCTTCGGGTAAAAGTCCTTGTGAAAAGATGACAATAGTGACATAGTTCCATCCAAGATGTAAGCCAATGGGTAGATAGAGCGACCTGGTCATGTTGTAGGCATATGCGAAGACAACGCCACCCGTTCCCGTTATTATAAAGGTGTAGATCATTTGAACCAGATCTCCGAAGACGTTATAAGAGAACCAGTGGTAGATCCCGAAAACAGTAGCGGATAGAAAAACTCCTCTAAACTTGCCCAGGTATTTTAATGCCAAAAACAACAGCGCTCCCCTAAAAAGAAGTTCCTCATACAATACAGATCGTAGCGTCCACCAGGATCCTTTAAGAAAATCCAAAAAAGAAAAATTGGAGTTGATCGTAACCCTTGCTTTTAGCACCAGAAGAAGCACAAGAAAGTATACTGCAGCTAATACTGCCGTGAGCAGAAAACCTGAAAAGAACTGGCGGCTCCTTTTCGGTGTGGGGAACAATCCAAGCACCTTAAAACTATCTCCTGATAATTTGAGAATGCCCCAGGAGCTTAATAACAACAGAAGATCGCCAAGAATATTTAAAGATTATTAGAGGTCTAAAATTACTCATTCCGATATAGTAATTTTTCTCAATGGTACCCCCGCAATCATATGACATTGATGTTTTACACTTACTCTTTGGTGACGTAGCCACACACCGAAATAGTTTCTCAAAAATGCTATTTTTGAGACCTGTCGTGTAAATGGCGTATTAATGGCATAAAGGAAACCGGAGAGATTAACCTATAATGAAAATTGAAAGGCAAAAATTGGCTGCAGTAGTCCGCGAGAAAAGAGAATCACACGGATATACTCAAACAGACCTATCGGAAAGAACCGGAATTAGTCTACGCTCAATTCAGCGGATAGAAAAAGCTGAAGTCTTGCCCCGACCTTTCACCATTAAGGCCCTGGCGTCGGTATTAGATTTTTCAGTTCTTGAAATTAAAAGCGAAGATCCTGAAGGCAAAGATTCCGGGAGCGTCAAAAAAGTGAAAAAGATCATAGTTTCAGCTGTTTCCCCTCTCATAATATTTTTGCTCGCCTTTGCTTTTCTGGTTCAATCTCCAGAATTTCCGGAAAGCACTTTTGAGGCTGCCTTGTTCTGGGCAGCAGTGGTTTTCATTATTGGACTTGTGCAATGGGTAATCTGGGTGAGCAAAGGACAACAGGATCGAATTTAGTACCACAACTATTAAGTTACTCCTAATCAGAACCTTTTCCAGCATTTTTAAATCTGGTTTTTTCTTTGGTGAACTTTCGGCTTAAAAAAAACATTAAATGCCTTAAGAAAGTAAAGTTCTTTCCTATATTTGCAGCCGCTCAATTAGTTTAATGTTTAATGTTTAATGTTTAAGGTTTAAGGTTTAAGATTTAAGGTTTAAGGCTTAAGATTTAAGGTTTAAGATTTAAGGTTTGAGGTTTAAGGTTTATGACTAATTGGGAATTTGTCAATTGTATTTTGAAAATTGTCAGCGTAAGCTGAACTCGGGGTGTAGCGTAGCCCGGTTATCGCGCCTGCTTTGGGAGCAGGAGGCCGCAGGTTCGAATCCTGCCACCCCGACAAAACAAAGCCTTGCACGAAAGTGCAGGGTTTTTTTGTTGGACTGAGGCGTGAGCTTGCTCACAAGTCGAAAGGACAACAAAAAAGACCCAGCAGGCGATAGCCTGCAGGCTTTGTTTTAGTTCCACTCCTTCAGGATCACCGACCGCAGGGAGGTAATCTGCCACCCCGACAAAACAAAGCCTTGCACGAAAGTGCAGGGTTTTTTTGTTGGACTGAGGCGTGAGCTTGCTCACAAGTCGAAAGGACAACAAAAAAGACCCAGCAGGTGATAGCCTGCAGGCTTTGTTTTAGTTCCACTCCTTCAGGATCACCGACCGCAGGGAGGAAATTTGGCCACCCCGACAAAACAAAGCCTTACACGAAAGTGCAGGGCTTTTTATTGGCCTAAGGCGTGAGCTTGCTCACAAGCGGAACGGACAACAAAAAAGATCCAGCAGGCGCTAGCCTGCAGCCTTTGTTAGAGTTCCTCTCCTACGAACCACTTAATCCTTTCAATAAACAGCTATTCCAGCGCCGGAAAAACTCTCGGTTAAAGTCTTCGATCCTATGCATCGAGCCAGTCTTCTCCCGATTAATGGTCAGGAAAATCAGATGAAATACCAGAGGTTTGATATTTTTATCTATTTTTGGATAAATTTAACATTAACTGATTTTGTTGATCTCCTCCTTGTTCTGTATAAAAAGTGCCATTAAAGTATCCCTCTATAGCTACAGAAAAGAAGAAAATGGATGACAAAAAGTGCTGGTATGGAAATAAAGAGTATCAATAAAAAAACATCCGTATATCCTACATTACCCTTCAACTACAAGAACCCTGAAAAAAAAGAACAATGGAATGTTTTTCAAATTCTGCTACAGGATAAGAAACTATTCGATGCCGTGCAAAATAGAGCGCTACAGGGCTATGTTCTTTTCTACCCCAATAATCCTGAAGATAAATGGTTGAGTCCAACGTTATACCAAACTTTAGATCTAATTAATAAGCCCAACGAGGTTTATCAATGGAGCAAAATTGTAGATAATGAAGATATGAAGGTCTTAGATGATCTTTTAAAGCTTCAGAACTATAGAAACAGGGAGTGTTATGGAATCATCAGGTTAAGGCACTCCAGAGGTTATGTTATAACCATGGATTATTCCTCCTATTATACAAAGGATGAAGCTGGTGAAGATTTAATTGTTCTGGCCTTCCGCAGAAAACATTTTCGGCCGGGAGAAACTTGTGAACTCGATTTCGATAGAGAAAGAACGGAAAATGATCGAATAAACCGGGAAATTTTTGAGGGAAGCTTCAAAAATGCAGCTATTGGAATGGCCTTATTAGATCCAACAGGCCGCTGGCTTGAGGTGAATACAAGGCTTTGCGAAATAGTGGGTTATCAACCTGAGGAATTGCGGGAACTTACTTTCCAGGACATAACACATCCCGATGATCTGGAAGCTGATCTCTCCCTTCTCAAAGAACTTGTAGAAGGTAAACGAGGTCATTACCAGATGGAAAAGAGGTATTTCCACAAGAATGGAAGTATTATTCATATCATACTTTCAGTTTCTCTTGTTCGTAATTCAGTTGGAGAGCCTCTATATTTCATTTCACAAATTACCGATGTCACCTCCCTCAAAGAAACACAAAAGGCGTTGGGAAAGGCATTAGATGACCTGGAGAACATACTGGAAGCGAGTTCACGGGTGAGTATCATTGGGTTTGACAGAAAGGGAGTGATATCTTCATTTAACAAGGGTGCAGAAAATTTATTGGAGTATTCAAAAGAAGACGTAATTGGAAAATTACCCTATGCTATACTACACCTGGAGCAAGAAATTGAGGAAAGAAAACAAGAACTGGAAAATTTTACCAACAAAAGCTGCGAACCTGCCGATATCCTCAAGTTCCTTGCAGATCATGGATTACCTCATACTAAAGAATGGAAATTTAGAACCAATAGTGGAAAGTTAATCCCGGTACAGGTAACCATCACTCCAATTAAAAAGAATAATCAAATAACAGGTTATCTCTCGGTCGCGACAGATATTAAAGAGTTAAAGAGGGCTCAAAAGGAAATTGCTTCTATACTTCATATCACTCAAGAACAGAATGATCGGTTAAAGAACTTTGCAAATATTGTCTCCCACAACCTGAGAAATCATTCCGCAAATTTTAAGAATTTACTAAACCTTTATCTCGATGAAGTTCCGGAACAGGGTGGAAATGAGATGGTTCAGATGCTTCTCCTGGCATCGGGGCAATTAGAGGAAACGGTCTTTGATCTTGAAAAGATAGTTACTTCAAACAAGTCAACCTATGAAGATCTTGAAAGCTTGAACCTCCATAGTGCAGTGGAAAAAGCAGTTTCTTCTGTTCATCCTGTTCTTTCGGAAACCGGGACAAGTATAACTAATGACACTCCCAAACATCTGGAGGTCATAGCCTTACCCGCCTATCTCGACAGTATAATATTAAACCTCATCACTAACGCCATCAAGTACAGAGAAAACAGTAGAAAATCTTTCATAAGATTTTCTGCCGTACAGGATGCTGGTAAGGTAGTTATGAAAATCGAAGATAATGGCAAAGGGATAGATTTACAGAAATTTGGAGATAAGATCTTTGGGATGTACAAAACCTTTCACGGGAACGAAGATGCAAGAGGCATAGGGCTTTTTATCACCAAAAACCAAGTGGAAACAATGGGTGGAAGAATTTCCGTTTCCAGTGAAGTAGGAAAGGGAACTGTATTTGAAGTTATTCTAAAACAAGAAAAATAATACTCCCCTACCTGAAGCCCGCCGGCAGGGAAAACATCCAGGGTTTAAAAGACACTTCCGCATTTCCTTTAAGATACTCTAGTCAGACCCTTTACCCTTTAGAGCTTGCTCCGCTAAATTATAATCGTATGGCTGATTTTGTTTTTCGATTCAAATTAAGTTATTCAACGGTGAAAATTTGGTGAATGAAAACCGGAGTTCCGCTTGCTGTAAATCCTTCCAGCACAACTTCAAATGCGCCATCGACATCTGAAGTAAAAAAGCTAATCTCCTCCTCTGTTCTAAACGAAGGCAAATGCGGTTTCCACAAAAGTTGATAACGATAATCGGGTATCCTATTGTTTCTATTCTCCTCGTTGTAAACCTGCTGAAAATACTTCTTGGCGATCTCGGGATGCTCCAAGTCGATCTTCAATGAATTTGAAGGCTGGAATTGTTCGGGGAAATCCCCATCTATTGTCTCAACTAGAATGGCACCTTGATAGATCTCAGGTCCCAGATAGATCTTGTCCCTTATGATCTTTATGGTTTGGATTCTCCGTGAATCGTAATTGATCAAAGCCGAGTGGTCCTGAAGCAAGAGGCCATCGACCATCACCAGTGGTTTTAGACGCATTGCCAGATGACCTATCAAGCCGCGGACTTCAAAAACACGCTTGTCCCGTCCTTCTTTCCTTACCCAGGCAGATTTAATGATTTCAACGAAAGTCTCGGGTACTCCTTTGAACCGTGTATAATCATCAAGATCGTAAGTTTCAACGATACTTTCAGGGAAGGTCACTTCCTCCTGAACGGGTGCAAGAGTATCGGGCTTAACAGAGAAATAGGCATTTTCTATCTGATTATAGAGACTCCTTTCCACGATCTCATTCTCCATATCTGGAGTGATGAAATAATCGGGAAAATCGAAACTTGTCATGGCCAGTCCTTCATTTGTTTCAATTCTAATCTCCATTTCGCGTCCAGTCTCTCCCAGTATTTCAAGGACTCCATCTTCATCCCGCAATTCCCTGTCCAGGTTAAAAAAGAATTGTCCATTTTGATTGGTGACCGCTATTTGCGCAAAACCTTTATTTGAGGGAATAGATAAGGCTACCTTTACATTCTCTACTGCTGCTGCATTGGCAGAAAGTACGCTTCCGCTCACCAATTGTCCCCGAAGTTCTGGTAAGAATACTTCTTGAGAACTGTTCATTTGATTAGCTTCAAATCTTTTCTCCAATACCTTTGCAGGAGCACTCTTTTGAGGAGCAGGTAAACCTCCTACTTTTCTCACGGAAAGCGAGTATCTCCCTGCAGCAGCATCTGCATCTTTGCTGTTCAACTCTATTCTCACCTGTTCCCTGTTGGTAAACTTGTGGTTGTTCAGTTTTAGCTCAACTGCATCTCTTTGCTCCTTTTCAGCCACTGTAGTCCCAGAGAATAGTGTTGAAGATATCCCGGAATCTGCGGAAGAATCAAGTAATTTTTTCTGATTTCCCTGATAGGGATTGATAACCACAAGATCCCCTTCAAAAAAGGCATTTTCGAAATTCTTCATCCAGTTGGTATAGGCAACCAATTTATATGTTCCCGAAGGAGTATCTGTCGGTATGAAAAAATCTGCACTTCCCCTCCCGTTTTCCAGTTTAACCTTTTGACTAAAGATAGTTTCATTGCCTTCCCCAATCATTTCCACATAGGCTATCTTACTAAATTGAGATGCCTCGCCGGAGTCATTCTTTAGGCTGTATACGCTGTAAAGGAAATATTCCCCGGGAAAAAGCAAGGAAGTGTTGTAGTGCAGGTAGATCCTCTCCCCTAAAGAGGTTTCAGATAAACCTTTGGCCAAAAGAGATTTTTCTGCAGCTTGTCCCTTAGCCTCCGAAGAAAGGAAGAGGCAGAAAAGTGTAAGTATTGTGAATAATATTTTCATAAGCTATTTTATTCTTCCCAGAAATCTGGGGCTATGTTCGATCCATATTTGGTGCAATCCAGACAGCCTGCTTTGGCAAACCTATAGCCGCCCCCCATTTCAAATCCAAAGTACTTCAAAGATCCTACTTTAAGTTGTTCTCCAATCGACTCTCTTTGTGATCGGGTAAGGGTGGGTGGAAATAATACTTCGCACTCAACATGAGCATTAGGTATAAAATCATCCCGATCATAAAAATCCTCAAAGTTGAAAAATATTCTCTTCCGGCTTACCCCTGCAACAGAGAATATTCCTACTACAGGTTCATCTGGATCACTTATGGAAAATATATTCCCATTGATCAATCCCAGCTGATTTTGTGAAAACAAATTCTCAGATTCAGAGAAATCCCGTAGGGTTTGATAGTATGAATAGGTCTCGGCCGAAATTGAAAATTGCCTTACAAGAATACTATACCTGTGTGCGGTTTTATGGCTCTCCCCGGGTATAAATTTTATGAGGTTGGCCTCCAGGTCATTTCCCGACTGTGCATTTGTATTAGCTAATATTACTTCTTTTGAAACTTCGGTAGTATAACAAACGGTTTCTTCTCTTGTCTTTTCTACTTCAACAAATTCTCCATCGATCACCTTAAGATCAAGATTTATTTGATAGGGAGAAACGATCTTGTAGGTCTCCACGAAATCGTATAAATAATATCCTGAAGCTGCCTGGGAAACCTCAACACCAGCCAGAATGGCCACTCCTGTTTCCTCTTCATACGTGGTTTTTTGAGCATATAAGGCTGATATGTTGGAGCTGACAGGGAGTTCTTCCGGTTCAGAGCTATACTGCTTTCCATCTGCCGTCCGGATCTCGAGAGTATATGAAATCCCCTGCTCAGCCCGGAATGGCTGTATAGAAAGATACCTTCCCGGTTCTTCTTCAATAAACTCGTAAAGAGTTGAGTTACCTGTTACCCTTACCGTCGCATTGCTTTCCCGGGAGGGCCCGGTTTCCCCAAGTTTATAGGTTCTGCTAATAAGGATCTCCTGGTGTGATAGTTCATCAGTAATGGTACCTTCAATTACAAGTGCATTTTCATAGGTTTCGGTTTGTATCTCAATAGGCTCTACACAGCTGGAAAACAACGAGACCAATATCACTGTTCCAAGAATCCTCCTTAAACCTTGTAATCGGGTAATCATTATTAGGTATCGTTAAAATTTGAAATTATAAGTTATCGTAGGAACAGGAATAGAGAAAATTGAAGTTTTATAAGCTTTGACCTCTCCATCTTCGGTCACAAAGAAAACCGAATAAGGATTATTTCTTCCAAGAACGTTGTATACAGAAATATTCCAGAAGCTGTGAGCCAGCTTCTCGATCTTATGATTTCCTTCTATGTTTAAGCTCAAGTCTAACCTGTAATAGTCTGGTATCCTGAACTCGTTTCGATCACTATACATCACATATTCCGCTCCATTGTAATTATACTTACCTACGGGATAAGTAATGGGTCGTCCCGTTTGATAGACAAAATTTGCCGAAAGGCTGAACCTTTGGGTAAACTTGTAGTTGGCCACCATGGAAAAATCATGAGGTTTGTCGAAGTTCGAAGGAAAAAACTCCCCGTTATTCACGATCTCTTCATTGAATTCTCCAGCCAGCTTGACAAAGGAGCGTGAATAACTATAGCTCAACCAGCCATTAAGGTCTCCTTTGGTCTTTTTAAGCAGAAATTCACCTCCGTAAGATTTGCCTTTCCCCTGCAGGATCTCGGTTTCAATGGTCTCATTAAGAAAAAGCTGGGCTCCTACCTTATAATCTAAAATATCATTGGAAGTTTTGTAATACCCCTCTAAACTTAATTCGTACATGTTGTTAAACATGTTCTTATATAATCCAAGGGAGTACTGGTTTGCCTGTTGCGGTTTAATGATTGCATCAGAAAGTTTGTAGGTATCTGTAGGCGAAGCAGTAGTATTGGTCGATAGGGTATGTATGTACTGGTAGGTACTGTTATAACTTGCCTTTACTGAAAGATCCTCCTGTAGCAGGTAACGACCGGACACTCTTATTTCGGGGCCTCCGTAGGTCTTGATCACTTCGTTATTTCCATATTGTATCCTGTCCACTACAGAACTTTCCCTACGTGGAGCCCCTTCCTGATAGATTCTCTCTTCGCCTTCTCCCAATGCTGCAAACATTGAGAATCTAATCCCGGTACTTATCAGAAATTTATTATTGACCTCGTAATCATCACCAATGAAGATCGCTGCTTCAACACCTTTTTCCTGGGGCACTTGTCTCGCCTCAATAGGTGATTCTCCACGTGGCTCAATTTCACCCGGATTTACGACATACAATTTCGCTCCCAGGCCGTAATCCAACCTGTGCTTATCATTCAACTTGTACTTGAAATGTGTTTTTACACCTGTTTCATTTATTCCATAACCCGATCTAAAGTCGTTTGTAAATTCACCGGCGTAATCTATATCAAATTTGTATTCGGAATTAGTCACCTGTAGATTTCCCTGATGCCTGTTGTTGAACCTGTGGACCAGGTCCAGAGATAATAACCTGTTGCTGTAACTGTATAGAGAATCCGGGGTTATATTGAATCTGTCATTACTGTAGTACCCCATTACATCAAGGTCGGTATCATTGCCTATCCTGTGGTTGTATTTTGCCACCACATCGTAAAAGGATGCTTCATTGTCCCTAAGGGATTCTTCATCTAAGGACTTCAGGATCCAGTCAGAATAAGTACTTCTCACCCCCACCAGGAGTCCGGCTTCCTCTTTAATAACAGGTACTTCCAGGGTGAGGTTTCCGGTAACCGGACCTATAGCTCCTTCACCGGCAAATTCATTTACATTAGCATCTTTGGTCCTTATGTCAAAAACCGAAGACAACCTGCCTCCAAAATGTGCCGGCATGTGTCCTTTATAAATATCCACTGCTCCCGTGGTGAAGGGATTTAAAGCTGAAAAGAGTCCGAAGAAATGTGCCGGATTATAAATTACTGCATTGTCCAGAAGGATTAAGTTTTGGTCTGCCCGTCCCCCGCGAACATTAAAACCTGCTGCTCCCTCACCTGCAGAAGAAATTCCCGGTAAGGTCGTACTTACTTTAAGGATGTCCCTTTCTCCAAGAACCAGGGGAATATTCTTGATCTCCTCCACATTGATCTCTTCTTTACCTCCACCTGCATCATTGACATTGCTGTCTGGATTGGATTCCAGCACCACCTCTCCCAGTTGCTGAAAATCTTCCTTTAAACTAAAATTAAGCTGACCATCATTGTAAATTACGACCCTCTTTGCAATATCCTCATTCCCAAGTGACCGCGTTTCCACTATGTTCACCCCGGGTGGTAATCTAAGGCTGTAAAATCCATTTTCGTCGGTGACAGTACCTATTTCAGAATTTCTTACAGAAATTGCCAGGTTTGGTATTGGTTGTCCATCTTCAGCGCTAATAACTCTTCCGGTGAGCTGTAGCCTTGATTTACTGCTTGACCTGTTGGCACGACCAATATTAACCGTTTCAACTATGGTTTGCGCTGGCCTTTGTACATCTTCATAGAAAACAGGACTGTATACCTCCTCTTCCTCTACTACCTCGACCTCCTTTTTGCCGAAGAAATTTTCGGGTAGTTCATCGTAAATAACACTGTTTTGGGTAAGGATTATTCTATCGTCCAGAAAATGATAGTTTAAAAGTGTCTCTTCCAGAAGATCGTTCAGGATCTCCTTTAGGCCAGCATCATTGTAAGTACCCGAAAATAATTGTTTCGGAAGCCAGCTTTCATTGAAATAGAACCTATAGTTGGTCTCGCTCTCTATTTGAGTCAAGACTTCCTTAAGCGGAAGATTCGAGAATTGAAGGTCGATACTTTCCTTGTTCTGTGCACCTGCTGTAATAAAAATCAGGAAGAACAGACAGGTCAAAAAGTTTCTCATTGGGCGGCGGCATTTGAGAGGTTTGATAATCTTTGAAACATGGCAACCAGTGCACCATCCTGCTGCACTCTTGCCTGTTTCCTGTAATCCCGGTAATATTCTCTAACTTCTGACTTATGTTCAGGAAAGAGTTCGAGTAGATTCCCCCTGTTCAATTCGTAATAATTGTTCTTGTATTTAAAGAAGTACTCGGAAGATTTTTGTTTGAACTCATAATGTACCAGTTCACGCCTGGAAATTTTTTGCTGTGAAACCCGGTATTTTTTAAGCACCTGCAGCTGTGGGTCTTCATAAAGCAGCTCATAAATCCCTGAAATATCGGAGTCTGCTTCATACACATTTATAAACTTTCTGGAATTGAGATAAAAGCCGTCAAGGCGGTTAGGAAACAACTGAAACTCCGTCTCTCCACGTTGGCTGGGCAGCTTTACCAGGAGAAGATCATCAAATATATTATACCTTACAGGGATTTTGAAGTAAGGCTGACCTTCATAAAAAACAGTAGTGGGAACATACAGATCCGAGCCGAAGAACTTGTGCTTTTCATTGACCATCCTATGTTTCTCGATGTATTCGATACCAGTGAAGATATCGGTGTTCTGGATACCAATGGTGGCATCAAATCCCTCATAAGCTTTCTGCAGCTCTGTCGGAATTTCCTGGGCTCTGGCAGAAAATCCGTAAAGAAAAACTGTAAGTATGAAGGAAAATAAAATTTTGTTGAAGTAGATCATCTAATCTCTTATGATACCTGAATCAGGTAAGGATATTTTCTTAAATCAAGTAGGGTGGACCCAAAACTAAACAAATATTTATAATTCATCATTTTTAACTTAAAAAATAACATATCATAAATGGCCAATAATCAATCGTTCTCAAAGACTGCTAATCTAACATGGCGCAAATCCCTGACCTCTCCCATTTTTAGCGAACGAAATTCTAAAAAAAACAATTTTTAAAGATGTCACCTTTGGCATTCATTAATAAAAAATTGATAATTCCCCTGTTTATTCTTTCCAGAATTCCGGAGCTGTATTTGAACCGTAAAGGGTACAATCTACACAACCGGCTTTAACGAATCTGTACACATTCGCAGGATCTGCCACTTCGTAACCCAGATACTTTATGTCTCCAATTCGCAGCTGCTCACCTAAGATATTCCTTTGTGCCACTGTAGCAGTAGGTGGCGTTAGAACCTCACATTTTACATGCGAGTCTGGAATGAATTCCTCTCGCCTGTAAAAATCCTCAAAATCCAGAAAGATCCTTCTAGAGCTGACCCCCGCAACTGAAAACATTCCCACCACGGGTTCATCCGGATCATTGACAGAAAAAACATTCCCATTTATGAGTCCCAATTGATTTTGGGAAAACAGGTTTTCAGATTCCGAGAAATCCTTTAAAGTTTCATAATAGGAAAAAGTCTCTTCAGAAATAGAATATTGGCGCACCAATATGCTATACCGGTGGGCTGTTCGGTAATTTTTGCGACCCATGAACTTGATCAAATAGGCTTCCAGTTCATTGCCGCTTTGGAGATTTGTGTTTGCCAGCAATACCTCCTTAGACGCCTCTGTAGTATAACACACGGTCTCCTCACGGGTTTTGGGAACCTCCACGAATTCCCCGTCTATAACTTCCACGTCAAAGTTGTAGGAGAAAGGAGAAACGATCTTGTACGTTTCTGAGAAGTCATATTTAAAATATCCTGAAATGGCTTCAGGCCCGCTAACATCCACAAAAATGCCAATGCCCGTTTCCCCCTCTAAAATGGTTTTCTCAGCATAGAGAGAAGTTATTTCGGAGCTTTGAGGTAGTTCTTCTGGTTTTGAGGAATATTTAGAACCATTTGAGGTGGTGATATCCAAAGTGTATTCTTCACCCGTCTCGGCACGAAATGCCTCCACAGACCTATATAAGCCTGGGGCAACTTCAATAAATGAATAGACATTTGTCCCACTCAGAACTTTGACCTCTGCATTCCTTTCTTTTAATGGGCCCTGCTCTTCAAGTGGATAGGTGCGACTTAAAAGAATTTCCTGTAGCGAAAGTTCATTCGAAATAGTACCTTCAATCACTAAAGCATTTTCATAAGTTCCTGTTTCTATATCAATCGGCTCAACGCAACCGGCAACAGTTCCCAAAAGAGCAACAATTAGGACCCTTGTCCATAAATTAATTTTTTTTCTCATTTGCTCTGGTATTGGATATTCTCCAAAACTACTTATTAAATTTTGGATCTATTGATAAGAACCTTCAAGGTTAAACCGAAGTTGTTATAAAAAAACAGGCTTCAAAGGAATTTTTATTTTTCCTGCCAGAAGTCTGGTGGGACATTGGAACCGAAAACGGTACAGTCCACACATCCTGTCTTAATGAACCTGTAACCCACTCCCATTTCAAAACCCAGGTATTTAAGCGAGCCATTTTCTAATTGTCCTCCAATTGCCTCTCTATCGTTCACAGTTGATGTGGGTGGATACAGCACCTCACATTTCACATGTGCATCTATTCCAAAATCCAGATCCCCATAGAAATCTTCAAAATCAAAAAAGATCCTTTCAGAACTTACCCGGGCCACAGTGAAAATCCCCACTACAGGCTCCCCGGGATCACTTACAGAAAAAACATTTCCATTGATCAAGCCTAATTGGTTTTGGGTGAACAGGCTCTCGGAATCCGAAAAATCCTTTAAAGTTTGATAGTAAGAATAACTCTCTTCAGAAATGGAGAACTGGCGCACAAGGATACTATAGCGGTGAGCTGTTTTAAAGTGGGAGAATTCCATGAATTTTATTAGAAATGCATCCAGGTCACTTCCGGCCTGTACATTTGTATTTGCAAGAAAGATCTCTTGTGATTCTTCGGTCACATAGCAAATGGTCTCTTCCTTTGTCTTAGGAAACTCCACAAACTCACCATTAACGACCCGCGCATCAAGATTGAATTTGAATGGGGAAACGATCTTATAGGTTTCAGAGTAGTCATACCTGTAATACCCTGAAGTTGCTTCGGGCCCGGTAACATCAACTAGGATTGCAACTCCGGTTTCGCCTTCAAAGTTTAATTTTTCAGCATATAGAGAACTTATTGTAGAACCCTGGGGCAGTTCTTCAGGCTCAGACGAATATTCGTCTCCGTTTGAAGTTGTGATCTCCAGGATATACTGCTCTCCCTGTACTGCCTTAAAAGGTTGAACAGAGCTGTATCTACCCGGTTCCACTTCAGAGAATTGATAGACGTTTGAGCTGCTAACTACTCTCACATCAGCATTCCTTTCCAAAGAAGGACCGCTTTCTTCAAGAGGATAAGTGCGACTCAAAAGAATTTCCTGATGGGATAACTCATTTGTTATAGTACCCTCTATTACAAGCGCATTCTCATAGGTACCTGTCTCAATTTCAATAGGCTCAACACATCCAATTACAGATCCCAACAGAGTGAGCAGCATGATTATTTTATAAGCATCTTTAATCTTTTTTATACGCATACACTCTTTTTAATTATGGATATCCTCCAAAACTACTTAAATATTTAACAGTTCAAGGGGATAAGATTAAAAATGATTATGGGTCCTTTTAAAATAATGAACCCCGCAAATTGCGGGGCTTAAAAATGTCATTTTTGAAACCTTAGTTTCCGGAGAATACCGGCTGCCTTTTAACTCCAGGCCCGAATAGGAATGCATCAACAGAGAACCTACCGCCGCCAAGGATGAGCAGAACAATGTAGGACAGGAGGTAATGCAGCCCCAGTTCCTGGTTGGCAAAAGGATCATTGGCATGAATTACAAAAACCGCAATCATCATAGTGACCACCAAAGGAATAGCAGCAATTCTGGTCCCCAGACCAATGATCAACAGAACAGAACAAAAAAATTCAGCAAAAACTGCCAGTCCTAAGGAAAGTGCCGGACTCATTCCCATTACACCCGGGAACTGGATCTCTCCACCCGCAAGCAGCATTTGCAATTTAGGAAATCCGTGCACCAGCATCATAGCACCTATTCCCAATCTTAGGATAAAAAGCACCACATCGACCTGGATAGTAGCGAAATCGGGGTTAAATATCTTTTTCATGTTTGGATAAGTAAAAGGAACCGGAACGGATATCTATAGTAGGGGGACAACCGTCACCGGCTCCATCATTAATTTCTTAGCTCCTTTTAAACTCGGCATCTACATCAATAAGAACCTCATCACTGAGGACAGCTTCCGGAAAACCGGGGCCAAGATCAAAGTCCGATCTTTTTATGGTTCCGCTTATTGCAAAGCCGGAGATCTTGTTGCCTTGTTGGTTTTCCACAGTACCGCGGTGCCACACGTCCAGGGTGACAGGCTTTGTGATCCCATGGAAGGTAAGGTCCCCGGTTACTTTGTATTTACCCTCTCCTACTTTTTCTGAGGAAGTGCTCACAAAGGTCATTTCTGGATACTTTTCGGCATCAAAGAAATCGGCATTTCTTAGGTGGTTGTCTCTCATTTCCACTCCGGTGTCAACTGAAGGCACTTTGATCTCTACTGTGTATTTAGCATCACTAAAATCTTCCTCAGCAGCTTCGATAGTGGCATCAAATTCCCGGAAAAGCCCTTCAACCTCTGAAATTCCCATGTGGGTGATCCCAAAAGAAACCTGTGAGTGTGCCTTATCGGCTTTCCATGTGTCCTGGGCAAAAGCTGTGGTGCTCAAAAGAGCAATAATTAGAAAAGAGAATATTTGTTTCATGTTCTTCATTTTAAAGGATTAATTGTTATTTATTGTTAGTTGTTAATTGTTAATTGCTAATTGCTAATTGTCTCTTCAAGTGTTTGTAAAAAGACTTCTACCGGCTGTGCTCCCGAAACCGCATAGCGATCATCAAAGACAAAAAAAGGAACTCCCCTTACCCCAATATTCCGGGCCTCCAGTTCATCCTGCTTAACCTCATAAGCAAAGGCATCTGAATTAAGAATCTCC
Organism: Salinimicrobium aquimaris; assembly: GCF_035607535.1. Classification (NCBI taxonomy): domain Bacteria; kingdom Pseudomonadati; phylum Bacteroidota; class Flavobacteriia; order Flavobacteriales; family Flavobacteriaceae; genus Salinimicrobium; species Salinimicrobium aquimaris. The sequence continues at coordinate 831,084 of NZ_JAYDZX010000001.1, forward strand.
CTGACTTCAGCTTCCTTCATTCCGATAGAAGCAGCCACAGAGATCAAAACTGCGGTATCATCAATATTCTTTGCCTCTTCAAAATGAGCTTTAAAAAGAGCTTCTTCAATTTCATCTCCCAGCTCTTGCGTCTTCGCCATTTGGATAAGTCGATGCGCCTTAAAGGAATTAGCCAGTACGCCTTTTTCAAGATCGAAGTTAAGCCCTACTTCCCCGGCCATTTGTGTTGCGCCGCTTAGCATTTGTCTTGCCTGCTCTGCAGTAACTCCTTTGGTTTCGACAAAATAGTCGATAACATTCATGTCTGTTCGTGTTTCTAATGAGGGATCCAATTGGAAGCTCTTCCAGCTGATCCTCACTTTATCCTTCTGCGGGAATTGCTCCAGCGCAGCCTCCAGTTTCCTTTTACCTATATAGCAAAAGGGACATCGAACATCAGACCATATTTTTATTTCCATAACTCTTTATTTTCCTTGTATCCTGCAGCTTCGAAGAAATCCCTTACTGTCTCATTCACTTTAGCTTTCCTTCCAAAAATGCCAAATTCTGCCTCTGCCAGTTTAAGCTCTACTACCTGGGAATGCGGCAGTAATTCCTGAAAACAGAATTTTTCACCCGATTTTTCATTCTCTTCCAGACTGCTAATTACAAGCACCGGTTTTTGTGTGGCAACTTTTCTAATTCTCTCTAAAAGTTCAGGTTGAATTTCATCGGGTCGTATGAAAGCAATGGCATCAGCTTCCCAGCACCCTTCCTTTTCGCAGCTGAGAAATTCTACTTCGGCCGCTGTCGAAAGCTCCTTCAGCTCCTGCGCAAGCGTAGGATTTTGACGGGAGATAAACAGCAGGCGCAAGTCCTGCTGTACAGCCGCTTTTGCCAGGCCCGGGCAAAATTTCCCGGTCTCCCCAATAATTGCTACTGTTCTCTTTCCCATCTTATTTTTTATTACGTAGTCTAACAGCCTCTTTTAAGCTTGCTTTACAAACTGAACTTCAACATTCAGCTTGATTTGATCTCCCAAAACCACGTTACCTGCTTCGGTAACCGCATGGTAGGTCAAGCCAAATTCCTTACGGCTAATTTTTCCCGACACCGTTAGTCCGGCCTTTGTTTGCCCGTAAGGATCCACAACCACGCCTCCAAACTCCACATCAAGAGTAACAGGTTTAGTCACGTCTTTTATAGTAAGTTGTCCTTCTACAGTATCACTGTTCACGTCAAAAGTTTCCGCTTTGAAAACCAGGTATGGATGCTTTTCTACCTCAAAGAAATCCCCAGATCTTAGATGCTCATCTCTTTGCTCATTACTGGTGTCTATTGATTTTACATCTGCCTTGAATTCGATGTCTTTCAATTTCTGAAATTCCCCTCCTTCACTTTCAGCTGAACCTTCAAAAACCTTAAACTTTCCGGTAACCGTTGAGATCATAAGGTGCTTTACCTTAAAAGTCACTTCACTGTGAGTTGGATCAATAGTCCATTTTGTTGTTGCAATGCTTTCAGTCTTTGTACTCATATCTTCTGTTTTATTTTTAGAATTAATTACAGCACAAATTTACAGCCGCACAGCCCTGTGACCAATGACCTATGATAATAAATGAATGTGATCTATGTCACAGTTTTTATAAAAAAGCCTGATAGTGAAGTTAGTACCCCACCTGAAGAAGGTGTCAAAAATGACATTTTTGGGAAGTATTTTAAGAACCCGAAGCCATCTGGCTGCGAATGCGACTCAGGGTTTCACGCGTCACTCCCAGGTAAGAGGCGATCATGTGCAGCGGCACCCGCTGGATGATATCCGGAAATTCTTTCAGGAGTTTTTGGTAGCGTTCTTCGGCAGTAGTACTAAAGGTACCCATTAACCGGCGCTGGGTGGCAATGAGATTGTTCTGGATAAGAATTCTAAAGTAGCGTTCAAAAGCCGGAATTTCATGAAGAAGTTGGTCCCAGGATTCTTTAGTGATAAGCAGCAGTTCACTGTCTTCAAGAGCCTCTATATTATATTCTGAAGTTTCTCCCGTAAGAAAGCTGTAAAGGTCACCACTCCACCAACCTTCGAGTGCAAACTGCAGGATATGCTCGTTCCCCTTGTCATCTATGGTATAGCTCCTAAGCAAGCCCTTCTCTACAAAAGTGGTGTAGATACAAGTCTCCCCTTCTTCCAGTAGAAACCTTCTTTTACGAAGCTTCTTTGGCTGAAACAAAGTTTTGGCATAATCAAATTCCTCATTGGTTATGGAGATGGTATCATTTACCTTTTTCTGAAGAAAATCGAACATTTTATTACTGAAGATTTGTTGTTAAAGATAGATATTATTCCTGAAGACATCCTTTAGATTTATCTCTTCCTCCTATTAAAGAATAAGCTTCTATAATGCCATTTTTGAAACTCCTGAAGCTGAGAACTTTCTGTAATTATCGTATTAAGGCAAAATGAGACTTTAAAGGTGGGATCCATATCCCTCTGCTCTTGCATTAAGGAAAGCCTTCATTCACCTTGGAGAAACCGGATAACCACCCAATTTCGTTTCTTCATGTTTTTCTTGTTATCTTTGGATTTCCCTATAAAAATGGCCAATTCAAAAACATTAAAATGAAAAGACTTGTAATTCTCAGCCTCGCCCTTAGCCTTGTTGCTTGTGGTGAAAATGGTACAAAAGCCGAAAATACCGAACAGGAAACCGACAATGAAATTGTTGAACAGAATGCTCCTGTAACTATTCCGGAAGAAGAAGTCACTACTGCCGAATATGATTATGAGGTAGTCGTACCCGATCTACAGATCGCTTGGGGAATGGCTTTCCTGCCAGATGGCAGCATACTTATTACCGAAAAGAACGGAGACCTTATTCATTTTAGCAACGGCCAGAAACAACAGGTGGAAGGAGCTCCCGAAGTCTATAACCGTGGCCAGGGCGGCTTTCTCGATGTAGCAATTGGCCCGAATTATGAAAGCGAAGGCTGGATCTATTTCACGTACTCTTCTGAAGAAGGAGAAGGCGAAGGCGGAAATACTGCCTTAATGAGAGCAAAATTGGAGAACAACCAGTTGACGAATAAAGAGGTACTTTATAAGGCCACTCCGAATACAACCCGTGGGCAACATTTTGGTTCCCGTATTGAGTTTGACGGACAGGGCCATCTTTTCTTCAGCATAGGTGACCGCGGTGACCGGGATGTTAATCCACAGGACCTTACCCGCGACGGCGGAAAAGTTTACAGGCTTAATCTGGATGGTAGTATCCCACAGGATAATCCTTTCGTAGACGAGCCTGAAGCTGTAGATGCCGTATACTCTTACGGTCACAGGAATCCTCAAGGAATGATCTACAATAACGAGACAGGAGAGATTTGGGTTCATGAACACGGCCCGCAGGGAGGTGATGAGATCAATGTGGTCAAGAAAGGAGCAAATTACGGTTGGCCACTGGTAAGTTACGGGATCAATTACGACGGAACAAAATTTACAGATGAAACCTCAGGGCCCGATTTTGAAGATCCGCTTTACTATTGGGTTCCTTCAATCGCTCCCAGCGGCTTCGTACATGTAACTTCAGATAAATATCCCGATCTAAAAGGAGATCTTTTGGTAGGTTCCCTTAAGTTCCAATATGTGGAACATTTGAGTCTTGATGGTAAAGAAATAACGGCACGTGAAAAGATCCTGGAACAAATTGGCCGCGTTCGTGATATTGTACAGGCTCCTAACGGTGATATCTATGTTTCGGTTGAAGGAAAAGGAATAGTGAGAATAATTCCGAAGCAGGCGTAATGAAGAGATTATTGATGACATGTTTGCTGATGGTGATCTTTGGCTGCAAGAACGGTTCTAAAGAAAGTACCACAGCAATTTCACAGCAGGATTTCTCTCCCGAGGTGAAAGAAAGCATATCCAGTGGCGCAGAGATCTACAACAATTTCTGTGCTTCCTGCCATCTTTCGAATGGCGAAGGGATAAAAGGAGTTTTTCCGCCTTTAAAAAATTCAGACTGGCTGAAAGAAAAGCGGAAGGAATCTATACACGCCGTTAAATTCGGTTTACGCGGACCCATTACGGTCAATGGTGTAGAATATGACAACCTAATGCCGGCGCTTGGTCTTAGCGACCAGGAAATTGCCAATGTCATGAATTATATCTACAGCTCCTGGGGAAATACCCTCAAAGAACCGGTGACCGAAGAAGAAGTTGGCGCCATAGAAAAATAAACAATATTTGATAACTCGGTAAATAATTACCTTTGCCGAAAATTTAGAATATGTTGATTATTGGAATTGCCGGAGGTACCGGGAGCGGAAAAACTACTGTAGTTAATCAAATCATCGAGGAGCTTAAGAACGAGGAAGTTGATGTCATCTCTCAGGATTCTTACTACCAGGATACCAGCCACCTCACCTATGAGCAGCGTACAAAGATCAATTTTGATCATCCCAAGTCCATAGATTTCGACCTGCTGGTCTCGCATCTAAAAGACCTTAAAGCCGGTAAGAACATTCAGCAGCCTGTTTACTCTTTTAAGGAGCACAACCGCACCGGGGAAACGGTCACGATCGAACCTCGCAAAGTGATCATTGTGGAAGGGATCCTTATCCTCACCCACCCCGACATACGGGAAATGTTTGACATTAAGATCTATGTACATGCCGACAGTGACGAGCGATTAATTCGCCGACTCAAAAGAGATATTGCCGAAAGAGGCCGGGACCTGGAGGAGGTTTTGAACCGTTACCAAACCACTTTGAAACCAATGCACCAACAGTTCATTGAGCCCACTAAAGAGTTCGCAGACATCATTATCCCTACCAATCGCTACAATACTGTGGCTGTTGATATTGTTCAGACCATTATACGTCAACGTTTACTCTAATTTTGTATATTTCGGGTTATGAAGTGGAAAGACATCCGCAGTAACAGATGGTTTCGCATCATCGCCAACAAATATACCCTGGTGCTGGTAGCATTCAGTTTTTGGATGCTTTTCCTGGACAGTAACTCCTGGCTTATTCACAGGGAACTGGATCTTGAGATCGACGACCTGGAAAAGAATAAAGAATATTACCTCAACGAGATCTCCCACGACAAAGCTATTATAGAAAATCTGAATGATTCCCTTGAACTTGAAAAATTTGCCCGTCGCGAATATTTCATGAAAAGGGATAATGAAGAGATCTTTATCATTGAGTACAGAGAGGAAGAAGATTAGGTTCTAAAAAAGTGATTTTAGAGGTCCTTTAATTTTATGACAAATGAAAGAGAATTTATTCAGTGAATTTGAAGAAGTATCGGCTAAACAGTGGAAACAGAAGATACAGTACGACCTCAAAGGTGCCGATTACAATGAAAAGCTTGTATGGAAATCCCTCGATGGGATCAATGTAAAGCCTTTTTACCACCAGGACGATTCTGCAGGATCGGTACACCTAAAAACTCCTCTGCAGTGGAATATTACGGAGCAGATCTTTGTTACTTCTGCTGAAAAAGCCAACAAAAGAGCTCATGAAGCACTGCGGAAAGGCGCAGAGAGCATCTGGTTCATATTACCTTCAGAAGAAGTTGACCTGAATGCGCTTTTCGCCGGACTCGATCTTGCCGAACTACCTCTGTACCTCAAGCCGGAATTTGCTTCGGAAGAATTTTTCCTGCGGCTGGATCAACAGGTTAGGCAGGGATCACAGGTATTTCTTCAGTTTGATATTATTGGAAACCTTGCACGTAGCGGAAACTGGTTTCAGGATCAAAAAGAAGATCACAGGGTGCTGGATATCCTGCTTCAAAAATGTAAGAATTTAAAGTCGTTCATTTCCATAGATACAGGGCTTTATCAAAATGCCGGTGCTAACATTCCGCAGCAACTGGCATATGCCATGGCTCACGTAAACGAGTATTTCAATCATATAGCTCAAAAAACTGAGGTGTCAAAAAGGCCAAAATTTCAGTTCCTCGCTTCAGTAGGACCAAATTACTTTTTTGAGATTGCTAAGTTAAGGGCGTTAAGACTGTTATTTTCCACCTTGAGTCACGAGTACGGACTTGATTCCGCATGTGAGATCCTGGCGCAACCCACCCGCCGCAACAAAACATTATACGACTTTAATGTGAACCTGCTTCGCACCACAACCGAAAGTATGAGTGCGGTGCTTGGAGGTGCCAACAGTGTTTGCAATATGGCGTATGATGCTATTTATCACAGAAATAACAGCTTTGGTAGCCGCATTGCCCGTAACCAACTCCTGGTGCTAAAGCATGAGAGTTACTTCGAAAAAGTAGCAAATCCTGCTGAAGGAAGTTATTACATCGAAACCCTAACCCACGAAATGGCCGACAAGGCATTGGATATCTTCAAGGACATCGAAAAAGGAGGTGGCTTTGTGACCCAGTTAAAGGAGGGAATAATTCAGAAGAAAATTTCAGAAAGCGCAGCCAAAGAACAGGAAGAATTTGATGAAGGCAGGCTGGTGCTTGTTGGGACCAATAAATATCCCAACCCACAGGATAAGATGAAAGATGAGCTGGAGCTGTATCCTTTTGTAAAGCAAAAACCGCGAAAGACTTTACTACAGCCGGTGATTGAGAAGCGTTTATCAGAAAAATCGGAACAGGAAAGGCTTAAGAAAGAAGAAAGTATTAACAGCGAAGAATAAATATGAGCAGAAAGGATCTACAGCATTTAAAGCTGAAAAACACAAAAGAAGATTCGAACACCCCTGAAAAAACCTATGAATTTCAGGCTCTGCCTCACCTCAATTTCGCTGCCGGAATACCTCCTTTTTTGAGAGGACCATACAGTACCATGTATGTGATGCGTCCATGGACCATCCGCCAGTACGCCGGCTTTTCCACTGCCGAAGAAAGCAACGCCTTCTACCGAAGAAATCTCGCTGCAGGCCAAAAAGGTCTTTCTGTAGCTTTTGA